>JBJEBR010000020.1:0-60659 GCA_051870255.1 Candidatus Cryptobacteroides sp.
CATACCACAAAGGTAACTAGACTTATTTTATCAACCTACTTTTTTCGTTGATCCATTTTTACACCCTCGGTTCCTTCATTTCGTCCGGAATGACTTTAATTCATTGAGAGAAATGATGAGGAATCCGAGGGTGCAGATGTAATACCCAGGGGATTATCAGGGTGTCAGTCTTCCAGGAGTGAATTAATCCAGCGCTGGCGACGCTTGTCCTGGAGCAGCATAACGAGCTTGAACTGTCCGTCACGGGCGCCTTCGAGCAGACTCTTCTTCTTGAAAAGGTCGTATGCGTTTCGCCTCAGCACGAAAGTCTTAGGGGCCTTAAGCCTGTGTGAGGCCCTCTTGGACTCGTACTCGATGTTCATTTCCATCAGTTTCCGGTCAACTATCTCCGTGAACGCCTCAGCCTTGGCCTTGCGGACCTTCCTTTTCTCGAATTCATAATAGAAATCATAAACTGCATCGTCCGGGTCGGCGAAACCGATGAAGAAGTTGGCCTTCATCCCGGTCTCCTGTTCTGCGAAATGGACGGCTTCGATGAACTGCTTCTCGTAAAGTTTCTCTCCTGTGATGCTCACGATGCCGTTGACCTTCTGGACCATGTGGATTTTCGGAGTATTGCGGTACCATCCTCCGACCTCCACCAGGTCGTTCATGTTGTAACGGTAAAGTCCTGAGTATGTGGTGACATAGATGCAATAGCGCTTGCCCTGTTCCAGTTCATGCAGGCGGAGGAACTTCGGCTCAGGATTCTCCAATTCGCTTTCCTCCACGAATTCATAGTAGTGGTAATGAGGGAACAATGTCGAATCTATGCCATCGTCAAGGACAAGTCCGAAACGACATTCGGAAGCGAAAAAGCCAAGTTCCTGATAGCAGCAGCAGTCAGGGAGCTGTTCTTTCACCTTCTCGGCAGCAATGATCGTGTTTCCGCATTTCCATGATGACAGGAGCTGCAGGTCAGGCCACCAATGCTTCAGGAGCGGTTTCCCGTCGTTGTCCTTCTTCACCTTGCGTAGGTACTCAGCCCTTTCGTGGTCCGGCTTGATGAACTGTGACAGTTCAGCCCTTATTTCTTCGGACACGTCGAACTTGCTTGAAATCGTGCCGTTCTCGATATCCTCGATGTAATCGTCAAAGAAATCCTCGGCATTGTGAATCAACTCCATGAGAGTTGAAGGATTCGGAGCCACCATATATGTCACGCTGTGCGCAATGGCAAGCCGCATCATGACATAATACCTTGCAGTATAATCTGCTATTTCATATACCACAGGAGGCGTGACGAACCTGTTCTGTATGAATTCAGGCAGTTTCTTGGCCGTGACTCCTGAAACTGAACCATATATCGTCCCGTCCTCCGCATATCCGTCAACCACCTTCGCCACGGAAACCACAAGTCCTCCGGAGAGGAATTTCGGACGCATCCTGGCGAAATTGTCCAACCATATGCGTGACATGACATCATATACTTCCTTCATGTATTTCGTGGAAATCGGAATCCATTTAGGCTGTGATGTCGTTCCGGAAGTCGTCGCGTACATAAGAGGCTTGCCCGGAATAAGGACATTCGGCTCTCCTTTCTTGTGCCTTTCCACATATGGTCTGAAACTCTCATAGTCTGATGCCTTGACACTCTTTTCGAAAAGCCTGAAAAGCTGTTCAGGATTGCGGGCCTTCAGTATGGAGCTGAAATGGTGTTCCTTTCCGTAAACCGTATCCTTGGAGAGCAGCAGAATCTGCCTGAGCGTATCTGCACTTGCCTTCTTTGGATTGCGCGACGCCTTGGACAAAGCGATACGGCCTGGCAGCGACATGCAAGCCAGACCAAAGTTGATCAGTTGATAGGGGATAGTCATTTCTTTATAAGGTTAAGGTTTTCAGTACAAAAATCTCCGTCATTGCCCATTTGATGGGATGAATTTCATCAGCTCGGAGTAAAGCAGATGAACGGGAAGCCCCATTATGGTGAAGAATGACCCTTCGATACGGTCTATGCCTACATATCCGATCCATTCCTGGATACCATATGCCCCAGCCTTGTCGAAAGGTTTGCAGTTGTCTATATACCAATTGATTTCATTTTCCTCAAGCTTCCTGAAATGCACCGTGGCAGTGTCGCACACCGTGACTTTCCTGACGGAGTCCCTGAGCGTGACGGCGGTGATGACGTCATGGGTGTTGTCGGACAGCATGGAGAGCATCCCGAAGGCCTCCTCCCTTGAATGAGGCTTTCCCATCACCGTGTCCCCGCAAAGGACCAGGGTGTCGGCGGTTATGAGAATCTCCTCCGGGGCGAGCGGCCTGTGGAATCCCAGGGACTTGCCTTCTGACATCAGACCCGGAATCATCCTGTGGGGAGTGTCGGGGCTGTATCTTTCCTCGAAATTGTTGCGGGTGTCCACTTCAAACCCGACATTCAGGCCGGACAGCAATTCCCTCCTGCGGGGAGAGTTGCTTCCCAATATCAGATGTCTTCCTTTCAGGTCCATGGATGTCTACAGGATTGGTTTTACCAGTTTGATGAACTTGTATGGCATATATCGGAAAGGAAGGTCTATGAGGTTCCCGGTCGCGATTATGGAACGTCTGTGGCTGAATGCCTCGAAACTGTCCCTTCCATGGTAATGTCCCATCCCGGAATTGCCTACGCCACCGAAAGGCACATTCTCGTTTGCTATGTGCATTATCACATCGTTGATGCAGCCACCACCAGAGGATGTCCTCCTGATGGCCTCCCAGCCGTCCTTCTCCTTGCCGAAATAATAGAACGCGAGAGGTTTCTCCCTGGAGTTGACGAAATCCACCACCTTGTCGAGGAACGGCCTGCCTTCGTCATCAAATGTGGTTACAGGGAAAACAGGACCGAAAATCTCCTCGGTCATGACAGGGGAGTCCTCTCCAGGAGATTCCATCAATGTCGGTTCAATGTATCTCGAAGCCGCGTCCCGGCCTCCTCCGTAAAGGATTTCCGCTCCCTCCATATAGCCGCATACCCTTTGGAAGGCCCTGTCGTTGACCATCCTGACATAATGGGTGTCGGCCTGCACGTCACTTCCGTGCAGATTCGTGATTTCCTTGCCGAAACATTCCACGAACTGGTCCTTCACGTCCTTGTGGATGAGGATATAGTCCGGTGCTATGCAGGTCTGCCCGCTGTTGAGCGTCTTGCCCCAGGCAATCCTCTTCGCAGCCCTTCCTATGTCTGCCGTACGGTCGATGATGCACGGGCTCTTGCCTCCGAGTTCAAGGATCACAGGTGTGAGGTTCCTTGCAGCAGCAGCCATGACTGTCTTTGCCAGGGCAGGGCTTCCGGTAAAGAATATGAGGTCCCAACGGATATTGAACAGGGCCTGGTTCACGTCCCTGTTTCCCTGGACCACGGCCACATACCTTTCCTCGAAAGTCTCCTTTATCATATCCTCGATTGCCTTCGAGACATTCGGGACATAAGGGGAAGGCTTCAGGACTGCCGTGCATCCTGCGGAAATCGCTCCGACCAGAGGATTGAGGAGAAGCTGGACAGGGTAGTTCCAAGGAGAGACGATGAGGGTGTTCCCAAGCGGCTCCTTGACTACATAGCTTCTTGAAGGAAAGAGTTTCAGGGGGTTGCGTCTGCGCTCCCTCGATGACCATTTCCCGATATTGGAGATATGGTTCATTATCTCTCCCTCCACGATGCTGATTTCAGTCAGGAATGCTTCCTCATATGACTTGTGAAGGTCTGTCCACAGGGCATCCGCAAGCCTCTGCTCCCATTTTGCCAATGCGAAGCGGAACTTGCACAGCATCTGTTTCCTGAATTTCACGTCGAGCGTGGCACCACTGCGGAAATATTCCCGTTGTGCCTTGACGATTTCTTCAATCCTTTCGGTTGTGGTGTTTTCCAATGTCATGACAATTATGATACTTTCTTGGTTGAGTCCTGGGACTGCTGCTGTCTGGTCCTTCCTGTGAAGTTGTCCATCGTGTGATATATCCCGAACCATTCCCCGAATATGACGTCGAACATCTTCGTAGGGAGGATGCCCTGCCAGAATCTGATGAAATGGAAACCGAACGGTATTCCGGCGAATATTGTGTTCTTTTCAATCGCCTTGATGACCTTTCCGGCCACATATTCTGGCTTGAGGATAGGGAAGACCTTGGATCTGACTCCGTCGAACATACCGGTGTTGATATAGTATGGAGCCACAGTCGTCACATTCACGTTGCTGTCTGTCAGTTCAATCCTCATTGATTCGGACCAGCCTGTCGCACCCCATTTGCTTGCTCCATAGACGGACATCTTCGGGTTGCCGAGCATTCCGCCTGCAGAAGTGATGTTGCAGATATGTCCCCTGTTCCTTTTCAACATGCCCGGGAGGAAAACCCTCGTGACAAGCATCGGTGCGATGGTGTTGATGTTGATGGTACGGATTATCTCGTCAGCGGTCTGTTTGTCGAATGTCTTGTTGCTGGTGACTATTCCGGCACAGTTGATGAGGATGTCGATGTTTCCGCATTCCGCAACAGTCTTCTCGTAGGCTTCAATGACAGCCTCGTTCCTGGACACATCGGCGACATAGCCCTTTACTTTCCCGATCTTGCTGAATTCCGCAGTCACTGATGCGATGCTTGTAGGGTTGATGTCCCAGATTACAAGGCAGGCAGCTCCCTTCTCCAATGCGAGTTTGCCCATAAGTCTTCCGATTCCGGATGCTCCTCCGGTGATGAGTACATTGCTGTTTTCGATTTTCATATTATGAATTTTTACCGTAAAAAATACTACACTGCTGTCAGCGGCATAGATGCCGCCATAATTTCATCCGGCAAAAATACATTACAAAAACCCATATCCGAAATCTGCTCCTGAATATGTTGCAAAAGCACCCGAACTGTTGTGAATCTTTGAAATATGTGGCGAAAAATATTCAGAAGCGCGCCTTGTAATGCTGCACGTCGAGCTTCCAGGTGCCCTGAATACGCATTACCGCCTCGATGGCAGCCCTTGCGCAGCCATGGCCTCCCGGACGGTCTGAGACGAGGTCCGCAATCTCCTTGACCTCCTCCACTGCATCGCTCGGGCACACGCCGCACCCGCAGGCGAGCATGACGGGAATGTCAGGGACGTCGTCTCCGAAATACATCACATTCTCGGGAGCCAGGTTGTACCTGAGGCAGAAATCCGCGAAGTCCTCCATCTTGTCCCTCGAGCCGAGATAGACATCCTCAGGTGTGACCCCGCAGGTGATGAATCTCTTGCGGATGCTTTCGGAACGCCCTCCGGTTATTATGCCGAGCCTGTATCCGTGCATGGACGCCATCCTGAGCCCGAATCCGTCCTTTGAATCGAAAGTACGGAAAAGCTCTCCGTCGAGATTGGCGAAGATGCCTCCGTCAGTAAGCACTCCGTCAACATCGAATGCGAATGCCTTTATCTTCTTGAATCTCTCTTCCATATCCTTTGGATTTGTCCTTGCAGGCTATGATTTGGCTCCGCCTCCGAAACCGCCCATCGGGAAAGTAGCCTTTGGCTCGCCTCCGAGCGAGATGACCCCGTTCTGGCTCTCGTATTTGTTGATATTGTCCTGGAGGGCGAGGAACAGCCTCTTCGCATGCTCAGGCGTCATGATTATCCTGTTGCCGACCTCAGGCTTCGGAAGCCCAGGGAGCATCGTCGCGAAATCGATGATGAACTCGCTGTGGGAGTGTGTGATGATCGCAAGGTTTGAATATGAGCCTTTCGCGATGTCCTGCTTCAGGTCGATGCTTAATTCTTTTTCGTTTGCCATTGCTAAAGATATGTTAATGTTGTCAAATATGAATCCATTCCCGTACACCTGGCATCCTGATTTGCCGGGATGTCCTCCGCTTGTCGCTCTAAGTGGATGCAACCTTGCAAAGATACTGAAAAAATTAGTATCTTTGCACGATATTGCGCCCAAGGAGGGCGCTTTGGTTGTATAAAGGTAATAATTATTTGGATATATGGAACTTCCAGCTAAGTACGATCCTGCCTTGACGGAGGACAAATGGTATGCCTATTGGCTTGAACACAAATTCTTTCATTCCGAACCGGACGAAAGGGAACCTTATACCATAGTGATTCCTCCTCCTAACGTGACGGGAATCCTGCACATGGGCCATGTCCTGAACAACACGTTGAACGATGTGCTCATCCGCAAGGCGAGGATGGACGGCAAGAATGCCTGCTGGGTGCCTGGTACAGACCATGCTTCGATTGCCACCGAAAGCAAGGTGGTTGCGAAACTCAAGGCCGAAGGCATCAGCAAGGAGGACATAACCCGTGAGGAATTCCTCAGACACGCCTGGGAGTGGAAAGAGAAGCACGGAGGCATCATCCTCAGCCAGCTCCGCAAGCTCGGCGCATCCTGCGACTGGGACAGGACCAAGTTCACGATGGACCCGGAACTGAGCGACGCCGTCATCAACACTTTCGTGTATTTCTACGACAAGGGCTATATATATAGAGGTGTAAGGATGGTGAACTGGGACCCTGTGGGACTCACTGCCGTAAGCGACGAGGAAGTCATCCACAAGGACACTCTGAGCAAATTCTACCATCTGAGGTATTTCATCTCCGACGGCAACGGCAATCCTACCGACAAATATATCATAATTGCCACCACCCGTCCTGAGACAATCATGGCGGATGCCGCCGTATGTATCAACCCTGAGGATGAACGCTATCATTGGCTGAAAGGCAAGAAAGTCCTGATTCCGCTCATAAACAAGGAGATACCGATCATCGAGGACTCCTATGTCACGATGGATTTCGGAACAGGATGCCTCAAGGTCACCCCGGCCCACGATGTGAACGACTATGAAATCGGCATAAGGCACAACCTTCCTGTGATCGACATCATCGACGACCATGGAAGGCTCAACGAGAAGGCTCAGATACTTGTAGGCGAGGACCGTTTCGAGGCGAGGAAGAAAATCGAGTCCATGCTCCGCGAGGCAGGCAACCTCGAGAAGACGGAGGACTACACGTCACCTGTGGGATATTCCGAGAGGACGAACGCCGTCATCGAGCCGAGGCTTTCAATGCAGTGGTTCCTCAGGATGGAAGCACTCGCAAAGGATGCCCTCGAGTCAGTCGAGAGCGGAAAGGTCAAGCTGATTCCGGACAAATACCGCAATACATACCGCCATTGGATGGAGAATGTGCGCGACTGGTGCATCAGCCGTCAGCTCTGGTGGGGACAGAGGATTCCTGCCTACTATCTTCCTGACGGAAAGGTAGTCGTGGCTGAAACTGCGGACAAGGCTCTTGAACAGGCACAGGCATTGTGCCCTGGCATCACCGCCGCTGAACTCAGGCAGGACGAGGATGTGCTCGACACATGGTTCTCATCCTGGCTCTGGCCTATATCCGTGTTCGACACCAACAAGGCAGGCCATCCTGATGCTGAGCCGAACAAGGACCTGGCATATTATTATCCTACCAACGACCTGGTGACAGGCCCGGATATCCTTTTCTTCTGGGTCGCAAGGATGATCATGGCCGGCAACGAGTTCATGAACGACGTTCCTTTCCACAATGTATATCTCACCGGTATCGTCCGCGACAAGCTCGGCAGGAAGATGTCCAAGACACTCGGCAATTCGCCTGACCCTCTCGATCTTATATCGAAATACGGCGCCGATGCAGTCCGTCTCGGGATGCTGCTCTGCAGCTCGGCTGGAAACGACATTCTTTACGATGAGTCGCAGATAGAGCAGGGCAGGAACTTCAACAACAAGGTATGGAACGCATTCCGTCTGGTTACAGGGTGGAATGTCGATGAAAAGGCTGCGCAGCCGGAGGCTTCGGCTGTAGCCGTAAAATGGTTCGATGCCAAATTGAGCCAGGTGATCGAGACCGTGGAGGATCATTTCTCCAAGTTCCGCATCTCTGATGCCCTCATGGCAATCTACAAATTGTTCTGGGATGATTTCTGCGCCTGGTATCTCGAGATTGTCAAGCCTGCATACGGAAGCGGGATTGACAGGACGACCTTCGATGCGACTGTCGGATATTTCGATGCTCTGCTGAAGATGATACATCCTATAATGCCTTTCATTACGGAGGAACTCTGGCAGAACATGGAGCCTCGGAAGGACGGCGAGACCATCATGAACCAGCGCTATCCGAAGGCGAAGGAATATGATTCCAGCTTCATCGGGAAGTTTGAAATGGCTTGCGAGGCCGTGGCAGGTGTACGCAACATCCGCCAGCAGAAGAACATATCCCCGAAGGAGAGTCTTGAACTCAAGGTGAAGGGGGATTTCCCTTCAGAGGTGGTTCCGGTAGTGGTGAAGCTTGCCAATGTGAAAGTGGGAGAGGCCGAGGGTGATCTGTCCGCCGCGCAGAGATTCATGGTAAGGACGGTGGAGATGTTCGTCCCTCTCACAGGCCTTGTGAACGTGGAGGAGGAAATCGCCAAGCTTGAAGGTGAGCTCGCATACCAGACCAAGTTCCTGGAAAGCGTCAGGAAAAAGCTCTCCAACGAGCGTTTCGTGGCAAATGCCCCTGAGGCCGTCGTGGCCGTGGAGAGGAAGAAGGAAGCTGATTCGCTCTCCAAGATAGAAAGTATAAATGCCTCACTGAAGGCATTGAGGAATAATTAGCAGAACAACTTCATCGAAATTATTGGTTATGATAAAGTCTGAGCTTGAATTGGATGTCAGGTACTATGAGACCGACCAGATGGGCATCGTCCATCATTCCAATTATATCAGATATTTCGAGTGCGGGCGTTCCGACATGATGCAGAAGGCCGGGCTTCCGATTTCAATGATAGAGGAGGCTGGGGTAGTGCTTCCTGTCGTGTCGGTGGAATGCCGCTACAGGATGCCTGCCAGGATGGGCGACAGGATCAGGATTGTCACGATGATTGACAAGGTCCCGATGGCAAAGCTCATCGTAAGGAACGAAATCTACAACGAGGCGGGAAACCTGCTCTGTGAGGGCAAGGTTATCCTCGGATTCCTCGATGCGGCCACACGCCGTCCGGTCAGATGTCCCGAAGCCCTCGCTGAAGTTATAGAAAGAGGTTTATGATCATGGCTATGTTGACGACACCATTGTTTTTGAATATCGGAATCTGGGAGGTTCTGATAATTGCCCTTGTGCTCCTCCTCCTGCTTGGAGGGAAGAAGATACCTGAACTGATGAAAGGCCTTGGGGAAGGTATCCGCAATTTCAGGAAAGGAATCAAGGGGGATGATGCCAATGATGGCGACGATGCCGGAAAGAATTGACATCAGATGATCTCCATCAACAACCTTACCGTTGCATACGGCGGATTCACCCTGCTGGATGAAATCAATTTCCATATAAGCGAGACCGACAGGATTGGACTTGTCGGGAAGAACGGTGCAGGCAAGTCCACCATCCTGAAGCTCATCTGCGGGCTTCAGAGCCCGACTTCCGGCAAGGTAGCAGTGCCTGCAGGGCTGAAAATCGGCTATCTGCCCCAGATTATGGAGCATCACAGGGGGAAAAGCGTAATCGACGAGACCATGACCGCCTTCTCGGAGATGTTCTCCATGGAGGCGGAACTTGAAAGCATAACGGAAGAGCTTTCAGCCCGGGAGGATTACGACAGCAAGGGGTATCACGACCTTATGGTAAGGCTCAATGATGTGAACGACCGTCTTTCATTCACCCGTTCGGAGAATCCCCGGGTGCAGGCGGAAAAGACACTTGTAGGCCTCGGATTCAGGTATGACGAACTGGAAAGGACTACCGAGACATTCAGCCAGGGATGGAACATGCGTATCGAACTTGCGAAGATACTTCTTTCCAAGCCAGACGTGCTTCTGCTCGACGAGCCTACCAACCATCTTGACATAGAATCCATCGAGTGGCTGGAGTCATATCTCAAGGATTGCAGGAGTTCCCTCGTCCTGATTTCCCATGACCGCAAATTCCTCGACAACGTGACCAACAGGACAGTGGAGATAATGCTCGGCCATATCCACGACTACAAGGTCCCTTACAGCAAGTATCTCGAACTTCGCAGTGAAAGGCTTGCCCAGCAGCAGGCTGCATACGAGAACCAGCAGAGGATGATTGAGAAGACGGAGGAGTTCATAGAGCGCTTCCGTTACAAGCCGACCAAGTCCAACCAGGTGCAGTCCCGTGTCAAGCAGCTCGAGAAACTGGAAAGGATAGAGGTGGAGCTGGAGGACAGGTCCTCCCTGACGGTCAAGTTCCCTCCTGCACCACGTTCAGGGGACATAGCCTACAAGGCTGTGGGGCTGTCGCTCGGCTATGGCGACAAAGTCGTGTTCTCCGGGGCGGACATAGAGGTCCGCAGGGGTGAGAAGGTGGCTTTGGTGGGAAGGAACGGAGAAGGCAAGACCACGCTGATGAGGGCCATAATGGGTGAACTTGACCCGATGAAGGGGGAGTCCCGTGTAGGTTACAATGTAAATACAGGATATTACGCCCAGAATCAGGAAGATATCCTTGACAAGGAGGATACTGTATATGGGACGCTCGACCGCATTGCCGTAGGGGATGTCCGAATGAAGCTCAGGGATATACTTGGAGCCTTCCTTTTCAAGGGAGAGGACATTGACAAGAAGGTGGCCGTGCTGAGCGGAGGGGAGCGTGCGAGGCTGGCTATGGCGAAGCTGATGCTCAGGCCATACAACCTGCTTGCACTTGACGAGCCTACCAACCATATGGACATCAGGTCCAAGGACATACTCAAACAGGCTCTTAAGGCTTACGATGGTACGATCATAATCGTGTCCCACGACAGGGATTTCCTCGACGGGCTGGTTGACAAGCTGTATGAGTTCCGGGACGGGAAGGTCAAGGAGCATCTCGGAGGCGTGCAGGAATTCCTCGAGAGACGCCGTCTTGAAAGCCTGAACGAACTTGAGAGGCATTACTCCCAGGAGGCAGTGCAGAAGCCGGAAGAGGTCGTCCAGAAGAAGGAAGAGTCGAGACAGGAGTATCAGGCAAAGAAGTTTGTATCTAAAGAAGAACGGAAGATAAGAAACCGTATCTCATTTTTAGAGAATGGAATAGAAGAAATAGAAAAGAAGATGAAAGCCATTGAGTCCATCCTCTCCAACCCGAAGCCGGAGGACGATGTGATGGAACTTACGAGGACATACCTTGAGCACAAGCGTGAACTTGACTACAAGATGGCTGAATGGGAGAGATTATCGGAATCACTTGAATAAGAATATCATTATGGAAGAAGGCAAGATGCAGTATTTGTTCGGAATGCATCCGGTACTGGAGGCCGTCAAGGCCGGAAAGAAGTTTGACAAGGTGCTTCTCAAACAGGGGCTTGAAGGCGTGCAGTTCCGCGAACTGCTCGAACTGCTGAAGGTGAACGGGATTCCGTTCCAGTTCGTTCCTGCGGAAAAGTTGAACCGTTCCGTGAGGGGGAGCCATCAGGGAGTCCTTGCATATATATCAGCCATCGATTATGTCAGCATAGAGCAGTTGGTTGACAATGCCCTTGCCAAGACGCTTTCTCCATTGTTGGTGATACTTGACGGAGTGAGCGATGTCCGGAATCTCGGTGCGATTGCCAGGAGCCTCGAATGTGCCGGTGGCCAGGGAATCATAGTACCTGCCAAGGGAGGCGCTGCAATCAATGCGGAGGCTGTGAAGGCCTCTGCAGGTGCCTTGATGAGGATTGACACGTGCAAGGTACCGAACCTTCGCGTGGCGGCATATTATCTGAAACAGAGCGGATTCCGCATAATTGCAGCCACCGAGAAGGTGGACTCTCTGATTTATGATGTCGATATGACGGGACCATGCGCAATCGTGATGGGTTCCGAGGGGAAGGGCATATCCCAGTCCATGCTGGATCTGGCGGATGAGAAGGCAGCCCTCCCGATGTCCGGAGAGATAACCTCGCTCAATGTTTCCGCAGCCGCTGCAATAATGATGTATGAGGCTGTAAGACAAAGAATTGTCAAAGGTTAACTAAAGTATATGTTTGTACTTGATTCCCATTGTGACACCCCGTCGCAGATTCTGCGTCTTCGCAACCTTGCCCTCGACAACGACCATTCCCATGTGGATTTCCCTAAACTGAGGCGCGGAGGTGTGGACGGAGCTTTCTTCGCCCTTTATGTTCCGGCCTCCCTGGATGCGATACAGGCGGAGGAATATGCCTGGAAGCTGATAAATGCCCTCCGTACCACCGTTTCAGCCAATCCGGACAGGGCTGCGTTCGCCCGTTCTGCCGACGAAGCCCTCCAAAACCGTTCTGAAGGCCGTTTCAGCGTGTTCGTAGGGCTTGAGAACGGCTCTCCTATAGGGGAATCCTTCGGAAAGCTCGACGATTTCCATGAGGCTGGAGTGAGGTATGTGACGCTCTGCCACAGTGCGGACAACCTGATCTGCGACTCCTGTGCCTCAAAGACACCTACCTGGGGAGGCCTGAGCCCTTTCGGCAGGAGGCTGGTGCAGAGGATGAACGATATCGGGATGATGATTGATGTATCCCATATCTCTGATGATTCCTTCCACGATGTCATAAGGTACTCCAGGATGCCTGTGGTGGCAACCCATTCCTGCTGTCGTGCCCTTGCGGACCATCCGAGGAACATGACGGACGACATGATCAGGGCCCTGGCGTCGAACGGTGGCGTAATCCAGATAAATTTCTATCCTGTGTTCATAGAAACGGACTTCAGCCGGACGCTTTCAGAGTCAGGACTTATGGACGAAGGAGACAGGGTGGAGGCAGAATTCATCGCCTCTCCGGGGGATCCACATAGGAGGAAGGCCTGGAATGACATTCAGGACAGGCTTCAGTCCCTGCCGCGTCCATCATACAAGAGGGTCGTCGACCACATAGACCATGCGGTCTCACTGGTTGGTGTGGACCATGTCGGGCTCGGTTCCGATTTTGATGGTATCTCTGTAACCCCAGAGGGGCTGGAGGACATCTCCAAGTTCCCGATCCTGTTCGAAGAAATGCGCTCCAGAGGCTATTCAGAGGCCGAAATCGAGAAAATCGCCGGAGGGAACTTCCTGCGCGTCATGAGCCTGATACAGAATGATATAAGGTAGTCTTATTGTTTACATATATTTACATAACATTTTTGTTTTATAGCCAAACAAAAATGTTTTAAATATATTATATCAATCATTTATATCTTTTCTTATGAATTTCCTCAATAGATTGAGGGCATTGGCGGCAAAACGCTCGATATTGCGTTTCCTGTCCCCGTTGAACACCATCCTGTAAGCTTCCGTACCTCTTTCCGAGCAAACGGCTATCCATACCAGACCGACAGGCTTGTCCGCGCTTCCGCCTCCAGGGCCTGCAATTCCAGAAGTCGCCACTGAGTAGTCGCTTCCTGTCAGCCTTCTCACTCCTTCAGCCATTTTCCGTACACATTCCTCGCTTACCGCTCCATATCGGGATATGATTTCCGAAGGGACTCCAAGGACGCCCTCCTTGACGCTGTTGGCGTAGGATGTGACGCTTCCGAGGAAATATCCGGAGGAACCGGGCACCGAGGTAAAGAGCTGGGAAATCATGCCTCCTGTGCAGGATTCGGCGGCGCTTACCGTCCTGCCGCACGCACTCAGCATATTGCCTATGCATTCCTGCAGCGAATCTCCCTCATATATGTCGTCTTTCAGGATTTCCTCAAGTCCTGCCACCCTGGCGTCGATGCGGCTTGTCTGCTCGTTCCTGTCCCCACCATATATGGAAAGCCTCAGGCGCACTCCGGCAAGGGGATTGGGAAGATATGCGAGGTGGATGTCGGAAGGAAGGGCTGATTCCCATTCCTCTATACGCTTTGACAGGGCTGATTCGGCTATCCCGAAAGTATTTATGGTCCTGTGGTATATGTCGGATGTCTGATGATGCCTCCTGATGTCCTCCACGACGTCTCCGAGGGCCCCTATGGCCTCGAATGGCACTCCCGGCAGGGAGTAGAGGGAAGCCTTGTGGCCGAAACGATCCTCCGGGAACCTGAACACCATTACAGGTGCGGTGCCGAGCTTGTTCGGAATCACCTCGCAGTTGTCAGGGACCGATGCCTGGGCAATGTTTATGTCAAGAACGTCGAGCCCGCGCGCCCCGAGGATCCTGTGTATGATTTCAAGCTGCCTTTCGTCCGTCCTGAAGCCACCTGCATGGGCGAGTTCGGCGAGGGCGTTCTTGGTCAGGTCATCCTTCGTCGGACCAAGCCCTCCGGTCACTATCACTATGTCGTTGGCTGAGAGCTCCTTGCCGAGCTCCGTGATTATGGTCTCCCGCTCATCTCCGATTGAGAGCATCCTCGTCACCTTGATTCCGGCGGCATTCAGCGCCTTGGATATATTGGATGAATTCGTGTCGATTATCTGGCCGATGAGAATCTCGTCCCCGATTGTACAGATTGATGCCTGTGTCATTTTTCAAGATATTTTATGATTCTTTTGATGAATCCCGGGCCCTCGTATATGAACCCGGTGTAAATCTCCACGAGTGATGCTCCGGCGTCAAGCATCTGCCGTGCCTGCTGCGGAGTCATTATTCCTCCCACACCGACGATAGGAAGGTTGTTTCCAGACTTTTCCTTGATGTATCTCACGAGTTCGAGGTTCTTCTTGAACAAAGGCGCCCCGGAAAGCCCTCCATTGCCGATCTTCTCAACCTTTTCCTCGGGCGTGGCTACGATGCCGTCCCTGCTTCTGGTCGTGTTTCCGGCCACGATTCCGTCGATTCCGGAACGGAGGCAGTAGTCCAGGATTTCGTCAAGCTGCTGATGCGACAAATCCGGGGAAACCTTCAGGAGAATAGGCCTGTACTGGTCGTAATACATCCTCAGGTCAAGGAGCCTGTCCACAATCTCCGAAAGGAATCCTACGTCCTGGAGTGCCGTAAGCCCCTCCACGTTCGGGCAGGACACGTTCACGACGAACATATCCACGAAATCATACAGGAGGGCGAAGGAGGTCTCGTAGTCCTTTGCGGCATCCTCATTCATGCTCGTGGCATTCTTGGAGATGTTTGCGGCTACAATCACGTCAGGCTTGACCTTCTTCAGGTGCTCGACAGCGTTCTTCACCCCTTTGTTGTTGATGCCCATACGGTTGATGATGGCCTTGTCGGCAGGAAGGCGGAAGAGACGGGGTTTCGGATTGCCGTCCTGAGGCTTAGGGGTGAGGGAACCGATTTCCACGAATCCGAATCCAAGGTTCCCGAGGTCGTTGTAATGTTCTCCGTTCTTGTCAAGTCCTCCGGCAAGTCCTACGGGATTCGGGAAGTTGATCCCGAAAACCTCCCTTGCAAGGGACGGGGAATTTCTTCGGTAAAGCATACGGAGGAAAGAGGCTCCGAAAGGGATACGTCCAGCGACAGAAAGTGCCGTCAATGTCAGGTTGTGGGCCGTTTCGGGGTTGAACCTGAAAAGAATCGGCCTTATCAAGTGCTTGTACATCAGAATTGCGTCTTTAGAGTGCTACAAAGATAGCAAAAGAACTGCTCAAATCACAATTCCTGATACGTTCCGTCGTCAAAAAGTATGGTAACTTTTACGACTTTCCTCTGATTGACAGGTTTCTGGACAATATTATATAATGTATTCAAATCAACCATGCCTTCAATATTCGATACGGAATCTTCCGGTTGTGCGGATTCCGTGGAGGAATCTACGTCCTCATCGGCGAACATAGGGGATTCCTGAGCGGATATGGGGGCAGGGGCTGATGCCGTCTGAGCATCCTTGTACATTTTCCCTTTGCCGAACATCAGCCATTCGATATTCAGACGGGGGTAGCGGGACATCAGAGCCTTGATGAACTCATAGCTCGGATTGTTCCTTCCGGAAAGAATATGGGAGACGCTCGCACGGACGACATTGAGTGAGTCCGCAAGCTGTGACTGCGTGATGTTTTCGGCAGCCATGAACTGCTTCAGACGGGTGTTCATGTTTGTTTACATTGGTTTTACAAATGTAGCAAGGAATTTTGAAATTTCAAACAGATTTTCTTGTTTACATATGTAAAATAGGGGAGACAGGGCACTGTAAATTATTATAGCGATACTTTATGTAACAATTATAAATATTTGGGTTTCGAATAAATAATTATGATTATATATAGCTAAATTCAATGTTTTCCAGCGAAATGGGGATAAAAATGCCTTTGGTTACACAATTTATTTTTATAATAACTTCATATAATTTGTGTAAATATCTGATTATGATATAGATAGAGTTCAATATAATAGATTATAAATTTTGCTTATATCAAATTTGTCAACCTTCCCTGAAATGACATTTGCGCCATCGGAAATCTGCCAATAATTTACAAATGTTTTCAATGTGATTTATATTTGTTATTTACTTTTGTAAACAAGTCCGGACGGACCGTATTGTGGCAATGATGGAAAATTTTGCGTATTTTTGCACGCGATTATTATATGAACGATGATAACATCACTGAAAATAGAAGATTACGATTATGAGCTTCCTGATGAAAGGATCGCCAAATATCCCTTGGCTGACAGAGCATCATCGAAGCTCCTCCTATACAAGGACGGCGAAGTGTCCGAGTCCGTTTTCCGCAACATACCGGATTTTCTCCCATCAGGTGCACTGATGGTCTTCAATGACACCAAGGTCGTGCCGGCAAGGCTTCATTTCGTACGCCCTACCGGTGCCCACATAGAGGTATTCTGCCTTGAACCTGTGGAGCCGAACGAATATGTCTCTATGTTCGCTTCTGTCGGTGGCTGCAAGTGGAAATGCATCGTAGGCAATGTGAAAAGATGGAAGGGAGATACCCTTTCGCTGTTCAATCCCTGTTCTGACAATGCCCTGGAGGAGATAGGTCTGACTGCCACCCTCGTCGAAAGGCAAGGCGAGACTTCTGTGGTCGAGTTCAGATGGAATGGGGATGTACCCTTTTCCAAGGTGCTTGAAGTCTGCGGCTCGGTCCCGATTCCTCCATATCTCAACAGGGAGACGGAATCCATTGACATAGAGCGTTATCAGACCTTGTATGCACGCTACAGAGGCTCCGTGGCCGCTCCTACGGCCGGTCTGCACTTCACCGGTGATGTGCTTGAAAGGATCAAGGAAAAGGGAATTGAGGAAAGGACCGTATGCCTTCATGTCGGGGCCGGGACATTCCTCCCTGTCAAGAGTTCGGATGTGGCGGAGCATTCCATGCACAGGGAGCCATTCGTCGTAGAGCTCTCCCTCATAGAGGAGATTCTTTCTGGAGGAAGGCCTCTTGTCGCCGTCGGGACCACATCTGTCAGGACGCTTGAATCCCTATATTATATAGGAGTGAAATGTATCGAGAACGGCTCTCCTTCCGATGTAGGACAATGGGAGCCTTACGAGAGGGAATATCCGTATTCATTGCAGGAATCCCTGTCTGCGATAGCCAGGTATCTCAGGGAAAACTCCTTGACACAGCTCAAGGTGGGAACGAGGATAATCATCGTCCCAGGCTTCAGGTTCAGGCTTGTTGATATGCTCGTCACCAATTTCCACCAGCCTCAGAGCACGCTTCTGCTCCTGATTTCAGCCTTTGTGGGAGGCGATTGGAAACGCATCTACGACTACGCACTTGGTAACGGTTTCAGGTTCCTGAGCTATGGAGACAGCTCTTTGCTTTTCCGCCGATGATTGGATGAAAGTTGTTTTATTCATAGGCTTTTTATAAATTTGCTGATTGAACTATAAACTTGAACCTTAAAATTATGGTAGATTTATCTGAATTTGAGAGCATCAGTCCTTATACCGATGCGGAAGCTGCGGAAGCTCTCAGCAAATTGGCGGATTATCCTCTCCTTTCGGAAGTGTCACAGTATTTCTTCCCGGAACAGTCCCCGTCTTTCCTGAAAGATATCCTCAAGAGCATAAAGACCATCGACCAGTTCCAGATACTCGTGATGTCCAAGGTCGTAGAGTGGGTGCTTGAACATACGGCACGCAATTTCTCATATGACGGCATATCCAACATCGACCCGTCGAGGAAATTCCTGGCCTTGTCAAATCACAGGGACATCATCCTCGACCCTGCAATCACGCAGCTCGTCCTTTACAGGAACGGCATCCCGATGACTGAGATTGCCGTGGGCGACAACCTCATAACGAACAAGACCATCGAATATCTCATCCGTTCCAACAGGATGATAAAGGTGATGAGGGGCATTACCGCGAGGGAACTCTATCTTTCATCACAGCTTCTTTCGAAATACATACGTATCAACATAACCGAGCAGAGGAGTTCCATCTGGCTTGCGCAGAGGCAGGGAAGGACCAAGAACGGATATGACATCACGGAGCAGGGCCTTCTGAAGATGCTCGACATGAGCGGTGCATCTGATTTCGAGCATAATTTCCACGAACTGAACATCATTCCGATGAGCATTTCCTACGAGTACGAGCCTTGTGATGTCTTGAAGGCCCGCGAACTTGTGATTTCAAGGAAACACAAATATGTGAAGGCTCCGGACGAGGATCTGAACAGCATACTCACCGGCATCAAGCAGCAGAAGGGAAACATCCACCTGAACATAGGCAAGCCGCTTGAAATCGAGGAAATAAGGGAGGCTGCGAAATGCGACAAGAATGACCGTTACCAGCTTATCCGCCATGCGGTCGACAGGAGGGTCATCGAGGGATACCGTCTCTGGAAGAACAATTATGTCGCATACGACCTTGCCAACAAGTCATACAAGTATTCCGACATGTATACGAATGAAGATGTCGTCAGCTTCGTAGATTATATGCAGCATCAGCTCGATACAGTGGAACCGGAAATCAACAGGGAGGACCTCAGGAGGATTTTCCTCGACATATACGCAAATCCTGTATGCACGAAGGAACTTCTGGAAAAAGAAAAAGCCACCGGTTCGATTCTTCTCTGACCAAGTGGCTCATAATTCATAAAGTCAAGGAGTGGGAAACCACTCCTTAACTGTTTTTCAGGTTCACATCCAGCTGAGGGAATGGGAAACTGATTCCATTCTCAGGGAGCTTGGTGTAGATCTTCTCGTTTATATCGTAATTGACCGGCCAATAGTCAGATGCCTTCACCCAGGCCTTCAACACGAACTGTATGCTGCTGTCACGAAGTGCATTGAGAGCTACGAACGGGTCAGCCGGGGCTCCCTTCTCCACTGTCAGGATCCTTTCGTCGTCCTTCAGAATCGACATCAGGATCTCTTTCGTGGAATCGCATTTGGTGCCGTATTCGACATCCACGAGCCAATCCACCCTCCTGTAGTCGTTCTGGGAGTAATTGTTTATCGTGCCGTTGGAAAGCGCCCCGTTAGGGATTATTATGTTCCTGTTGTCAACAGTAACGAGCTTGGTGCTGACTATGGTGACCTCCTTGACCGTACCGGAGAAGCCCTGCGCCTCAATGAAATCCCCAGCCTTGAACGGCCTGAACACAAGGATCATTATTCCTCCGGCAAAGTTCTGGACAGTCCCGTTCAGAGCCATACCTATCGCCATACCTCCGCCTGCAAGCAGAGCCGCGATTGATGTCGTATCTATGCCAAGGGCCCCGACAGTGATGATTATGAGTATGATCGTCAGGGCGATGCTCGTCATGCTCTGGACGAAGGATACAATCGAAGCCTCGGTGTTCCTCTTGACGAAAATCCTTGTCAGGATGACCTTGAATTTCTTGATAAGCCATGCTCCGATGCAGTATATTATAATGGCTGTCAGGACTTTGAGACCGAATGTGACGGCATGGCTGCCAAGGTCTGACAGGAGCTGCTCCGTAGGAGTGGTGGCAATCTTCTCGGCGACAGCCACGATTTCCGCCTGGACTTGGTTCAAGGAATCCGCAGGTACGATTGGTATGGTCTGGAGGACGTTCATCATTCAAAGAGTTTCTTAACTTCAGCGACAATCTTGTCCACAGGCTCCTCAGGCGATATTACGAGCTGAGGCATGGCCTGGTAGATTGCCTTGTCAGATTTTGCAATTTTCTCGCCACCACCTGTGATGTTGAGCATTATCACCTCGTCCTTCCTGACTCTGTTTTCCTTTACTGCCTGGGCGAGTGATGCTGTAGCCACGGCTGCTGCAGGATGGATGTCTATTCCTTCAAGTTCCTCGAATTTCTCCAGCCAGAACCGAAGTTCGTCATTCTTCACGCAGAACATGTCACCATTGGTGTCTGTAATGGCATCGAACAGACCTCCTGCAATCGAGAACGGAGGTTTCCTGTTGGAGAGCACCTTCGCCTCGATTTGTCCGGCAGCGGTACGAGCCTCTTCGGCAGTGAGTGGAAGAAGTGCCCTCGAACCGGCCTTCCAGGAATCGTACATGATTGTGAAAGGCGCGTTCTGTGATGGGTACAGGCGCATCTTGTGGCTGCCGAATCGTCCGTCAGCAATGAGCCTGAGGTTGTTCTCCCATACTGCAATCGTGCCTGTGCCGCTTCCCACAGCCTGGAAATATGCGTCTGGAATCCGGCCTGCCTTCTCTACAGCCGAGAGCAGGGTCGTTCCCATACCATCCCTGCGGGCGATGTTCTTGGCGCCTCCTTCTGCCTGGAATTCAGGGCTCGTGCAGGCTGCGTCAGCTATCGCTATGGCATCGAAATAGTCGCATCCTTTCGGCGCAGCAATGATTTTCACGCAACTGTCCAGAGGTTCCCTGAACCACAATGCCCCGATGTTGTCCTCAGGTATCGAGAGCAGGAGCGGAATCCTGTTGTCAGAGCATACCTTCGCGAAAGCCCTCGCAGTGTTGCCTGCAGAAGCCACGACAAGGATTCTGTCATAGTCCTCAGGCAGTCTCGCGCATACTGAATAGGCTTCGGTCTCCTTGAATGAGCAGGTCTGCATCAAGGCTCCTTTCTCAGGCCAATATCCTGAGAATGTTATATAAAGGTTGTCGAGTCCGAGGTATGCGGCAAGTCTTTCGGATTTGTATGTGACCGGTGCGCTCGAGCCTGACAACGTCCGGCATATTGGCAGCCAGTCGGCATATCTGTAGAATCCAGGAAGTTCAGCGCGAGGGTTGAAACTCTTGTTTGAATACTCCGCACGGATAAGGCTTGGAGCCTGGCTTTCGGGATCAGAGAGAGCCCATCCTTTGTCTTCGAATTTCCTGCCTGTCGCCACATTGACGAGGGAATAGTCAGTTGGTTTGAATGTCATGGTCTTGATTTTAGCATTTTGTTAGCAATAGGGCATTGGAGCCCGTCCGTTTAAATATTGGCCAGCAGATACCACATATAGCCGGCTTCCCCGATGAGGAGGATTGCCCCTTCAACCCTGTCGAGCATCTCTTTCCTGAACATGAACGCGCTCAGCAGGATGAAAAGTGAGGAACCGGTGAGGACGCCGAGGTCAACCATGGTCATACCACTGAATGACAGAGGGTTGATGAGGGCTGAACCACCGAGTATAAGCAATATGTTGGATATGTTGGAACCGAGTATGTTTCCCAATGCAAGCTGTCCCTTGCCCTTGAAGGCGGCAACGGCGCATGTCGCAAGTTCCGGAAGTGATGTGCCTCCTGCCATTACCGTGATGGCTATGAACTTGTCGGACACTCCGAAGAGGCGTGCAAGCTCCGATGCGGATGATACGAACAGCTTTCCGCCGCCCACCAATGCTGCGAGTCCTGCGATGACGAGCACTATGGAGAGCCACACGGGACGGGTCTTGACCTCTTCCTCCATCTCTTCAACGCCTGAATTTGACTTGAAGGATTTGTAAAGGTACCAGGCGAACAGCACGAGGAGGATGGCTCCGTCGATACGGCTCAGGGAATTGGTGCCGCATCCGAAGATGCTGCCTTTCATTCCGAGTATCACAAGCATCACCGTGACCATTATGTTCATCGGGATGTCCCTCCTGAGGTTGCCTTTCGTGATGACGAGAGGGGAGATGAGGGCGGTTGTGCCGAGAATCAGCATCGTGTTGAATATGTTGGACCCGACGATGTTGCCTACGGCCATGTCTGAATTGCCCTGGAAGGAAGAAAGGAAACTTACCACCATCTCAGGGGTGGATGTACCTATGCCCACGATCGTAAGTCCGATGACGAACTCGCTTATTCCGGATTTCCTTGCGATGTCGGATGAACCCTCGACCAGCCAGTTGGCTCCGAGGAGTATCAGCAGGAGTCCTGCTGCAAGTATTAGGAATTGTATTGCCATCTTGTTTTGATACCTGCAAAGTGCAAAATTATAAAATTTGCCCGATAGTCCTTTCAAGTGCGACTACATTTTCGACATGATGGGTATGTGGGAACATGTCGACAGGACGCACGGCAGTAATTCTGTAGTCCCTGCATAGTATTTCCAAATCCCTTGCCTGAGATGCAGGATTGCAGCTGACATATACGATTTTTTTCGGGGCGGCATTGAGGATGACCTGCGCGACGTCGGGATGTATTCCGGCTCTCGGAGGGTCGAGGATGATGACGTCTGGCTTGCCGTGCTCCTCCACGAAGGAGTCTGTAAGTATGTCCTTCATGTCCCCGGCGAAGAACTCGCAGTTCGTTATGCCGTTCGCTTCCGCATTGATACGTGCGTCCGCAATGGCTTCCGGCACATATTCTATTCCTATGACCTTGGAAGCCTTGGCACAGACGAACTGGGCTATGGTGCCGGTGCCTGTATAGAGGTCATATACCACCTCGGGACCGGTCAGGGCTGCGAATTCCCTCGCGGTCGAGTACAGTTTCAATGCCTGACGTGAATTAGTCTGGTAGAATGATTTCGGTCCGATCTTGAAACGAAGGTTCTCCATTGTCTCGTATATGGCTTCATCTCCCTTGTACAGGATGCATTCCTGGTCGGCAATCGAATCGTTGGCCTTGCCGTTGATTACGTAATACAAAGACACGATTTGCGGGAATTCGGCTGCCACAGCATCCAGGAGGGCTTCACGGGCAGGACGGTCCTCGTGATAGAAGCATATCGTCAGCATGACGTCGCCTTTCTCCGTGGTGCGGATGAACATGTTCCTGAGGAAACCGGTATGTTCCCTTATGTTGAAGAATTCCAGGGAATGCTCCAAGGCGTATCGCTTGATGAAAAGCCTGATTGAATTTGATGGTTCCTCCTGAAGGTGGCAATGATTGATGTCGAGCACCTTGTCGAAGAACCGCCCCACATGGAAACCGAGTCCGCATCTCTGCTGTGGCGTGAATGAATCCGGGTCTTCGCCTTCGTTGAGCCAACGCCTCTGGGAGAATGTGAACTCAAGCTTGTTGCGGTAGTATTCCGTCTTGTCAGAAGGGATGATAGGGGAGATTTCAGGCACATCGAGATGTCCGATCCGGACCAGCTGGTCATATACCTGCTGCTGTTTCGCCTGAAGCTGCATCGGATATGGAAGAGGCTGCCATTTGCATCCGCCGCATACCCCGAAATGCTCGCAGAATGGTTCCAGACGGTGTTCTGACGGTTTCACGAGCCTGAGGATGTAGCCTTCCATGTAATTCTTCTTCTTTTTGGTGACCTTCACATCCACCACATCGCCAGGCACGGCGAACTGCACGAACAGCACTGTACCGTCCACCCTTGCCAGCGCCTTTCCCTCGGCTGCCACGGACTCGATGACGACATTCTCCAATATTATTTCCTGTTTCTTTCTTGCCATATATCCGGATTCATACCCGATTCAGCGGGTGTGTTTATACATAAACAAAGGCCGGCTTTACAGTCGGCCTTGCAAAAATACCAAATTATTTGACTTTTACGAAATTCTCTCGCTGCATTTGAGCAGTTCCTGGGATATGTTGATGATGAAGTCTCCCATTTTCTCGAGTTCGCTGACCACATCCATATAATAGACGCTTGTCTGGTAATTCTTCCGCTCCTTCTCGATGCTCTCGATTTCCTCGTCGCGCAGGTTGTCCCTCAGCCTGTTTATCTGTTCCTCTGCGGCATAGGCGTTGGAAATCTCGGAGAGCTTGCCTTCCGAAGCTGATGTAAGATTTGATATCATCACATCATAGGCATTGTCAACCAATGAGATAAGTTCGTTCAGCTTCTTGATTGTGCTCTCGTCGAAGGCCTTGTTGTGGATGTTTCTCCTTGAGAGTATCCTGCTGATTGTCTCCCCGGAATCGCCCAAGGATTCGAGTTCCCCGATGATCCTGTAGAGGGATTTTATCCTGTGGGATGTCTTCTCGCTGATGTCGTCCGTGGACACCCCGTTCAGGAATGTCGCGATTTCATATTCTATCTTGTCGGATATTTCCTCGTATTTGACGAGTTTGAGGCGGTATTCCTCGAAATCATCAGGGTTGGTTTCATTCACTGCGCTCCTGACATAGCCGAGCCCGTTGCGGGATATCCTGGAGAAATGTATGACTTCCTTGACGGCCTGGTCGACTGCAAGTTCCGGGGTGGAGAGCGGTCCTGCCTCAATGTAGGTAAGGCGGAAGGCGTCATCCTCCTTGTTGGCTGGAGCCTTTATGATGACTGTGACAATCTTCTCGATGACTTTGGTGAACCAGATCAGGATGAACGTGTTGATTGTGTTGAACATTGTGTGCAGCATCGAAAGTCCGTAGAGGGCGGCAGTACCTTCAGGAGAATCGGATGCCGTGACGCAGAATCCTGGGTCGGTAGGATTGGGGAGTCCGAAAAGCACTTCAATCACCTTGCCCACGAGGGCGAGGAATGGCTTGAAGAGAGCGAGTGCCCAGATCACTCCGAAGATGTTGAAGATTGTGTGGGACAGGGCAGCGCGTTTGGCCGCCGTGTTGCCCACCGATGCGGCTATGTTGGCGGTTATCGTCGTACCGATGTTCTCTCCGAGCACCATCGCGCAGCCCATCTGAAAAGGAATCCAGCCCATGCTCAGCATTATGAGGGTGATCGCCATAGTTGCCGAGGAGGACTGGAGTATCAATGTGAGTATTGTGCCGACTGCCAGGAAGATGAGCACGGAGCCGAAGCCGTATCCTGTCCATTGTGTGATGAACTGGAGTACTTCAGGCGTCTGTCTCAGGTCCGGTACTGATTCCTTCATGAACGACAGGCCGAGGAAAAGGAGGGAGAATCCGACTATCAGCTCGCCGTAATTCCTCCGGCTGCTTTTCTTCGAGTTGGAGAAAAGGAATCCGAGGATCATGAGGGGGACAGCGAGGACCGAGATGTCTGCCTTGAATCCGAGCCATGCCACCAGCCACGCCGTTACCGTAGTACCGATGTTGGCGCCCATTATGACTCCGATGGCCTGCACGAGGGTGAGGAGTCCGGCGTTCACGAAGCTCACCACCATTACGGTGGTTGCCGATGAGGATTGTATCACGGCTGTGATACCGAGTCCCGTGAGCACTCTCTTGAATGGGTTGGATGTCATCGCGGACAGGAAACTGCGGAGTCTGTCTCCTGCTGCCTTCTGGAGTCCGGAGCTCATCAGGTTCATTCCGTACAGGAACATTCCGAGGGCTCCGACAAGTGTAAATAACTGAAGTACCATAGGTTTGTTGATTTTCAGCAGCAAAAGTATCCCTAAGGTACCTCAATCACAAATTGTTCCTGTTAATTATCTGTTAAATCGTCCGGAAGCGTGATTCATCGCGGATGAACCCTTCATCTCATAGATTTTGCTGCAGGGCTGATAACTGTAAGGAATATATTCGAACAGCTGGACATAGGTCATGTCCTTCTTCTTGCTGACATAGACATCCATTCTCAGGTTGTTGCCTTTGTCTTCCCACGAATAGTCGATTCCATCAGGGTTGTTCCTGTCGAGGGCCTCGATGACGGATGGCATCATACTATGAGGAAAATAATGCTCTTTCTTCAGGAGCCGTTCTCCTGTCTTGATATTCTTATAGCCTGATTTATAAATCATTACGAGTATGATGCCGGCGAACATCATAAAGAAGCCGAGGATGTTCACCCCTTGTGACGATGGCAGGGTGACGAGTATCAATCCGACAGTCATCAGGCTTATGCTGACAGTCAGGTCGAGGGCTGAATGTGCCCTTACGAAAGTCTTACACATGATTCTTAAGTTTTTGATTATTAGAAAATCAGCTGTCAATTAGCGGAATATCCGCGATAGGGCAGTCCTTCTCTAAATTCTTAATATGCCTACACTTACAGGAAAATCTCCTGAGTGCAGATAAGAATCAGCAATGTCGGGTTTGATGTGGAAATATTTTGAGAGCAAGCTTTTGGAAATGAATCTTCCGGATGATATTGTCACGCTGCCAGGACGGTTTTCTCCGCCCGCCGGGCGTCTTGTCCAGATAGAGATTCCGTGAACGCTTGCTATGAGATTCGTAGTTGGTGAGGTCAGCGCCTCGAATGGAATGACGAATGAATATTCGGTAGCTGTACAGGTCTGGGTCGCAATCCGTGTCCCAGAAGCATCTTCTTTGTTCATATCGTGGACGACAAATGCCGTACACAGTAATATCAGGGCTATGATTATGTGCTTCCTTTTCATGATCCGTATCCAGAAATGCATCCGATTTTGCTGCAATTATTGTTCCTTTGTCGCAAATTTTCTCCTTATTTTCCCTTTTTTCCGGGCAGGGGACTTTTCGTCATATCTTTTAGTTAACATAATATACATTGTGTAACAAAATTGACCAAAAGGGGACAAGGTGTATTTCCAGGATTTCATTTCCTTTTCAAGGCACCCCGCACTGGTTCTGCCTCGAGCGGATTCTCAGGCCACGAATGTTTCGGATAACGCATCCTGAGTTCCTTGCGCACTTCGTAATATGTGCCAGTCCAGAAACTTTTCAGATCGCTTGTCAATTGGACAGGCTTGAATCCCGGCGACAACAGTTCCATAATCACGGGGCGTTTTCCTTTATCGACACGTGGCGTGTCCTTCATACCGAAGCATTCCTGGAGCCTGACACGGACGATCGGAGCGTCGGCGCCTTGACGATATTCCACGCGGATTCTGCTTCCTGTCGGGACTTCGATATGTGAAGGCGCGATTTCCCCTACGGTCTGCTGCTGCTCGTACGACAACATATTCCACAATACCATCTCCATGTCGATTTTCCTCAGTTCGTTCACGGTGGATGCCTTGCCGGCATACATCGGAAGCCATTCCTGGGAACGGGCCAGCACATTTTCGGTCGAAAGGTCTGGCAAATCCATCTCAGGATGCCATTCTGAAACGGCTGCAACACGTCTCTGGAGATTCTGGACGCGCTCATTGAAATCGAACATCGTGAGACCATATTTGGGTGCAGCCTCACACAAAGCCGTCATCACATCCTCATCCTTGACATTTGCAAGTGGCTTTGTATCAATGACTAACCTTCCAATTCTCCTTTCTGTCACAGCCACTGTCCTGCCTGCTTTGGAATCCCATCCCAACACTTTCCTGTCCGTCGTGGCAATATCGTCAGAACTCAGGACGGCTGCCAGGAATATCTTTCCCTCCCCTCCTTCATGCGAATTTATGGAAGCTATTGCAAGATAATCACTTACAGCAAGCGGATCGGATATGTCGGTCTTTGCCGGTTCTCCTCCGGAAAGCAGGAAACGGCCATAGCCCCTGCTCTGGGCAATCCTCTCCGGGTATGCTGCAGCAACCAGGCGTCCCACATCATAAGGATTGACTGCGGAATCGTCCGACGGGACTTTCAGTAGGCTCCTGTATTGTTCTGCTATCCTGATGATCCGTGCCCATTGCCTTTGGGCTGAATCCATCCTGCGCGCCCTTCTCAGGCCTTCCACCCTGAGGCACAGGTCAATTCCGCTACCTGTTCCTGCGAGCGGATCCTTTTCCTCGATTATCGCCGCGATGTCGGCGGCAAGTGCCCTGTCCTTGGGGCTGTCCGACTTCATAAGTATATGGGATATGCGTGGATGGCAGGGAATCGCTGCCAGATCACGGCCATGAGGGGTTATCTTCCCGCCTGACAGTGCTCCGATTCCTTCGAGCGTGCGTCTCGCAGATTCAAGATGCTCCTTTGGAGGCGGTGTGAGCCATTGCAGGGATTCTGCCCTCTCCCCTCCCCATGCTGCTATGTCAAGCACTGTGGAGCAGAGGTCTGCATCGATTATTTCCGGAACCCGGGTGTCGGTCATCCTTCTTTCCGTGCCTGTCGTCCAAAGCCTGTAGCAGGTTCCCGGGGCAGTCCTTCCTGCCCTTCCTGCCCTCTGCCTTGCCATGTCCATGCTTATGCGCACGGTCTCCAATCTGTTGAGACCGCTTTGTGGGTCATATTTCATCCTGCGGCATAAACCACTGTCAACCACCACTTTGACTCCTTCTATCGTAATGGATGTCTCCGCGATTGGCGTGGCGAGGACCACCTTCCGCTTTCCGTTATCGAGAGGTGATATAGCCCGTTTCTGCTCAGCCGAGGACAGCATACCGTAAAGAGGCATCACTTCCGTGTCTGGGAGGGATGAACCGAGCAGCCGGGCACATTCCCTTATCTCCCCTTCTCCTGGCAGGAATCCAAGGATGTCCCCTTCGTGGTCGGAATGAGCCTGGCGTATCATCCGGGCAACGTCCGAGGCGCATGAGACCTCGTCCGTATCTTTCCCGGAATTGATTGCAGTGACCGGGAACATCCTGCCCTTGCTTTCGACGAGCGGTGCGCCGAGGGCCTTGCAGATTGCCTCGGCATCGATGGTGGCGGACATTATTATTATCCTGAGGTCAGGACGGATCATGCGGAATGATTCCCTCACAAGTGCGAGGGCGAGGTCGCTCGCAAGGCTTCTTTCGTGGAATTCGTCGAATATCACCGCAGAGACGCCGTCGAGGGTCGGGTCGTTTGTCAGCATCCTTGTCAGGATTCCTTCGGTCACGACCTCTATCATTGTTTTGTCGGAGACCTTGTTCTCGAACCTTATCCTGTAACCTACGCTCTGCCCTACCGGTTCCCCGAGCAGATAGGCAATCCTTTCCGCGATCTGCCGCGCGGCAACCCTCCTCGGTTCAAGCATCAGCACCTTGCCACTGCAACCGAGTCCGTTCAGGACGGTTATTGGAAGCAGGGTGGATTTTCCGGCTCCCGGAGGGGCGGTCACCACAAGCACAGGATTGATTTTCAGACAGTTGTTGATTTCTTCCGCGACTTGTGCCGCAGGAAGCCTGTCCGGAGTACATTCTGATTGTCTTATGATTTTCAGTCGTGCCATTGCTGTCCGGGCCTGCTTAGAATGTTATGCCGAGCCCTATCGTGAAGGCGGTCATGAAGGCGTTGTTGCGGTTGATGGATTCCGGAGGGATGGCATGTCCGTAGTACACTATGTCGGGATTCAAGTAATCCATCTTGCATGAAACCAGTATGTCGAGCTTCGTAATCCTGCTCAGCGACACCCTGTAGCCTCCTCCAATCCTTGCTCCGAGAATGGCTTGCTCTGTCTGATTCAGGGC
This sequence comes from Candidatus Cryptobacteroides sp., assembly GCA_051870255.1. Taxonomy (GTDB): domain Bacteria; phylum Bacteroidota; class Bacteroidia; order Bacteroidales; family UBA932; genus Cryptobacteroides. The sequence continues at coordinate 29,295 of JBJEBR010000020.1, forward strand.
TATCCCCCCTCCCAGTCCGACGTATGTCATCCATCTGTCGTTCAGCGGATTCTTGCCATAGAACCTGGTAAGTCTCAATGAAATCGGGACGGCCGGAGTCAGGTGGGCGATGTTGGTATATCCTGAATATAGGGACAGGTTCCACATCTTGCCTAAATTGACTCCTACATGGATCTCCATCTCTGCATCGGACCTGAATATGGATTCTGACTCCTTTATGTCAACCCTCGAGCCTTCCAATGAATAGAAATTGTAGTGTACGGACGAGAGGACCGATGCGACATAGCCCCATTCAACCCCGTATGTGACCACAGGATAATCCCTCCTGGGCTTCTGAGTTGCCGAACAGAAGCCTGATGCCAGGATAACGGAAAGGAAGGTTGTCAGAATTCTTTTTGCCATGGTCTCAGAAATTGTATTTTATGCCAATCTGCGGGACAAGACCGTATATCAGTCCGTTCCTGTACAGGACCATCTTGGCAGATTCTTCATATATCATTATGCGTGAACCGATTGTCGGCAGGACCGTGGCTGACAGTGTGAGTCCTCTGCTGAAGATACATTCCACACCTATGTTCCCGCATATTCCGAAGAAAGGTCCATATCCGGAAGTCATATGGAAGTCGGTACTGTAGCCTACAGTCAGTCCAGGGCCGGCGAAAGCCCTGAATTCTCCGCTCTCAGGGATTTCCTTGCGGAAGAATATCAGATTCCATTTAAGTTCGGCTGAAAATCCTGGTGTGGAAACCTCCCCGGAATATATATCTGTCATCAGCACTCCCGCGTCCACACCGATGAAGCAGTCTTCCGCGATGGAATGTTCATAGGAAACCCAGAATCCCCGGTAGGACTGCACGGCCCCCAATGCCTTTGGCTGTGCCTGGGCAATGATTGCCAATATGGTCGCGGCCAGAGCCGATGCCAACAGTCTTTTAACCAGGTTCCGGGTCATCGTCATACATATTTGAATTCCATGTATGACGCCCCGAGGTCGTCGTTGAAGCTGCCGCCTATGAAGCCGACGAGGTCACCTTTCGATATCTTGCCGTCATTCAGGAGGATTTCAATGGAATTCTGGACGAATCCCTCCTTGCTGCCAGCGACCTCGAACTTGTAGCAGTAGATGTCGTATGTCAGTGCCAACTCCCTCATAGTGTATGAGTTGTAGCACATCGCATAAATCGGTACTTTAGGTCTGAACTCGGCGAGATAGCGACCTGTCCTGCCTGTCCAGGTATCGAATATGATTGCCTTCACAGGGAGTTTCAAGGTCGCTGCGACGATGGACCGTGCAAGCACCCCGGCTATAGGCTTGGTGACATTCTCAAGGTCGAGAGCCGGAGGGGTGTCGATGGATTCCTCTGTCTCGACGGCAATCCTGCTCATCGTGCTGACCGCCTCCACGGGGTATTTCCCGGATGCTGTCTCTCCGCTGAGCATTATGGCATCGGAGCTTTGGAAAATAGCATTGGCGACATCTGTCACCTCTGCCCTGGTCGGACGTGGATTCTCGATCATGCTGTGGAGCATCTGGGTTGCCACTATCACGGGTTTCTTCCTCTTGCGGCACCTGCTTATCAGTTTCTTCTGGATGAGAGGTATCTTCTCCGCAGGGATTTCTACACCGAGGTCTCCCCTGGCGATCATCACTCCATAACAATAGGTCAGTATATCGTCAAGGTTGTCAATGCCCTGCTGGTTCTCGATCTTCGATATTATCTTGATGTGGCTCCCCCTGGCTTCAAGGATTTCCCTGATTTCAAGAAGGTCCTCCCTGCTGCGTACGAAGGAGTGAGCTATGAAGTCTATGTCGGCATCTATGGCCCAGTTCACGAACATCCTGTCCTTTTCGGTCAATGCTGGGAGAGATATATGCACATTCGGGACATTCACGCTCTTCTTGCCTTTTACGAGGCCGTTGTTGACCGCCTTGCAGAACAGGGCTTGTCCGTCCTTGTCCTCCACATAAAGGTCAATCGCTCCGTCGTCGATGAGAACGTGGGAGCCTGCAGGGACATCGTTTACGAATGTCGGGCAGGTGGTGTACAGCACTTTGTGGGTGCAGGCCTTGTCTGGGCCGTCGTGGATTTCAAGCCTGTCTCCTTCCGTTACGGGGAAACCTACCGAACTCTCCATGGCAGTAAGCCGCACTTCCGGGCCTTTGGTGTCTATCAGGATGCCGATTTTGTCAGAAACCTTCCTTATGTTGTCCACGATGCGCTGCGCTCCTTCCAGGGAGGCATGGGCAGAATTGATCCTTGCCACATTCATTCCATTCTCGTAGAGGGCGCGGATGAAGCCGACTTCGCAGTTGATGTCGGAAATCGTGCAGATAATCTTTGTCTTTTTCTCGTTCATAACCTAATATATGCTACACTACTGTATTTCAATCACTCAAAGTCCGCATATGCAACAATACCATTGCCAGAAAACACGGGCTGCATGTTTGATATCGCGAAATTAGCAAATTTATGCCAATTACTTGCAATTTATTTCTAACTTTGCCGAATGTGCTATTACCAATTAAACCTTATCTCCCTATGGCTGTTCAAATAAAGACCGTTTCCACCAGGAAGGAACTCAAAGAGTTTGCCACCTTTGCAAACAAACTATATAAAGGCAATGCCTATTACGTCCCTGCGATGCCTCTTGACGAGATGAATACGCTCGACAAGGAAAAGAACGGGGCGTTCGAGTTCTGTGAGGCTGATTATTTTCTTGCATACAAGGACGGGAAACCTGCCGGAAGGGTCGCAGCCATTCTCAACAAAAGGGCAAACGAGGCATGGAAGACCAATCAGGTCCGTTTCGGATGGATAGATTTCATCGATGACTATGAAGTGTCCGAGGCTCTCATCAACACCGTCATAGAATGGGGAAAGGAGCGTGGGATGGACCGTATCGCCGGTCCTCTTGGTTTCACTGATTTCGACCCTGAGGGAATGTTGGTGGAGGGTTTCGACCGTCTCGGGACAATGGCCATGATATACAACCATCCATATTATATGGTACATATGGAGAGGCTCGGCATGGTCAAGGAGGTTGACTGGCTCGAATACCGGATACGGATTCCTGAAGAGCTTCCTGAGCGCTTCGTCAAGTTGTCTGAGGTGGTCAAGCAACGCTACAACCTGAAAATCAGGAAAATTACCAGGAGGGAGCTCAACCGTGAGAACTACGGACGCAAGTTCTTCAATCTCATAAATGAGACCTATTGCAATTTGTACGGTTTCTCGCTCCTGTCCGACAAGCAGATAGACCAATATGTCAAGTTCTACCTCGGTGTCATCGACCTCAAGATGGTCAGCTTCGTGGAGAACGAGGAAGGTGAACTTGTTGCGGCTGGTGTGTCTATGCCTTCACTATCGGAGGCTCTCCAGAAATGCGGTGGCAAGGTATTCCCGTTCGGCTGGTGGTACCTTCTCAAGAATATGTACTTCAAGAAACCGGATACGCTTGACCTTCTCCTGGTGGGCGTAAAGCCGGAATATCAGAACAAGGGAGTGAACACCCTTCTGTTCATGGACCTGTTCCATACCTTCAAGAAGATGGGATTCAAGTATTCTGAAAGCAGCGCGGAACTTGAAAGCAACACCAAGATCCATCAGATGTGGAGTCTGTTCGAAAGGGAGCAGCACAAGCGCCGCAGGGTATATACCAAGGAGATATGATTTCGGATACGGACGACATAGGACGCAGCAGGATGCTACCTCCCCTGCCCGAGAGGATGAGGCCTCAGGACCTTGACGGATATGTCGGGCAGGAACATCTTGTAGGTCAGGGATGTATCCTGCGGAACATGATTGAGAGCGGGAATCTGTCGTCGTTCATACTTTGGGGGCCTCCGGGTGTCGGAAAGACGACGCTTGCAAGGATTGTGGCAAAGTCGCTCGGGAGGGAGTTCCATACATTGTCTGCTGTCAGCGCAGGTGTCAAGGATGTGCGTGACGTCATTTCAAGGGCCGGCTCTTCATCCATTTTCTCAGGAGGGCTCTCCCCTATCCTTTTCATTGATGAGATACATCGTTTCAGCAAATCCCAGCAGGATGCCTTGCTCGGGGCTGTCGAGGACGGCACCGTCGTGCTCATAGGAGCCACTACGGAGAATCCTTCGTTCGAGGTCATCACGCCTTTGCTTTCCAGATGTCAGGTATTCGTGTTGAAGCCGTTGGTATCCGCAGACCTCGACAAACTCCTCAGGAGGGCTTTGAGCGAGGATGTGATCCTGAAGACGCGCAGGATTACGGTCAAGGAGACCGAGGCGCTGTTCCGCTACAGCGGAGGCGATGCACGGAAGCTTCTCAATATACTGGAGATAGTCACCGGGGCATATTCGTCTGAACCTGAGGTGATTATTGACAACAAGTCAGTCACTTCGTGCATCCAGGACAATATCGCCGTATATGACAAGAACGGAGAGATGCATTATGACATCATATCCGCTTTCATAAAGAGTGTGCGGGGGTCGGATCCCAATGCCGCCGTCTATTATCTGGCAAGGATGCTCGATGGTGGTGAGGACCCGCTTTTCATTGCTCGCAGGCTTTGCATCCTGGCGGCGGAGGACGTAGGGCTTGCCAATCCGAATGCCCTGCTTCTTGCTGATGCGACATTCAGGATCGTCCATAGCATCGGTATGCCTGAGGCGCGGATTCCTCTGTCTGAATGTACAATTTATCTGGCTTCATCTGCAAAGAGCAACTCTGCATATGTGGCTGTGAATGAGGCGCTTGAGGTGGCTAAACAGACTCGGTCCGCTTCGGTGCCGCTTTATCTGCGGAATGCTCCTACCAAGTTGATGGAAGAGCTTGGCTACAGCGACGGCTACAAATACGCCCACGATTTCCCGGGGCATTTCGCCGATCTGGAATTCATGCCTGAGGAGTTGCAGGGCCGCAAATTCTATGAGCCGGCTGACAACAGGCAGGAGGAGGCTCTACGGGCCCGTCTTTCTTCTCTCTGGAAGAAATATGATTATTGATTCCTGGGGTGGTTTTCCCTTTTATGATTATTGTATGATTGCCTTGCGCTATAGGGCGTATAATGGCCTGACGCTTCCGCCCGCAGATTCCTCGCGGGCTCGGAATGACAGCCTTACGGCATCAGGAATATACTTTCCCCTGACAGGGGATGTCACGCAGTGACTTGGGTTAGGATTAACAAGGCTGCATCAGAGGTTGTGACTTGGTCGTCTTCATCCGCAGATTCCTCGCGGGCTCGGAATGACAACGTGGCGGCATCGGGAATACATATTTTGCTTACGATTTTAGCTAGGTTTAATCAGATGTCGTGAAGGCGTTGTTTCCCTCGGTTTCCGGCTGCCGCCGGCTGCGCGCTACAAAAGCCCGCAGGGCTGTTTGTTCTTCGCTTGCGACCTCGTCGCTGCGCTCACTCGGAATGACAGCCTTACGGCATCAGGAATATACTTTCCCCTGACAGGGGATGTCGGCAAAGCCGACAGGGGTTAAGATTAACAAGGCTGCATCAGCAGCCGTGGCCGGGCCGTGACTTTTCCGCAGGAAAAGTTGGAAAGGCGCAAAGGCCACCGGACAGGACAAAGTCCTGGCCGTATTCCCCTGACAGGGGATGTCGGCAAAGCCGACAGGGGTTAGGATTAACAAGGCGTCCTCAGACGCCGCGACCGGGTCGGGTATTTGCGCCAGCAAATACGGAAACCGACGACAAACCGAGAGCAGAGAAAATGAATTTTCTATGCCGAGGTGCGAAGGAGGAAAATGGCAAAGCCATTAACGCGAAAAGGTCGCCCGACCCGACCATAGGGAGCGGTCGGCACTCCCCTAATAGGGGATGTCGGCAAAGCCGACAGGGGTTAGGATTAACAAGGCTGCATCAGCAGCCGTGGCCGGGCCGTGACTTTTCCGCAGGAAAAGTTGGAAAGGCGCAAAGGCCACCGGACAGGACAAAGTCCTGGCCGTATTCCCCTAACAGGGGATGTCGGCAAAGCCGACAGGGGTTAAGATTAACAAGGCGTCCTCAGACGCCGTGGCCGGGCCGTGACTTTTCCGCAGGAAAAGTTGGAAAGGCGCAAAGGCCACCGGACAGGACAAAGTCCTGGCCGTATTCCCCTAACAGGGGATGTCGGCAAAGCCGACAGGGGTTAAAAAGGATACCCCACCCCAAAATGAATAGTATAATTCTCCTTACGAAGCCACCTCCCCGGATTGACCCACCTCTGCTCCCTTGACGGGTCATGCACCTTCATTCCAAGGTCCAGACGGAGCACTAGGAAATCGAGATTCACCCTCAGACCGACACCCCAGTCTGCGGCAATGCTCTTTCCGAAATCCTTGAAACGGAAGAATGCCGGGTCATCATCATAAATGTCGTCCGAATAATTGAAGGCCCAGATGTTTCCGGCATCCGCAAATACGGCTCCCTCAATTTTCCAGAACATCCGGAAACGGTATTCGATGTTGGCCTCGAGTCTCATGTCCGCCGTCTGATTAGGAATCACGAAGGAAGTCTCAAGACTGTCAAGACCCGGTCCCACCGTCCTGACGTTCCATCCCCTGAGGCTGTTGGCACCTCCGGCATAGAACCTTTTCTCAAAAGGCAGCGCTGTCGAGTTGCCATAGGCATAACCGGCTCCCGCCACGAAACGCATGGCTACGGACTGCCCATCCTTCTTGCCGAACACCCAGGTCCTGCCCAGGGTCAGCTCTCCCCTGACATATTGGGAATACGGAGTGTTCCAGATGACACGCGAGCCATTCTCGTCGGTCTTCATAAAGGAATTGAACGCGCTGAGCAGGTTTCCTGCTATGTCGAACTGGAACCTTGTATAGAAATATGTCGATTTTGGAACCACTGCGGTATTCGTCGTATAATAGAGCGTGGCACCGCTACCAAGATCGAAGTGGCTGATGTAGGCGTTCCACAGGAAAGGATCGGCTGCAAGATTGTCGAAAAAGTCCTCATTGACATTCGCAAGTCTGACAATGCTGAGCTGGAGAGGATAGACCTGGTAGAAAAACTTGTTCTTCACGCTGCCGCTGTAGCCGTATGAGGTCGATATTATGTTCCTCGTGTATTCCGGACGGCTCTGGTAGTTGTATGATACCTTCACGTCCGTCCTTGGGACGGCCCCCTTGAAATATCTGTACGGCAGAGGGAAGAAGTTCGGAAAGCTCAGGCTGGCGGAGACACCGAATTCATTGGAACGGACAGCGGATTTGAACTTGAACTGGAAATTACCCATGAAACTGAGGTTCAGCCATTCCCCGCCCCGGAAGATGTTCCTGTGGTAGTACGAGATCTGAGGCGAGATTCCGAGCAGGCCTGATGAATTGGACGATGCCTCAAGATTGATCTTGAATCCCTGGAGCTTGGACTGTGACAGGGATATGAGGCAGTCCACCTTGTTGGTGTCTGACTGGGACATCCCGATGTTCACGCTGCTGAACACCTTGAGTGCGGAAAGCCTCGAATATGTGCTGTTCACTATGTCGGCGCCATATACGCTTCCCGGCTTGATCGTACTCAGCTCCCGGAGAATCTTCTCCCTGATCTTCAGATTGTCAGGATATTCGATATTCACCTTGTCAACGTAGAATTTCCTGATAGGGGTGGCATCCCTCGGGGTCGCGTTCCTCGTATATTCGTTGATCGTGTATTTCAGGAGTGCACTGTCCTTCATCCCGAGGGTGTCCGCCTCGAAGAAAAAGTAGTTCTTGTTGAAACTGTAGAAACCCTGGTTCCTGAGCTTGTCAGCAGCCCTTACGGTCTCAGCTTCGAGGGCTTCTTCAGAAAGGAAGTCACCCTTGTGGATGGTTATGGATGCGGTGTCCTTCAGAAAAGCCTCCGTGAATTCTCCCTCGGGTGGAAGTGAAAGCACCATCTCCTTGATGGGAATCCTCTTGCCGAGGGTGACCTTGTAGGTGACATATGCCCTTCTTTTCTTGACCTTTATCTCGCTGTCAACAGTCGAACCGTAATATCCGAGATAGTCAAGATGGTCCTCGAGATTCTCAATCGACTTCTCCACAAGGTCAGGTTCGTACACTACCGGAGCGGCTCCGATTTTCTGCACGAACTTATCCCAGCCCTTGCCTTTGCCGTTGGACCAATTGTATATGTTCAGGAAAGGGTTCCATCCGAAGATGAAATAAGAATTCGGCTTCTGCTTGAGATACGGCTCCAGTTTGCCGGTATTGAAGTTCTTCTGGCCCTCGACCTCGATCTTGTTCCTGGCAAGGCGGTACTGCCCTTCCGGCAGGACCTTGGTGGTGCTGCAGGACGCGAAGGAAAGAGCCGCCGCGAAGATTGATGCTATGAGTGTTCCGTGTCTCATTCAGCCGTGGAAACCGACAAATCAACGCAAATTTATCTCAAACAGACCGTTTCTCAAAATTTTAGCCAAAAAAAACTCCAATCACCGTGACAATATAAATATAAATGATAACTTTGCGCAGTTTTTGATAATCCGACTTTGTCGGATTGCTTATTTTTTAACCCAACCGACTTAATCGCATATAGGCTGATGAAGAACAAGTACATCGATCTGATTGACCAGACATTCGAGTTTCCGCAGGACGAATTCAAGGTGGAGGACGGAGAACTCCATTTCCACGACATCAATATGATGGACATTATCAACCAGTACGGAACCCCATTGAAAATTACATATCTGCCAAAGATTTCATCTCAGATACAGAGGGCTAAGCGAATGTTCAATGTGGCCATGGCGAAGGTTGACTACAAGGGCACCTACAATTATTGCTACTGCACCAAGAGTTCGCATTTCGAGTTCGTGCTCACCGAGGCGCTGAAGAACGACATCCATCTGGAGACTTCTTCCGCATTCGACCTGAACCTCATCGAGGCACTTGAGGCCGAGGGTGCAGTGAACCGTGACCAGTACATCATCTGCAACGGATTCAAGAAGCCTGCCTATGTCGAGAACATAGCCAATTTCGCCAATTCGGGATGGAAGAACATCATCCCGATACTGGACAACATGCACGAACTGGAAGCCCTTGACGCCCTTGTCGAGAAACCTATCAACATAGGTATCCGGATCGCCTCGGAGGAAGACCCGACGTTCGATTTCTATACTTCACGCCTTGGAATACGATACAGCGACATCGTGCCGTTCTACGAGAACAAGATAAGCAAGAGCACGAAATTCAAGCTGAAGATGCTGCATTTCTTCATCAACACGGGAATGCGCGACACGGCATATTACTGGAACGAACTTGCAAAGTGCGTGGGCGTTTATTGCGACCTCAAGATGATATGCCCGGAACTTGATTCCCTGAACATCGGAGGTGGATTTCCTATAAAGAATTCGCTTGCAAGCGATTTCGACTATGAATATATGGCCGAGGAAATCATTTCCCAGATAAAGATAATGTGTAACGCACGCGGAGTGGCCGAGCCGAATATATTCACTGAATTCGGAAGCTTCACTGTGGGAGAATCCGGCGCAACCATTTTCCAGATTCTTGACATGAAGCAGCAGAATGACCGTGAAAGATGGTACATGATAGACAGTTCCTTCATGGTAACCCTCCCGGACACCTGGGGAATCAAGCAGAAATTCATCCTGCTCCCTATCAACAAATGGAATGACAAATACCAGAGGGTGTTCCTCGGTGGGCTCACCTGCGACAGTCAGGACTATTACAACGCCGACGCCCATGCGAACGCCATATACCTCCCTATAATAGAGGACAAGGATGAGCCTCTCTATATCGGCTTCTTCCATACGGGCGCATATCAGGAATCGATATCCGGCTATGGTGGAATCCAGCACTGCCTCCAGCCTGCCCCGAAGCACATCATCATAGACAGGGATGAGAACGGAGACTACACCACCAAGCTGTTCAGCAAGGAACAGACATACAAGTCAATGCTGAAGATCCTTGGATATTGATTTGCAACAGGCCTCAAACCGTCCATATATGCCATCTATATCAAATAATGAGATAAAAAGGATAAAGTCTCTGCAACAGAAGAAGTTCCGCGATGAGACAGGACTCTTTCTTGTGGAGGGTGACAAAATGGTTGCAGAAGCCGTGGCCTCATCCTTCGAGGTGGAGTCCGTATATCGCAGGGAGGAAATCGGAGAGGAGGCCATGAGGCGTATATCCGCCCTGAACACCCCTTCCCCGGTGCTTGCCGTGGTACGCAAGCCAAAGGACATCGTCCCGGATTCTCCTGAGATGCTTGATGGAATCTTCCGAAAAGGCGGTTTCTTCATAGGGCTTGACTCCATAAGGGACCCAGGGAACCTCGGGACCATACTCAGGATAGCGGACTGGTTCGGGGTCGATGCGGTTTTCGCGACTCCCGACACGGTGGATGTATTCAATCCCAAGACAGTACAAGCCACCATGGGGGCGGTTTTCCGTGTGAAATTCCATTATGTGGACCTTCCTGCATTGTCAGGCAGGATTCTTTCGGCTGGAGGAAAGGTTTATGGGACGTTCCTCGATGGGGAGAACATATATGAAAGGCATCTGGATACAGGTACGGACTGCCCAGTCATGGTCGTGACCGGCAACGAGTCCGAGGGAATTTCCGATGCAATGGCCAACCTGGTGTCCGACAGACTTTTCATCCCTCCGTTTCCTGCTGGGGCCCAAGGATCCGAATCATTGAATGCAGCAGTCGCCACCGCCATAACTGTGGCTGAGTTCCGTCGCAGAACCATATAATTATACAAGGGTAACATGAACACTATCGACCCCGTATTGCTCAAAGAGCTGAACGACACTGATTATCTGTCACTTATCCGTTTCAGAATACGGAAGATCCTGATGATATGCAGCAACTATGATGCATTCATCCTCGAAGAGGACGGTCAGATTGAAAGCCAGATATACAAGGAATACATCGACCTGAACCTCAGCAATCCTCCGCAGTTCGTCTGGGTGACGGATTCGGAGCAGGCGCGCAAGGTACTGGAAGGAAACTCGGACATAGACATGGTCATCTGCATGTACAACTTTTCCGACAATGAGGTCCTTTCCCTTGCAGACAGCCTAAAACACGGGGATAGGGACATCCCGTTCGTGCTTCTCACCCATTTCTCCAAGGAGATTTACAGGAGACTCCAGGCCCAGGACACCTCTTCGATTGAATATGTGTTCAGCTGGCACGGCAATGCCGACCTTATCGTGGCTATAATCAAGCTGTTCGAGGATCTGAAGAATGCGGACAACGACATCCTTGAAGTCGGGGTGCAGGCTATCCTGCTTGTGGAGGATTCCGTACGCTATTATTCGACATATCTTCCTGAGCTGTACAAACTGGTGCTCAAGCAGAGCTCGGAATTCCTGAAGGAGACGCTGAACGAGCATCAGAGGAAGTTCCGCAAGCGTTCCCGCCCGAAGATCCTGCTCGCGACCAATTACGACGACGCCATCCAGATGTACGAGAAATACAAGTCCAACCTGCTCGGTGTCATATCTGATGTGGGATTCACCGTACACAAGAATGATTCACCTGAGGATGAGAAGCTGGATGCCGGAATAGACCTGGTGAAGAATATCAGGAAGGATGACCCGTTGATGCCGATTCTCCTGCAATCTTCTCAGGAAAGCATGGCCGAGGTGGCGCAAAGTCTCGGTGTAGGTTTCCTGAGAAAATGGTCCAAGACCTTGATGCTCCAGCTCTCCGACTACATCCGTGAGGAATTCGGTTTCGGGGATTTCGTGTTCAGGGATGCTGACAGGAACGAGTACGGCAGGGCCGCCAACCTGAAGGAACTGGAACTCCGTATCAGGGAGATCCCGGACGAGGTGCTTCTGTACAACACTTCCAAGAACATGTTCTCGAAATGGTTCATGGCAAGGGGGCTTTTCACCCTCGGTACCCTTTTCCGTTCCGTTCAGGGCAGCCACTTCCCTACCACTGACGACCTCAGGGCGTATGTTAGCCAGCAGATACATGATTTCCATGCACTTACTGGGCGTGGGGTGATTGCGCATTTCGAGCCTGAGGGATATGAGAAATATATATGGTTCGCAAGGATGGGCGAAGGTTCGCTCGGAGGCAAAGCGAGGGGTCTGGCGTTTCTGAACAGCCTTATATACAAGCATTCCCTTGCGACGAAATATGAAAATATCAGGATTTCCATCCCGAGGACAATCGTCGTGGCTACCGATTATTTCGACCAGTTCATCGTTGAGAACGGTTTGCAGTATGTCATTGATTCTTCGGAGCTTTCCGATGAGGATGTTCTCTCGGAGTTCGTGTCGTCGCGTCTTCCTGAGGAACTCGTGGAGCAACTGAGGGTGTACGTGTCCACTGCGACCGCTCCCCTTGCGGTGCGCTCCAGCTCGAAATTGGAGGACAGCAACTATCAGCCGTTCGCGGGTGTATATTCCACATATATGATTCCTCTGGTGGAGAACAAGGGACAGATGCTCCGTATGCTGGAAAAGGCCATAAAGAGTGTCTATGCCTCCGTATTCTATACTGGGAGCAGGACATATATCCAGACCACCGCAAACCTGCTCAGCGAGGAGAAGATGGCCGTCATCGTACAGAGCATCTGCGGGACTCAGCGGAACGGGCTCTTCTATCCACTTCTGTCAGGTGTGGCAAGGTCCGTGAACTTCTATCCTATCGGCAACGAGAAGGCCGAGGATGGGATTGTGAACATGGCATTCGGCTTGGGCAAGATAGTTGTCGATGGCGGGAGCACCCTGCGTTTCAATCCGAAATATCCGAAGAAGATACTTCAGCTTTCAGACCCCAAGCTTGCCTTGAGGGACACCCAGAAGATGATGTACGCCCTCGACCTAAGGCCTGGTGCCTTCAAGATTTCGAGAAACGAAGGTGTGAACCTGGCATATCTCCCGATAGCGGAGCAGATTGAATCATATCCTTATCCTCAGCTCGTTGCATCCACTTTCAGCCGCGAGAACAACAGGATGGTTCCAGGGATTTCGGAGCCGGGTCCACGCATAGTGTCATTCGATGCCATACTCAGATACGGACGCTTCCCTCTCGCCAAGATCATAAGGGACATCCTGGACATCTGCAAGGAGGAGTTGATGTGCGATGTGGAAATGGAGTTCGCGGCCGATGTCGTCAGGGAGTCCAATGGACAGGAACTCGTGCTCAAACTCCTGCAAATCAGGCCTGTGGGAGAATATTTCAAGGACAAGGAAATTGATATGGACGAGATTGCCTCACGGATGTCATCGACTATCGTGACCTCGGAGAAGGCTCTCGGAAGCGGTGCTGTCACAGGTATCAGGCACATCATCTATGTGTCGCCTCAGTCCTTCGACAGCGCACATACTGAAGAGATGGCTCAGGAAATCTCGCGCCTTAACAGCCTGATGAAGAATAAGGCAGGCGGCTATCTTCTGATAGGTCCGGGAAGGTGGGGCTCGTCAGACCCGTGGCTGGGCATACCAGTGGCTTGGAGTGACATATCGGAGGCACGAATGATAGTCGAATGTGCGATACCTGGATTCCAGATAGAGCCGAGCCAGGGGACGCATTTCTTCCAGAACCTCACATCTCTCGGTGTGGGCTATCTGACGGTCGATACAGTGAAGGGAGAAGGAACCGTGGACTTCCCGATGCTTGACGGAATGTCCTGCATCAGCCAGTCCAAATATGTGAAACTGATTGAACTTCAGGATGAAATACTAGCCTACATCGACCGGAGCAGTGGCAAGGCCATTGTCGGGATGTAGGCCGAAACTCTTTTACAGGATATTCAGGATTATCGCATCCTTGGCCGGAACAACAACCTCAAACTGTGTCTGTGGGTTGAATGAGTCTGTCTGAGGCATCTCCATCCATTCGAAGGCGTGTTCAGGAATCCTTATGGACATCTTGGCGTCCCTGTCCGAGAAATTGCAGGCCACGAGGATGGTATGGTCCTCATAATCGCGAAGGAATGCGAAGTGCCTGTGCTTGTCGAAACCGTCCGAGGAATAATTGCACCAGCAAAGGTCGTATGTCGTGCCCATCCTGACAGCAGCGTCGCTTGCGGCGAACCTGATTGCCTGGGCGAAGCGGACGAATACCTGTGCCTCCTCCTTTCTCAGTCCCGCCTTGACGAGTTCACCCGTCTTAAGGCTCCGGTATGCTCCGGAGGCTATGACCTTGCGGAGCCTGCGCACGGAACCTACGCTCCACCAGTCGAATATGGTCGTCCTTCCGTCAAGGCCGCTGAAGCCTTCGGCGTCCATTCCCCTCTCCCCTACTTCCTCTCCGAAATAAATCATGAACGGAGCGACATTCAGGAAAAGTGAGGTATATAGAGGTGCGAAGGTCGCTGCCATATCCTTACCGAAGAAATCGGATGCGAAACGATGCTCGTCGTGGTTTTCAAGGAAATTGAGCATATATGGCTGGAGGTCGCCGAGGAACTGCCAGTTGCGTGTTATGCCGCAGGCCGACTGCCAGAGTTCCACAGGCATCCCGTTGTCCTCGACATTCTTCCCGACGATGGTGCGGAGTGTGTCGTAGAGGCCTGATTTGTCATACAGGTAGTCGAATCCGACTTCCCTGATATATTGGCCGTAGAGTTCCTTCTTGTAAACCTCGGCGATGAAGATGACCGAAGGATGAGCCGATTTCGTCCTGCATATCAGCCATTTGAAGAACTCCGGCGGGACAAGTTCCACCATGTCGCACCTGAATCCGTCGACTCCTTTGGAAATCCAGAAATCCACGATGTCCGCCATCTTGTCCCATGTCGAGGTGTGGGTGTCCCCGTAATTTATCTTGATGGTCTCATACCAGTCATTCACGCCCGGATGGGAATTGTAGCAGTTGTTTCCCGTGGCCTTTGCAGGACATTCCACATATGGCTTCACTCCTTTCTGCGGTGGGACCGGCATCGTGAGTGTCTGGCCCGGGTAATAGAAAAAGTCGTTTTCAGGGCACCAATGGACCTGGGTGTCGTCGTCTGCGCCCAGTACCGGATGGCCGGGAACCGGGTTTACCTTGCCGTAATCCCTTGACACATGGTTTGGAATGAAATCGATGATGACTTTCAGGCCGGCAGCGTGGATTCTGTCCACAAGGGACTGGAACTCATCCATCCTGTGCTCCGGATTCTCTGCGAGATAAGGATTGACATCGTAATAGTCGCATATCGCGAAGGGAGAGCCTGCCTTACCCTTGACTATCTGCGGGTTAGAGGGCATACATCCTTCCTTGTCTTCCGTGGTGGAATGCCTGATTACTCCCGTCAGCCATACGTGGCTGCATCCGAGCCATCTGAGATATTCCACGGTGTCGTTGTCGATGTCTGAAAATTTTCCGCTTCCGTTTTCTGAAAGGCTTCCGTTCTTCCTTGGCCTGATGGTTTCGTTCCCCCAGAGTCTTGGAAGTATCTGATATATTATCGGTTTCGGTGAACTATCCATATATATGAATGAATATGATACTGTTTTTCCGCGCAAATTTAAGACAAAATCAATGCCATTCCAACTTTTTTCGCGACCTCCCGAATTTGACTATTTGCCTAAACATTCATATATTTGTCAAGATAATGCGGACCATTGCGGTCTGAATGCATGACAACCTGGAAAACCATATGCTGTATGGACAGAAATGAGATTGACAGACTTGTGAAAAACTTTCTTACAGAGGAATTTGATATAGAAGGGGGGATAGGCTTTGCAGAATCTGAAACACGATAAATGGAAGGGCACGACGGGGGGAACTCCGTGGATGCAGAAGGCTCTTGTCTCGATGCTAAGGGTTGTCGGGGTGAGGCCTTTATATTGTGTTATGGCTTGCGTGGTGCCTTTCTATATGATATTCAACCCGAAAGGTTTCTCCGCTGTCCATTATCTGTTCAGGAGGCGTCTCGGATGGTCGCCTCTGAAGTCCTTTGCTGCCGTATGGCGAAACCACTATGCTTTCGGGCAGGTCATAATCGACAGGTTCGCAGTCTATGCCGGCAGGCATTACGATTTCGAGGTGGTCGGAGGTGATGCTTTCTTCAGGCTCCTCGAAGGAGAGTCCGGAATCGTGATGTTCAGCTCGCATGTGGGGAATTATGAACTTGCTGGATATTCGCTGAAGACAGCAGACAAGCCTTTCAGCGCGTTGGTTTTCGGTGGAGAGACTCAGACCGTGATGGACAACAGGGCCAGGGCTTTCGGAAGGAACAATGTCAGGATGATACCTGTTTCGGAGGACATGTCCCATATTTTCGCCTTGAACGAGGCCGTGTCCGAGGGCGGGATTGCAAGTATGCCGAGCGACAGGCTTTTCGGTTCAAGCAAGGCTGTAAGATGCAGTTTTCTCGGACGGGAGGCGGATTTCCCGTTGGGACCTTTCGCTTTCGCGGTGCAGAAGGCTGTGCCTGTAGTGGCCATGTTCGTGATGAAGACTGGTGCATATCGGTACAAGGCATATCCTTATGTCCTTGACGTGCCTGCGTCCGGTGACCGCAGGGAGAGGGCGAGGATGCTTGCCGGGGAATATGTGGACAGGCTGGAGAAAGTCGTGAGGGAATATCCTTGGCAATGGTTCAACTATTTTGATTTCTGGGGTGCCGAAGATTCTCCGCGCCTCAGGAAATGATCTTGCAGGCCTCTGGAGTGCTAATTCCGATTCAGGCCTTATATTTTGGAATATGTTTGTTTGATAATATATATTGATATGGAATTGAGAGAAATAGACATAAGGGAGATACTTCCGCAGAGGGAGCCGATATTGATGGTGAGCCGTCTTCTGAGCTACACCGACACGACATCCGTGAGCGAACTCGACATCAAGGAGGACAATTTCTTCCTCGACGCGGACGGATGCCTCTGTGCGGAAGGATTGACCGAGAACATAGCCCAGACCTGCGCGGCAAGGATTGGCTACTACCATAAATACATACTTGGGGAGGATGTCAGGATCGGTTTCATAGGCGCAGTGAAAGGCCTTGTGTATCATTTGCTTCCATCAGGCGGGCAGACAATCGTCACGGAAGTTTCCGTATTGCAGGAAGTCTTCAACGTGACATTGGTAAGTGCCTGCGTCAAAGACTCCGAGGGTAATGTCTTGGCAGAAGGGACGATGAAGATCGCCCTGGATTCTAAATAATGGCAATGGACGGTTTTAAGACCATAGAAGTAATTTCCGACTGCATTGTCTCCCCTTTAGGATACACTTCCGAAGATAATTTTTCGGCCCTGATGCAGGGAAGGAGCAGCCTGAGACGTCACGAAGGTGTTTTCGGGATTCCTGAGCCGTTCGTGGCCTCGTTGTTCGACAGGGAGGCGCTGGAGGCGGAGTGCAGGCGTGAGGGGATATGCGGAGAGTTCACCTTCTTCGAGAAATGTATGATACTTTCCACTAAGAAGGCCCTGGCAGGGAGCGGTGTGGACCCTTCTTCCGAGCGTGTGCTGTTCATAGTCTCCACCACCAAGGGCAATGTGGACCTGCTCACTTCGGAAGGTAAGGTGGACGAAAGGGAATATCTGCATTGGAGCGCCCGTGTCCTGGCATCATATTTCGGGAATCCGAATACTCCCCTTGTCGTATCCAACGCCTGTATCTCAGGCGTCTGCGCATTGATAGACGGAATGAGGGCGATAAGGAGCGGACGCTATGACCATGTCGTGGTGACCGGGGCAGACTGCCAGAGCCGTTTCATAGTGTCTGGATTCCAATCTTTCAAGGCGCTTTCCGACGAGCCTTGCAGGCCTTTCGATGCAGCCAGGAAGGGATTGAACCTCGGGGAGGCTTCTGCGACGGTTGTCCTCGGGGCCGGAGGTGGTTCCGGATGGGAGGTCGTGGATGGAGTCATAAGGAATGATGCCAACCATATTTCAGGACCGTCCCGTACGGGAGAAGGCAGTTTCAGGGTGTTGGAATATCTGATGGAGAATGTCGGGAAGGATGAGCTTGCCTTCCTGAATGTACACGGCACGTCCACCCCTTACAATGACGAGATGGAGTCGATTGCCATAAACCGTGCTGGTCTTTCCGATGTGCCAGTGAATGCACTCAAGGGTTATTACGGCCACACGATGGGTGCTGCCGGCGTGTTGGAGACCATCATCTCGATGAAGGCCGTGGATGCAGGGATCGTGCTTGCCACCAAGGGATATTCAGAATGTGGGGTGTCTTGTCCCGTGGATGTCTCGGACAGGAACAGGCCTACATCCAGGAATGGTTTCATCAAGCTGCTGTCCGGTTTCGGAGGTTGCAATGCAGGTGTTCTTCTCAGTAAAGGAGGTCAGGATGTTCATTGAAGGATTCGTGAAGATAACCCCTGACAGGATATTGTCTGACAGGGATGTACCAATTTACGAAGGGAAAGGGATGCAACTGCTTCAGTCCGCTTTCAAGTCCCTTGGTACGGGCTATGCCAAGTTCTACAAGATGGACCCTTTGTGCAAGCTGGGTTTCGTGGCGAGCGAGATTCTCCTTGCCGGAGAAGAGGGGCGTTTCGAGCCGAGGGAGGACAGGGCTGTCGTATTGATGAACAGTGCTTCCTGTCTGGCTGATGACAGACTTTATGTGAAGACCGTGGAAGATACTGAAGACTACTACCCCAGCCCGTCAGTATTCGTATATACCCTGCCGAACATAATCACCGGGGAGATAGCCATCAGGAACAAATATTATGGTCAGACCAGTTTTTATGTTCTGCCTTCTGCTGACTCCAAGTTGATATATGAGACTGTATGCGATGCATTTCAGGACAGGAGAACGGAATCCGTATTGGCTGGTTGGACAGAATGTGCTTCCGAAAATGATTTCGAGGCTGTGATTTTCCTTGTCAGCAAGGACGGCGTCGGGTTTACTCCGCAGGCCATTGAAGATATTTTGAACAGATAATTTGAATAATGATGGAAGGATTGATTGAAGAATTGAAATTGAAGATGATAGAGGCCCTGAATCTCGAAGGGATGGTGCCGGAGGAGATAGACGATGATGCACCGCTTTTCGGTGACGGGCTCGGGCTGGATTCCATTGATGCCCTTGAACTTATCGTGCTGCTTGAGAAGGAGTACGGCATTAAGCTGAAGAGTTCAGCAGAGGGCAAGGAGGTGTTCAGATCCGTCAATGTCATGGCAGACTATATACTGAAGAACAGGACAAAATAAATGAGGAAGCCCGTTTACATAACCGGTGCAGGTGTCATATGTGCCTGTGGAACAGGCAAGGCGGAAGTCCTGGAGTCGCTTCGCAGCAAAAGGAGCGGAATCGGTCCTTTGAGGAATCTTGACGATGGTGGTCTCGGATTTCCTTCAGGAGAGGTGCCTCATACGGACGAGGAATTGAAGGCCATGCTTGGAATCAGCGGTCAGGAGGTCTATGGAAGGACCGCCCTGCTGGGGATTGTGGCTCTCCGTGAGGCCCTGATGCAGGCAGGACTTGAAGATGGAGCATCCGGGGCATTGATTTCGGGGACTACTGTCGGCGGTATGGATGTCAGCGAGAGGCATTGGGAAGAGATGATTTCCGGGAATACGAAGGATTCGTTGATTTCCCTTCACGATTGTGGCAGCACGACGGAGCTCCAGGCAGACTATTTCGGAGGATTCAGCCGTATCACTACCCTTTCCACGGCTTGCTCGTCAGCAGCCAATGCCATAATAAGGGGAGCTGACATGATACAATCGGGCGAAACTTCGATAGTGGTGGCCGGAGGCAGCGAATGTCTTTCGAGGTTCCATATCAACGGATTCAATTCATTGATGATCCTGGACAAGGAGCCTTGCAGGCCATTCGACAGGACACGCGCCGGGCTGAACCTTGGAGAAGGGGCGGCTTACCTGGTGCTTGAAAGCGAGGAATCCGTCGTTTCGCGTGGAGTACGCCCCATTGCCGTGCTTTCAGGCTGCGGCAACGCCTGTGACGCATTCCATCAGACTGCCACATCTCCTGAAGGAACGGGAGCCTGCCTTTCCATGATGAAGGCGTTGGAGGACGCTTCCCTGAGGCCTTCTGACATAAGCTATGTCAATGCCCACGGTACGGGGACCCCTGACAATGACGCATCAGAGAGCACAGCGCTCAGGACGGTGTTCGGGGACTGCCTTCCGGCGGTGTCGTCCACAAAGTCGTTCACCGGACATACCACAAGCGCGTCAGGCTCGATTGAGGCCGTGATATGCCTTTTAGCACTTGCCAACGGTTTCATACCAGCCAACCTGAATTGGACGGAGAGTGACGGGAGCACGATTGAGCCGAGCCAAGGGGCGGAGGAAGTTCACCATACCAATATCCTGTGCAACTCCTTCGGTTTCGGGGGAAATGATTCATCTATTATCATATCGCCTTGCAAATGAACGGAATATACATACGGACGGCAGCCCAGATTTCTGCGCAGAAGCCTCTTTGCGAGGATTGGATGCACTCTCCGGTACCAGTCGGGAAAGGGATTGCTCCATCTGAGGATCCTGATTTCAGGAGGTTCTTCTCCCCTATGGAGGGGCGCAGGATGGGGCGTCTGATGAAAAGGGCCCTTGCCACATCGCTTTCGTGCCTGGATGCGGCCGGGGTATCGCGTCCGGATGCAATTGTGACCGGCACAGGGATGGGCTGCATCGAGCATACGGAGGCATTCATGGATGGAATCTCGGGCAGGAACGGTGCAGTGATGAAGCCCACCCATTTCATGCAATCGACGCATAACACCCTCAGTTCGCTGATTGCCATAAAGACGGGTTCACATTGCTACAATGCCACTTATTCCCACAGGGGCGTTTCTTTCGAGAGTGCCCTGGAGGATGCCGTGACGCAGATGGGGCTCGGACGCATTTCCAATGCCCTCGTCGGATGTTTCGACGAGATTACGCCTGAATGGGCCGCGCTTTTCGGAAAGATTGGATTCGCGGGGGAAGGAACCGGTGCGACGGTTTCGGAGGCTGCCGTGTCGTTTTTCCTTGACTGTAAGGAAGATGGGGCTTTGTGCAGGTTCGGGGGTATGAGGCTTGCCTACAGGCCTTCGGCTGGGAAGATGGCAGACCTTACTAATGGTTTGCTTGATGCAGAAGGTCTCGCATTGGAGGACATCAATGCAGTCGTAGCGGGTTATGACGGCAACTTGGATAATGATGTTTTCTATGATGGAATCCTGAAGGAGATATGTCCTGGGGT
This sequence comes from Candidatus Cryptobacteroides sp., assembly GCA_051870255.1. Lineage (GTDB taxonomy): Bacteria > Bacteroidota > Bacteroidia > Bacteroidales > UBA932 > Cryptobacteroides. Next base: position 50,349 of record JBJEBR010000020.1, read on the forward strand.
GCCTGTGGCTATGTACAGGCATATTTTCGGGGAGTCTTTCAGTGCATCGGCACTCGGAGTATATGTCGGGGCGGTCTGCATCAGGGATGGTTTCATCCCGGATTTCCTTGGAAAGGATGGTGCGGGATTTTCGGCCAATCCTGAGAATGTGCTCGTCGTGAACCATTCTTCAGGAAAGGATGTTTCGGTTATATTGTTGAGAAAGAAATAATTATGTGGAAAGTTTTACCTCTTGCATTGCTTCAGGCTGCTTTTTTGAGCGGCGGTCAGGTCCTGCTTAAGCTTGCCCTTGCCAAAATGGGGACGTTCCGCTGGGCGTGGGATTTCTTCGTGGCGCAGCTTACCAACTGGTGGTTTCCTGCGTGCGGGGTCAGTTTCGGTGCCGCCACGGTGCTGTGGATGTATATGTTGAAGCACTTCCCTTTCTCGGTTGCTTATCCTGTCACGAGCATCAGCTATCTGTTTGGCATATTTGCTTCGATTCTTGTGTTCCATGAGCAGGTGAGCGTGTCGCAGTGGGCAGGGGTGCTTCTGATAATGGCTGGATGTGCATTGATAATCAAATAGTCATGAGGAAGGTCGTCATATTCGTGTTGCTGTTGTCCGGGCTCTGTGCCTATGGGCAGAATCTGTCGTGCCGTTTCGTGCAGACTGTCAGCAGCAATATGGTCCAGGGTAGTCTGGTCTCTGAGGGAATGATGTGGTTCTGTCCTCCTGACAAGGTCAGGTGGGAATACACATCTCCTGTGAGCAATGCCTTCGTGATGAACGGGGACGAGGCTTTCCTTGTGTCCGAAGGGGATGTCAGGAAGCTGGAAACGGGCAATGGAGGGGTCTTCAAGGGCATCGCTGACATAATGATGGCAGGGGTGTCCGGCTCCGGGGAGGATAGGTTCGAGGTGGAAAGGGATGGCGACAGGATGACGTTGGTCCCGAAACGCAGGGACATGAAGAAACTTTTTGCGAGAGTGGTGCTTGTTTTCAGGGATGACGGTCTCCCCCTCTCCGTCCTCATAGAGGGGCAGAACGGGGACACCACCCATATTGCCTTCTCCGGGCACGACACTGCACCGATACCCGAAGAAGTGTTCAACACAGTACGATGAGATGGATGGATATTGGGTTTATATGGTTACAAACAAGAAATAATTTTAAGATATGGTATTGAAAGATGTTTTATACAGGGTTATCGGGATTGAGGGGAATGTGGCCACGGTTGGGCTCATTCCTGACAATGCCGTTTACAGGGCACATTTCCCTGGAATGCCGATCACTCCGGGAGTGTGCATAATCGGTATGTGCCGCGAACTTGCCGAGGTGATGGCAGGACGCCAGCTGAAACTGAAAGTCGCAAAGGACGTAAAGTTCACGAACCTGCTGACACCCGATTCAGATGCCCCTGTGACTGTGGAATACACCACATTCAATGAAACCGAGGAAGGACTTTCGGCAGTTGCGACCGTGAGCCGCGAAGGCGTGAAAATCGCCAAGCTGTCTCTTGTATTCGATTGACAAGGACTCAGGAAGGATATGGGCGAGAGGTTGGACAATCAAGCAAGAATCTGCGTGCTGATGCCTGCATACGACAATGCGGGCACGGTGGCGGACATTGTCGCGCGTATCCTGGATCAGACCAGCCACCTCATCGCAATCGATGACGGAAGTACAGACACGACGCCTGAAATCCTGTCCAATGCCGGCATCACCGTAATCACGCACGAGCACAACAAAGGCAAGGGAGCCGCCCTGAAGTCAGGCTTCAAGGCAGCTGCCCAGAGAGGCTATACACACGTCGTGACAATCGATTCCGACGGGCAGCACTTCCCAGAAGACCTGCCCCGGTTTTTCGAGGCCATAAGGCAGCATCCCGAGTCCATAATCGTAGGATGCCGTGACCTGAGCGCAGGGAACATGCCCAAGGGAAACAGATTTGCCAACAAATTCTCCAATTTCTGGTTCAGGCTCCAGACAGGCATCAGGCTGGACGACACCCAGACAGGCTACAGGGCCTATCCCCTCGCCCGCACCAAGGGTGTCCGCATCATGACCTCGCGCTACGAGTCCGAACTTGAGCTGCTGGTATTCTCGGCCTGGCATTCCACCACCATGGTGCAGATTCCCGTGAAGGTCCACTACCCTCCTGCCGGAGAGCGTGTCACCCATTTCCGCCCTTTCGCCGACTTCGCCCGCATAAGCCTGCTGAACACATTCCTCTGCATCGCCGCAATAATTTATGGTCTGCCCGCAAGGGCGATAACGGGACTATTGAAAAGATGAACCGCCTGTTTCTGAAAATATATGACTTCCTGTCCTCGCACAGGACTGCGACCTGGATCATCCTTGTCGTGGCGATGGCCGTTTCCATCCTATCCCTGACGAGGATGAAGTACAGCGAAGACATATCGGCATTCCTCCCGAAAAATGAACTTACGGAGAAATATTCGTCCGTATATATGAAACTCGGAGGCCAGGACAGGATAGCGGTGTTTTTCCGTGGTGACGACAGGGACTCCATAATGTGCGCAATGGACCTTTTCGGCGAGAGATGGACAGAAAGGGATACAGCCGGGATCGTCACCGACCTTCAGGTCCGGATGGAGGACGACGCCATAGGGACTGTCACTGATTTCGTAAGGAACAATATCCCATATTTCCTTGAGAAACAGGACTATGAGAGGATGGATTCCCTCCTTGCAGAGCCGGGATACATCCAGGACAGACTTGAGCAGGACATTAGGATGATGATGTTTCCGACATCATCCATGGTCGGGGAATATATCAGTTACGACCCTCTCGACCTCTTCTCGCCGGTTTACAAGAGACTGTCATCCCTCGACACAGGGTCTGCAAGCATGGATGATGGATATGTATTCCTCGGAGATGGGGTCGGCACGGTCTTCATGAAATCCCCATACGGCGACAGCGAGAGTGGCAACAACGCACGGATTGTCAATATGTTGGACGAGGTCATCGAAAGTGTTTCCGAAACATTCCCATCCGTGTCTGTATCTTCCGTCGGAGGTCCTGTGATAGCCGTCGGAAACTCATCAAGGATAAAGAAGGACAGCATTCTCGCCGTAGCAATATCAATCATCCTGATTTTCACGGTATTGCTCCTTTCATTCAGGGATTTCAGGGACATATTGTGGATAGGATTCTCCATTCTCTGCGGATGCATCTTCTCCCTTGGACTCATATCCCTTTTCAAGACTGAGATTTCACTCATCATACTCGGTATCAGCTCGATAATCATAGGAATAGCTGTCAACTACCCACTGCATTACATCGACCATCTGAAACATCAGCCGGACCGCAGGGCCGCCCTGAAGGATGTGGTCTCCCCTCTGCTGACCGGAAACATCACGACCGTCCTTGCATTCCTGTCGATGTATCTGCTGAAGGCTGAGGCGCTTCACGATTTCGGCCTTGCAGGTGCCCTCGTGCTTGTCGGGACCATATTGTTCGTGCTGGTCTTCCTGCCTGTCATATCAGGTAAATCTGGTCCCAGGCGCCCTGCTGCCGTGGATTTCGGAAGAATCGTTCCCGAGAGGGTGCCGGGATGGCTGTTCTGGCCGTTTCTTGCCGTTACCGTGATACTTGCCATATTCAGCTCGCGGGCGGAGTTCGACTCGGACATGAGGAACATCAACTACATGACGGACACCCAGCGGGAGGACCTGGCGCTTCTTGCATCCGCCTCAGGTACGGCCGGTCACACGAAAATCTGGGCAGTAAGCGAGGGAGAGGACATGGAGTCCGCTTTGCAGAGGAACGAGGAATTCCTGAATGAGATCGGCGATGGGTGGAGTGTCAGCTCCATCAGTTCGCTCGTACCTTCCATGAGAAGGCAGGAGGATAAACTCAGGATGTGGGAGGATTTCCTGGCGGGACATCCTTCTCTCGGCAGTATGGTAGCGGAAAGCGCCTCGAAGGCCGGCTTCTCGGATTCTGCCTTCACCAATTTCTCAAATGTCCTGGGAGGCACCTATCCTCTTCGGGATGCCGGGTGGTTCGCTCCCCTTTTCGAGACCGTCGGACAGGCCTCTGTCATTGATTCTGAGGATGGGGTCGAAGTGGTGAACTACATCATGGTGCCTTCGGAGGATGCTGCCGAGGCGAAGGCCGCGATTGCATCCCGGATAGGAGGAGATTCTTTCGTTTTCGACAGCACGGATGTATCAGGCAACCTTGCAACCCTGCTCTCCGAGGACTTCAACAATATCGGCCTTGTGTGCGGATTCATCGTGTTCTTCTTCCTGTGGCTGTCTTTCGGAAGGATTGAACTGAGCCTGATGTCGTTCCTGCCGCTTGCGGTGAGCTGGGTATGGATATTGGGCATCATGCACATTTCCGGGCTGCAATTCAACATAGTGAACATCATCCTTGCCACTTTCATATTCGGTCAGGGGGACGACTACACGATTTTCATTACGGAAGGTCTGATGTACGAATATGCCTATGGGAAGAAAATCCTGTCCTCATACCGCAACAGCATAGCCCTGTCCGCCATCATAATGTTCATAGGGATAGGCACTCTAATAGTGGCTCAGCATCCTGCGATGAAGTCGCTGGCTCAGGTCACCATCATAGGGATGTTCACGGTGGTGCTGATGGCATGCTGCCTTCCTCCCATCGTGTTCAGGGCCCTGGCGTACAAGAATGGGAAACCGAGGGAGATGCCTCTGACTCTCAAGCGCTTGGCGAGGTCGCTGTGGGCAATTACATTCTTCCTGCTGGCTGCGGCAGTCATCGTCCCTGCAACAAAGCTTTATTTCCTCATAGGCAAGCGTACCGAGAAGAAGGTGCATAGATATCACGTTTTCCTTCAGAGACTGTCAGGCTTCATCATTCACCGCGTTCCCGGAGTGAGGTTCTCTCTTGACAACAGCATAGGAGAGACTTTTGAGAAGCCCGGCGTGATTGTCTGCAACCATCAGTCGCATCTCGATGTGATGTGTCTGATGATGCTTTCCCCTAATATAGTGATACTTACCAATGATTGGGTCTGGAACAATCCTTTCTACAAGGGTATAATCCGTCATGCTGAATTCTACCCTGTCTCGGACGGAATCGACACCAACCTTGAACGGATCCGGAATCTGGTTGCGAGGGGGTATTCGGTCGTGGTATTTCCGGAGGGTACGCGCTCTGCTGATTGCAGTATAAGGAGGTTCCATAAAGGGGCTTTCCATATTTCCAAGGAATTGGGATTGGATATAATCCCTATCATTCTGCATGGAGCCGGGGACGTGCTTCCGAAGGAGGATTTCATGCTGAGGCCCGGAAGGATTGATGTGAAGGTGTGCGAGAGGATGTGCGTTGATGAAATGGGAGGTGATGCGAGGCTTGCTGCGAAGAGTTTCAGGAAGTTCTATCAGGCGGAGTATGGGAGGATGTCCAGGGAGATTGAGAAGGGTGGATATTTCGTGGAACTTGTCAGACATTCGTTTCTTTACAAGGGTAAGGATGTCGAGAGGGCTGCGTGCAGGGAGTTGGCGGGGGCGGACATTGCTTCTGTCGAGGCAGCGGAGAGTGGCTCCTGTGTCAGGGTGGACAGTGGGGAGTCTGGGGCTTATGCGTTGCTGTTCGCCTTGACGAGGAAGGATGTCACCGTGGTTGTGGAGGGCGCCGGAGAGGAGGTGGGTGATTTGCTCCGGAATTGCGCCGTCAGGCCGGGGAATTTGGTCCTGGAGGGGGATTAGCCCTCAGATTCCTCGTCGCTTCGCTCGCTCGGAATGAGAGTTATGGAGTGGGTGCTGAAGTGTCGCTTTGGGCATTGTGCATTCGGAATGACAGAAACAGGATAGGCTCTCCTGTCATTTCGAGCGAAGCGAGAAATCTGAGGGTAGAACAGGCAGTCAAAATGATAGAGAAGCAATAAAAAAGAATATTGAAGTTTTGTGTAATGGAAACCAATGACATAGAATTCCGGAGTCCGGAAGATATCAAGGAGTATCAGGAAGGCCTGCTGAAGACCGCCCTTGAATATCTTGCATCCAATTCCCCATATTACCGAAGGATGTTCGAGCGATGCGGCATCAACATAGGGAAAATCAGGCATATCGAAGACCTCGTGAAAATCCCCTTCACCGAGAAGAAGGATCTCCAGCTCTTCAACGAGGATTTCCTGTGTGTCCAGAAGGAGAAAATCATAGACTACATCACGACATCGGGCACCTTGGGAGACCCCGTGACCTTCGGATGTACCGAGAAAGACCTCCAGAGGCTTGCTTACAACGAAAAGAAGTCATTTGAATGTGCAGGAGTCCGTCCTGGCAACATCGTCCAGCTGATGACCACCCTCGACAAGCGCTTCATGGCCGGCCTCGCCTATTTCCTCGGCATCAGGGAACTGGGAGCAAGCGTGATAAGGGTCGGGAACGGCATCCCGGAACTTCAATGGGACACCATACGCCGAATAAAGCCCGATACGATAATGTGCGTCCCTTCGTTCATCCTGAAGCTCATCCAATATGCAGAGGAACATGGAATAGACTATAAGTCAAGCAGTATCAAGAGGATAATCGGCATAGGGGAAGGCCTGCGCGACCGCAATTTCGAACTCAATCTGCTCGGCAGAAGAATAAAGGAGAAATGGGATGTGCAGCTTTACGCGACATACTCGTCAACTGAGATGGGAGCGACTTTCTCCGAGTGTGAATACGGACTGGGTGGCCATGTGCATCCTGAACTTATAATCGTGGAAATCATCGGAGAGGACGACCTGCCTGTGGAAGACGGACAGACGGGCGAGGTCGTGGTCACCACCCTCGGAGTGGAAGGAATGCCGCTCCTGCGTTTCCGCACAGGGGATATGGCTGCAAAATGCACGGAGCAGTGCCGATGCGGACGGTGGTCGTACAGGCTCACGCCTCTGGCCGGACGCAAGCACAATATGATCAAGCTCAAGGGCACGACACTTTATCCGCCTGCCGTCAACGATGTGCTTGACAATACGGATTATGTGGAGAATTATCTCGTTGAAGTAAAGGACAGCGATGCAGGCACCGATTTCGTCACCGTGAAGCTCAGCCTCAAGTCGCATCCGGATTTCGATGTAGTAAAGGACTTGAAGGACAGGTTCCGTTCGAGGATAAGGGTGGCACCTGAAATCGAAATCCTTGAAAACGAATCCCTTGTAAAGATGATATATCCGCCTAAAAGCAGAAAGCCTGTGAAATTCATAGACCTGAGGAACAAATAACCATTACAAGCAGAAACTTGACCATTATGAACCAGACTGAATTCGACGACATCCGTCCTTATTACGATGAGGAAATCCCTCCTGCCATGCGCAGGATAGTTGAACACCCGTATTTCCCTCTTCTCGCTTCGTATGTGTTCCCTGAAGTGGAGCTTGATGTGCTTAAGGAGATGTTCCTGTCCTTCAAAGACATAAATGATTTCCAGGTCGGAGTGATGAAGCAGGTGAACGAGCAGATTATAAGGAAGACGACCACCGGCTTCACCTATAGCGGCATGGAGAGGATCGATCCCGGGCAAAGGTATCTTTTCGTCTCCAACCACAGGGATATAATGCTTGACGCATCGCTTCTCCAATATGTCCTGTGGCTGAACGGCCATCAGACGACGGAAATCACTTTCGGCTCCAATCTTATGACGGACCCTCTTGTAGTGGACATCGGGAAGTCAAACAAGATGTTCAAGGTGGAAAGAGGCGGCACTGCAAAGGAATTCTACAGGAGTTCTGCACACCTGTCAGACTACATCCGATATGCGGTCACGGTAAAGAAAGAGTCGGTCTGGATAGCACAGCGCAACGGCAGGACAAAGGACGGGCGTGATGCCACGGATCCTGGCATCGTGAGCATGTTCTCCATGAGTGCTTCAGATGACAAGGTAAAAGCGATTGACAGTCTGAATATTGTTCCGGTTGCCGTATCCTACGAATGGGAGCCTTGCGACTATGCCAAGGCAAGGGAAGTGTGCATCTCGAAGGACAGGAAATATGTCAAGGGACCTGGAGAGGATCTGCAGAGCATCCTGTCCGGAATAACGGGCCGGAAGGGACGTGTACATTTCAGCATCTGCGCCCCTCTGACCTATGATGAAATCAATGCCTGCGCGTCAGAGAAAGGCGGTGCAAGGTTCAACCGTGCCGTCGCATCCCTGATAGACAGCCGTATAAGGCAGGAATACCATAACTTCCCTACCAACTATGCCGCCTACGACATTCTCAACGGCACGGAGCGGTTCAAGGACCGTTATACTGACGGGGAGAAGGCGTCTTTCGAGGCGAGGGTTGCCGGCCTGCCTCGTGAGGATGGCTTGGATGCCGGGGTGCTCCGGGAGGTGTTCCTTGGGATTTATGCCAATTCCGTTGAGAATCAGATTCCTCGCGGGGACTCGGAATGACAGGGAATCCCTATCTGTTTATTTCGCGGAGCATCCTGACATAAGGGTGGCCGAAGAACATTATTTCCTCATCCTCGACGAATCCTATTGATTCATAATACTTTCTAAGCCTCGGGGCATCCTTGTCGGCTATGAGCGAGAATCTCCTGTGTCCAGCCGACATGCCGCGCCCTATTGCTGCTTCCATCAGGCGGAGACCGATTTCCTGTCCCCTGTACGACGGAAGTACGGTCATGGAGTCAAGATAGTATTCCCCTGCCTTGGTTTCCATATCAGACTCATCAGGATTGATTCCAAGCCTCTCCTTGGCATACGAGAAGGTCATTTTGCGTGCCTTCTCATATATTGCCCCATCGTAGGATACTAGGCAACCTACGGGTTTCCCGGTTTGAGTGTCTTCCGCCGTAATCGAATGTCCGTACCAATACAGGCTCCAGTCAGAATCGCATATTTCCTCCATCACCTTCAATGTCCGCGGCTCCGCACCGGCCTGGATGTCCTCGATCGATGCAATGTTCGCGGCAGCCATCACGCACTGCGCCAAAAATGTCAGATCTGCCTTCCCTGAATCCCTTATTATAATCATAACATTTTTGTTTTTACCTATAACTAATTTGTTTTATATCTTGATATACAATCAATAATGTAATTTCTTACATCATCCCACTTATAATATGGTCCTGTGAGGGAATCAAGGCCAATGATGCGTCTTTCCCTGTCGTTATATACGAATTTCACAAGGATGTCGCCCTGTCTGTCGCGGTAGAATACCATCTGGAGATTGGAGGCATATGGCATGTTCATCGGGTCATTCCATTTCTGCGGGATTTCTTCGAATGACACCCTTTCCCCCACTCCTTCGAGCCCGAAGAATGAGACAAGGGCAAGCAGCGGATGGTCATGTCCGAACACGAGGTCGGCTGCAGGAGTGCCATTCTTCAGGGCTTCATCCGCCTTCATCAGCATCGATTCGACCAGTGGAAGCGTCTGAGGCATCCTGAAGTCTCCGAACTCAACGGAATTTCCGTGTCCTATGTAAAGTTCCCTGTTCCAGAAATCCCACCAGCCGTAAACCACTTCCTCCGGAAGATATCTGAACATGTTGCCTTCGACACCGGAAGCCTTGCCGACACGGGCACAATGCCAGATTGCATTTTGGAGGCTTGCTGCATCACCTGCAATGTCTGAAGCCTTGACCGGGTCCGTGAACAGGACCTTGTATAGTGAGACGGTATCGAATACCAATGTATTGCGCAGTGAGTCAATCAGAGGCGCTGCCTTGAGGCTGTGTTCCCGGGTAGGTCCGTTGGCTATGTATGCCATCTGCTTTTCCCCGCTGTCAATAGTGAAATACAGCGAAGAAGGGTTCAGCTTGGACAATTCTCCTATGAAGCAGGCCATGCTTACCAGACATCTCGGGACAGTGCTGGATTCCACCCTCATATATGCATTGCTGGAAGAGAATATATCGGGATATCTCGCATACATCCTGCGTGCTATCTCCCTGTGTTCGTACTCCCCTCTCCTTGTCAGGTGTCCGTTGACCCCGCCGTGTACTTCCTTCACGATCCTTGTCTCGGCAAGGAGGGAGTCTCCCGCAGGTGTCAGGATCCCGGCCTGGCTACATTTTTCGAGTGTCCCGATCACGAAGTCATAGTTGCCGGTGTCCCAGTCGGTGCGTGCACCGTGGCGGCCATAATGGCTGATGTAGAATGGTTTGTACCCTTTCGGGGCAGGAGTATCCTTGCACTCGTTGAATTCATATATGTGGGTGTTTACCGCTGCGCGGTCGTTGTCCGCCTGAAGCATCTTGTGTGGGTTGCCCATCGCAAGGACGGCGATTAAGAGAATTGATGTGGTCATGGTTTTTCGTGTTTATGGCAAACTTACATAAAATCTTTCGATTTTACGCCAGTTGGATAAAAATCAAGACCG
>JBJEBR010000021.1:0-160804 GCA_051870255.1 Candidatus Cryptobacteroides sp.
TCCGCCCGGCTTCCAATTACCACATAATGTCAAACCTGAAACGATAGTTTTCATATATGAAGCACCTGAGATTCTTTATGCCGGCAATCCTGGCATTTGCAGTGACGGTTTCCTGCGGAGGAAACAGCGGTGACGATTACACCGACGAACACAATGTCTCCACCAATCCGGTTTCGATCGAATGTGACAGCGCCGCCGGCACATATACCTTCGAAGTTACGGCGGACACTTCATGGCAGGCTTATGCATCGGATGACTGTACAAGCTGGGTGACGGGGATTGAACCGGCCTGGAGTGAGGCCTCGTCAGGAGTCGTGACATTCAATATTTCGGAGAATTACGCAAGGACGGACCGTTCCGGCTGCATCGTGATCAAGTGCGGGACTACCAGACACAAGGTCGAGATTGTCCAGGTCGCAGCGGAGGAGCCTTCGATAACCTGTCCTATCGACGGATATTCCCTCGTATGGCACGATGAATTCGATGCGGACGAGGTCAGCACATCTGCCTGGCGCTTCGAGAACTGGCCTTGGTACTATGTCAACAACGAACTCCAGTATTATGTCTCCGGCGGCAAGCTCGGCGACCAGCAAACGGCTTACGTGCAGGATGGCGCACTCTGCATAAAGGCCCAGAAGGCCAACGGGTCCGCCAAGTTCAACGGTACGGAGGACATAACAGGGAAAGTCATATCGGCGAGGATGAACACGAAGAAATCCTGGAAATACGGATATTTCGAGGCAAGCATATGGCTCCCCAAGGGCAAGGGAACATGGCCGGCATACTGGTGCATGCCTGACGACCAGTCCCTCGGATGGCCTAAATGCGGAGAAATCGATATAATGGAAGAGGTGGGAGTGGACGCTAACATTGTATCCTCATCCATTCATACAGGTTCCTACAACCATGTGAAGGGCACGCAGAAAACGGCGGCGAAGACTCTTTCCGGGGCAGAGAGCGGATTCCATACCTATGCCCTCGAATGGACTGAGGACTATATCAAGACTTATGTTGACGGCAAGCTCCTGTTCACGTTCAACAACGACAAGGCCGGCAACAATGACACCTGGCCGTTCAACAAGACCTTCTACATCACCTTGAACCTTGCCTGGGGAGGCGACTGGGGCGGCTATGCCGGAGTGGACGAAAGCGCCCTTCCTTGCACCATGAAAGTTGATTATGTAAGGGTTTTCCAAAAGTGACATGAAGCATTTTATACGGATATTTTTATGCTGTGCCGTTCTTCTGTGCGGATGCACGAATGAACCGTCTTTTGTAACAGAAGTTCCTGAAGGTTATCTTGAACTTGTGCGTGCATATCGCGACGGCGCAGGTTTCGACAATGCCCAGATTCAATCCCAATCGACCCTGCTCGTATTCAGCGACAGACAGATTGTCCTGAGAGAGGTCGAGGTGCACGACTGCAACGCCACGAACCGTCCTCCGATTTCCTATTCGGAAGGGGAGGGCTGGGTCGTCCAGGGAGTCCAGACCCATATTCCGGACACAAGGGGCAAGAGTGCCGAGGAAAGTTTCCCCGTTTATGTATATCTGTTCGAGAATACCCTCCACATCTATGCAAGCAATGCGGAACTTCTGAGATTCCAGACGGTGGATGAGGTCCTGAACGCCCCGGAGATTTTCACGGTGCCGAAGGTCTATGTCTATCACGACAAAAGCCAGCAGATCGAGAAGGATTACGCAATAGACGGGACGATTATCATAGAAGACCCTGACTGTCATTATTCCGATGTGGAGCGTCTGGAGGCCGAAGCATCGCTTCAGGGCAGGGGCAACTCCACCTGGGGAATGCCCAAGAAACCTTTCAAATTCAAGTTCAAGGAAAAGACTCCGGTCCTCGGCATGCCTCAGAGAAAGGGATGGGAATGTCTGGCCAACTATGCTGACAAATCCTTGCTCCGCAATGCCCTCGCGATGAGGATTTCCGAGATACTTGAGATGTCGTGGACTCCGCGATACAGGATAGTGGAACTGTGGCTGAACGACAGTTATCAGGGCGTGTACAATGTCTTCGAAAAGAAAGAGGTATCCTCGCAGAAAGTCGATATAGACCTTGATGCAGGGGACTGCTATCTGGAAATCGAACAGAACATAGATGAAGAATATTATTTCTATACAAGCCGTTGCGGAGTTCCCCTTCAGTTCAAGGAACCGGAGGCTCCGACCCCTGAACAATATTCTCAGGTGAAGGATTTGTTCAATGCGTTCGAAAACGCTCTTTGGTCCTCCGACTTCAAGGACCCGGCAAAGGGATATGCGGCCTATATTGACGTGGACTCATTCGTCAACAATTACATAATCCGCGAGCTCGCCAAGGATGTGGACGGGAACATCCGCAAGAGTTCCTTCCTTACAGTGGAGAAAAAGGACGGCAAGATACATTTCTATCATGTGTGGGACTTCGACCTCGCCTTCGGCAACGCCAATTATTTTCCACAGGGAATAGACGGAGCGGGTTCCGACCCCAACGGTCCTTATGGCTGGTGGGTCAAGGATTACAACACCAATTCATATAAAGGAAACGGTTGGTATGACCGCCTGTTCCAGGATCCGGTATTCCTCGCCAAGGTCCAGGACCGTTGGAGCGAGGTGTATGACCAGCTGAAGCAGATGCCGGCCTATGTCGATAAGCTGGTTCAGGAAATGGGGGATGCTCCCGACAGGAATTTCAAGACATGGAGAATCCTCGGCACCTATGTGTGGCCGAATGTCAAGGTGACTGGGTCCTATGAAGGTGAAATAGAATGGCTTACTGAGTTTTATACGGAACGCCTCGAATGGCTCGACAAAAATCTTTACTTACTATGAAACGATACTTTATCTGTTTGTTGGCAGCATTATGCGCCCTATTCGCCTGCTCGACCGTGAACGAGAATGATTTCGTGAGAATCGACGGGATGAACCTGGTCCGCCCGGACGGGAGCGTACTTGAAATCCGTGGCACGAACCTCGGCAACTGGCTGAATCCGGAAGGATATATGTTCGGTTTCACCAAGACAAATTCAGCCGGCTTCATCAACACCATGTTGTGTGAACTCGTGGGCCCCGACGAGGCTGCTTCGTTCTGGAAAAGGTTCAAGGACAATTATATAACAAAGGAAGATATAGATTTCATAGCCTCCTGCGGAGCCAATACCATAAGGCTTCCGTTCAACTACAAACTTTTCACCGATGAGGATTACATGGGGCTTACATCGGCCCAGGACGGATTTGAAATCGTCGACAAGGTGGTCGGATGGTGCAGGGACGCAGGTCTGTACCTGATACTCGACATGCACGACTGCCCGGGAGGACAGACAGGGGACAACATCGATGACAGCTATGGTTATCCTTGGCTTTTCGAGAGTCCGGCAGCGCAGGAACTGTTCCTGGACATATGGTCAAGGATAGTCGCCCGCTATCGCAATGAGCCTGTCATCCTTGGATATGAGCTTATGAACGAGCCGATTGCCACATATTTTGATGCAGACTATTTCAACCCTATGCTTGAGCCTCTCTACAAAAGGGCTGTCGAGGTTATAAGGAAAGTGGATACCAATCATATAATCCTGCTCGGCGGACCTCAGTGGAACAGCCGTTTCGAGAATTTCACCGACTGGACTTTCGACGACAAGATAATGTACACCTGCCATCGTTATGGTGGAGACGCCTGCAAGGAAGCCATAGGCAATTTCGCCGCTTTCCGGGACAAGACAGGACTTCCTATGTACATGGGCGAAATCGGACATAACACATTCGAATGGCAGGACAGATTCTGCAAGGCCATGAAGGAACTCAACATAGGATGGACATTCTGGCCTTACAAGAAAATCAACGATTCCTGCATGATGGGCATAACCGCTCCGGAAGGATGGCAGGCTGTAATCGATTTCGCGGAAGCGGACAGGGGTTCATACGCTGCCATAAGAGAGGCGCGTCCGGACCAGAAGGCCGCACGCGCCGCGCTCGATGCTTTCATAGAGAACTGCCGCTTTGAAAATTGCAATCCTCAGCAGGAATATATCAAATCTTTGAATTTTGATATGTAGTAATCATATCCTGTCATATGATAGGGTAACATATGTTGATTTTGCCTATATGTATTCTCGAAACATTCCGGGCCAAAGAACAGGAACGGGTGCCGATGGGATGTCAACCAATAAAAATCATAGGTCTTCTAGTGCTAATCTCATAAATTTGACTAATTTTGTGAAAAAGAAAGAACAAATATGCAAGTAATAAATCAGAATATTCCAGACTCAATTTTTGCATCATATGTCCCCGGAAACAGTCGATTCTCTCCCGCCCTATTCTGGGAATATGATATGAAAACATTCTGTCCTTCTGAACACAAAGAAATAGTGGTTGCCCGTGTTGCGGAAAGAGGAAGACTCAATGACTTCTTTGCGGCTTTCGATGCTTGCGGAGGAATAGACGGTTTCAGAGAAACCTATAGAAACCTTAAAGAAGTAGATCCTTATGGAAAAAAATTCATTTGTCTTGCACTGAATATTAAAAGAGACTAGCGATGCTGCATAAAGAAACAATTGAGCCAATGACATTGGAGCTATTAAAAACACTCCAGAAGGAAATCGATCTTCAAAATACTTATCTTGTTGGAGGTACTTCTATTGCATTAAGAAAAGGATACAGAAAGAGTGTTGATATTGACTTGTTTCTCAGAGAAGATTTCAATGCAGAAGAACTGTCATTCAACTTGTACAACAAATACGGATTTCATGAAACATTCAGAAGAAACAACACATTAAAAGGAGATATAAACAATATCAAACTGGATATCATAAAATATGACTATAATTTCATAAGCAAACCTGAAATCATTGAGAATATCAGGATGCTTTCTATACCTGATATCATTGCAATGAAATTAGCCGTAATTTCTGATTCCGGCACCCGGGTTAAAGATTTTGTCGATATTGCATTTCTATCTACGGAATATTCTTTCACTGAAATGCTCTCATTTTTCAAGACGAAATATCCACATTCCAATGAATTGGGACCCTGCAAAGGTTTAATTTACTTTGACGATATTGATCATTCAGACCCAGTCAATCTCATCGGATATCAATATGACTGGAAATTCATTGAAGAAAGACTCACCAGAATGTCAATTCAATGTAATAAGAAATTTTCCGAATACCCTTGCCCTGGAATATTTAAAAAGAAATAGAAGATCTCGGCTCAATGAAATGCAATATTTTCCCTACCGGTCTTCAACGTAGTTCAGGATGCCTATCATCTTACTGCCACGCTACTTCTTATCATCATGGACAGATTTTTCCTTGTAGAGGTGGGAGGTGGTTCTTATTCTCCTGATTTCTGTGCAGGGCCTCTAGTGCAAAAAGAGGCCCCCTAGGAGGTATCCTATCTTGCATTTTCTATGGAGGCATATAGCAGTCATTTATCCATAAGAGAGTTTTGTCCACAAATATCCATGTATTTGTGGACAAAATGTCTCGGTTGGTAACTTTGTTCACAAAAAAGAGGTGTGTTTGTGGACAAAGTTATGTAGAGTGACTAAACGATACTGACTGAAGCTATTCCCTGCAAAGGATAATCTGACACAGGCCGTTGAAGGCCTGTACGGAGAAGGTGGTGCTTCCATCTTCTCCTTTTGTTTCGGCAGGGTGGTCCTTGTCCCGGAAGGCAGGGTCGCCATTGCCCGCCCCGAGGAGGTTCCATCCGGAAGGCATATTGATTTCCAATACATTGCATCCGTCAGGAACAAATCTGCCCTTGGCATCTTTCAGTTCGATTCTGACTATTGCCAGACTGCCTTCGCCCAGTCCTGACAGTTCAGGGACAAGATTCAGGTCGGCCAGATTGACGGCAATAATATCTCCGTCTGAAACAGAGCTTTTCATGGCGGTTTCCTTCCATATACCGGAACCAGCCTTGTATTCCAATGACACATCCGCCTGCACGGCCTTTCCGCTCGTCTCGACTTTCGACCTTGCAGCCTTTTTGCCACCAATATATCCGGTCGCAATGACGCTCCCCGGCTCATACACGGCCTTCCATTCGAGATGACCTCCACGAGGCATCGCCTTCCTGCCGAGCCTGCGCCCGTTCACTGACAGCTCAACCTCGTCACAGTTGCTGTAAACCCAGACGGAGATCTTCTCTCCTTCGTGTCCTGAGAGGTTCCAATGCGGAAGGATGTGAAGCACAGGCTGCTCTGTCCACCACGATTGCAGGTAGAAAGCCTCGTCCTTAGGGAAGCCGCACCAGTCGAGGATGCCGAACTCAGAGCCTGTGGCAGGGAATTTCAACGGATTAGGTTCTCCGCGATAGTCGAAGCCTGTCCAATAGAAAAGCCCTCCGAGCCAAGGCCGTCCCTCATAGAATTTCCAACCCCTTTCGATGCAGTTGTACAGACTGTCAGGACCGTTCGGACTGCGGTTGAGTGAAGCCATGCGCCCGTTTTCGACGTCATCGAAATACACGCCCCTCGTGCCGCATCCGCTGGTCTCCTCAGACCCTACGGCGCACCTCTGCGGGTAATCTGCCCTGTGTTTCTCCACAGGATTCTGCAGGATGTAGTTGTATCCGGCGACATCGGCAGGGACAAGAGGTGCGGGACCTCCGCTGGAGGCCACCGTCATCAGCCTTGTAGGGTCAGCCCTGTGGCAGAACTCCCTCATTGATGCTGCAATACGCTCGCCCCATTCGTTCCATTCGATGCCCCATTCCTCGTTACCTACGCTCCAGAGGATGATGCAAGGATGGTTGCGGTCGCGCTCTATCATTCTGTCCAGCAGGCGGACATGCTCTTCGTTCACCCCGGTGAGCCTGTTTTCCTCGATGACAAGGAAACCGAGCCTGTCACACGCATCCAGCATCTCGGGAGTCATCGGATTGTGGCTTGCCCTGTACGCGTTGCATCCGAACTTCCTGAGCTGCATCAGCCTCCATTCCTGAAGGTCGTCAGGTATGGCTGCCCCGACTCCGGCGTGGTCCTGGTGCATGTTCACGCCTTTCAGCTTCACACTCTTGCCGTTCAGGAAAAATCCCTTGTCCGGGTCGAACTCCACCTTGCGGATACCTGTTACGGTAGTATATGAATCCACGACCTTCCCGTCGCAGACCACATCAGTGATCACTTTGTACAGAGCCGGATTCTCACAGCTCCAAAGCTCAGGTTCCTGAACCTTGACCTCGGCATCCACGGTGCATCTGTCCTTAGGCAGGATGTCCGCTCCCGTCACCTCACATTCCGCGCATATCCTGCCTTGCGGGTCTTCCAGGCGGTGTTTGAGGCTGAACCTCGAAGTTTCCAGTCCCATGTTCTGTACGGTAGTCCCGATAGAAACTACTGCCGATGAGAATTCCCCCTCCGGGAAATCGGAATGGACGAAAGTCCCGAACGGAGCCACGCACACCGGATTGGCCTTGTTCAGCCACACATGCCTGTAGATGCCGGCTCCCTCATAGAACCATCCTTCTTCAAGGGTCGCATCCGCCCTCACGCATACCAGATTCTCCCCTCCGTAATTAAGATATTCCGATATGTCGTAAACCTGAGTGGCATATCCGCTCGGCTCATGCCCGAGGTAGAACCCGTTGACCCATATCCTTGCATCACGGAAGATACCGTCGAACTGAAGCCATATATGCCTGCCCTTGTCACCCTCCGGGATGTTGAAAGTCTTCCTGTACCAACCTACGCTGGTCTGTGGATATCCGTACCCTACCGTCTTGTATCCATGGCTGTGACTTGCCGTTTCCTCGAACGGGAGGTCGGTCACCCAGTCGTGCGGGATGTCCACGGTCTTCCAGGACGAGGCATCGAATTTCGGGGAGTACGGGCCTGCGTTGTGGATGGACGCCGCCTTTGTGAGGTAATTGAAATATTCCGTCCCGCATCCGAAATCCTTTTCCGGAGAGGAAGCATCGCCCAGGCTGAACTGCCATCCTTTGTCCATGCAGACAGTCTCGCGCTGTATCTGGGCATTCAGATTTCCACAAGCAAAAAGCATCGCTCCAGACAGGACAATGCTTTTGATATATTGAAATTTCATGGTTACCAATGATTTAGATTTTACCATTCGTCAGTACGGAAAGGCATCACCGGAAGGTCGCGGCCACTGCGGACATTCCCAAGCTGGAAGTCACGGAAGCAGTATCTGACAGCAACCGGAGCGGCAACTTCTGCGCTGCGGACCATGATGGATTTATGTCCGGTATGCACCCAGGCCTCTGCAGGATGGAAAACCCTGTCTTCCCCGGCCACTTCGAACCCTTCCAGACCTTTCCAAGGGCTCAGTCCGTCTTCTGCATTGTCGAAGAACACTTCCACGGTGTCACCATTGACGGTGAATGACCTGTATTCCGGATAACGGCATTCGACACCAGTCTGTCCATAAGTCTGATTCAAGGCGAGATAAGCCAATCTTGCCCCGACATCCTTCTTGTTCCTCGGATGAATCTGAATGTCTTCGTCAGGATAGACCAGGTCGTTGGTGCAAATGACTCCGCAATTCGGGATCTGATGCGCAAGTTCGTGCTGCATTTCCCTGAAACGCGCTCCTGAAGTGCCGTCTCCGCCATAGAGCCAAGGTGCAAGTTCGGCCAGATACACCGGGCTTTCGCATCCCTGGTTCTCCCTCCATATATTTACGAGGGTGCGGAATCGTTCCGGGTAGGTGTCGTGTTTGCCGACATTGGCTTCGCCCTGGTACCAGATAAATCCCCTTACGGTGTAATTCCTTATAGGATAATACATTCCGTTGTACATGATGGTTACGTTCGAGTAGTGCCACCAGGTCTGTTCCATCTTGCAGCACTCCGTGTCATAATCTATGTCCGAGTATGTCCTGACAATTTCTTCCGGCAGCCAGCTTTCCACGCGGGTTCCTCCCCAATTGCAGCTGAGAAGGCCGACAGGAATGTCCAGAGCCTCATTGAGCATACGTGCGAAAAACCATGCAGTCGCGCTGAACCATCTCGCACTTTGAGGATTGCTCACCTCCCATTTCCCCTCTACGGTCTCGGCAGGGGAGAGAGTCCCTGTCTTTGGAATCTTCACCAGACGGATGCCGTTTCTCCTGCCTGCTGTGGCGATTTCCTCGTTCGAGCCCTCGATAGGGCAGTCCCAGAAACCATTCAATGGCATTTCCATGTTGGACTGTCCTCCGCAGAACCATACTTCTCCTATCAATACATTGTTGACGGTCAATGGCTCTCCATCGGAAATGACGATACTGTGTTCGGCATAGCTTGCCTGAGGCGTTTGAACCGAAGCAATCCAGTTGCCGTCTTTGTCGGCTTTCACCGTTACCGTTTCACCGCTCCATGACGGAGTGACCGTTACGGTTGCCTTAGGCTTTGCCTTGCCCCAGAGCTTCGCCTGGGTCTGCTGCTGGAGGACCATGTTGTCCCCGATGATTTCAGGAAGTGTAACCTTGGCGCTGAGTGCCGTTGCGACCGTCAGGACGGCCGTGATGGTTGTCAATATCTTTTTCATCGTGTCTTGTTATGTGGATATATTGGTTTGCTATAATGACTTTCCTGTCCTTTCAATCAGTTCCATGCACATCCTGCCGTTGTGGTACGGGCATTTCCAGAAACCGGCCTTGTCGTCGGTGCGGTTTACAGTCCCGTCCGCCTTGAGACTCCAGAACCATTCCCCGCCTTCTGTATCAATGATGTTGTTCTTGATGAATTCCCAGCAATGGATGGCGTTCTTCAGGGCGGTATGGTCTCCGGCCAGCTGCCACAGGTTGAAATAACCCACCACGCTTTCGGCCTGCACCCACCAATGGCGGTCGGCGTCCGTGTGGTTTTCGGCATTGTTCCTTTCGTATATCATGCCGTCCGATGCGCTGAATCCCTCGCCTGCGGCTTTTGCTATCACAGGGACCACTTTTTCGACCTTTGCCAGCATCTGTTCGTCGCCTAGCACGAGGGCGGCTTCGTGAAGAAGCCAGGATGCTTCGATGTCGTGTCCGTATGAGAAGATGTCGTAGTTGCAGTTCCAGTCATCATCGAAGAAGAGCTTCAGATGTCCGTCCTCTCCTGTTATATATTGCAGGAATATCCCGATGAGATTGCGGAGCTGTTCCCGAAGACCCTCGTCCTTCCATACGCGGTACAGGCAGGTATAGGCCTCCAGCACGTGGAGATGCGTGTTCATTGTCTTGCTCTCGTTGGCATCCTTGTCGCTGAGCCTCATGTCCGAGATCTGTCCCCATTCGCGGGTGAATGCTTCGAAATATCCGTTCTTCTCAGGGTCGAAGCTGTGGATTTCGATGTCGTGGTAGAGTTTCGTGGCGAGCTCCAGGGATTCCTTGTCACCAGTCGCCCTGTTGTATTCGGCGAGTCCGTAGATGCAGAAGGCTATGGCGTAAATCTGCTTCTTGGTGTCGAGAGGGGAGCCGTCAGGATTGATGCTCCAGTATGTACCGCCGAAGTCCTTGTCGTAGAACTTGTTGAAAATCATATTCTTGGCTCTTTCGGCCATGAGCCTGTACTCCTGATGGTGAAGCAGCCTGTATGCGCTTGCGAATGTCCACAGGATCCTTGCTGTCATGATTGCACCTATGGGGGCCTCGGTGTCGAGTTTCCCTTCACCAGTCATCCGCCCGAACAATCCAGTATCACCATTGCACATATTGTTCATCCAGAATGGAAGGATGTTTTCCTTGAGTTCTTTCTTTGTCTGCGATGCAAGGGCTTGTGCTGCAAAGAGTTCCGCAGCCGTACATTTCGAATGGGTCATAGTTTGTGTTTTTGGTGTTGCAAAATTAACAATTGTATTCCTTTGTATATGATATTATTTTAACTGACTTTTGCTCTTTGTTGATATAACACTATGGATTCCATCTATTCCGCTTTCGCCCTCAGATTCCTCGCAGGGGCTCGGAATGACAAGATAGTAACGCTTTCGCCCTCAGATTCCTCGCAGGGGCTCGGAATGACAAGATAGTAACGCTTTCGCCCTCAGATTCCTCGCAGGGGCTCGGAATGACAGCCCTACGAATCACTTTTACTGACTCCTCGTGAGGCTCGGAATGACAGATCGACTGTCATGTCGAACGAAGTGAGACATCTCTTTCCTGTCACGGTCACAGGATTATGGCATCGGAAGGCAATGACGCCTGTCCTTCCACCTGCAGTTTTATCCCGATATGAAAAAATATAATCAAATTTTCATCTAACCCATTGAAAATAAAAATAATAATCGTATATTTGCAGCCCGCAAAAATGTGTTGCGGTATATAAATTATTTATAATCAATTAATTAAACAAACCAATGCCTGGATTAATTGGAAAGAAAATCGGAATGACTTCCGTTTTCGGTGCTGATGGAAAGAATATTCCATGCACCGTTATTGAGGCTGGTCCATGTGTAGTTACGCAGATTCGTACAGTTGAAAAGGACGGTTACGCCGCTGTACAGCTTGCCTATGACGAAATCTCGGAGAAGCATACCAGCAAGGCACTTAAAGGCCACTTTGAAAAGGCAGGAACTACACCGAAGCGCAAGCTCGTTGAGTTCAAGAACTTCGACACCGAGAGTGTCAAGGTTGGTGATGTGCTCACTGTCAATGACCTCGCCCTTGATATGAGCGACGGCAAGATCGACTATCTCGATGTTGTCGGAACATCCAAGGGTAAAGGCTTCCAGGGTGTTGTGAAACGCCACGGATTCGCCGGAGTGGGTGGTACTACCCACGGTCAGCACAACCGCCTTCGTCACCCTGGTTCACTCGGTGCATCTTCATGGCCTTCACGCGTGTTCAGAGGAATGCGCATGGCCGGTCAGATGGGTAACGCCCGCGTAAAGGTCACCAACCTCGAGGTTGTGAAACTCATCCCTGAGAACAACCTCATCGTATTGAAAGGCTCCGTACCGGGAGCAAAGGGTTCTTATGTAATTGTGGAGGACTAAGAGTATGGAATTGTCTGTTTACAAAATTGACGGATCAGAGTCCGGAAAGAAGGTAGTCCTCAACGAGGAAATCTTCGGCATCACGCCAAATGACCACGCCATCTACCTCGATGTAAAGCAGTATCTTGCAAATCAGCGTCAGGGTACAGCCAAGACAAAGGATCGTAGCGAGGTGGCTTACAGCACGAAGAAGCTCATCCGCCAGAAAGGTTCCGGCGGTGCCCGTCACGGTTCCCTCAAAGCGGGTATCTATGTAGGTGGTGGAAACGTTTTCGGTCCTAAGCCACGCGACTATCGCCACAAACTCAACAAGAAGCTCAAACAGCTTGCAAGATTCTCAGCTCTTTCTTACAAGGCTCAGGAGAACGCAATCGTAATGGTTGAGCCATTCACTATGGAAGCTCCAAAGACAAAAGAGTTCCTCCAGATCCTCGCCAACATCAAGGCCGGATCAAGAAAGGTACTTTTCGTGCTTCCTGAGAATTCTTCTAATATTTACCTTTCGTCACGCAACCTTCCAGAGGTCAAGGTTATCACTGTGGACGAGCTCAACACCTACACCATCATGAATTCCAATTCGATGGTTCTCGTTGACGGTGTACAGGAAATCCTCGCTTCCAGAATCAAATAACTGACGAAGAAAACCGAAAAGAGAAATGGGAATTATAATTAAGCCGATAGTAACTGAGAAAATGACGGTTCAGGGCGAAAAGTTGAACCGTTACGGTTTTATTGTTGACCGCGATGCCAACAAGCTTCAGATCAAAGCAGCAGTAGAGCAGGCTTACAATGTGACAGTTGCTGATGTCAACACCATCAACTACCATGGTAAGAGAAAATCCCGCTACACCAAGGCTGGAATGCTCAAAGGCCGCACAAACCACTACAAGAAAGCGTATGTTACGCTTGCTGGTGAGGACAAGATTGATTTTTACGCAAACATTTAAGGTAATTGAGCAATGGCAGTAAGAAAATTCAAACCGGTAACTCCCGGACAGAGAAACAAGGTAATCAGTGCTTTTGACGACATTACCTGCAAGAAACCTGAAAAGTCTCTCCTCGCTCCGCTCAAGAAGTCAGGTGGACGTAACAATCAGGGTAAGATGACTATGCGCTATATCGGAGGCGGTCACAAGAGGATGTATCGTATCATCGACTTCCTCCGCGACAAGGACGAGTGCACCGCAACCGTGATGACAATCGAGTACGACCCGAACCGCAGCGCACGCATCGCATTGGTTAAATATGAAGATGGTGAAAAGAGATACATCATCGCTCCTAACGGACTGAAGGTAGGACAGGTCATAGCTTCAGGTTCAGGCGTTGCTCCTGAGCTTGGCAACACTCTTCCTCTCTCTGAAATTCCGCTCGGTACTCTTATCCACAACATCGAGCTCCGTCCTGGACAGGGTGCAGCAATGGCCCGTTCAGCAGGTGCATTCGCACAGCTCGCAGCTCGTGAAGGCAACCATGCCATCCTCCGTCTCCCTTCAGGCGAGACAAGAATGGTGCTCGTAAGCTGCCGCGCAACCGTGGGTACGGTATCAAATCCTGACCACAACCTGGAGTCGCATGGAAAGGCAGGACGCAGGAGATGGCTCGGTCGCAGGCCTCGCAACCGTGGTGTCGTAATGAACCCGGTAGATCACCCGATGGGTGGTGGTGAAGGTCGTGCATCAGGAGGACATCCTCGTTCACGCAAGGGTCTGCCAGCCAAGGGCTACAAGACTCGTAATCCGAAGGCTACTTCAAACAAGTTTATCATTGAAAGAAGGAAAAAATAACGGAATAAATTAAGAGATTATGAGTCGTTCATTAAGAAAAGGTCCTTATATTCAGGAGGCCCTTGAAAAAAGAATTCTTGCTATGAATGAGGGTAGCATGAAGAAAGAGGTTGTCAAGACTTGGTCACGTGCAAGCATGATTTCTCCTGACTTCGTAGGCCATACCATCGCAGTTCATAATGGAAACAAATTTATTCCTGTTTATGTTACTGAGAACATGGTCGGTCACAAGCTCGGGGAGTTTGCTCCTACAAGAACATTCAGAGGCCATTCGGGCAATCGTAAATAATTTTAAAATGAAATTGTAATTATGGGAGCTCGTAAAAGACAAATGGCCGAGAGGCTTAAAGAGATAAAGAAGCAGACAGCTATCGCCAAGCTGAATGATGTACCTACCTCACCTCGCAAGATGCGTCTGGTTGCAGATATCATCAGGGGCGTTGAGGTGAACCGTGCACTTGACATACTCAAGTTTTCAAAGAAACACGCTTCAGTTGACCTGGAGAAGCTTCTCCGCAGCGCAATCGCAAACTGGGAAGCCAAGAATCCGGACAACACTAAAGAGTTGGACAACGGCAATGTCATCGTCAAGACCATCATGGTTGACGAGGGACGTACGCTCAAGAGAATCCGCCCATGCCCTCAGGGTCGTGCCGGCAGGATCCGCAAGCGTTCAAACCATGTTACCGTTATCCTTGATGTGAAACCTGCTAAAGTGGAGGAATAATCATGGGACAGAAAACTAATCCTATAAGCAACAGAATCGGTATCACCCGTGGCTGGGACTCCAACTGGGTAGGTGGTAACTATGCTGAGAAGATTGCCGAGGACTACGAGATCAGGAAATATCTTTCAAGCCGTCTCGCAAAGGCATCTCTCTCAAAGATCGTGATCGAGAGGACTCTCAAGCTCATCACTGTGACAATCCACGCTGCAAGACCGGGTGTCATCATCGGCAAGGGCGGCCAGGCAGTGGACCTTCTCAAGGAGGAGCTTAAGAAAGTCACCAAGAAGGATGTACAGATCAACATCTTCGAGGTCAAGAAACCTGAGGTTGACGCCCACATCGTGGCTGATTCCATTGCCCGTCAGATCGAGGGCCGTGTTTCATACCGCCGTGCAATCAAGATGGCCGTTGCAACTACCATGAGGGTAGGTGCCGAGGGTATCAAGGTTCAGATCAGCGGTCGTCTCGGCGGTGCCGAGATGGCAAGGAGCGAGATGTTCAAAGAGGGACGTACTCCTCTCCACACTTTCCGTGCAGACATCGACTATGCACTTGCTGAGGCTCATACCAAGGTAGGTGTGCTCGGTATCAAGGTCTGGATCTGCAACGGTGAGGTTTATGGAAAGAAAGACCTCTCTCCGAATGCCGGTGTAGCCGCTCAGGCTCAGCAGCAGAACAGCGGAAACCGTGGAGGCCGTGGCGGCGAGCGCCGTCGTGGTGGTCGCGGAGGCCGCGAGCGCAGGGACAACAAATAGTTTCTGACTATATTATTATTGATTGAAGACGGCGGAAGGCAGTAATGCTTTCCGCCGTCTTGTCTATTGTCTCAAAATAAAGTTTGCAATTGTTACAAATAATCTCTAAATTTGGCGCGCCCTGATGGAATAGAGTGTGTAACAGCACTTTAGAAAATTTATCAAAACTTTTATAATAGATAACAGATTCACTACCATGAGAATGATAATGCGAATATCTTTAGCTTTTTTGCTCAGTTTGCTTTCGATTTCAAGTTTCGCCCAGTTGCCTTCCGTCAAGGTTGACAATGTCAAAGGCGAGCAAATCAGTACTTCAATCCTTCTCGAGGACGGCAAGCCGATGATTGTTTCTTTCTGGTCTTGCACCTGCAAGCCGTGCATATTGGAGCTTGATGCAATCAACGAGAATTATCCTGACTGGATTGAGGAAGCGGACTTCAAGGTAGTCGCAGTCTCCACGGACGATGCACGCTTCACGGCCAAGGCAAGGTCATTCGCTGCCGGACGCGGCTGGAGCGATTTCGTACAGCTCTACGACAAGAACCAGGAGCTGATGAGGGCGATGAACGTAACCGTCACCCCTCAGGTGTTCGTTCTCGACGGGAAGGGAAAGATTGTCTATTCCCACACGGGCTATGTGCCTGGTTCCGAGGAGGAACTGATCAAGGCAATCAAGAAAATAAACGAATAGTCTGATGAATCATTTATCATTCAAATATATCCTTGCAGCCTTTCTGTTCATTGCAGGAGGGCAGTTCGTCTGGTCTGAAGAGGTGAAGGATGCCGAAGAGCAGAAGGAAACAGCAGAAGCAGGCAAAGCCGAGAAATCACGCGGTTATCTGACAGGAAGCTTCGAGACCAATACCACCCTCTATCACAAGGACTCGAAGACGTCTGCAACCGTTCCGGACAGCAAGTTCGGTTCGAACAACTACCTCAAGCTTGATTATTACAACAACCGTTTCTCCGCCGGAATACAGTTGGAGGCCTATGCTCCGGCTCTCGTCGGATATCCGACCGAACTTGAGAAGGCAGCCCTCACCAACTATTATGTGGCCTGGACTGACAAGTCTTTCTCCGTAACAGCCGGAACATTCTACGAACAGTTCGGCAGCGGACTCCTTTTCCGCAGCTGGGAAGACCGTGCCCTCGGACTCAACAACGCTGTGATGGGTGCCCGTGTGTCATATAATTACAAAGACATTGTCTCAGTGAAGGCCCTGTGGGGACTCCCGCGATTCGGCACCTGGTTCTCCGACACCCAGGTCAGAGGTGCGGATGCAAGTGTGTCCATTTCGAATGCCGCCGGCTGGAACAACCTCTATCTGGATGTACAGGGTTCCGTCCTGAGCCGTTATGAGGCCCTGGATGCGGACTCCGAGATAGACGGATGCAAGCCGAACACGACAGGATGGTCCGCAAGGGTTAACCTTGAGACTTCCGGCTTCTATCTCAAGGGAGAATATGTAGATGCCGGCCTGAAATATTACTACAACTCTTCTTATGCGGGCGAAGGCGAAATGTATCACAAGAAAAGAGGCAACGCCCAGCTCATAGAGACAGGCTACAACAACGGTGGTCTCGGAGTCGGCCTTACCCTGCGCCGCATGGAATGGATGGGGACGAAGATAATAAACGGCAACAGTTCTACATCGAACATGATCAACTACGTCCCTGCGATCTGTACCCAGTACACATATATGCTCACCACCCTTCATCCGTATTCCGCACGCACCGGAGACATTTCGGAGAGCTTCACGAACAGCGGCGAACTCGGAGGACAGATTGACGTGTATTACAATTTCCGCAGAGGTACGGCACTCGGTGGCAAGAGGGGCATGAAGCTGCACGCCAATTTCTCCACATACTATACCATTGCCAGGGAGGGCACTTTCGCTGCCGGCAATGTCCTCTTCCGCGATTTCAGCATCGACTGGGAGAAGCAGTGGACCAAGCAGTTCAAGTCCATCCTCATGTACTCCCTCCAGCAGTACAATCCATCATACGGGGCCAACGACGGCCTTTGGACATCCCATATAGTGGTGGCGGACCTTCTCTACAAATATTCGAAGTCCTTCTCCACACGTCTCGAACTCCAGTACCTGCACACGAAATCTGACAGGAAGGACTGGCTGGCTGCAATGCTGGAAGTCAACTTCGCACCGTCCTGGAGCATCTATTTCAGCGACATGTTCAACTATGGCTCCACCAAGCTCAACTACTACAACGGTGGTGTGGCATATACAAAGTCAAGGACAAGGGTCGCTCTCAACTATGGCCGCTACAAGGCAGGATATATCTGCTCCGGCGGCGTCTGCAGGCAGATCCCGGCATACACGGGTCTCAACCTGACGGTAACAACATCATTTTAGGAACGCATAAATATTATCTGACATCAAAGATTGATAATGAGAAAGACAAAGCTTTTACTTATTCTTGCGGGATTTGCCGCGGTGGCAACCTCCTGCGAAAATGGATTCGAAGGGGATGGAACCCCGGTAGCACCTTACACCCTCTCAGTTGACAAAGTCTCAATCGAGGCGGACGGTTACGATGCCGCGACACTCACCATCAAAGACGCCAACGGTATTGTCCTCACAGATGAGCAGTATATCAAGGATTGCAGCTTCCATATCCTGGAATCCGACACCTACATCACAAGGAAGACCAACACATTCACTGCCATTGACAACGGGACATATACCATCGAAGGCATGTATCTCGGCAAGTCTTGTGAAAACACAGTCTCAGTAAAGGCTGCAAACCGCTCCAAATACGAAGTGTTCTCCAAGAAAGTTGCAATCTACAGACTTACGAGCGTGGAATGTCCGAACTGCCCATCCATGACGGCAGCTCTCGCCACCGTGGACGATTTCACCAAGGACCACTCCATCATCATGGCGTTCCACGGGATTGTCAGCTCATACGACCCGTTCTGCCTTTATGACGGACAATATATCATAGCCTCCCTTCTTTGCACCCAGTTCGGGCTTCCTGGCTACCCGTCGGCAATCTATTCCCTTTCGACTGGTTCAGAGAAGCGCACCCGTTCCGACCTAATGGGATTCGTGATGTCCGAACTTGTCAAATATCCGGCGACGAGCGGCATCAAGGCTACTTCCACCGTGAAGGACGGAAAGGTTACGGTCAATGCTTCCGTGAAAGTCTCTGCCGACGGCAAATACGACCTCGGCTGTGCCATTCTCCAGAACGGACTGGACGGTGGCTCGGGAGCATATGAGTCTGTTTACAACAATGTGGTACGGAACATTTCGACAAACTACCGCTATATGTCCCAGAATGCCTTCACCCTCACGTCGGGAGGTGAGAAGACAGGACTTGTATATGAGGACATACCTTTCGATTCAGAACATCAGGCGGACTGCAACATCGTACTTTTCACCCTCGTTCCTGTGGAAGGTTCGGGTGCAAGGATTGACAATGTCATATCGTTCCCTGTAGGCGGTTCAGTGGATTACATTTACAACGAATAATGATGAAAGGCATTTATCGTATGCTTGCCGCAGTGACTTTCATCGCGGCAGCCTTTACCTCTTGTGGGGTGGACAACCCGGAGGTCGTTCCTGATGGCGTTGTGCGGATATTTGCCGACAAGACGCAGATCATCGCAGACGGCGTGGATGCGGTGAATTTCAGGGTGATGTACGGCTCTGAGGACATCACGTCCAAGAAGACCTGCACCATCAGCATCAAAGGGACGGATTCAAGTTATGACCTCCCTGCAGGTGCCGGCAGCTTCTCGACCGCCGTGGCCGGGACATATACTGTCTCCGCTACATATTATTATGGAGGCGACATCCTCAGCGACAACAGCGTGACCATCGAGGCCACCCAGTCCTCAGTGCAGACCGGCAAGTATTACCAGAAGCTTCTCGGGATGCAGTTCACTTCAACCCTCTGCCCATCATGTCCTGCATTGTCTTCGACCTTGAAGGCCGTCCAGAACGAATATCCGGGCAGGGTATCAGTCGTTTCGTTCCATGTAAGTGCGATGGGTGACGACCCGATGTGGCTGAAGATGAGCGACACATTCTTCAAGAGCGTGGCTGATTCCGACGGACTTCCTGCTTTCGCATTCAATGTACGCAAGAATACCGAACACATCATTTCGGAGTATTCCAAGATCGTGAACGAGATGAACCGCCAGCTGAAGGACTTCCCATCGACTTGCGGCGTGGCTCTGGAGACTTCCGTAGCCGACGGCAAGGCAACCGTTACCGTGAAGATCACCTCAGAGGTGGCCTCCGTCATGAAATACCATGTATTCCTTGTCGAGGACGGGCTGGACTATGACCAGATGGGTACCACCTCAGGTACGACATACCTCCACAACAACGTGCTCCGTTTCTGCAAGAGCGACAGCGTCTGGGGAACCACCTTCAATGCAGGCAAGGCCCTTGAACCAGGAGTGGAATATTCCGCCCAGACCACGATCACTCTTGACGACGCCTGGAACACCGGCAGCCTTAGGGTGGTTGCCGTTGCCATGACGACTTCCGACGGAGGAATGTCATACGCTTGCAACAATTTGAATGATTGCGTTTTGGGCAATTCTGCCGATTATGTCCTTTCGGCCGGCAATTAAAATGATGACAATGGAAAGAATTACAAAGATATCTGTTTTCCTCGCCTGCGTGCTTGCCCTGCTGTGCTCTTGCAACGGCACGGACGACGTGGTGTCCACGTTGGATTTGTCCGCCGACAAGACATCTGTATTGGTCGGTGATATTGTGACATTCACCGTGAAGAATGCCGGAGTGCAGGATGTCTCCGGGGCTTCCGCCATCAAATGTGAGCAGACCGGAAAATATCTCTCCGGCAATGTTTTCGAAGCCGAGTCCGCAGGGGACTGGACGTTCGTGGCGGAATATGACGGGATGAAGTCCAACGATGTGACCGTGACAGTGCAGAATCCTGTCGTGTCCAAGTTCCGCAAGCATGTATGCCTGATGGAGTTCACTGGACAGTGGTGCGCCATGTGTCCTGCAGGTGCCACTACAGTCAATTATTTCGCGACGCAAGTATATCCTGACATCCTCCATGTCCTGGCCTTCCACAATGATGACGATTTCTCTCTGCCTCAGGAACCGGAGTTCAGCAAGAGATTCGCATTCGGAGGTTATCCGGGATATGTGACGGACATGAAGTATTACGGCCTGGTATCAAGCGGGCAGTTCTCGTCCGACCTGGATAAAGCCTTTGCCACGACTACCCTTCATTGTGGAGTCTCCCTTTCATCGTCATTGGCTGACGGGAAGGCTACCGTGAATGCCAATGTCTGGTCCGAACTCACGTCAACATACAGGATTGCAGCATATGTAATTGAAGACAAGATTGTCGCAAAGCAGAATGTAAGCGGTACATATAATGACAATTATACCCACCGTCATGTGGTGAGGAAGATGCTTTCGGCCTCAATAGACGGGGACGACCTGGGCAGGATCGAGGCCGACGCCCAGAAGTCGAAGGAATATAGCATAGCCCTGGACCCTTCCTGGAACACGGCGAATCTTGAGGTTTGCGTCCTTGTCATAGGTGAGGACGGATGCGTGAACAATACCGCCTGCTGTCATCTTGACGGCGGGGAGGCTGATTTTGATATCAAGTAAATGACAAAATATAATGAATATGAAGATTTTTAACAGATTAGCTATCCTTGTCTCTGCTTTGATCGTGGCAGTTGCCTGTGAAGAAAGCAAGACTCCGGATACCCCGACTACGGATGAAAGAGGTAATGTTATCTATGTCGGAACAGACCCGGACTGCTATGAGTTCGCGATGAACGCAGCGGAAGGGGATTTCAATGCCAGCGAGAACGGCGTTTCCATCAAGCTGGAAAGCGTGGAGATGAAGAATGTCGTCTTCACCCTGATCCCTGGGGAGTCCATCAAATCCTACAGGCTTGATGTATATCCGAAGGCGATTCTTTACAACGCCCTCCTCGAAGCTGACCTCATCGGTGCAGATGCTGATGCAGTCGAGGAATATATCATCGACCTGCTGACCTCTGCACAGGGTGCCGGCGGATATATATTCGATTACAAGAGCGATGAGGAAGAATTCCCGATGAAGCAGTTCGACTGGATGAACAGCAACTACGCCCAGTACAAGCTCGTTCCGGACTGTGAATATTTCATAACCGTGGCAGGATGCTACGATGAGGGAGCACAGCAGGTCGCCTCCCTGAGCATAAGCCACTTCAAGACCTCCACCCAGCCGCTTGTCGGCAATCCTCAGATTGGTCTTGAGCCTCAGACAAGCTACAAGGCTTTCCTTGTGAAATATGTTCCGAATGTTGATTGCAAATATTTCTACAACTGGAGCTACCTCGCAGAGGAAATCGACGAGTACATCGACACGTTCGGAGAGACCATGATGAGGGACTTCATGCGTTGTGCGGTTTCAGCCGCCCTCGATGTCACAGACGAGAACAACCTCTCCACCATGGTAAGTTTCAGTGAGGTCACTGCGGATGCTGTATTCGCAACAGTCGCAATCGCCCTTGATGCGAACCAAATCCCTGCAGAGCACATTTCGAGGGTTGACCTTTCACTGAAGGAAATCCCTCAGGATGCCGAGAAAGGTGATGCTTCCGTCCAAATCAACAAAGCAAGGATCGGAGCTACGGCTGCCTGGTTCGACGTGACTATCGAGGCAACAGCAACGGCTGCCTTCTACAATGTTGTGTCAGTTTCGGAGGCCGATGCCGTTGCGGCTGCAGATGAGGCTACCAGGGCTGCTTACGCCTCAGATCTTGCTTATGGCGGATATGGAATCAAGAATGAAAACTATCTGTTTGACGCAGAGAAAGAAGAACCAATCGGCTCAAGCTTCTTTGCAAAGAATGAATTCATGATTGACTTGCAGCCTGGCCAGGAGTACAAGGTGGCATATTGCGCAAAGAATGCATTCGGCCAGCTTTCGGATGTGATGTTCTCCGAGGCATTCAAGACCAAGGAACTTGTTTTTGACAATCCTGATGCTTGCCTGTGCAATGATGACTTCAAGTTTGAACTGAGAGATGCAACCCGCAACGGATGGACATACTATGCCGAATATGACTGGAATGACATGGCAATGCTCAGGTTTCAGATTGTCGCTCCGGATGTCGTAGATTCACCATATGTGAATGATGAGAATCCTGGTACCCGTGAAGAGCTGCTGGGCTATCTCTTTGGGTCAGGCGGAGCCTATGACACCCCTAATGCCAACGCATGGTGGGCTCTTCCTTCCGGTGTTGACAAGCTTGGATATTTTGGCTTGCCTTCAGGAATAGAGTTCGTCGTTGCCTGCTGTGCGGAGGACATCAACGGAGTGGTTGGTCCTGTGACCTTGCACAAGGTGTCTACCCGCGAGGTCGTGCCTGGACCGAATCCTTCAATGAAGATAGAAGCCCAAATCAGTGCTGATGGCACCACCCTCACCTGCAATATCATATCCAATGAGGACAGCAAACAGATAAAGTACTACGCATCCTCCGAAGGTTCATATAATGAACTTGGCCTGCATAAACTCCTTCCGGAGAAGGATCCGAGAGGTGAATACGAGTATGCCGATTACCTGAGAATCTGGCAGAACTACGCTATTACTCTCGGTCTGCAGTGCGTCAACACTTCAACGACTGCGACCTACGAGGTCGACCCGGATTCTGACGAATTCCTGCTTGTCGGAGCCATAGCCATAGGCGAGGACAATGGCGAAGACTGTTACAGCGATTTCGGTTATGTCATTTACTACAAGGGTGAGTTACACGACCTGTCAGAATACAGGACTCCACCTGCAAATTAACAACTAATCATTATAAGATTATGAAAAAACAAATTATCCCCAATCTGGGCCGTATCATCGGCAAGGCCGTGATCGTAGCCGCTATGGCATGCCCAATCTTGTTCAGCTCTTGCGACAAGTTCATCTTTGACGACAGCGAGTTGAAGGAGTCAATCCAGGACCTCTATGAGAGGATATCCACTCTTGAGGAAAGAGTCTCTAACGAGGTGGCTGCACTCACTTCCATAATCAACGGCAAGGTTACCGTTCTTTCTGTGGACCCACAGAGCGACGGAAGCACAGTCGTTACTCTTTCCAATGGCCAGACATTCACTGTCGGTGCTGACGTTACAGGTTCTTCATTCCTTACGACCGTCGAGGAAGGCGGTGTTCTGTATTGGGCTGTTACCGTAGCTGGTGGCGATACTCAGGCTCTTCTTGTTGATGGCAAGAAGGTTCCCGTTACCGTTACTCCTGCCGTCAAACTGGAAGATGGCAAGTGGATGGTTTCCGTTGATGGCGGAAAAACTTGGATAGATACCGGCATCGAGCAGGAAGAGGAAGTCGTATTCTTCACAGCTGTAACCGAAGATGATGATTACGCATACATCACCCTCGCAAGTGGAGAAACCGTAAAAGTTGCAAAGGAAAAGGAAGTTTCATTTGCAATCCTTTCCGGAAAGCAGTATTTCACCGCTGGAGAGACCAAGTATGTTAAATTGGAAATGAACGGTGTGAAGGATTACACCATTACTGAGAAACCGGACGGTTGGAAGGCATCCATAGCCGATGGAAGGCTTAAAGTCACTGCACCTGCTTCTTTGGAGAATGTTGATTCTGAAGGTCTTGTCAAGGTCCTTGCAACTTTTGAAAATGAATCGCCAATCATTGCCAAGGTAGCAGTAACCCTGAACGAAGCAGACTTTACGATTGCTCTTAATGGTGAAAACGTTATCTTCACCCTTGCTGCAAAGAATGTTGACAACTGGAATTATGAAGGATATGTCACCGGTATCATGCCTTACTCACAGTTTTCTGCAGAGGCTGCCTGCGAGTATTTTAGCAATAATACCAGTTTCAAATGGGGTGCCGAATATTATAATTCCTTTACAACTACCATTTCTGCTCTTGCCGGCGAATCATATGATCCTGAGGAGGCATATGTGGTATTCGCAAGCAATTGGTGTTCTCCATATGATGATGCCACGTATTCTGCCGAAGACTTGCAGTATGTTGTTTATTTACCAGTGAAGATCGATGTTACCATTACTCCTTCATTGGATAACGCTATTGTAAAGGTAACCTTCTCAGGGTGCGACGGCTTCTACGCCGGATGTGATGAAAAGCAATGGTGGGATCCGGAGAATTATCTATATGATTTAGGTTCAATGTGGGGTCCATCAGTTTGCAAAACAGCATATGAAGGAGCTGCCGGTCTGATTTGCGGAGGATGGAATACAACTTTGAAGATTGATACGGAGTATGTATTCTGGGTTGTTCCTTACGATGAAAGTGGCAACTACTCTGTAGAATCATTCACTGTATATGAGTTCTCTACAAAATCATTGTCTCTCGGTGGCTCATATGCAAAACCAGAGATTTCCCTGACTCAGGATCCTACCTATAATCAGATTGCAGTTAAGGTTACCACTGTCAAGGGTGCATACAAGACCTATGCAAGGATATTCACCAAGGACGAGGTTCCTGCCGATGAACTTGAACTTGTTCAGAAATTGGTTGCACAGGGTACTGGAAAAACAGATGCCGAAGAGAATTTCCAAATCAACAGGACTTATCTTGACCCTGGTACAGAGATTGTCATAGCAGCGGTCGCTATCGGAAATGATGGTGCGGCTGGCGAAGTGGCTACTCTCGAAACTTCGACACAGAAACTCCTTTATTCAGACAATCTCAAGGTTACTCCTGAAGTTGTAACCCTCGGAATGACCAATGTCACAATCAAACTTACACTTGAGGGACCTGTTACCAGCATCAGATATGTCAACACGTATGATACATATGGTGTCGATACCATGGAGGACAAGTTGGCTCAGAAGAGCAGATATGATCTGGTGACTGTTGATGTTGCAACCCTTACTGACAACACCATAGAACTTTCTAATCTTACTCTCGGTTACAATTACACATTCTATGTCATGGGAGAGGATGCAGACGGCAATCTTTCTCATATGAGTACTGTAGCCTATACTCCTTCAAGTGACATCGTTTATATCAGGCAATCGAGCGATGACTGGGCATATGGCAAACCTTCAATTTCAAATGAGACTTGGGGACCGGATCCTTGGGTCTGGATTGAAAATACCTTTGTTCCTTCCAGAACTGGTTGGTACTCTCAGAATACAACTCTTGATGTGGATCTGACATTGCCTGCTGACTGTAAGAAAGTATATTGTCTTATTGACCAGCCTGAGTATCACAATGCCAAGACTGAACTTTCGATGTCCGACTGGGTGGTTGCAAATGGCAAGGAGTACACCGAATCTTCACACATTCAGGAAGAATATGCAAATGAGACAACCAGCATTTGGCTGGTTTGGGTGGACTCAAACGACAAATATCATACATTTGATCTTTATACTCCGACATTCCCGGAGAAGCCTACTGAAGCTCCTGCAACTGGAGAATAATTCCGAAATCAAATAAATCATGGGAGGGGCCGGGCCTCCGGCCCCTCATTTTAAATTTTTGCAATGAGCAAGCTTAGACTATTATCAATCTTTATCGCAGCCGTGGCTCTCTTTTCCTGCACCAAGTCGGAGAATGAGCCTACCGGATTCTCAAATGTCAAGAACCCACGGGAGGAACAGCTGGTTTCCGTCTATGGCGAGACTGTGACGGTGACATTCGATGCGCAGGCCGCATGGACGGCGGATATCGTGTCCGATGGCGACTGGGCTCAGATAACGAACACCACAGGCAATGCCCAGGCCGGCAGGGGAGGAGTGAAAATCCAATTCGCGAAAAATTCATCCATGGAAACCCGCACGGCCACCCTTTATGTCAAGGTTGAGGGATTCGCCCGTTCCGTGATGGCTGTTTTCGAGCAGTCTTCCGGCATGGAGGACAATGCCATGAATGATTATCTCATCTCCCAGATGGAGGAGCGTCTTTCTACCGAGTATCTGTGGGCTGCCGAGTACAACAAGATAGAGAAGGAGAAGGTCTCATACGATGAATACCTGTACACCAACCTTACGAAACTTGGCGAGACCAACATCGAGGATGGTGGCTACTACAGGGCATATTCATCCTACGCCGGTCAAAGATATATATATTCATATATCCAGGAACTTGAAGGGACCAAGGCGGAAGAGCTTGCAACGACTTACGGACTCGGTATCGGTCCGCTTTTCGCATCCCTGTACAAGACAGGAACCCAGCAGGTCGGATTGACTCTCGGTTATGTTTACAGGGGTTCTCCTGCTGAAACCGCTGGTCTGCGCAGGGGAGATACCATCTGGAATGTCAATGGTGTGAATGTCACCTATGACAACTATCAGAGTTTCATGTCGCAGCTTTTCTATAATCCTCAGGGCGAATATACTCTCCTTTTCTCAAGATACAACCTTGCAGAGAGCGGCGACAGATTTGAATTGAATGAATATAATGAGGCCACGGTTGCAGCATCGAACTTCGGGTATGACCCTGTCCTCTTTGCTGCAATACTCCAGAACGCCAATGTGGATTCCGAGGACAACACCCAGACCAAGGATGGAGAAGAATCCCAGCTTCCTGATTTCTGCATCGGCTACATGGCAACGGAGAGTTTTGACATGTCAGCCCAGTTCCTGATTGAGAACCAGATTCAACAGTTCATCCAGGCCGGAATCAAGGACCTCATTCTCGACCTTCGCTTCAATGTCGGCGGTGCCGTGTCCCAGAGCCGCTACATCGCAAGTTCAATCGTGGGACGCGCGCACGACAATGATATTTTCTTCAAGGCCGAATATGTCGATGGCCATAAGGAGGACTGGACATTCGGATACGGATATATAAACGCCCCGGACGGTCTGGAGAGGGCTCCGGAACTTGGCCTGACACGGCTTTTCGTGATAGTGTCCGAGAATACCGCTTCCGCATCGGAGCTTCTCATCAACGGCCTTCGCGGCATCGATTTCCCTGTAACGATTATAGGAAGCCGCTCCGAAGGCAAGAATGTCGGC
Source organism: Candidatus Cryptobacteroides sp. (assembly GCA_051870255.1). Taxonomy (GTDB): domain Bacteria; phylum Bacteroidota; class Bacteroidia; order Bacteroidales; family UBA932; genus Cryptobacteroides. The sequence goes on from JBJEBR010000021.1 coordinate 27,153, forward strand.
ATGGTCGTTTCCACCATATCATACAACGGACGCAAGTTCGAGTTTGCTCCGATTACATTCCGTTGCTCGAATGCCAAGGATGAGGGCGACTACAAGGACGGATTCCTCCCGGAGGACGGAAACCTTCTCAACAACCAGAACAAGAGTTACGAGGATGACATTGACAATGTCTTCCCTTATGCGTTCGGCGACTGGGGCGATTTCAATTTCAACTATGCCCTTTATTTCTGTTTCTGCGACATTATCGGGGATCCTCGTCCAATATTTTCAGACACCAAGGCGGTTGGTACTCCGATGTCTCAGGCATACGACATCAACCACTCATCGACGCCGGTGGGATTCACTGCAATTACCCCGCAGATAGGCCGTTTCGGCAATGTCATATATAAATAGAACACTATGAGAAACATAAAGTTCTTGCTTCTGACAATCTTTTCAGCATTGTCATTGAGCCTGGGCGCTCAGGAAAGGACGGTTTCGGGAAAAGTCACAGACTCGTCTAACGGCGAGCCTGTGTCGTTTGCGGCCATCCGTGTCAAAGGAACGATGACGGGGACGAGCTCCGACATCGACGGCAACTATTCGATTTCCGTTCCTTCTGACGGAGTCCTCGAATTCACATCGATAGGCTACAAGTCCGTGGATGTGCCTGTGGACTCCCGCGTGAAAATCGATGTCGTGATGTCTCCGGACACGGAAACCCTTGAAGAGACTATCGTGGTCGCTTTCGGTACATCCACCAAGGAGGCGTTCACCGGTTCTGCTGCCGTGGTGAAGTCCGCGGACATCGCCAAGGTGCAGAGTTCCGATGCCACCCGCGCACTTGAAGGTATGGTGGCAGGTGTCCAGATGACCACTTCAACGGGTTCGCTCGGTTCGTCACCTTCGATTGTCATCAGGGGTATAGGTACGATGAACGCATCGTCTTCCCCGCTTTACGTGGTTGATGGCGTGCCTTATACCGGCGACATGAACAATCTGAACTCCGCCGACATAGAGTCGATAACCGTCCAGAAGGATGCCGCATCCAACTCCCTCTACGGCTCCCGTGGAGCAAACGGTGTCATCATGATTACCACCAAGAAGGCGAAATGGGGGGATGCCGTGGTCAATGTCGATGCGAAATGGGGTATGAACTCCAGGGCTTTGCGCACCTACGATGTCATAACCGACCCGGGAGAATACTATGAGGCATTCTATGCCGCAGTTAACAATTCGGCAAGGGACAAATACAGTTCGGAGACCCTTCGCAACGCATACGCCAACGCCCAGCTCCAGGAGCAGCTCGGCTACATATCATACACTACCGGTGACGGCAAGGCCCTCATCGGAATCGACGGCAAGCTCAATCCGACTGCCACGCTCGGGGCGACGGTGGTGAGCCCGTACGATGGCAAGACATACACCATTATGCCGGACAACTGGCTTGACAATGCATATCGCCAGTCTCTCCGTCAGGAATACAACATCAGCGTCAGCGGCTCCGTGGGCAAGATGTCCATGTATGCCTCTTTCGGATACCTGAACAACAAGGGTATCATCGCAGGCTCCGACATGCAGCGCTACACTGCCCGTATGCGTGCCGACTACCAGGCAAAGAGCTGGCTGAAGATGGGTGCGACATTCTCATACACCAATTTCAACTGGAACAACGGAAACTCCGATGAAGGTTCGTCCAGCAGTTCTTCGAATGTGTTCGCAATCGCAACCTCGATTGCTCCTATATATCCTCTCTACGTGCGTGACGCCGATGGCAACATAATGTATGACGATGCCGGCCGCAAACGTTACGACTACGGATACTATGAGAACGGATGCTATCGTCCGTTCTTCACCAAGGCCAACCCTGTTTCCGACATGCAGCTGAACAGGAACAACTATCAGGGCAACGCCTTCAATGTCATCGGTTATGCCGAGGTCTCTTTCCTGAAGGATTTCAAGTTCACCTTCAATGTGGGCGCTAATGTGGACGAGACCCGCGTCACCAATGTCTATAACAAGCTCTACGGACAGTTCGCCTCTTCCGGCGGAGTCGTGAGCAAGGGCCACAGCAGGGAGTTTGACCTCAACATGCAGCAGATACTGTCCTGGAGCAGGCGTATCGCAGGCCTGCACGATTTGAGCGTGATGGTCGGACACGAGTGGCAGAAACAGATGAACTACAGCCTCAGCGCAGCCAAGTCCCAGCTTTTCAGCAACGACACAGACGAGCTTGACGGCGCGATCATCGACAACAACACCGCTTCGTCTTCACGCAGCATGTACAATGTCGAAGGATATTTCGCGAGGGTGCAGTATGATTACAACCAGAAATATTTCGCAAACCTCTCTTACCGTCTCGACGCTTCCTCCAACTTCAACCCGAAGCACCGCTGGGGCAGCTTCTGGGCAGTCGGAGCCGGTTGGCTCATAAGCAAGGAAGACTGGTTCAAAGCCTCCTGGGTGGATATGCTGAAGATCAAGGCTTCCGCTGGTTCCCAGGGTAATGACGGTATCGGTTCATTCAGATATACAGACACTTACATGCTTCTCAACAATGAAGGTAGTGCCGGTCTCGGCTTCAACGACAAGGGTAACGAGAACATTACCTGGGAGACCAACATGACCGTCAATGTAGGTGCCGATTTCGATTTCTTCAGAGGAAGGTTCGGAGGTAGCGTGGAGTATTTCTACAAGAAGACCTCCGACATGCTTTACTTCTTCAGCCTGCCTTCATCAATCGGTTATAGCGGATATTACGACAATATCGGCGACATGCGCAACACCGGTATCGAGGTGGATCTGCACGGAGTGCTGATGAGGAGGCAGAATTTCAACTGGGATGCCTATCTCAACTTCACCCATTATACGAACAAGGTCCTTCTCATACCAGAAAAGAACAAGATTTCGTCAGTCGAGGGCTATCCTGGATTTGCAAACGGAAGCAAGTTCGTCGGCGAAGGCCTGCCGTTCAATACCTTCTATCTGAGGAAATATGCAGGTGTCGATCACGAGACCGGTCTTTCCCTCTGGTATCAGGACATCTATGACGAGCAGGGCAATGTGACCGGCACGACGACCACATCCACTTACGAGAATGCCACGTATTATCTCTGCGGCAACCCTATCCCGGCCCTTTACGGAGGATTCGGTACGAGTCTCTCGTTCTACGGTGTCGATGTGGCCGTGGCTTTCACATATTCCATCGGCGGCAAGGCTTATGACAGCGGATATGCTTCGTTCATGTCCTCTCCTACAGCCACTTCCAAGGGATTCAATTTCCACAAGGATGTGTTCGACGCCTGGACTCCGGACAATCCTGACAGCGACATCCCTCGTCATTATTTCGGCGACCAGTACACCACGGCAAGTTCAGACCGCTTCCTGACCGACGCGAGCTGGCTCAATCTTCAGAATGCACAGGTCGGCTACACTCTTCCGGAGAAGGTGACATCGAGATTCAAGGTCAGCAGGCTGAGGATATATGTGGCCTGTGACAATATCTTCTATGTCTCACGCAGGAGAGGTTTCGACCCGCGCTTCAGCTTCAGCGGCAACACCAACAGTTCTGTGAATTCCCCTGTGAGGACGCTTTCTGGCGGTATCAACATAACATTCTGACGGATATGAGAAACATTATATACAAATTGATTATTGCCGGTGCTGCGGCCGTGGCCGTGACCGGGTGCATAGAGGAAGCCTATATGTCTGGCAATGTGCTCACTGCCTCGGATGTCAGTGAAGTCGGCATAGACCAGAATGTCAATGGCCTGCCCGTGGAGATGATGGGTGCCGGCCTGTCCGGATTCTATGGGACATACGGTTTCCATATAGATTTCGGAATACCGTCCATCCATATAATGACAGATTCCATGCTCGAGGACCTTGTGATGTGCGGGGATTATGACTACAACCAGTATAACAACTACGCCATGAATCTCGGCCAGGGTTCGACTGGGGCATATCCTTCATATTTCTGGGTCTGCTACTACAAATGGATTCATTCAGCCAATGTCATCCTTGCAGCCGTTCCTGTCCCGACCGAGGATGCCGCAGATTTGATGAACCGTGCCAAGGCATTGACATACAGGGCAATGTGTTATCTTGACCTTGCGAGGCTCTATGAACCTAAGGAGAACGGCTACATTGAGATTTCCCCATCCATCAGGAATCTGACCGTTCCGATTGTGACGGAAGAGACCACCGAGGAGGAAGCTGTGGACAATCCTCGTGTTCCACGGAAAGAGATGTATGAGTTCATCATCTCCGACCTTGAGGAGGCATTGGCCTGCTTCAATGATGCCGGCAATCCGGTGTCTTCCACGTCTCCTTGTGCCACGATAGTCTATGGCTTGCTTGCAAGGACATATATCGAGATGGGTTATTGGGAGGATCTGGATGATATCTCACGCGCCGAGGCTTTCATCAAGGCTTCCGACTATGCCTCCAAGGTGATTTCCGCAGGTTACACTCCTCTGACGGAGCAGGAATGGCATGACACCAACAACGGTTTCAACAACATTTCTGCCTGCAACTCCTGGGTATGGGGCCTGACCCTCGCCAACACGATGACAAACAACCTGTTCAATTTCACGTCAATGATGTCGAACGAGGCGTTCTGGGGCTATGCCTTCGTGACCAAGCCTGGTATCAGCACGGCCTTGTATTCTTCGATGTCATCGGCTGATTTCAGGAAACGCTCGTTCTATGTTCCGGGCAGCGGCTATGACTATGACCTGGCTGGCAACGAATCGGCACACGAATATACGATGAAGTATGCAGCACCTTACCAGTCGTTCAAGTTCCGTCCTGCAAGGGGCGAGTGCTACGACTATTCGGTAGGCGTTGCCGCAGACCATCCTCTGATGCGTGTCGAGGAGATGTATTTCCTCAGGATGGAGGCGACCCTGCGCATGAAAGGGCTTGGGGCTGCCAAGTCATTGCTTGAGGACTTCATGAATACCTGGCGTATCAAGGATGGCTCCTATGTGTGCCAGGCAGAGGACGAGGATTCCTTCATCAAGGAGATGATGGTGCAGAAAAGGGCCGAGTTCTGGGGCGAGGGTGTGCTTCTGTTTGATTACAAGAGGCTCAATCTCGGCATAACGAGGATTTATGACGGGTCCAATTTCGGAGCGGATTTCCAGTTCAACTGCGAGGGGCGTTCTCCTCAGTGGAACATCTGCATCCCGAGGACGGAGATTCAGAACAATTCCGGCATCACGGATGAGCTGAACAACCCTGACCCTACCAAATTCGTCTGACCCTACATGTCATTCCGAGATCGCAAGCGATGAGGGATCTGCGGGAATCACCATCTCCCTCAGATTCCTCACTCCGTTCGGAATGACAGCCTGCGGAGTCATATAAACAGAATTTTATTACCTTTGTCATGGACATTGACCCCAAAAGAACAGAATCATGAAACCAAGCAGAATACTTATCGCCGCCTCGGCTGCGGCTCTCCTCGCCTCCTGCGCGAAAGTGTCGGACACCACCAAAATAACCGGAACGGTAGTCCCTGAAGGCCTTGACAGCGTAAACATCACTGTCAGAGGTCAGCTCGACACATTGGTACCTGTGACCAATGGAAAATTCAGCCTCGAAATCCCGACCGATGTCTGCGCCTTTGCCAGGGCAGAGGCCGGATCTTACGGAGTCGGATTCATTCCGGACGGCACCCCTCTCACAATCGTCCTCGACGGAGAATCCACGGTGACATCTTCATATTCAAAAATATCCGTACAGGAAAGACTCAATGCTTTCAACGCCAAAAGCGAAGAACTCATGGGCGAATTCACTGCAAGACGTACTGAAATCTTCTCTGACGAAACCATTTCCGAAGATCAGAAGAGAGAGCAGTTCTCAGACTACTATGATTCTTTCATGGAATCATTCTCACAGTACAACAAGGATGTTCTCGAAGCCAACAAAGACAACTTCGTTGCAATCCTGGCCCTCGACGCCATGAGATATGACCTCGAAGACGAAGAACTTTCAGAGTTCATTGCCTCAATGGCACCGGCCCTCCAGGAACACCAATATGTTCAGAGTATCAAAAAGTCCATTGATGCAAGACTTGAGACCGGAGAAGGCAAGATGTTCAAGGATTTCACCATCGAGACGGTCGTAGGCATGACCAGGAGCATCCCTCCTCAGCCAAAGTACAGCACAGTCAGGTTTTCTGACTATGTCGGCAAGGGCAAATATGTCATTGTCGATTTCTGGTCCCCTTGGTGCGGCCCATGCAAACGCGAAATGCCGAACATCAAGTCCATCTACGAGAAATACAAGGGCAAGGACTTCGATGTCCTGAGCATCGCAGTCTGGGAAAGGCAGGGACCTGAGGTCACCATCAACACGGCCAACGACCTCGGCATGAACTGGAAGATGCTCAACAATGCAGGCAGCGTCCCTACCGATATTTACGGCATAGACGGCATCCCTCACATCATGCTCATAGGCCCTGACGGTACCATCCTCAGACGAGGCCTCTACGGAGAAGCCCTCGCCGAGGCTGTCGCTGAATATCTTGAATAATGTTCCAAGCGCCCTCAAGGCACTGTGAATGTGACCCTCAAGGAAAAAATATCACTCTTTCCACATTCCCCCGGAGTCTATCGCTATTATGACTCCGAGGGGAATGTCATTTATGTCGGCAAGGCCAAGGACCTGCACAAGAGGGTGGCCCAATACTTCGTCCCCGTCGAAAGGCTCACGCGCAAGACAGCAGTGATGGTCTCGAAGATAGCCGACGCCCAATACACCGTGGTGGAGACCGAGGCCGACGCCCTCCTGCTCGAGAACAACCTCATCAAGCAGTTCAAGCCGAGGTACAACATCCTCCTGAAGGACTCCAAGACCTATCCGTGGATATGCGTCAGCGCAGACGACTTCCCCAAGGTTTACCTAACCCGACGCGTTGTCAGGGACGGTTCCCGCTATTTCGGACCGTACAGCAGCGTGATGCACGCACGCAACCTACTCGATTTCTTCCGCAGCATATATCCTCTGCGCTCCTGCAACCTGAAGATCACCTCCGACGCCATCCTGCGCCGCAAGTTCCGCCCTTGCCTCGACTTCCACATCGGCAGATGCCGGGGCTGCTGCATCGGTGCAATCTCGCAGCAGGAATACAATGAGAACATCGAGGAAATCGTGAAACTGCTCAAAGGAGGCGGCAAGGAAATCATACAGCATTACCGCACACTCATGACCGAGGCTGCCCAGAGGATGGAATTCGAGCAGGCGGCTCTATATAAGGAGAAGATGCAGTCCCTTGAGAACCATTATGGCAAATCAGTCATAGTGAACGCCACCATCGGGGATGTGGATGTGTTCTCCCTCGTCTGCGACAGCACGGAGGCATTCGGCAATTTCATGCGCATCAGGGGCGGGGCCGTCGTCCAGTCCCTCAATCTCGGATTCAAGCTCGTGATGGACGAGACCCCGGAGTCGGTGCTCGGGATGTTCATCGGAGAAATCCGCTCCAAGTTCGGAGTCCTCGCCCGCGAAGTCATAGTTCCGTTCCTGCCAGATTTCGAACTGGAGGACGTCGATTTCCGGATTCCTGTCAGGGGAGACAAGCTGGCTCTGCTCGAACTGAGCGCAAGGAACTCCAAGGAAATGCGTTTCAATGCCTTGAAGCAGAGGGAGCATACCGATCCTGACGATTTCAGGCAGAAGGTCCTCGAAGAACTCCGTGTCGCCCTCGGGATGAAGGAACTTCCGGAGCATATCGAATGTTTCGACAACTCCAACATCCAGGGTACCAACCCGGTAGCCTCCTGCGTGGTGTTCAGGGGGGCAAGGCCGTCCAAGAAAGACTACAGGCACTTCAAGATCAAGACGGTGGTCGGGGCGAACGACTATGCTTCGATGAAGGAGGTCGTGAACAGACGCTATTCGAGGATGCTCCAGGAGAATCCGGACGACCTCCCGCAACTCGTCGTCATCGACGGCGGCAAGGGGCAGCTCTCATTCGCATACGAAGCCCTCGCCGAACTCGGACTGACGGAGAGGCTCACTGTAATCGGCCTTGCCAAGCGGCTTGAAGAGGTCATCCGCGTCGGAGACCCATATCCTCTCTTCATCGACCGCAACTCCCAGGCCCTCAAGGTCCTCCAGCAGATCCGTGACGAGGCGCACCGATTCGGCATCACATTCCACCGCAACCTTCGGAGCAAGGCCCAGATTTCCTCAGCCCTGCGCGAGATAAACGGAGTGGGGGAGAAGACCGAACAGAGACTTCTCCTGCGGTTCGGAAGCGTGGCCCGCATAGCAGCAGCATCGGAGGACGACCTCGCGGAGATAGTCCCGAGGAAGGTCGCGCAGGCAATCCTCTCGGAATTGAACAAATCAGAAAACACAGAATATGAGCAACAATAAAGTATTGTCATTCTATGACTGGTTCCTTATCGTAGGTGTAATCGCCTCGTCGGCAGTCTATTCCTTTTATGCTGTCATGTCCGGGGACGATTCCCTCTCCGGCGCACTTCTCGGCTCCGTCGCAGGTATCGCGGGAGTCTTCTGCGTCGTGCTTGTTGCCAAGGGCAGCATCTGGAACTACCTTTTCGGGGTTGTAAATGTGTCACTCTATGCGTGGATTTCTTACAATGCGTCATTGTATGGCGATGCTGCTTTGAATGCGTTCTACTATTTCCCGATGCAGTTCATCGGCTGGTGGCAATGGCGGCGCCGTTCCTCTCCTGTCATTTCGGGCGACCACTCCAAATCTGTCATTTCGAGCGACCACACCAATCCTGTCATTTCGAGCGACCACACCAATCCTGTCATTTCGAGCGACCAACGGGAGTCGAGAAATCTTTCCTCCACCGTGAAAGCCCGACGCCTCTCCTGGACGGGCCGCATTCTCCTTGTTGCAGGGTGCGCCGTCGCCGTTACAGTCTGCGGCTTCATCCTCCGTCATCTTGGAGACCCGCAGCCTTTCAAGGATTCCGCCACGACGGTTCTGAGCATCGTCGCCCAGGCCCTGATGGCCCTCGCATTCATGGAACAATGGGTGTTGTGGATAGTGACCAACATAATCAGCGTGGTCATGTGGGTGATAATGGCCACAAGGGGTGAGGCACATGCCGGTCTGATGGTCATCATGTGGTCTTTCTACCTGCTGAACTCGATAAACGGCCTGCGGGTGTGGCTGAAGCTCAGTTCTGATGCCAAATGATTTCGCCTGCAAATATCATATAATACCGCTTATTCCACTGTTCCACCACCTTATGGGATGAAAATTTTTATTTTCGGATTTTTTTTACTTAATTTGCACCCGTTTTAGCAGAAATGTTATCGTGTATTAAATACTGAATTATTAACTAAAATTTTAGCGTTATGGCAAATATTGCTGAAAATGTAAAGGCAATCATCGTCGAGAAATTGGGCGTTGATCCGTCTGAAGTAACTGAGACAGCGAGCTTCACAAATGATCTCGGAGCAGATTCTCTTGATATCGTAGAGCTTATCATGGAATTTGAGAAGCAGTTCAACATCGAGATTCCTGATGATGATGCTGGCGACAAGATTGCAACTGTTGGCGACGCCATCAAGTATATCGAGAACAAGGTTAACGCATAATTTCTGTTCAAGATTACAAAATATTGAGGCTGAGTGGATTAACCGCTCAGCCTCAATTCTGTTAAATACCGTCTTATGGGAGGTTATTCCCTCCCTGGATCAATTTATTTTCCTCCGTTAGGAACGGAGAACGTAATCAGAAGCCTCGGCCTGCTCCCTTCCGGGGCCTTAGGACCGCAGAGCATACATTTGTAATATCTGTCCCTGTCCAGGTCTGTGGATGTCTCGGTGGTGGTTGAAGAACCGCTTGCATATGAGGCCATCATCAGATAATTGTAATAGTTGCTGTATCCATAGCTCCCATATCCGTATCCATAACTTCCGTATCCGTACCCATATCCGTATCCGTATGGGTCGTACATCATGCTGTTGTAGTACGAGTTGTATAAGAGATTGTTGTAATAGTCTGAATAGCTGCTGTCATTCGATGTCGTGGTGGTTTCTTCGTGCATTATCAGAAGCCATATGTCGTAATTCTCTATGCTTGTATCGAAATCCTCGGCATTGCTGTCGATCTTGATGATTTCCTGCACGTGGTGGCTGATGTCGGGGCTATACATTGCGAGCGACCTGTTTATGTCGCCCTGATTCTCGCTCTCGATGCTGGAATCCGTCAGCCCGGCATATGAGACATATCCTCCGCTCGAACTCCTGAGCCTTACAGTCGGGCTGAGTATGGTCGGGAACAGGTTCACGTCTGACCAACCTCCGCTGAGGGAGCTCGCATCGAACGGGAACACAATGGTCGCCTTGTTGATTACAACATTGCTCAAATCCTCTATTCCTTTGTCCCGTATAGCCTTTTCCGCAAGTTCCTTCAACTTTCTGGCCTTGACCACAGGCTTGAGCCCGCTTCCACCCTCCACGAATATCGACTCCTGTGCAAGGAATGCGAATTCGTCGTCAGGGTCCGGAACCAGGTTCGTGGAGAATGTCTGTCCACTTGCATTGAAAGCGTACTGCGACGGCAGGGTGGTGCTTTCGTCGTCAATGAAATCTATAGGTCCGAACATGAAAAGGAAAGATGTATCGACCTGCTTGCGGTCTCCATAGTCCGCCCTTATTGCTATCTCGGCATAGTTGCCTGTCACATAGCCGTATGAGTCGGTCTGCATTGCCACCTCAAACATGTTGATCCTGCCACCCATGCCAGCCGGGAGGTCCGATGTGATGTATATTCCGGGAACATCCTGCACGAAATTGCTTATGGTGTCCTTGTCGGCATTCCTGATGCTTTCCACGAACTCCTCGGCGAATTCCTTGCTGAAATCAAATGTCAGCGAATCCCCTCCGTCATATACAGGAATGCCCATGGTGATGCGCCTGTCCAGATCGACATATTTCTCCAGCCTTGCCCTGTCCATGAATTCCCCGGTATAGAGGACCGTGGTGTCAAGATATTCCTTGAGCGGGTGTACGTGTATGTTCTGGAGGATCCGCAGGTCCTTTTCGTCGGAGACTGACAATGTGTCCCTCACGGCGGTGAACATGAACCTGAGAATCTTTGTGTTCTCTCCGAAATCGATGTCCTGCATCACCGGTACCAGGGTAAAGCTCGTACTCCTGACGGTTGTTCCCCTTTCGTCGGTAACGGCTCCTAATGTGAACCTCCTGCTGCTGTATGCGGAAAGGCTGTCGGACATTTTCATTACGACATCGCCCACACCCAGTTCAATTGGGTCGGGTACGAATACATCCCATTTCTGGTCGTTTGGAATGAAGTTTTCTCCGAGATGTTCGTTGATTTCTATGCAGGATGCAGAGCACAACAGAATCGCACCGGCGGCCAACAAGCGGCAAGCTCTGCTCAATAAACCCGAATTCATTTAAGTAACTGATCGTAAAAATTGTTATAATTCTCTATGTATGAGCCATCTGCAATTGCATCAGCATCGAACGGCAGGGTAGGGAGCGATGATTTGCCGCAGAAAGAGACAATCTCCTCCGGAATGTTCGCCGAGCCGAAGATGATGCCGTCAGAATGGCAGGCTGCAAGTTTTGCAAGATTTATGCCTGTAGGTTCCGACAACAGTTCCACGTCCTTCTCGGTCACTCCGGAATACAGCACCCTGTCCTTGAAGTCGGCCGGGAATTCGCTGCCCGGCGTGTCGTCATACAGCGAGAGGACGACCTTGCTGTTAGAGAATATAGGGTCGTCGATATATGCTTTCTTCAGATATAGAGGCAGAATCTGTGAAATCCATCCGTGGCAGTGGATGATGTCCGGAGCCCACCTGAGCTTCTTGACGGTCTCGAGCACGCCCCTTGCAAAGAATATGGCCCTTTCGCCATTGTCCTCGAAAAAGTTGCCGCTTTCATCCCTGAAGATGCTTTTCCTGTGGAAATAGTCTTCATTGTCAATGAAATACACCTGCATCCTCGCGGCTGAAATGGATGCCACCTTAATGACCAGAGGCCTGTCCACATCATTGATTATGATGTTCATGCCTGACAGCCTGATGACTTCGTGCAACTGATTCTTCCTTTCGTTGATGCAGCCGTATCGCGGCATGAATGAGCGTATTTCCTTCTTCCTCTCCTGTATTCCCTGAGGAAGATACCTTCCTATTGAGGATATGCCGGATTCCGGAAGATAGGGATATATCTCCGAATTGACGAACAGGACTCTTTTTGCCGAATTGACCATATATCGTTGTATTTAATGACAAAATCTCTACAAAGATAATAATATTTTTTTGATATTTCACTATCTTTGCCCCTATGGGAAACACTGACAACAAGATAATGAGGCGCAGGCTTGTCAATGCCTATATGTCCTCCGTCATCAGCATAAGCCTTGTCCTGCTGCTGGTCGGTGTGGCAAGCATGCTGCTTGTCAATGCCAAGGGTGTCTCGGACTACTTCAAGGAGAACATGCAGGTTTCCGTGATGATGAAGCAGAATGTCTCGGAGGACGATGCCCTTGACTACAGGTCCGACCTGGAGGGGATGCCTTATATCAAGAGTACGGTTTTCGTTTCCAAGGAGCAGGGGCGCAGGGAGATGGAGGATCTTCTCGGAACTGATTTCCTCGACGTTTTCGAGACCTCCCCGATACCTATGTCCATAGATGTATCCCTCAATGCCGACTATGTCTCCTCGGACAGCCTCGAGGTGGTGCGGAAGGTGATTGAGTCTTCCCCACTCGTCGATGAGGTGGTATATCAGCGCTCCCTCGTGGATGCGCTCAATGCCAACCTGAGCAGGATTTCGCTCTTTCTCGGCTTCTTCATAGCCCTTCTCCTGTTCATTTCCTTCGTGCTTATAAACAACACTGTGAGGCTCAATGTGTTCGCCCGCAGGTTCACCATACACACGATGAAGCTCGTGGGGGCCACCAAGTCCTTCATACGGGCTCCGTTTCTCGTCCAGGCAGCTTTTCAGGGAGTGTTCGCCGCAGTGCTGGCCATAATCGCGCTTGTCGGCCTTCTTTTCCTCATGAGGAACGAGTTCGCGCAGCTTTTCGAGATTTTCCGTCTCGAACTGCTCATCGAGGTGATGGGGATTGTTTTTGTCTCGGGTCTGGCACTCTGTCTTGTCAGCACCTGGATCGTGGTGGGCAAGCTCCTTTCGTTGAAGAAGGATGACTTGTATTATTGATTTTATAATTATTCATTGAAAATGGAGAACAACAACGGGCAGGGACGTATGGCGATGAGCCCCAAGGGACTGAGACTGCTTCTGGTCGGATTCATAGTCATGGTGTCCGGATATATATTGATGACAGGCGGCGGCAGCGATGACCCGCAGGTATTCAACTATGCCATGTTTGATTTCAGACGCCTTGTAGCCGCACCGGTGGTGATAGTCCTCGGCATCGTCATAGAGGTGGTTGCGATAATGCGCGGCGGTTTCGGCGGCCGCAGCAAAAAGGAAGGGGAGGAATAGCGGATGGAATGGTATGAAGGCATTATCCTCGGTCTTTTGCAGGGACTGACCGAGTTTCTCCCCGTGAGCAGCAGCGGACATCTGGTGATAGGCCGTGAACTGCTTGGGATCGAGGCGTCCGATGACCTTGTGTTCGAGGTGCTTGTCCATGCAGCTACGGTGCTCAGTACCATAGTGGTGTTCCGCAAGCAGATATGGTCGCTTCTGAAGGGCCTTTTCAAGTTCAGGTACAACGACGAGACTGACTATATCCTCAAGATAGCGGTGTCCATGATTCCGGTGTTCATCGTCGGGGTGTTCTTCAAGGACTCCGTCGAGTCGCTGTTCGGCTCCATCACGGCTGTCGGCGTAGCCCTGCTGGTCACGGCTCTCCTGCTTTCCTTCTCGGACCTCGCATCCAAGCCGGGCAGGGTTCCGTTCCTGCCTTTCGGCAAGGAGTACCGCAACGGTATATCCTACTGGCAGGCTTTCGTGGTCGGCCTCGGCCAGGCATTCGCCGTCGCTCCCGGACTCTCCCGTTCAGGCACGACGATCTCCACGGGCCTTATCTGCGGCGTCAGGAGGGATGTGATGGCGCAGTTCTCTTTCCTGATGGTGCTTGTCCCGATTCTCGGCGAGGCTTTCCTCGACCTGGTTGGCGGCGACTTCGCCTCTTCGTCCGTAGGAGTCCTGCCTCTTGTGCTTGGCTTCCTGTCCGCATTCATTTCCGGACTGTTCGCCTGCAAGGTGATGATCGCCCTCGTCAAGAAGGCCAGGTTGAGCTGGTTCGCCCTCTACTGCGCAATAGTTGCACTCCTTATTTTCATCTTCGCATAAATTGCTGATGCAAGGCGGTCTCACATATTTTGTCGCGGACGTCCACCTCGGTCTCGATGTGGCGGACCCGGCTTCGCGCGAGAGACGCTTTGTGGAGTTCCTGCGTTCGCTTCCTGAGCAGACGGAGGCCCTGTATCTCCTCGGGGACATCTGGGATTTCTGGTATGAATACAGGGATGTCGTGCCTAAAGGCTATGTGCGCGTGTTTTCGGCCCTCGTAGATCTGATGGACAGGGGAGTCAACATATATTTCTTCCAGGGCAACCACGATGTCTGGACATATTCCTATTTCGAGGAACTGGGAATGAAACGCCTGGAGCAGCCTGCCCTCGTTGAGATTGGAGGCAAGACTTTCTGCCTGGGTCATGGCGACGGTCTCGGTCCTGTTCCGGTGGGCTACCGTCTTTTGAGGTGGTTGTTTCACAACAGGGTGGCACAGTTCCTTTTCAGCCTCCTGCATCCATGGATCGCCTTCCGTTTTGGAAACGGTTGGTCAAAGAACAACCGTCTCGCACGTCATGAGGAATATTTATTCAAGGGAGAGGATGAGCCATTGTACAGATTCGCCCTCGAATATTCCCGTTCCCACAAAGTGGACCATTTCATATTCGGCCACTACCATGTAGATGTCTCCATGACACTCCCGACAGGAGCCTCCTTCCACATCCTCAAGGACTGGCTCGACTCATCCCCATACCTCCGCTTCGACGGCCACGATCTGTCGGACTCATAGTCATGTTTTTCAGCGGTATCGAAAACGGTTTTATATGAAACAGATAGAGGTTGTTGCAGCGGTAATCAGGAGGGGAGACGAAATCTTCGCCACCCAGCGCGGATATGGTGACTTCAAGGATTGGTGGGAGTTTCCGGGCGGCAAGATGGAGCCGGGTGAAACGCCCCGTGAGGCCCTTGTCAGGGAAATCAGGGAAGAACTGGATGCGGAAATCGAGGTGGGGGAACTGATTGACACCGTGGAATGGGACTATCCGACCTTCCATCTCACGATGCACTGTTTCTGGTGTACATTGGAGTCCGCCTCCATCCATCTGAACGAACACGAGGCATCCGCATGGCTGTCCAGGGAAACCCTGGATTCGGTGAGATGGCTGCCTGCGGACATCGGTTTGCTGGAGTCCATAAGACGGCAGCTCTGACTATCGGCCTTTTCTACAGGTATCCGGCAGGGATGTCGACGACGGGAGGGTCCTGCCAGAACAGTGAGAAATAGAAGGCCTGGAAGTCTCCCGCTTCCCAGATCTCGACAAGTTCCTCCACGGCCTTGTCCTCGCCTTCCGGGTCGTACGGCTTCTTCAGGTCCGAGCCGAACAGCTTCGCGATGCCCTGCCAGAAACCGGCGGCGATCCCGCTTTTGTAATCCTTTATGATATTATAGGATGATTTGCCGACCTCCCTGTCAATCAGTTTCATCAGAAGGGCTCCCTGGCTCACGGTCAGGTTGCGCAGAGGCTGCTCGAACACGTTGAACAGTTCCTTCTGGACCTCGTTGATGTATTTGTCCCTCTTTCCCCGCTTGAGATTGTCTGCCGCTATGGTGCTGTCCGCACGTGCCACCAGCTTGCGCGCCACGAGCGCATATGGGTAGGTCTTGCTGAAATTATGTACGAGCCGGTAATATTTGCGCCATTCCCTCCCTTTCTGTTTCGGTAACCTCGAATATACCTTGGATGCAGGAAGTTCATCCACAAATACGGTATCCTTGCCTTCGATGACATAATGCAGATAGTTCTTCCCGCTTCTGTCCACCTGGGGCATAGAGGCCGTCCCCGACATCCTGACCTTCGTCTTCGTGCCGGACTGCCTCTCCTGCGCCGTCCCGATTCGGGGCGCCGCCAGCAGGATTGCCGTGAACATGACCGATATTATGATTCTTCCTTTCATCCGCGATGTGTGCAAGGATGCAAATTTAGCAATTACTTCCGAAACCCGAACATTCGTATAAAAATACATCAGCCGTTTTCCTGTCAAGTCCAAAATGGGCGGATAAACTTTTCAACCACATTCGTAACTCAATGAATCAACGGCATTTAGGTTTCAAGAATCGCGGTCGAAAATGTTGAAAATTTTTATAAAAATAGTTTGCAATTCAGGAATTTTTACTATCTTTGCAACCCGTTAATTGAGGACCACTCCGCCCAACCAGCTGATACTCAATTAGTTAGGGATATTGTGAAATATTTTACTAAAGTAATAGAGCAATGTTACAACCAAAGAAAACAAAATTCAGAAGGCAGCAGAAAGGCCGCATGAAAGGTCTTGCCCAGAGAGGCAACCAGCTCGCATTCGGTTCTTTCGGTATCAAGACCTTGGAGAACTGCTGGCTTACAGGCCGTCAGATTGAGGCTGCGCGTCAGGCTGTATCGCGTTACATGAAGCGTGAAGGCAAGATCTGGATCAGGATCTTCCCTGACAAGCCTTACACCAAGAAACCTGCCGAGGTGCGTATGGGTAAAGGTAAGGGTAATCCGGAGGGATTCGTATGCCCTGTGACCCCAGGCCGCATCCTTATCGAAGCTGAGGGCGTATCTCTCGAGATCGCAAAGGAGGCACTCCGTCTCGGAGCTCAGAAACTTCCTGTAACTACGAAGTTCGTGGTGCGCAGAGATTATGTGGAATAATTTAATGGAGACGAAAATGAAAGCATCGGAAGTACGCGAAATGTCAATCGCAGATCTGCGTGAGCGCATCGAGATTGAAAAGGCAAACCTCGATACAATGAAGATTAACCATACAATCTCTCCATTGGAGGATACATCGAAAATTGCCAAGGCAAGAAAGGACATCGCCCGTATGATGACCATCCTGGCACAGAAAGAGAAACAGAACTAATAAAAGAGAATTCCTATGGAAAGAAATCTTCGTAAGGAAAGAATAGGTGTGGTGGTCAGCAACAAGATGGACAAGTCCATCGTGGTTGCGGTAGCAAGAAAAGAGAAGCACCCTATCTACGGCAAGTTCGTAAAGAAGACCACAAAGTTCGTTGCCCACGACGAGAAGAACGAGTGCAGTGAGGGCGATACAGTACGCATCATGGAGACCCGTCCTTTGAGCAAGACAAAGAACTGGAGATTAGTAGAAATCGTAGAAAAAGTTAAATAGCAATGATACAGCAGGAATCACGTTTACAGGTGGCTGACAACAGCGGAGCTAAGGAAGTCCTTTGCATCCGTGTCCTTGGAGGTACACGCCGCCGTTATGCAAAGGTGGGCGACAAAATCGTAGTTGCAGTGAAGAGCGCAATCCCTGGCGGTGACGCCAAGAAGGGCTCGGTTTCAAAGGCTGTTGTTGTCCGCACAAAGAAAGAAATCCGCAGGGCGGATGGTTCTTACATCCGTTTTGACGACAATGCTTGCGTTCTCCTGAACAATGCCGGCGAGGTTCGTGGAACCCGTATCTTCGGCCCTGTTGCGAGAGAGCTTCGCGAGAATTATATGAAGATTGTTTCACTGGCACCGGAGGTCCTTTAACAAGCAATTATTATGAAGAAGTTACATATCAGAAAAGGCGACATCGTCTATGTAAACGCCGGTAACGACAAAGGAAAGACCGGCAAGGTGCTTGAGGTGCTCACAGATAAGGACCGTGCCATCGTGGAAGGCGTCAACATCGTAAGCAAGCACACCAAACCAAGCCCGAAACATCCTCAGGGCGGTATTGTTAAACAGGAGGCAGGCGTTCATATTTCCAACCTTCAGCATGTAGATCCGAAGACCGGTGCCCCTACAAGGATCGGCAGGAAGTTCGTTGATGGAAAGAAGATCCGTTATGCTAAAAAATCTGGAGAGGAGATTAAATAATGGCAAAGACTAACAAGACAACAGCAGTTGCACCTACAGTGCCTGCAGGATATGTTCCGGCTTTGAAGAAAGTCTATAAGGAAGAGATCGTCGCCAAGTTGATGAAGGAGTTCGGTTACACTACGGTGATGCAGTGCCCTAAGCTCGTCAAGATAACAATCAATGAGGGTGTCGGCGATGCCACAGGCGACAAGAAGCTCGTGGAAGTGGCTCAGCAGGAGCTTACTGCCATCACAGGCCAGAAAGCCGTAGTGACACATTCAAGGAAGGACATCTCCAACTTCAAACTCCGTAAGGGAATGCCTATCGGAACAAAGGTTACACTTCGTGATGTAAGGATGTATGAGTTCCTTGAGAGGCTCATCCGCGTATCCCTCCCTCGTATCAGGGACTTCAACGGTATCTCTGAGAAGATGGACGGCAAGGGTAACTACACGCTCGGTATCAAGGAGCAGATCATCTTCCCTGAAATCGACATCGACAAGATTACGAAGATTCTCGGAATGGAGATCACTTTCGTGACTACAGCCAAGACCGACGAGGAGGCTTATGCTCTTCTCAAGGCATTCGGTCTGCCTTTCAAGAAACATAACAACTAATAAAGGAGAACAAGATGGCAAAGGAATCAATGAAAGCCCGCGAAGTTAAACGCGCGAAGCTGGTTGCCAAATACGCCGCAAAGAGACAGGCTCTCAAGGAAGCCGGCGACTGGGCTGCTCTCGACAAGCTTCCCAAGAACTCGGCTGCCTGCCGTATGCACAACCGTTGTTCTCTCACCGGACGTCCAAAAGGCTATATGCGTATTTTCGGCATCAGCCGTATCCAGTTCCGTGAGATGGCAAGCAACGGTCTGATACCGGGCGTCAAGAAGGCAAGCTGGTAACATATTACAAGCAGACATTACATTATTTATTTATTCACAATTAGGATATCGGGCACGATAAAGTGCCGATTTCAATCAAAAACAAAAAGAAATGACTGATCCAATTGCAGATTTCCTCACAAGGGTACGCAACGCTTACCTTGCAGGAAAGAAAGTCGTCGAGGTCCCTTCATCCAAGATGAAGCTCGCCCTCACCAAGATTCTTTGTGAGAAAGGTTACATCCTCAGCTACAAGGTGGTTGAAGGCACTCCTTTCAACACAATCAAGATCGCCCTCAAGTATCATCCTCAGACCAAGACTGCGGCCATCAAGAAGATCGTCCGCATCTCAAAGCCAGGTCTGCGCAAGTACACTGATGTTGACAACATGCCTCGCGTCCTCAATGGACTCGGCATCGCAATCCTTTCTACATCAAAGGGCATTATCACTGACAAGGAAGCCCGTGAGCTCAATGTCGGCGGTGAGGTAATATGTTATGTATATTAATCTAAAACAACACAAGAATGTCAAGAATTGGTAAATTGCCTGTACACCTTCCTGCCAAGGTAACCGCTGAGGTTCTCCCTGGCAATGTGGTCAAGGTTAAAGGACCTCTTGGTGAGCTCAGCCAGAAAGTTGACGCTGACATTACTGTCACCATTGAGGGAAATGAAATCAGATTCACCCGTCCGACCGACCAGCCGCGCCATCGTTCGCTCCACGGTTTGTACCGTGCACTGGTTCACAATATGGTAGTCGGTGTGTCAGAGGGTTATACTATCAAACAGGAACTCGTCGGTGTAGGTTACCGTGTAGATGTTCAGGGCCAGCTCCTGATAATGTCTCTCGGATTCTCACACGAAGTTCAGATCATGCTTCCTGCAGAGGTCAAGGCAGAGGCTGAGCCTGTGAAGAAGGGCCAGAACCCTGTTCTCGTCCTCAAGAGCCATGACAAACAGCTCATCGGACAGGTTGCAGCCAAGATCCGCTCATTGCGTAAGCCTGAGCCATACAAGGGCAAGGGTATCAAGTTCGTCGGCGAGCAGCTCCGTCGCAAGGCCGGCAAGTCAGCAGGTGCTAAATAATAGGAGGACCAGATTATGGCATTGAATAAAATAGAAAGAAGGAAAAGAATTCACTACCGTATCCGCAAAGTCGTTAATGGTACTGCTGAAAGACCGAGAATGGTTGTATTCAGAAGCAACAAGCAGATATATGTTCAGGTAGTGGTTGACAATCTGGACGGCTGCAAGACTCTCTGCGCTGCCGCTTCAAATGACAAGGCGCTTGCAGCAGAGTGCAAGGGCAAGACTGGTGTCGAGGCTGCGGCCATTGTCGGAAAGGCAATCGCTGAGCGTGCCCTCGCACAGGGAATCACCACCATCTCATTCGACCGTGGCGGTTACCTTTATCATGGAAGAGTTAAAAGTTTGGCTGACGCTGCAAGAGAAGGCGGCTTAATTTTCTAAAAAAGGACTATGGCAAATACAAATGTTAAAAGAGTAAAGACATCTGACCTTGAGCTCAAGGACAGACTTGTAGCCATCCAGAGGGTGACAAAGGTTACCAAGGGTGGTCGTCACTTCAGCTTTGCTGCCATTGTTGTGGTAGGTGACGAGAACGGCGTTGTAGGCTATGGTCTTGGAAAAGCCAATGAGGTTACAACCGCTATTTCAAAGGGAATCGAGGATGCAAAGAAGAACCTTGTGAAGGTTCCTATCCTCAACAAGACCATTCCGCACGAGCAGGAGGCAAAATTCGGCGGTGCAAGAGTGTTCATGAAACCGGCAGCACCTGGTACCGGAGTAAAGGCCGGTGGTGCGATGCGTGCCGTGTTCGAGTCAGTCGGCGTTCACAATGTGCTTGCTAAATCCAAAGGTTCATCCAACCCTCACAACCTCGTGAAGGCTACGGTTGCAGCTTTGGTCGAGATGAGGGATGCCTATACTGTGGCAGGTCTCCGTGGTATTCCGATGAGCAGAGTATTTAAAGGTTAAGGAGGACTGTAAAATGGCAAAACTTAGAATAACTCAGGTCAAAAGCAAGAATGGTGCGACCAAGAGGCAGATTGCGAACCTCGCATCCCTCGGTATCCACAGACTGCACCAGACTGTAGAGGTTGAACTCACTCCGGTAACCAAGGGTATGCTGGAGAAAGTCAGCCACCTTGTAATCGTTGAGGAAATTTAAATAGGAGGACAGACAGATGAAATTGAATAATTTGACACCTGCTGCCGGATCAAAAGGCAGAGAGAAGAGAATCGGACGCGGTGAGGGCTCAGGACACGGCGGAACATCCACCCGTGGTCACAAGGGCGCACAGGCCCGTTCCGGTTACTCCCGCAAGATCGGCTTTGAAGGAGGTCAGATGCCTATCCAGAGAAGGCTTCCTAAATTCGGCTTCACCAACCCTACAAGAGTTGAGTACAAGGCTATCAATGTTAGTGTTCTTCAGGCTCTTTCAGAGTCAAGGAACCTCAGCACCATCACCTTGGACACCCTCAGGGAGGCAGGTTTCATTTCAAAGAACCAGCTCGTGAAGATTCTCGGAAACGGAGAGCTTACCGCAAAATTGGAAGTATCTGCAAATGCCTTCTCCAAGTCTGCAATCGCCAAGATTGAGGCAGTCGGAGGTTCGGCAACAACAATCGAATAAAGATGAAGAAACTTATCCAGACAATCAAGAACATCTTTAAGATTGAGGAGCTCCGCAAGAGGATTCTCTACACTCTTGGACTGCTGCTTGTCTATCGCCTCGGAAGCTTCATAGTGCTTCCGGGCATAGATTCAGCCCAGCTCGCCAATCTGCAGAACACCTCTTCAGAGGGTCTCGTAGGCCTCCTGAACATGTTCTCCGGCGGTGCGTTCGGAAATGCTTCAATCTTTGCGCTGGGTGTGATGCCATACATCTCGGCATCCATCGTCATCCAGCTTCTTGGTGTTTTCGTCCCATTCTTCAGGAAACTCCAGATGGAGGGCGAAAGCGGACGCCGCAAGATGAATCAGTATACGAGGTATCTCACTATCCTGATCATCTGCATCCAGGGTCCTGCCTATATGGCAAATCTTCACAACCAGATTCCTGCTTCTGCGTTCATCGCAGTCAATCAGCTCGGCTGGAGCAACTTCTGGTTCAACCTTGTTTCAACAGTGATCCTCCTCGGAGGCACAATGTTCGTGATGTGGCTTGGAGAGCGTATCACCGACCGTGGAATCGGCAACGGAATATCACTCATAATCATGATTGGTATCATCGCCCGTCTTCCGTTTGCATTCGCAGCTGAAATAGCTGAGAAATTCAACGCTAACGCCGGTGGTGGAGTACTCCTGCTGATTGTCGAGCTCGTAATCCTGTTCTTCGTGTTCGTTGCTGCAATCGCCCTCGTACAGGCTGTCAGGAAAGTTCCTGTACAGTATGCAAAGAGAGTGGTTGGAAACAAGCAGTACGGTGGAGTACGCCAGTACATCCCGATGAAGATCAATGCTGCCGGCGTGATGCCTATCATCTTCGCGCAGGCTCTGATGCTCTTCCCGCTCATTTTCTCCCAGTTTGACGCAACAAGGGGATTCGCAGCAGTCATGAGCAACTACACGGGCTTCTGGTACAACTTCGTATTCGCCCTGTTCGTCGTTGCGTTCACATATTTCTACACTGCTGTCACCGTGAATCCTACGATGATGGCTGACGATATGAGAAAGAACGGCGGATTCATCCCGGGTGTGAAGCCAGGCAAGAAGACTGCGGAGTATCTCGACATGATCATGTCAAGGGTTACCCTCCCAGGCTCAATCTTCCTTGCTCTCATAGCAATCCTTCCGGCATTTGCAATGATTCTTGGAGTCAACAACCAGTTTGCAAGCTTCTACGGAGGTACTTCCCTCCTGATTCTTGTGGGTGTTGTCCTTGACACGCTCCAGCAGATTGAAAGCCATCTGCTCATGCGTCACTATGACGGACTGATGAAAACCGGTCGTCTGAAAGGGCGTTCCGGAATGTAATACTCGATAAGTTCTTTGAAGATGGTCAAGCCAAAGACAGAAGAAGAAATAGCGCTGATGCGTGAAAACGGGATTCTCGTTTCCAAGACATTGGCTGAGGTCGGTAAGATGGTCGCCCCTGGTGTGACAACTCTCGAGTTGAATAGGGTGGCCGAGACCTTCATCCGTGATCACGGGGCTATACCGAGCTTCTTAGGTTATGAAGGCTTTCCTGCTGCGCTCTGCATCTCTGTCAACGATGTCGTGGTCCACGGTTTTCCGTCGGATTATGTCCTCAAGGAGGGAGACATCGTGTCAGTGGACTGCGGGACATTCTATAAAGGATACAACGGCGATTCGGCATACACTTTCCCTGTCGGGGAAGTGGACGCCGAGACCCGTAAGCTCCTGGATGTCACCAAGGAATCCCTTTACAAGGGTATTGCAGCGGCAGTTGCGGGAAACCGTACAGGCGACATAGGACACGCGGTGCAATCGTATGCGGAGTCATTCGGGTTCTCCGTCGTCCGCGAACTTGAAGGACACGGAATCGGCAAGCACATGCACGAAAATCCGGGCGTACCGAATTACGGACGTCAGGGTTCAGGGCAAAGACTTGTCGACGGAATGACAATCTGTATCGAACCGATGATCAATGCGGGCGTCAGGAATGTGTATTTAGCTA
Source organism: Candidatus Cryptobacteroides sp. (assembly GCA_051870255.1). Classification (GTDB taxonomy): domain Bacteria; phylum Bacteroidota; class Bacteroidia; order Bacteroidales; family UBA932; genus Cryptobacteroides. The sequence goes on from JBJEBR010000021.1 coordinate 50,768, forward strand.
AGAATGGTTGGGCAGTACACACGGCGGACCACAGGAAGTCAGCGCATTTCGAGCTTACGGTTGTTGTCAGAAAAGGCCAGGCGGAACAACTGTCCACCTTCGGATTTATTGAGGACAATGTTAAATTTTAAAGTGATAATCGATGCCAAAACAATCATCAATTGAACAGGAGGGCGTAATCGTCGAGACCCTGCCTAATGCAATGTTCAAGGTAGAACTTGAAAACGGCCATGTCATCATTGCCCACATCTCAGGCAAGATGAGGATGAATTACATCAAAATCCTGCCAGGCGACAGAGTTAAAGTTGAGATGTCACCTTATGATTTATCAAAAGGAAGAATTTCTTTCAGATACAAATAAAATATTACAGAAATGAAAGTAAAAGCATCCATCAAGAAGCGCAGCGAAGATTGCAAGATCGTAAAGCGTAAAGGTCGTCTTTATGTTATCTGCAAGAAGAATCCTAAATTCAAGATGCGCCAGGGATAATTTTTAGTTGTATAACAAATTAAGTTAAGATAATTATGGCAAGAATAGCCGGTGTTGATTTACCTAACAACAAAAGAGGAGAAGTGGGATTGACCTACATCTTCGGTATCGGTCGCAGCTCTGCAAGGAAGATACTTTCCCAGCTCGACATCGATTTCGATACAAAGGTTGGTGACTGGAACGACGAGCAGATCGCAGGTATCAGGAACATCATCGCGACTGAGTACAAGATTGAAGGTGAGCTTCGTTCCTCTATCCAGATGAACATCAAACGACTCATGGATATCGGCTGCTACAGGGGTATCCGTCACCGTCTCGGTCTCCCTGTACGCGGACAGAGCACCAAGAACAATGCCCGTACCAGAAAGGGCAAGAAGAAGACTGTTGCGAACAAGAAGAAGGCAACCAAATAATTGAGATGAATTATGGCAAAGAAAACAACATCAACTAAGAAGAGAGTTGTCAAGGTTGAAGCTTATGGCGAGGCCCATATTTCATCAACCTTCAACAATGTTATCGTAACCCTCACTAACAGTGTAGGTCAGGTTATCAGCTGGTCTTCAGCAGGAAAGAGCGGCTTCAGGGGTTCCAAGAAGAACACTCCGTATGCTGCACAGGTTGCCGCTGAGGATGCTGCTAAGACCGCATACGATCTTGGTCTTCGCAAGGTGAAGGCCTATGTAAAGGGTCCGGGAGCAGGACGCGAGTCCGCAATCAGGACAATCCATGGAGCAGGTATCGAGGTTACAGAGATTATCGACGTCACTCCTATGCCACACAATGGCTGCAGACCTAAAGGCCGTCGTAAAGTTTAATTTTGTAACATTTATAAGGAGATATTACTATGGCAAGATATATCGGACCTAGCACTAAGATTGCTCGTAAATTCGGCGAGCCGATTTTCGGAACGGACAAGGACTTTGAGAAAAGGAACTACCCTCCGGGACAGCACGGCTTGGCAAGCAAGCGCAAAAAGAAATCTGAGTACGGAGTACAGCTCAGGGAGAAGCAGAAGGTTAAATACACCTACGGTCTTCTCGAAAGGCAGTTCCGCAACCTCTATGAGAAGGCTTCCCGCATGAAGGGCCAGAAAGGTGAGAACCTCGTAATCCTTCTCGAGTCCCGTCTCGACAACCTCGTTTACCGCATGGGTATCGCTCCTACAAGGGCAGCTGCACGTCAGCTCGTTTCCCATGCACACATCACTCTCAACGGTGCAGTTTGCAACATACCTTCTGTCATCGTCAAACCTGGTGATGTGGTTGCCGTAAGGGAGAGGTCAAAGAGCCTGGAGGTCATCACAAACAGCGTTGCCTCTGCAGCCAAGTATTCTTGGATTGAGTTTGACGCAAAGACTCTCACCGGAAAATATCTCAATGCTCCTGTAAGGGCTGAGATTCCTGAGAACATAGACGAGCAGCTTATCGTCGAGCTTTACTCTAAATAATAATTAACACCAAAAAAGAAGTCATATGGCAATCTTGGCATTTCAGAAACCGGACAAGGTGATAATGCTCGAAGGAACCGATACCGTCGGCCGCTTCGAATTCAGGCCTCTCGAGCCTGGGTACGGACAGACCATCGGCAATGCGCTCCGTCGTATATTATTGTCTTCTCTGGAAGGTTTTGCTATCAATTCAATCAGGATTTCGGGCGTGGACCAGGAATTTGCGACCATCCCGGGCGTGATTGAGGGTATGCAGGACATCATCCTCAACCTCAAGCAGGTACGTTTCAAGAGAATGGTGGAGACTGTAGACTCTGAGGTGGCAAACATCGTGATCAGCGGCAAACAGGAGTTTACCGCAGAAGATATTTCAAAAGGATTGTCTTCTTTCAAGGTGCTTAACCCTGAACTGCACATCTGCTCTCTCGAGCCGGCTGTCAAGATCGAGATTTCCCTCAATGTCGGAAAAGGCCGTGGTTTCGTACCGGCTGACGAGAACAGGGATCCGGATGCTCCTATCGGTACTATTCCGGTGGATGCCATCTACACTCCGATCAAGAATGTGAACTGGACTGTAGAGAACTGGCGTGTAGAGCAGAAGACCGACTACGAGAAGCTGAATCTGGAGGTTGTGACCGATGGTTCCATCACTCCTAATCTGGCTATTCAGGAGGCTGCAAACATCCTTATCTACCACTTCAAGCTGTTCACTGACGACAAGAAGCTTTCTCTCGAAAGTTCAATCGAGTCAGAGTCCAAGGAGCTTGACGAGGAGTCACTCCACATGAGACACCTTCTTCTTACGAAGCTTTCAGACATGGGTCTTTCAGTAAGGGCTTACAACTGTCTCAAGGCTGCGGATATCGACACATTTGCCGACCTTGTATCATATTCAAGGTCCGAGCTCATGAAGTTCAGGAATTTCGGAAGGAAATCCCTCAACGAAATCGATCTCCTCGTCGAGAAGATGAAACTTTCATTCGGAATGGATGTCACCAAGTATAATATTGAACCCAAGAAAAAGAATATCTGAACAATATGAGGCACAATAAAGCTATCAACCACCTTGGTCGCAAGAGTGGTCACCGCAAAGCTCTCCTCGCCAACATGGCTACTTCCCTCATCCTCCACAAGAGGATACAGACAACCGTAGCCAAGGCCAAGGCTCTGCAGGTTTATGTTGAACCGCTCATCACCAAATGCAAGGACGATTCCACTCACTCACGTCGTATCGTCTTCAGCTACCTCAAGAACAAAGAGGCTGTGACTGAGCTTTTCCGCACCGTAGCTCCTAAGGTTGCTGAGCGTCCGGGTGGATATACACGAGTTTTGAAACTTGGTTTCCGTCAGGGAGATGGAGCTGACATGGCTCTCATCGAGCTTGTCGACTTCAACGAGGCTGCTCTCGCAGCTCCTAAGAAGGCTGCCAAGAAGACTACCCGCCGCAGCACCAAGAAGGCAGAGGCCGCTCCGGCAGCAGAAGCTCCTGCAACTGAGGCTCCTGCAGCAGAGGCACCAGCAGCCGATACTCCTGCAGCAGAGTAATCAAAGCACATCCGAGGCCGCAAGGCCCAATAAAAAATCCGGATTCCGACAGGAACCCGGATTTTTTTCTTCATCTTGTTTCTACAGATTGTTTTTCTCAATGTCCTTGAAATATCTGTAGGTGTTGACCTTCAACTCGCCTACTGCAAGTTCGTCGGCAACGATGATGCCGTGCGGGTGGGCCTGGAGGGCGGATAAGGTACAAGCCTGTGAATAGGCACCTTCAACAGCATTCTTTATTGCCGTGGCTTTCTTGTGTCCGAAAGCAAGTACGAGCACTTCTCTGGCATCCATTACCGTTCCGACTCCAACCGTGAGTGCAGTCGTAGGCACCTTGCTGACATCGCCGTCAAAGAAACGGGAATTTACAAGGATGGTGTCATATGTGAGGCTCTTCACCCTTGTCCTGGACACAAGCGATGAGAAAGGCTCGTTGAATGCAAGGTGACCGTCTTCTCCGACACCTCCCATGAACAGGTCGATACCGCCGGCTGCAACGATCTTCTCCTCGTATGCCGCACATTCAGCTGCAAGGTCCGGAGCATTTCCGTTGAGGATGTTGATGTTTTCTTTCGGAACATCAACATGATCGAAGAAATTCCTTGCCATGAATGAATGATAGCTTTCAGGATGCTCTTCCGGAAGACCGACATACTCGTCCATGTTGAATGTGATTACATTCCTGAACGAAACCTCTCCGGCTTCATACATGCGGATAAGCTCCTTGTATGTAGCAACTGGAGTGCCTCCGGTCGGAAGGCCGAGAACAAAAGGTTTGTCAGTTACGGCAGCCTTTGCCTTGATTCTCGAAACGATATATCTGGCAGCCCAGACTGAACCGTCCTGAGAGTTCTTTTCGATAATAAGTCTCATTTCGTTGTATTAGAAAAGTTTAACAAATACTTCAATAGCCTGGTATTCTGCCATTCCGAGTTCATCGTACAGCCTTGCTGTATTCTGGGTCCTCTCCTCGGCCCTCTGCCAGAACTCCCTCGGGTCTTCACCAGGGAACGGAACGATGTCCTTCTGTGACAGATGGCGGTAGATGGCGTGACGCTTCTTGATGACCTCGTCCGGGCTGAGAGGAACTGCCATGTCAACCTTGCCAAGTTCCCATTCCATCCAAGCGCCTCTGTAGAGCCATACGTGGCATTCTTTCAGCCATGCCTCATCCTTCAGCTGGTTCAAAGCCTCAAGAACGGCCTCTGTGCAGACTCTGTGCGTTCCGTGAGGGTCTGCGAGGTCCCCTGCCAGATATATTTGGTGAGGCTGTACCTTCTGGAGAAGGTCGATGATGATGTCTATGTCGGCCTGGGTGCGTTCACCTTTCTTGATTCCTCCGGTCTCATAGAACGGCAGATTGAGGAAATGGGTGTTGGTCTGGTCATTGAGCCCGAATGAGCGGACTGCGCTCTTGGCCTCGCTGCGGCGGATTGCGCCCTTGAGTTCGAGAAGTGCACGAGGTTCAGGCTGTCCTGGTTTCTTCGATGCGATGATTTCCTTCACTTCGTCGAACCTGTCGCCGAATCCCAACTCACGGGCTGCATCCATATGCTGGATAACCACGTCGTCATGAACTGCTACATTGCCTGAAGTCTCATAAGCCACATGGACGTCATGCCCCTGTTCAACAAGGCGGATGAATGTTCCGCCCATAGAGATGACATCGTCATCAGGATGAGGAGAGAAGATTACCACTCTCTTAGGGAACGGAGAGGAAGGAACAGGCCTTGTGCTGTCATCTGAGTTTGGCTTTCCTCCCGGCCATCCTGAAATCGTGTGCTGGAAATCGTTGAATACTTTTATGTTGATTTTGTCAAACGGGCCGTGTTTCTCGAGAAGTTCTCCGAGTCCGTTTGCGAGATAGTCTCCCTGAGTGAGCTTGAGAATAGGCTTGTGAACCTGCTCGCAAAGCCATACTACGGCCTTCCTGATGAATTTAGGTGTCCATTCGCAAGGACCTACGAGCCAAGGGGCGACATTTCTGGTGAGGAGGCTTGCAGAATTCTCGTCAGTATAGAACGATATGTTTCCGTGCCTCTGCAGGAGTGATGCAGGACATGAAGGGTCCATCTTGTCCTCGACGATATTCTTCACCACCTGTGCCTTGTCCTCACCCCAGCCGATGAGATATATTTTCTTTGCGCTCATCATGGTGGATATGCCCATTGCTATGGCGGTATGAGGGGTCATCTCCACATTGCCGGCGAAATTCTTCGCCTGCCTTTTCCTTGAACCATATGACAGGAGAACAGTCCTTGTGCGGCTCTGCTCAGAAGCTCCGGTCTCGTTGAAACCTATCTGGCCTTTCTCTCCAACTCCCATCACAAGAAGGTCAAGGTTGGAAGCCATGGCATCGTACCTTGCGCAGAAATCAGAAACATAAGAGCTGTCGTGTTCCTCAGTGAGCTTAGGCACATGTACACTCTCCGGCTTTACATCCACCTTTGATACAAGTTCTTCATACAGTCTCCTGTTGCGGCTGTGGCCGTCGGCAGGGGCAGGATAATATTCGTCGATGCTGAAAATTTCAACATTACGGAAAGAGACTTCACCAGCCTGATAGCGGCTGACAAGCTCCCTGTAAAGAGTCACCGGAGACGAACCGGTAGTGAGTCCGAGGCGGAAAGTCCCATCGCAGGCTTTGATTGATGAAATGATTTTGTCCGCAAGCCTCTTGCTTGCCACTTCCTCATCTTCAAAGATATGTGCTGGAATCCTTTCGTAAGAATGTTTGATTCCATTTGGCAGGCCGGCCTCAATCAGGCCGCCGTCTTTAGGCAATGAAAACTTTTTCATGTGTTTATGTGTTTTAATGTGGTTTCAGTATATGCCAGTCAACAAATATACTAACTTTTGCAAAATAAAGTTCATGACAAGGCAATAAAATAATATATTTTCGATTTTTTGATAAAAATGATATGAATTGAAAAAATTTTTACCAAAATGCGATGTATTATGAAAAAATATAAATATATTTGTTTCCTACACTAAAATTTATGACACTATGACTAATCTGTTTTATTTCGTACCTGCAGCAGCGCTTGTCGCGTTGTTCTTTGCGTGGTTCTTCTTCAGGCAGATGATGAAGGAAAGCGAAGGAACGGTGACAATGAAGGAAATCGCGCGGTTTGTCAGGGAGGGAGCTATGGCTTATCTCAAACAGCAGTACAAGGTCGTGACCATCGTGTTCGTTGTACTCGCTGTTTTTTTTGCTGTACTCGCCTATGTTTTCCATGTGCAGAATCCGTGGGTTCCGTTCGCATTCCTCACTGGTGGCTTCTTCTCCGGACTTGCCGGATTCATCGGCATGAAGACTGCGACTTATGCGTCTGCAAGGACAGCCAATGCAGCTATGCGCTCCCTTGATTCAGGTCTCAAGGTGGCATTCCGTTCAGGAGCAGTAATGGGACTGACCGTCGTGGGACTCGGGCTTCTTGACATAGCAATCTGGTGGTTCATCCTTTCGGGATTCTATCCGACTACTGATCCGCAGAACCTTGTCATCATCACCACGACCATGCTCACATTCGGTATGGGAGCATCCACCCAGGCCCTCTTCGCGAGAGTCGGAGGCGGTATCTATACCAAGGCTGCCGATGTCGGTGCCGACCTGGTGGGAAAGGTCGAGGCAGGCATCCCTGAAGATGACCCGAGGAATCCGGCCACAATCGCGGACAATGTTGGTGACAATGTGGGTGATGTGGCAGGAATGGGTGCTGACCTGTATGAATCATACTGCGGTTCCATCCTTGCGACTTGCGCCCTCGGAGCTTCTGCTTTCTATGTTGACGGCACGGACTTCCAGATGAAGGCCATTTTCGCGCCTATGCTCATCGCCGCAGTCGGAGTGGTGCTCTCAATCATCGGCATCTATGCTGTCCGCACAAAGGAAGGAGCCGGAATGAAACAGCTCCTCAAATCTCTCAGCGTCGGAACCAATCTCAGTTCCGTCCTCATCGCAGGTGCCACTTTCGGCATAATGTGGCTGCTCGGCATGGAGAACTGGTGGCAGATATCCTTGTCTGTCGTGGTCGGACTTCTCGCCGGTGTCATTATAGGCCAGGCAACGGAATATTATACATCACATTCCTACAGACCTACCCAGAAACTTGCTGAAAGCGCCCAGACCGGACCGGCTACTGTCATCATATCCGGAGTCGGCCTTGGAATGCTCTCGACTGCCATACCTGTAATCACCATTGCAGTGGCAATACTTCTTTCATATTTCTGCGCCAACGGATTTGACTTCACATTCTCGGCCCAGAGCCTCAGCATGGGACTGTACGGCATCGGTATCGCCGCCGTCGGAATGCTGTCAACCCTCGGAATCACGCTCGCAACTGACGCATACGGACCAATCGCCGACAATGCCGGAGGAAATGCCCAGATGAGCGAACTCGACCCTGAGGTGCGCAAGCGTACCGATGTGCTCGACGCCCTCGGCAACACGACTGCGGCAACAGGAAAAGGTTTCGCAATCGGTTCGGCCGCTCTTACTGGTCTTGCCCTCCTGGCATCATACATAGAGGAAATCAAGATAGGACTGGGTCATATCGGAAAGCAGATAGTTTCAGCATCCGGAGAACTCATAGATGCAGCCAATGCCACCATACCGGATATCATGTCATTCTACAATGTCGATCTGATGAACCCGATGGTGCTTGTTGGAGTGTTCATCGGTGCCATGATGTCATTCCTTTTCTGCGGTCTGACGATGAATGCCGTCGGCAGGGCCGCACAGAGTATGGTGACCGAGGTGCGCAGGCAGTTCCGTGAGATAAAGGGCATCCTTACCCGTGAGGCGAAACCTGACTACGCGAGGTGTGTGGAGATTTCCACCAAGGGAGCTCAGCGCGAAATGCTCGTGCCTGCCCTCATCGCGATCATCGTCCCTGTGATAGTCGGCCTTGTGCTCGGCGTTGCCGGTGTGATGGGACTCCTCATCGGTGGTCTCGGAAGCGGATTCGTCCTGGCAGTATTCATGGCCAATTCAGGCGGTGCCTGGGACAATGCAAAGAAATATGTCGAGGAGGGCAACCTCGGAGGCAAGAACTCGGAGGCTCACAAGGCTACCGTTACAGGTGATACCGTGGGAGATCCGTTCAAAGATACATCTGGGCCGTCACTCAACATCCTCATAAAGCTCATGAGCATGGTGTCGATCGTGATGGCGGGATTGACTGTGTGGATTCATTAAGCCGTAAGTGCTTTAAAGAATCGGGGGATGGCCATAAGGTCATCCCCTTGTTTTTATGTTTTGGCACGCATTTTTTATTATCTTTGCAGGTCATGACAAAATGTGAAATCTGACTTGGTTTCCGCAGGTGCGGAATTTGAATTTTGACTATATGAAGCAAGACAACATAATAGAAGAACTGGCGGGGAAGGAATATGAGCACGGTTTTGTCACGGATGTCGAACAGGAGTTCATTCCCAAGGGTTTGAACGAGGACATCATCCGTCTCATTTCGGCAAAGAAGGAAGAACCGCAGTGGCTTCTGGATTTCCGGCTCGAGGCTTTCAGGAAATGGCAGAAGATGAAAGTCCCGAAGTGGGCCCATCTGGACATTCCTGAAATAGACTTCCAGGATATTATATATTATGCGGCGCCAAAGAAGGATTCGGACCGCCCTAAGGAGATAGACCCCGAACTCGAAAAGACTTTCGACAAGCTCGGCATACCTCTCGGAGAGCGTGCGGCCCTTGCCGGAGTAGCCGTGGATGCGGTCTTTGATTCCGTGTCCGTCACCACTACTTTCCGTGCCGCCCTTGCGGAGAAGGGGATCATATTCTGTTCATTCTCCGAAGCTGTCAGGGAGCATCCGGACCTTGTGAGGAAATACCTCGCCACGGTGGTGCCATCCGGGGACAATTTCTATGCAGCCCTCAATTCGGCGGTGTTCAGCGATGGGTCTTTCTGCTATATCCCGAAAGGGGTCCGCTGCCCGATGGAGCTGTCGAGCTATTTCAGGATAAACGCAAAAGGAACCGGGCAGTTTGAAAGGACCCTGATCGTGGCGGACGAAGGCTCTTATGTGAGCTATATGGAGGGATGTACCGCCCCGATGCGTGACGAGAACCAGCTCCATGCCGCAGTGGTGGAAATCATCGTCGAGAAGGATGCCGAAGTGAAATATTCAACGGTGCAGAACTGGTATCCCGGTGATGCCGAGGGGCGCGGAGGCATCTTCAACTTCGTGACCAAGAGGGGAATATGCAAGGGAGAAGGCAGCCATCTGTCCTGGACCCAGGTAGAGACAGGTTCTGCAATCACATGGAAATACCCTTCCACGATCCTGAGGGGGGACAACTCCTCATCCGAGTTCTATTCCGTTGCCGTGACCAACAATTTCCAGCAGGCGGACACCGGCACGAAGATGATCCACATAGGCAGGAATACCAGAAGCCGGATCATCAGCAAGGGTATTTCCGCAGGAAGGAGCCAAAATAGTTACCGCGGTCTCGTCAAGATGCTGCCCGGAGCAGACAATGCCCGCAACTATTCGCAGTGCGACAGCCTGCTCATCGGTGACAAGTGCGGAGCACATACATTCCCTGACATACAGAATGCCAACCGGACGGCTGTGGTGGAGCATGAGGCTACCACTTCCAAGATCAGCGAGGACCAGCTTTTCTACTGCAACCAGAGAGGAATCGGCCCCGAGGAGGCTGTGGGTCTCATTGTAAACGGATATGCCCGCGAGGTGCTTGCGAAGCTTCCTATGGAGTTCGCCGTTGAGGCGCAGAAACTCCTGCAGGTCTCCCTTGAAGGCTCCGTCGGTTGATAAACCTATAAAACAGACAATTGTCATCTCGACCTTATTTAAAACATATAATTCTCATCCCGGTTTTAATAAACATAAAATGTCATCCCGAGCGAAGCCGAGGGATCTGAAATAACAGATGGACTTTTTGAATTATACATTGTTTACTATAGGAGGGGACACCCCCGTGCTGCTCATCGACCTTCTGACATCGGTGTTCGGCCTCGCCTGCGTGTTCCTTGCAGGACGCAACAGCAAATATAACTTCTACATAGGTTATGTATATACATTCTTCCTGTTCCTGATGTTCTGGAACAAGCATCTGTATGCGAGCTTGTTCCTTCAGCCGATTTCCCTGGCCATCAACATCCTCGGACATTATCGCTGGACTCATCCCAAGAAGGAGGAAGAAAGCTCTGTTGACCATACTGCACTGAAGGTCAGCATGCTCAGCTGGCCCCAAAGATTATTTGCCATTCTTTCGGTATTGGGGATTGCTGCGGTGTGGGGCTGGATGCTCGGCCTGTTCACTCCGGATCCAGTGCCTTACCTGGATGCCTGCGTGACCGTGCTCATCCTTGTGGCCCAGTACCTTTCCGCCATCAAGAAATGGGATTGCTGGATTGCGTGGCTGCTGGTCAACATCACCCAGCTCATCCTCCACATATCAGTCGGACATGTGTTCATGCCAATCGTATGCTCGCTGTACCTGATCAACGGGATATGGTCCCTCTTCACTTGGTTCAAACTTTATAGAAAAAACGCTTGATATGGCAAACGAAATATTGTTGAATATCCGTGGCCTCCACGCCGGCATCGAGGGGAAGGAAATCCTCAAAGGCGTGGACCTGACAATCCGCAAAGGTGAAATCCATGCCGTGATGGGCCCGAACGGGGCGGGGAAGAGTACCCTGTCAGCCGTGCTTGCCGGAAAACCTCAGTTTACGGTCACATCCGGTTCTGTCGAGTTCCTCGGTCAGGACCTGCTGGCTATGTCTCCGGAACAGAGGGCCTGGGCAGGCATTTTCCTGTCATTCCAGTATCCTGTGGAAATCCCTGGCGTCACTATCACCAATTTCATGAAGACAGCCGTCAATTCCCATCGCGAAGGAAAAGGGCTTGAACCGCTGAAGGCCGCCGAGTTCCTGAAACTCATGCGCGAGAAGATGGCTTTCGTGCAGATGAAGCCTGAATTTGCCAAGAGGGAGGTGAATGTCGGATTCTCCGGCGGAGAAAAGAAGCGCAACGAGATTTTCCAGATGGCCATGCTCGACCCGACTCTCGCAATCCTTGACGAGACGGACAGCGGACTGGACGTGGATGCCCTGCGCATCGTCGCGAACGGGGTGAACGCCCTCCATACTCCAGAGAAATCAGCGATTGTGATCACCCATTATCAGAGGCTTCTGGAGTACATCGTCCCGGATGTGGTCCATGTGCTGAAGGACGGAAGGATAGTCAAGACTGCCGGGCGGGAGCTCGTGGCGGAAATAGAGGAGAAAGGTTATGACGCTCTGTAATGACTCCAGCAGGCCGGGGACGGTATGCGTCCCGGAGAACGGGAACCTGCACAAGGTTCTCGTGATTGGCGGCGAGGGCCTTGCCGGAGCCGACGGCCTGGATGCGTTTCCTCGTGAAATCGTGCTTGGACGCTTTTCCCGTGCCGATATCGTAATCGTTGTCCTTCCAGGTGCAAGCTGTGACCTCCCGCTTGAAATCCGTCTTGCAGGAGAGGGGGCCGAGGCTGAGGTGTCCGGGATATATGTCTGCGCTTCGGACGAGAAGGCCAGGATAGCCGTCAATATGTTCCATGAGGTGCCTCATTGCAATTCCCGCCAGTTGTTCAAGGGTATCGCCTCAGGCAGTTCGAAGGTGGATTTCTACGGTAAGATCGTCGTAAAGCAGGATGCGCAGAAGACGGAGGCATACCAGGAGAACCACAATCTCCTGCTTTCTGAAGATGCCAAGGTCAATACAAAGCCGCAGCTTGAAATCTATGCCGACGATGTGAAATGCTCCCACGGCGCAACGGTAGGAAAGCTGAATGAGGACGAGCAGTTCTATATGCGTTCGAGAGGCATCACCCTTGAGGATGCCAAGATACTCCAGATGATTTCATTCCTCTCTCCTGTGATGGAGCATGTTGCAGACGGCTCCCTGCGTGAGGAAATAGCTTCTGCAACGGAAAACTCTTTGAGAAGGCTCGTATAATGATAACACGACCAAATGTCAAGATAAATCTTGGACTGAACGTTCTTCGTAAGCGTGAGGACGGGTTCCATGACCTGGAAACCCTGTTTGTTCCGTATATGGAAATCTCCGATACATTGGAAATCATTGCCGGGGATGATTACAGCAGGACTTCGGCATCTCTGTTCGCGCGTTATGGCAGTCTTCCGGATGCGGAGAATGGCGCAAAGCCTCTTGTCCAGGCCGTTTCTGAAGACGGGAAGATGATGATAACCATCGCCCGTCGTGAGGGAGTGGACTGGAATCCGTTGAAGGACCTGTGCGCCAAGGCATACCGGATTCTTGCAGAGGATTTCAACCTTCCGCCGGTGAAGATTTTCCTTGAAAAGACATCTCCTGTGGGAGCCGGACTCGGTGGGGGTTCCTCCGATGCGGCTTTTGCGCTCCGGATGCTGAATGAGATGTTCTCCCTCGGCCTTGACGACCCGGTGCTTGCCGCCTATGCCTCCCGCCTTGGAAGCGACTGCGCCTTCTTCATCTATAACCGTCCCATGTTGGGGCAGGGAAGGGGGGAGATCCTGTCAACGTTTTCCCTCGAAGGCATCGCTTATGGTCAGGAAGGCTCTTCCGACATGCCTTTCGTGATAAAGGTCGTCGTACCCGAAGGAATATCGGTATCGACAGCCCAGGCCTATAAGGGTATAAAGCCTCGGATACCGGAATATTCCGTGTCAGAGGTGCTTGCCGGAGCGGTGGAATCCTGGAAGGACGCTCTCGTGAACGATTTTGAGGCCACTGTCTTCGCCTCACATCCAGAGCTTGCCGCCATAAAGTCCTCCCTGTACGCAAGCGGAGCCGTCTATGCCTCAATGTCCGGCTCCGGTTCCGCCCTTTTCGGAATTTATCCTGCTTAGGAAGGATAGGTTGTGTTGGGTTTCCGATGTAAGGTTGCCGTAGATTCCTTATCGGGCCATCAAAAACAGAAATAATCAATTAAAACGGAAAAGTGTGACGGATGAAGTCGCACTTTTTCTGTTTTGAGGCATTGCTTTTACGGAATGTGACTTACTTTGCCCGAAAATTTTATCACGATGATCTGGGCTGAGATGAGACTGAGGGATTATGTGAAAGCATCGTTGATGATGTTGCTTTGTATTGTGATGTCTTCCTGTGGAATTGTGGAAATCGGCGGTTCGCAGGGACAGGATAACGGTGTATGGAAGCCCCATGGTTCGGGAGAGACGGGGGAGAATGATAAACCGGTGGGGCATTCCATACTTTATATGACGACCATGGAATACCCGAAAGGCTATGACTGGATGTCGGATCCCGAGAAGGGTACCGTGAAATGCTCGCTTGTCGTATCTGCCGACGGAGCCCCGACTCTGAAACTTGCAGTCGGAGACAACTATTGCATCAGTTCGGATCCCGATATGCACAGACTGATTGATGGAAGCATTTACACCGATTTTTCGACGGAATCAGAGACAGTCATAAAGAGGGACGGAGTGGAATGCTTTCGTTATGGGGCTCGCGAATCCATTTTGGGGATGAACGTAGTCGGAGACGATATATATACATTGGGACAGTCACGCAGCGGTGCGGGATTCTCGTTCAGAAAAAACGGAGAGACCATTGTGGCAAAAAAATATGGCTATCTGTTCCGGCATCTTGACTGTGGGGAGGATGGAGAAATGTCGTTTGCGTTCTATGAAGCAGTTTCATCGGGGGATGAAATGTTGGAGAGGTACTATCTTGTGAGAGATTCCGAGGTCACGCAGGTTGCCCTCCGGGAGGATATCAAGAAGGTCTGGGATGTCGTGCTCCACAAGGGCGAGCCTTGCTATGTCGCAAGCGTGAAAGGATTTGCCGGCCTGATGCTTGTCGAGGGAGAAAAACTGTCTGCATTGACAATCCCCGATGGATCCGAGGTTTTGTCCTGCAGGATGTTCGTATGTGATGAGGAACTGTGTGTCGAGGCTGTCGTCAATTATTCGGGAAACACATACAGCACCATATGGAAAGAAGGAAAGAGGTTGTGCGGTTTTTCTGCAAGGATGACGATATCGGCCATTTATTCCGGCGACGGAGGCGTGAACTGTGTGCTGAACCCCTTATCAAGGTATGATGCCGGGATGATATACAGAAACGGCGAGGTCTATGAAATGCCTGAAGGATATTATTCGATGTGCGGAACTACGGCGACTTCCTTCAACGGGCTGCTTTATGTAGGTCTGACTTCCTCATCCGGAGAATCTCCTGTATTGTGGAAAGAAGGGCAGGAGGAAAAGGTCTCCATGAACGGATTCATATCCTCACTGACCTCAGTCATCGTCGTCCCATGACAGAGTCCTTGATCCGTCGGGATTGACCGATATGGAGACGCGCAATGTCTCCTCCGGAAGAAGCTCCTCGATGTTCTCAGGCCATTCCATGATGCAGAGGTACCCGCTGTAGAGATAATCCTCCAGTCCGATGTCGATGGCTTCGGACAGCTTGTTGATGCGGTAGAAGTCGAAGTGGTACATCGGCTCCCCGTCCGCCCTCATATATTCGTTGATTATCGCGAATGTTGGTGAGCCGACAGGGTCGGTTACGCCAAGCGCCCTGCATAGCGCGGTCGTGAAGGTGGTCTTGCCAGCTCCCATCGGGGCGAAGAATGCGACAAGTTTCCGGTCTCCGATCTTTCCGAGGAACACGTCGGCAGCCCTGTCGATATCCTCAATCCCTTTTATTGTAATCTCCTGTTTCATCTTGAATGGAATATCTTTGCAAAGATAGTAAAAATCTATGGGAAAGTCAGATTTGCCGGTCGAGGAAGCGGTATGAGGAGGCTTCTGCTATATGGCTTGGAGATATGGATGGGGAACCTTCGAGGTCTGCTATCGTGCGGGCAAGCTTCAGGATGCGGGAGCAGGCGCGGGCTGACAGCCCCATTTTGTCTATCAGTTTCTCAAGAAGTGCCTTGCAGGTGCCGTCCAGGGCGCAGTGCAGCTCAGTCAGACGGTTGTCCATCGCGGCGTTGCAGAAAATCCCCGTGCCATCGAAACGCTCTCTCTGGATCTGCCTCGCTTTCAGGACCCTTTCCGCCACGACACGGCTCGGCTCTGCGCTCCGCCGTTCCACAAGCTGCCTCGGGCTGACCGGATGAAGCCACAGCTGGATGTCAATCCTGTCCATTATCGGTCCTGACAGCCTGGACAGGTAGGATATCCTCTGTGACGGGGTGCAGGTGCACCGGTCTCCTTCTCCATAATATCCGCACGGGCAAGGGTTGGCAGCAGCCACGAGCATGAAGTCGGACGGGTATTCTATCTTGGATTTCAGCCTTGATATAGTCACCTTCCTGTCTTCCATAGGGCCCCTCAATGCCTCCAGCACTCTCTTGGGAGCCTCGCAGAATTCGTCTATGAACAGAATCCCGTTATGGGCGAGCGAAATCTCTCCTGGGAGGATGTGTCCGGAACCGCCGCCGATCAGAGCCGCAATGGAGGCGCTGTAATGAGGGGCGCGGAAAGGCCTTTGCCTCATCAGGCCTCCTCCGTGACCGCCTTTGCCCGCCACCGAATAAATCTTGCTGGTCTGGAGCGATTCTTCCAAGGTCATTGGCGGAAGAATGCCTGCCATGGCCTTTGCGAGTGTGCTCTTTCCCGATCCGGGAGGCCCTATCATAATCAGATTGTGCCCTCCGGCAGCGGCCAACTCTATGCCTCTTTTCGCGTTTTCCTGGCCGATGATTTCCGAGAAATCGGGGACGGACTCCCTGCATCCGCCTTCAAAGGCGTTCCCCACCTCGGAGGAAAGGTTTCCGGCAAGCAGATGGCTGCAGTCGGATTCTCCGGAAAGTATGTCGAGGACTTCTTCGAGATTGCAGACCCCATATACCTCAATATCGTGGAAATCAACGGCCTCCAAGGCGGATTCCTTTGGAAGGATACATCCTTTGAACCCGTCTCTGGCGGCAAGCTCCACGGTAGGGAGCGCTCCAGGGACCTCCCTCACCGAACCGTCGAGCCCGAGCTCTCCCATCACGATATATTTGTCAAGCAAGGGCAGGTTGCGCTGACCGGAAGCAGAGATGATTCCCAAGGCAATGGGAACATCATATCCGCTGCCTTTCTTGTGCATGTCGGCCGGGGCGAGATTTATCACGATCTTCCGTCCAGGAATCCGGAATCCCATTGACTGGAGGGCGGTGATGGTCCTCAGCAGACTCTCCTTGACGGCAGCATCAGCAAGTCCTACGAGATGGATTCCTATGCCTGTGCATATATCGGTCTCCACGGTTACCCTCACAGCCTCTATCCCTATACATTTGGCTCCGTAAATGTTTGTCATCATGTCTTTTGTGTTTTAGAAATCATTGATAATACGGCATATGGCCAGTCCAAATGTCGCGTGAAGGAATGGAAATGGATGTAAAAAACAGAAAAATGTGGTAAATTTGCGGGACGCAAATGAATTTATATATATGATAAAAAAATCTATCGAGTCCGTCGGGCGATATTTTCTTTTTTTGAAGATGGTTTTCAGGCGGCCTGAGAAATGGAAGATATTCTGGAAGCAGTTCGTCAAGGAGACAGACAAACTCATCCTCTCATCCATCATAATAGTAGGCGTCATATCTGTCTTCATCGGAGGCGTACTTGTAATCCAGACGGCATCCAACCTCGAGAATCCTATAATTGACAAGATGTATGTGGGTTATATGGTAAGGGAGAGCCTCATCCTGGAATTCTGTTCCACAATGATTGCCTTGATCCTTGCCGGCAAGATGGGTTCCAACATAGCATCTGAAATCGGAAGCATGAGAATATCCGAGCAGATTGATGCGATGGACATGATGGGAATAAACTCGGCTTGCTTCCTCGTCCTTCCGAAAGTGGTGTCCGTAACCCTCCTGAGTCCTCTCCTCATGATGATGAGCTTCGCCCTCGGGCTTGTGGGCGGCTGGTTCGTCGTCGATGTCACCCAGATAATCCCGACTGCATCGTATGTGACGGGCATCAAGTCGTTCTACAATGGGTTCTACATATTCTACAGCGCTTTCAAGATGTCGCTGTTCTGCTTCATGATTTCCACGATAGCGGCTTTCAACGGCTATTATGCCCACGGAGGTTCGCTCGGAGTGGGCCGCTCAAGCACAAAGTCGATAGTCATCACAAGTATCCTGATACTGATGGCCGACCTTATCGTTACCCAGCTGATGCTTTATTGACATTCATCAGCACAAAAGACACCAACATATGATAAAGGTAGAAAATCTTGTTAAAAGCTTCGACGGAGTGCAGGTGCTCAAAGGCATAAATGTCGAATATGAGGCTGGGAAATGCAATATGATAATCGGTGCGAGCGGTTCCGGGAAGACCGTCCTGCTGAAACATCTGATAGGCCTGCTCGAACCGGACAGCGGGGATATATGCTATGGCGACACCAAGCTGTCGGAGATGACCTACAAGGAGAAGAAAGCGTTGAGGCAGAGAATCGGCATCCTGTTCCAGGGCAGCGCATTGTTCGATTTCGCCACCGTGCTTGAGAACGTGATGTTCCCGATGGATTTCTTCACTGATTGGTCCGATGCGGAGAAAAGGGAGAGGGCACGGTATTTCCTCAACAAGGTGAATGTCGTTGGTTCCGATGACAAATATCCAAACGAACTCAGTGGAGGCATGCAGAAAAGGGTTGGAATAGCCCGTGCCATAGCCCTCAATCCCGAATACCTGTTCTGCGACGAACCGAACTCAGGTCTCGACCCATATACCTCGATCCTCATAGACCGTCTGATAAGCGACCTTACGAAGGAATTCAACATGGTCACGGTCGTGAACACCCACGACATGAACTCAATCCTCGAAATAGGAGACAAAATCGGCTTCATCTATCAGGGCGCGATGCTGTGGCATGGGGACAAGAATACGATTCTCAACACAGACTGCAAGGAGCTGAGGGATTTCGTATGCGCGAACACTCTCGCGCGGAATATAATAGAGGGTAAGTAATTCAGAGCCTTACGCGAAGGCCTGCCTCGAAGCCGAGCATCAGAGGACGCACCGTCCTTATGCTTGTCGGCTGTCCGTTGTTGAAATAGTATCTGAGACTCGGGTCGATGTAGATTCCGAGATGTTTTCCAAGCAGGAATTCCACGCCCACTCCGGCATCCACCGACATCTGGACACCCTTGACTTTCTCCGTATGCACGATAGAGCTTGCGAGCACCTGGTATTTGTCTGCGACGCATTTCTCGACGGCACCTCCCGCATAGACATAGAAGCGGAGATAATCCCTGTTCACAATGTTGAAGAATGCGTTGATCGGGATTCCGACGAAGTGCTGGCTGTTGCGGATGTCGGATGATTCCGTCCAATCGATATTGCCTTCCTCATCCACGCTCGTGTAGGTCCCGTAGAACTTTCTTGTCAGGAGGGTGTATCTGACACCGGCAGCCAAAGACCATCTCCTGGTGAAGTCGAACCTTACCCCTGCTCCGAATGAGAGCGGTATCCCGAATGTGCTGTTGGTGCTGTTCTCCGTGACTCCGGTAGCCGCCTGTGAATATGATATGGACGGGCGCTTCATAAGGCCTTTGCCCTGGCTGTTCTGGGAGTTGTTCGTGCCGGCAAGTCCTGAAAGTTCCAGCGAGGTGCGTACCTTTTTCCTGGCAGGGGCCTCGTCATCATCCCAGATGTCCGGGAATCCTTCGCCTTCGGCCTGCCCTTCCCCGAGGTGCCTGTCTTCAACAGGCCTCTCTTCCATGACAGGTTCTTCAGTTGTTAATTCTTCCAAGTTCTCCTGGCCTTCAATGACCTGAATCTGCTCCGGGATTTCCTCCACAGGTTCTTCCGCAGGCTCTTCGGCAGTCATGTCAGCAAGCCTTGCCGCTTCCGCAGCTGTCCTGACAATCCTGTCATCAGGTCTGCTGGTGGCGGTTTCGGTTTCCAACGTCTCCGCTGTGAGGATCTGCCTGATGTCCACGTTTTTCCCGGATTCTTCCTGAGGTACGACAGCGATCATCCCCTCCTCAGGGGCCTGGACATCTGCTCCGACCTGGTCGTATGACAGGATGACGCCTACTCCGAGCGCAGCCGCCACGGCGACACCCGCAGCGCTCCAGCGGAATATGACGAGCCTCTTCTTCCTGCGTGCAATCCTGTCAAGACCGGCAGACACGCCCTCCCAGACATGGGCGGGCACCTCTTCCTGACCTTCCTGAAGGATGTCCCTGAACATCAGATCCGTATCTTTATGATTGTCATCAAACATTTTCCATCTTCTTGATTTTGTCCTGGAGCCATGCCCTTGCACGGCTGAACTGGGTCCTTGAAGTCGTTTCCGTTATTCCGAGCATCTGCGCGATTTCCTTGTGGGAAAATCCCTCAATGGCGTGCATGTTGAAAACGGTCCTGAAGCCTGTCGGCAATGACATCACGAGTTTCATCAACTCCTTGTAGCCCAGGTTCTGCATCTGGGAGACCGTTTCCGCCTTCATCCCTCTTGCCGTCTCGAGTTCGTCGCTGACTTTCAGCGCATCTTTCTTGCGGAGGTTCATCAGGGCCGTCGTGACGAAAATCCTTCTTGCCCATCCTTCGAAGGAACCATCTCCCTTGTAGCTGTCCAGTCTTGTGAACAATGTGATGAAACCGTCCTGAAGTATGTCTTCCGCGAGAGTCCTGTCACCGACATAACGGATGCACAAGGGGAACATCCGGGGCGCCAGCCGGTCATATAAAACCTTCTGGGATGCCCTGTCGCCCTTCATGCAATCTTCAATAAGCTGTCGGTCAAAGAGTTCTGCCACGGTTAACAAAGTGGGCCCTCTCTGGTTTCCAATTGCTGTCCACCCCCAAAAGATGCAGTTGGGACCCTTTATGTTGCATCATTCAAACAATTTTCCCAAATTTATGCAATTGTTCCGGATTTTGAATATTATTTTTGTACGTTTTTATTTTGGCTCTCCATTTGCAGGAAAGGGCCGTTTGCGCAAACAGTTGGGAATATGGACAGAATATATAGGATTATCTTGGCATTAATTGCAGCAATCTTTCTTGGTGCGCAGTTGGCATCCGCGCAACTGCCGTCAGTGGAGGTGCAGAGGGAGAACATGGTGCTTTCCGCCGTTGACAGGTTCAACGAGGGGGACTTTGACGGTGCAATGACTATATTGAAGGCCGTGCTGGATGCCGATCCGTCTGATGATGCGGCAAATTATTATATGGCAATGTGCTATGTTGCCGTGGACGAGCCTGACAAGGCTGAGGCATACCTGAAGAGGGCGGCCGAACTTGACCCTGGCAATTTCTGGTACCGTTACCGTCTTGCAGGGCTGTATGCCGTGACTTCCCGCAATGAGCTCACGGTCTCAATGTATGAGAAGCTTCTCGAAGACTTCCCACGCAGGAGCGAGCTGTATTTCGACCTGGTGGAGCTGTATTCCTCACAGGGAGAGGACGAAAAGGCCCTTGAAACACTGGACAATGTGGAGACCATATTCGGCAAGACGGAGTCCACGGCGATGTTCCGCTTCAACCTGCTCCACAGGATGCAGCGCAGCGACGAAGCCTTCGCCTCGCTCGAGGAATACAACAAGGAATATTCCTCCCCATATGTGCTTTCCACCCTTGCGGACTGGCAGATGTCGATGTACAACGATTCCACGGCCCTGGCATATTACGATGAGGCCCTGGACATCGCTCCGGACTATGCTCCTGCCCTTCTGGGCAAGGCCGAGACATTGAGGATGACGAGGAAATACGATGCCTATTTCTCGGTGCTGAACAGGTTCGTGTCACTCAGTGATTATGTCCCTGAGGGCAAGAGCGACTATCTCATGGCCCTTGTGCAGAGGAGTGACCCGAAGTTCCTCAAGACCTTTGCCCCACAGCTCGACACGGTCTTCACCAATGTGCTCCATGTGCATCCTACCGACAGCACAATTCTCCGTGCAGGTGCCATATATTATTATACCACTGGCAGGAACGACCTTGCTGACTCCTGTTTCAGGATGAACACACGCATCTGGGACAAGAGCATCAGTGCGGCTGCCGACTATGTGGAATTCCTGATGTATGCAGGGAAGTGGCAGGAACTGTCAGAGGAGGGCAGGGCGGCATTCGGACGCTTCCACGAACCGGGTTTCCTGGAGATGGCAAGCGTGGGAGACTATAACCTGAAGGAATATGACAAGGTCCTCGACATCTGCTACAAGGTCATAGAGACGGCTCCGAAGGACAGCTCGGCGACATTGAGGGCATGGTCAACGGCTGGTGACATATACCATCAGAAGGGAGATTCAAAGAAGGCCTACAAGGCATATGAGAAGGCCTTGAAGATAAATCCAGGATATGTCTATGTGCTTAACAACTATGCCTATTACCTCAGCATGGAGGGGAAGAACCTGAAGAAGGCATATGCAATGAGCAAGAAGACCATAGAGGCCGAGCCTGACAACGCCACATATCTCGATACCTTCGGATGGATCCTGTATCTCCAGGGCAAGCCTTTGGAAGCCAAGGCTTTCTTCAAGCATGCAATGCTCTATGGAGGCAAGGAGAGCGTGGTTGTGATGGACCATTACGCCGAGGTCCTCTTCGCATTGAAGGAGTATGACCTTGCCTTCGTGTATTGGAATATGGCTCTCAAGAAGAATGCGGGAGACGTCCCGGACCTCGAGGATAGAATCAGCCGGCGCAGGCAGGAGGCCGGCCAATAGGGAAACGATATGAAACGACTGTTCAGCATATTGGTGTCCATTGCCCTGTGTACGACTCTCTCTGCACAGAGCGCAGATGCCCAGAAAGAGAAGAAGGCCCGTCTGGAGCGCGAGATTGCCATCATCGACAAGCAGCTTTCAGACAATGCGTCCAAGAGCCGTTCAAAGCTTGCGGACCTGGACCTCCTGCGCAAGAAGGTGGAGAACCGTAAGGCCCTGCTTGCCGAGACGGATGTCGAGATCCGGGCTTATTCGTCCCGCATAGCGAAGGCGCAGAAACAGATAGATCAGCTTCAGGCTCGCGTGGATACATTGTCCGACCATTATTCAAGGCTTGTGATGTGCGCATATCGCAACAGGGATACGAGACTCTGGTATATGTATATGCTTGCGAGCGACAATCTGAGCCAGGCTTTCCGTCGTTTCGGATATTTCAGGAACCTTTCGGCACAGATGAATTCGGATGCGAAGAAACTTCGTCAGGCGCAGCAGGAGCTGGAGAAGGAGAAGGCGGCGATGACGGCCCTGAAGAAGGAGGCGGAAGCCGTGAGGGCGAAACGTGCGGATGAACTTGCCAAGCTGAAGAAGGAAGAGGCATCCGCTGACGCCGTGGTCCGTCAGCTGAACAAGGACAGGAAAAAGTACGAATCCCAGCTTGCCGCCAAGAAGAAACAGGTCGAAGCCCTCAACAAGGAACTTGCCCGGCTTGTGGCTTCCGCGATGAAAGGCAAGGGAGGGACGACGTCCAAGTCGGACCCGGAGGCAGTGAAGCTTTCCGCAGAGTTCTCAAAGAACAAGGGCAAGCTGCCTTGGCCGGCCGAGGGCCCTGTCGTGGACCAGTTCGGGCAGCGTTTCCACCCAGTGTACAAGAATCTGAAGCTACCTCCGAAGAACGGAATCGAGATAGCCCTGAACAAGGGTACGGAGGTCCATGCGGTATTCGACGGGGTGGTGAAGCAGATAATGGTCCAGCCAGGCTACAACATGTGCGTCATAGTGCAGCACGGCAACTATTTCTCTTTCTATTGCAGGCTGAAAAGTACGGCCGTGAAGGCCGGTGACAAGATAAAGACAGGACAGAACATTGGTGTGGTTGATACCATAAACGGCGAGACAAGGCTGCATTTCGAGATATGGCAGGCCGACAAGCCGCAGAATCCGGTCCTGTGGCTCCGATAAAGATTTATTCGACATGAAACAGAAAAAAACTATTTTCCTGACCGGCGCGACGGGCAATATGGGCTGGGCGGGATTCAAGGAACTCCACGCCCGTCGGGACAGGTTCAACATCAGGATCCTGGCCCGGGACAGCAGCAAGAACCGCAAGAAACTCGCCAGTTATGTCGATGATCCTTCCGTGGAGATCGTCTGGGGGGACCTGATGAAATATGAGGATGTCCTGAAAGGAGTCCAGGGCGCAGACTATGTACTCCATGTGGGTGGAATGGTCTCCCCGGCGGCAGACTATTATCCTGAGAAGACTTTGAAGGTAAATATACGTTCTTCGGAGAATGTAGCCAAGGCTGTCCTTGCCCAGCCGGATGCCGACAGGATAAAGGTGGTTTATATCGGTTCCGTGGCGCAGTACGGTGACCGCAGGCCTCCATTCCATTGGGGACGCGTGGGGGACCCTGTGCTTGCAAGCCGTTGGGACATGTATTCCGTGTCGAAATGCAAGGCTGAGAAGGCGATTGTGGATTCCGGCATAAAGCATTGGGTGTCAATCCGTCAGACAGGTATTCTCTATCCGGGTATATTGAGCGTGGTGAATCCTACGGCGTTCCATGTGCCTGCCGGAGGTGTCCTCGAATGGGCTACCATAGAGGATTCGGGAAGGGTGCTTGCCAATGTGTGCGAGGATGATGTGCCGGAGGAGTTCTGGAACAGGTTCTACAACCTCAGCAGCGGAGAGCAGTACAGGATGACTAACTACGAGTTCGAGTCAAGGATGCTCGGTGCGCTTGGTCTGCCGGGCCCTGACAAGGTCTTCGAACCGCAGTGGTTTGCGACGCGCAATTTCCACGGAATGTGGTACGCGGATTCAGATGTCCTGGACTCATACCTGCATTTCCGTGCCAATGTTCCCGTTGACCGCTATTTCAAGGATATGAAGAAAGCTCTTCCTTGGTATTATTCGCTTGCCTGTGTCGTCCCTGCATTCGCCGTCAAGCTTTTCATGCGTCCATACGCATTCGAGAAGGGACTGGGAACGCAGACCTGGGTGAAGGATGACCCGGAAAGGCTTGAGGCATACTATGGCTCAAAGGAGGAATATGAAAGCATTCGCAGCTGGGATGATGTGCGTCCCCCTTATATCGAGAAGAATCTCCGGAACGCAGGGGACAAGGTCCGACTGCTTGAACACGGATGGGATGAGACCAAGTCCATAGATTCTCTTTCCGATGAGGAACTTGAGGCTGCTGCTGTGTTCCGTGGAGGTCATTTCGTCAGGCATCTGGAGGGCAGCATGTGCGAATGGAAGTGTGAAAAGGGACATCTCTTCATGGCTTCTCTGGAATATGTGCTGCTCGGCGGGGGATGGTGCACGGAATGCAACCTGGACAAATGGATCGAGGAGACAGGTCCGTCCAACCGGTTCGTCTCCCAACTGAAACATTAGGTTATTTGGGTTCGATCAGGGCTACCGTGCCGGGGATGGAGTCGTCCGGCTTTCCCTTGAGATATATGATACGTTGGTTGGAACTTCCCCTGAACAGGAGTTCCCTGTCCTTCAGGGACTCGATGAAAGGCCCATCCACGATGACATCAAGATAAGGGAGGATCATTGACATTCTCTCGTCCGCAAGGATTTCTTCGTATGTGAAACCGGTATAGCACCAGATGGTCTTGCCGGTTTCTTCCTTTATCCTTCTGGCAAGGGCCGTGAATCCTTCCACCTGATACATAGGGTCCCCTCCGGAGAATGTGACATTGCTGAACTCGTCATCCTTTATGACCTCGAGGATTTCATCGACTGACATTTCCTTGCCCCCGGCGAAGTCCCACGACTGTGGATTATGGCAGCCGGGACAATGGTGTGCGCACCCTGCACAGTAGATGGATGTGCGAAGGCCTGGCCCGTCGGCCATGGTTTCTTCAAGAATGTCCAGAACCCTGACGGTCCTGGACATCCCAAAATTATCGTTGTTCATTGCTTTTCTTATTTGTGGACGACCCTGTCCTTGAGCTCTGAAAGCTTGGCGCTGTTCCATCGCCCCGTGGTACCTACGAGATAACCGGTAATCCTCTGGAGCTTGTCAATCTTGCTGCTGCCGCAGTGAGGGCAAACCTCAAGGTCTGCATCTGCGTTCTCGAATCCGCAGTCCATGCAGCGGTTGCGGTTGTGGTTCACAGAACCATAGCCGATGTTGTACTTGTCCATCAGGTCCACGATTGCCATGATGGCTTCGGCATTGTGGGTGGCGTCACCATCGATCTCCACATAGAAGATGTGACCGCCTCGTGTGAGGTCATGGTAAGGAGCCTCTACCTCTGCCTTGTGCTTTGGAGTACATTTATAATATACAGGCACATGGTTGGAGTTGGTGTAGTAATCCTTGTCGGTCACGCCCGGGATAATTCCGAATTTCTTCTTGTCGAACTTTGTGAACCTTCCTGAAAGTCCCTCGGCAGGAGTTGCCAGGACACTGAAGTTGTGCTGGAATTTCTCTGAATATTCATTGGCCTTGTCCCTCATGTATGTGACGATACGCAGACCGAGTTCCTGGGCTTCTTCAGATTCCCCGTGATGCTTGCCAATAAGGGCGATGAGGGCTTCTGCAAGTCCGATAAATCCTATACCAAGAGTTCCCTGGTTGATTACCGACTCGATGCTGTCGTTCTCGTCAAGATTCTCGCATCCAAGCCAGAGCGCTCCCATCAGCAGAGGGAACTGCTTCTTCAGGGCGGTCTTCTGGAAGTTGAATCTCTCGCAGAGCTGCTTGGCGGTTATGTCAAGTGCCCAGTCAAGCCTGTGGAAGAACGCTGCAATCCTCTCCTGCTTGTCCTCTATTCCCATGCACTCGATGGCGAGACGAACGATGTTGATGGTCGTGAATGACAGGTTGCCCCTCGCGATGGAGGTCTTAGGTCCGAACCTGTTCTCGAACACCCTGGTACGGCATCCCATCGTGGCACATTCCCACTGATAACGCTGAGGGTCGTCAGCCTTCCATAGCTCGTGATGATTGAACGGAGCATCGAGATTTATGAAGTTCGGGAAGAAGCGTCTTGCAGACACCTTGCAGGCAAACCTGTAGAGGTCATAGTTCCTGTCTTCAGGGAGATAGCTGACACCTCTCTTCTTCTTCCATATCTGAATCGGGAAGATTGCGGTGGAACCGTTGCCCACGCCTTCGTATGTGGTGTTCAGGATTTCGCGGATGACGCACCTTCCTTCGGCAGACGTGTCAGTGCCATAGTTGATGGAGCTGAATACGACCTGGTTTCCTCCCCTTGAGTGGATTGAGTTCATATTGTGCACGAAAGCCTCCATGGACTGGTGAACCCTGCTAACGGTCATGTTGATGGCGTGCTGGATGATTCTCTCGTCACCCTGGATTCCCACGAGGTCACGCTTGATGTAGTCGTCGATTTCTATGTCATTGAGCCTGCTGTAATCCTCGCCGTAAAGCTCGCTGAGTTTCTCAAGCTCCTCGTGGAATGTTCTTCTTACGAACGGAGCCATATAGAAGTCGAAGGCTGGGATGGCCTGGCCTCCGTGCATCTCGTTCTGCACGGTTTCCATTGAGATACACCCGAGGATGCTTGCAGTCTCGATTCTCTTTGCCGGACGAGACTCGCCATGTCCTGCAAAGAATCCATTCTTCAGGATCTTGTCTAGCGGGTGCTGTACGCAGGTAAGGCTCTTGGTCGGGTAGTAGTCCTTGTCGTGGATATGGATGTAGGCGTTCTTCACGGCATCCTTCACATCGTCAGACAGGAGACACTCGTCAACGAAGGCCTTGGTAGATTCCGAAGCGAACTTCATCATCATGCCCGCAGGAGTGTCCGCGTTCATGTTGGCGTTCTCACGGGTGATGTCGGTCGCCTGTGCCTCGATGATTTCCTTGAAGATCTCGCGGGATTTGGCCTTCCTTGCAAGATTCCTCTGGTTGCGGTATGCGATGTATTTCTTGGCAACCTCCTTCCTCGGACTCTTCATCAGTTCCATCTCAACCTGGTCCTGAATCTCCTCCACGCTCATATCTTCCTTCTCGATCTTCGAGATGGTTGCGGCGATCTCGGCGGCGAGCACGATGTCCTCACCTCCATCTGTTACATTCATTGCTTTCAGGATGGCATCGACAATCTTGCGGTTGTCAAATATTACGACTCTACCGTCGCGTTTCACGACATTCTTGACCATAGTGCAGCTGTGTTGAGTTCTGTCCGGTTTCTTTGGGGAAACCGGATTAGTAAGGTTATTTGTCTTGGATAATATTCGGCAGGAATTGCTGATTTCTGACCGGGAAACAAAGGTATATCAATTATTGGAATAAACTTCAATTCTAGGGCAAAAGTTATTAACAATAATTATAATACCCTGTTAACTTGTTGGTCAACAGGGTATTATAAGTGAAATTCAATTTGAATATTTCCAGATTGGAAAACAAATTTGTTAGGCTCATCCGTCATCAGCCTACGAGCCATACGAGGACATGACGGTCGAAGGTTATGTATTCAAGCTCAAACTCCTCCTCGTGCCCGTCCTTGTGGATGAATGTGGCTTCAAGTTCGCCTTCGCCTTTCGGGCGGAACTTCTCGACCTCAATCTGCTCGGCGAAGTCAACCCTGTTCTGTGACATCCTCTTGAAAATGGCTTCCTTCGCACACCAGTATATGGCAAGCTGCTCGTTCTTCTGGTCTTCGTCGAGGTCCTCGATTTCCTCTTCTGAAAGGGCTTTCTTCTCGACTGCTGAGAAGTCCCTGTCGAGGGATTCGATGTCGATTCCGAGATCATCCTCATCGTGGGTTATTATAGCCACGTATTTTTCCGTATGGGTGATGCTGATGTTAGTAATGCAGTTTTCGAGATACGGCTTGCCGTTATCATGATGGTTGAGATACATCTTGTCTTCGAACACTTCATTGAGAAGCGCTCTGACTGCAAGTTTCTGCTTTCTCTGGCTCTCGCTGCGGATAAGGGAGATTTCCTCCATTTCATCATTCGGTACAGAGCTGAGTTCCGTCAGCTCCTGTTCCGTTTCGGTAATCTGCCAAACTGCGATTTCTGCTTTGTTTTCGAGTCTTTTTCTGAGATATAGTGCCATATGCAAAAAATATTCGGTTATGAGACAGTGCTGCTCGTGGTGCCTATATACGACAAACCGGTGCGTGCTGACCAAGCACACACGGAAAACCCTTCCTCATATTCTTCGGAAGTGCCACCCATTATCATATAGACTGGCTGGGACAACGGATCGTCAGACTGCTGGTCCGTCGGGAGTTTCTGTTCTGTCAATATCGGACTGGGAGGTTCCACTTTTATCTGATTTTGAAATCAGCGGCAAAGATAAAAAAGAGTTTTGATTATGTCAAAAAATTCTCCCTGTCCACAACCGATGGCAACCTTGAGGAATTATAGTCAAAATCCATATCTGATGAAAGAAAATGTAAGTTTAATTTACTATCTTTGCATGGTTTTGAAAAACGAATGTATTATTAGATATTATTATGGATTATTTGACTGACGAAAAACTTGTGATTGTGGGTGCCGGCGGTATGATCGGCTCCAACATGGTTCAATCCGTGCTGATGCTCGGACTCACTCCAAACATCTGCCTTTATGACATCTATGAGCCGGGCGTTCATGGAGTATATGATGAAATGTGCCACTGCGCATTCCCGGGAGCGAACCTTTCCTACACCGTGGATCCTGCCGAGGCATTCACCGGTGCTAAGTACATCATCTCTTCAGGCGGTGCCCCACGCAAGGAAGGCATGACCCGCGAGGACCTTCTCAAGGGCAACTGCCAGATTGCTGCCGATTTCGGAGAGAACATCAGGAAGTACTGCCCGGATGTGAAGCATGTTGTGGTGATTTTCAACCCTGCTGACGTGACGGCCCTCACAGCCCTCATCCACTCAGGCCTGAAGCCGAGCCAGCTCACTTCTCTTGCAGCCCTCGACTCCACCCGTCTGCAGCAGCAGCTTGCTCAGGAGTTCGGAGTACAGCAGGACAAGGTTACAGACGCATATACCTATGGCGGTCATGGTGAGCAGATGGCAGTCTTTGCTTCCAAGGCAAAGATTGACGGAAAGCCGCTTTCCGAGCTTCCACTCTCTCCTGAGCGTTGGGCTGAAATCAAACACATGACTACCCAGGGTGGTTCCAACATCATCAAGCTCCGTGGCCGTTCTTCATTCCAGAGCCCTGCATATCATGCTGTCAAGATGATTGAAGGCGCAATGGGTGGCGAGCCTTTCAACTGGCCTGCCGGATGTTATGTGAACTGCGACAAATGCGGTTACAAGAATGTGATGATGGCGATGCCTACGGTAATCGATGCCGATGGTGTTCATTATTCAACACCTGAGGGAACTCCAGAGGAAATGGCTGCCCTCGAAGCATCATACGCTCACCTCTGCAAGATGCGTGACGAGATTATCTCACTCGGGATCATCCCTGCTGTTTCAGAGTGGAAGACCCTCAACCCGAACCTCTGATTGACCGGAAAATCTGTGGAATTTGTCTGATTTTGCAGCAAAATCAAACAAATTTCTACCACTTGAACGCCTTTGGACGATTGTCCAAGGGCGTTTTTTCATTTTATCCGTGTAATTTTTCGGTACACGGATAATTCTCCTGAACTTTGCAGCGTTGAATAAAAATGTTGTATTATGAGAGAGAGATTTTCAATGCTTCTGCCGGCTCTGGTCTGCTTGCTTTCAGGGACGGTTGCTTGTGAGATTGTGGATGATGACATCAGCAAGCACACTCCAGATGGGGAGGACAGCGTGCAGGTGGCCCTCAATGCGGTTGCGGGGATCCTGGCATCGGTCCCCTTGGATTATGTCCATCTTCATGAGGTCCATGCTGCGGTAAGTTCTTCTTCCATGAACGGATATGACGAGGAATATACAATGAGGGACCTGTTCGTCAATCCCGGTGCAGGAGTCGGGGAACCGGATGTGGAGTCGAAGGTGGCGGAGTTCATGGCAAATCCTCTGAGGAATCTCATCGAGGCTCATGTGCGTTCCGCGGCTGCCGTCAAGGGAGGAGGACAGGATTTCCTTGGAGATATGGAACCCGATGTATTCCTGAAGGCGCTTACGGAATCGGATGTTCAGATATACTGGCCTTTCTCGGAGAACTGGGACGGGCGCACTTTCCCGGTGGTGACATTCGACCCGGAGGACGGGGGAGAGACCAACATCGGCTACAGGCTTGTCGAAGACGCCGAGGGAAACAGGACGATTGAGGAGATTGTGGTGGACGAGGAGATGGCCCAAAGCACTCCTGTCTGGGTGGTCAACCGCAACTCGGATGCCTGCTACACATCGCTTGAAATGCTCCGGAGGGAAGACCCCGACTGGGGCGAAGGTGGGGGCACGATAATAGTAAAACCGTCCTCTGCTCCAACATCAAAATCATCGGAAGGAATATTGAAGTCCCTGATTCTCAAGGATTTCACAATGAAAAGAAATTTTGATCCATGGTTTGCCGGCGGCTCGGAATTCTTCGTGAAGACAGGTTATGTAAAGGATTTCACAGCCTCTACCGAGGCGGAACTGAAGCTCTATAACCCTACGATCACGGATTTTCTCGTTGTGGTCAAGCGCAGCCAGGTCGGTATCCCGCAGCCATTCAATGCCATGCTCGTGTCGGAATGGAGCGAACAGATGACCCATTGCGCATTCATGATCACGGAGGATGACGGAGGCACGAAGTCGGAGTGGAAATGCACGGCCCTTGTCCGCATCGCATCGAAAAGCTATGGCGTGGAACTGAGTCTGCCATTCAATTCAAGGGACGACTATGTCTGGAGGGGGCAGCTGTCGAACAGGTGGCTCGCCGAGAACAGCGACATCACATCCCATTTCGGGGATGTTGACCTCACTTTCGAGGTTGTGGAATCCGGTCACTGACGGTCATTTCGCAGTTGGCGCAGTCGAAACCGAGGGCGAACTTCCTGCCGTTGTTCAGGAGGAACAGCCTGCGGGAGTCCCTTGTGTGTCTGAGGCATAAGCCAAGTTCGTGACGGATACAATATTTTGTACGCATCAGTTCTGCTTCGCGCACAGGGGACATTTCGTATGCCAATCCCTTGATTTCGGCTCCCGCCTCTGCATAGACTGATTCCGCAGCCGTATTCGATATGTTCTGGCGGTAGTCCGCAGTATTTCCGGGGTATGGAAGGATGTCAGTATCCATATTGCTCCTGTACAGGTCAATGCTCCTGCAGGATGACGAGTCGAGGATTTCGGTAAGCCGTCTCCTGATGCCGTTGAGGTAAGACGCGCTCAGAAGCGGCAAGGGACTGTCTGCCTCCAACTTGTTGAGAGTGAAGCTGTAATGTCCCGATGATTTTCCCATCTGGCTTTGCATCAGTGATTTGATTCGGTCCTGATTATCGGCGACGATATCTTCGGCACGGAATTCCTCCCTTGCGCTTCTTCCGTCCTGAGACAGGGCGGAGGCGGTGAGCAGGAATCCTTCCCCACCCTTGCGGGTGATGCTGACATCAACGGAGACAGGTATCTCACGGGTGGAACGGCATCTGTCGATTTCCTTCTCGAAGCCTACGCTTATGTTGCGGAAAAGGCGGGCACCGACAAAGAGCGAAGGAGTGCGCTTGCAACGGATTGTGTTGCCTGAGCACACATCGCCACGGAATCCCGTGATGCTCCCGTCCTCTGCCACGAAGCAGAAACCGTCTCCGTTGGCAAGGGCCGTCTTGCGTCCTTCCAGATCCACCTTGATGGTTGACTTGTCATCAGACAGGCTG
Organism: Candidatus Cryptobacteroides sp.; assembly: GCA_051870255.1. Lineage (GTDB taxonomy): Bacteria > Bacteroidota > Bacteroidia > Bacteroidales > UBA932 > Cryptobacteroides. The sequence continues at coordinate 82,863 of JBJEBR010000021.1, forward strand.
CGGACGCGTCCGATTTCCTCGCCCATTGACTTTGCAGCATCCATGCAGGCCCATTGTCCGCGCTTTCCGTCAATGAACAGCTGGGTGTAGCCTCTGTTGAATGTCTTGGACAGATCCGGGACGAATCCTCCGGAAACTTTTCCGAAAGATGCCCTGGCATATTTCTGTGGGCTGCGGGCTATCAGATTGTCAATCTCCACGGAATAGTCCCTGACCACGTTCCTGACATAGGATCCGTTCTTCAGCCTGCCTTCAATCTTGAACGAAGATATGCCCGCCTCAGCCAATTCCCCAATGCGGTCCTTCAGATTGTAGTCTTTCAGTGAGAGCAGGGCCTTGTCCTTTACAAGCACATTGCCGCTTTCATCAACAAGGTCGTACCGGGACCTGCATGCCTGGATGCACGCGCCCCGGTTTGCACTCCTGCCTGCTATCATCTGTGACATGTAACATTGTCCGCTATAACAAACGCAGAGCGCCCCGTGGACGAAGAATTCAAGTTCGCAGTGCGTGGCTTCCCGGATTTCCCTGATGTCATCGAGCGACAGCTCCCTTTCGAGGATCAGCCTTGAAAAACCTAGGCTTTCAAGCCAGGCCGCCTGCCGGGGTGTACGTATTGCACATTGGGTCGAAGCGTGCAGAGGCAGGTGGAAGTCCCCTGGCATGCTGCGCAGGAGCCTGATGAATGAAAGGTCCTGAACGATTACTGCATCCGCACCGGCTTCCTGCACGGCCATCAGCTGCTCCCGGGCCTCCTTGAGTTCATCCTCATATATTATGGTATTGAGTGCGACGAAAATCCTTGCCCCGAACCGATGCGCATGACGGCACAGGGCTTCGATGTCGCCGATGTCATTGCCGGCAGCCTGCCTTGCCCCGAACTTCGGCCCTGCAATATACACGGCATCGGCACCGCAGTCTATGGCTGCGATGCCGATTTCAATGTTCCTTGCAGGAGCAAGAAGTTCAAGATTTGTCATCAGAGGTTCTTGAGCTGTTCTGCTGCGGTTGCACCGAACTGAGGGTCGTTGACAATCTTCTGATAATACTCCTTGGCCTTCTCCTTGTTGCCAGCCTGCTGGTAGAGAACTGCCACAGTGCAGATCACACCGTTGGCATCCTTGGCGTTAGGAGAGATTGCAAGATATTTCTCATAAAGCTCGATGCAGTCGCTGTTCTTTCCGAGCTTCTGGGCTGCACTTGCGGCGAGCTTGTATGCGTTGGCGTTCTCGAGAGCCTCGTTGGACTTGGCGGCATTGTCGATGACGTCCTGATAATTCTTGGCCTTGAGGGCTGACTGGGCCTTCATGAGGTAAATCTGGGAGATGACCTTGTTTGCGTTTGCCTCCTGACCGTTTGCCTTTGCGATTTCGAGGGCTGCGAGGGCATCGTCCATCTTGCCGGCCTTCATATAGGCCTGGCCGAGCTGGATTGCTGTGTTGCCGTTTTCAGGCTCAATCTCAAGCACTTTCTTGAAATTCTCGGCAGCAGTCGCGAAATCCTTGGCCTTCATTGCCTCCTTCGCATCGGTGTTGTATTTGAGTTTCCAAGTCTGGTTCACGAGTTCTCCCGCCTCGGCTGCAATTTCCTCCTCACCATAGTTCTCGGCATATTCCTTTGCCTTTCCGAATGCCTCGATTGCACCGTTGAAATCCTTTGAGTTGTAAAGTTCCTTGGCGATGGACAAAGAAGTAGAGCAAATGGCCTTCTTGCAGTTGTTTACGAGGTCTGCGGCATCGTCGCCGAGTGATTCGCCCATCTGGAGCGCATTCTGGAAATGCTCCAGAGCCACTGCGGTGTTGCCCATCTGAAGCTCCATGGCTCCATTGTTGTAAGTCTCAGTAGCCTGTGCCAGGTCCTGTGCCGACACAGTGACAGCCGACATCACGGCTGCAGCTGCAATAAGTAAAAACTTCTTCATGTCGTTTATTCTTTAAGTTTATTATTTAATCCATGCATTTATGCCCAAAAGGACAGATAAATGCAAAAATAGGGATTTTTTGTTTTATTTTTGCAAATCACTACAAGAAACATACAAAAATGATGAACCGGAAGATTTTCATACTGATGGCCGCCATGTTCCAGGCCCTTCTTCTGACAGCCCAGCAGCTGCCGAAACTACCGTCTGACCCCGCTGTTGCCAAGGGAGTCCTGCCCAATGGGACGACCTGGTACATAGCGACAAACGGCTCTTCGAAAGGAATGGCCGATTTCGCATTGGTCCAGAAGGTAGGGAAGAACATTCCTGATACGACAGGCAGTGCAGTGACCGTTGCCAGGGATGCCCTGGCCCACATCCAGCGCTTTAAAGACGAACTTCCTCAGAAAATGTTGACATCCAGGGGTATAGCACCAGGGGAACATGGTTTTGTGGAAGTAACGGACGATGCTACGATATTCCGGTTCGAGGATGTGCTTCTTTCGGATGACAAGACCGTGACGGACTCCACCCTCCTGATATTGTTCAGCATAATGGACAGGATTACGGGGACGGATGACGCATTCATCCGGAAATGGTATTCTCCTGCAGACCAGGCAATCGTGATTTCCGGAGATGTCAATGTGTCGCAGATTGTCTCTCGGCTCCATTATCTTTCCCTCATGACCCCGTCATTCCCATCCGTGCCGAGGGATGGCTATGTATGGGCCCCGTCTGACGGACCTGTGTTCAAGGTGGAGGACGGGACGGCATACGGGAAACCGTCCATATCGTTCACCTGGAAGATGCAGAGGACGCCGGAGGCTTTCATGGACACCGTCCAGCCTGCGATATTCGACATGATAATGTCCGAACTCGGAATCTTGGCGTCGGAGTCGGTCAAGGACAACATGAAGGAGAGGGGGAAGCCGGTAGCCGACATTTCCTGGAATTATGTACCGAGTTCCAGGACTTCCGGTGACGAAAGCTTCACAATGACGGTGGTTTCCGCTCCGGAGTATCTCCAGGATGTGCTGGAGGTCATGTGCGGCACATTCGCGGCAGTGAACGCAGGCAGGACATCCGTAAGGGAATTCCGGGATGCCCGTGCTGAATGTATCGCCTCGCTCGCCAAGAGGATAGCTTCGCCGATGAGAAGCAACTCGGAGTATGTGGACAGATGCATTTCCTCATTCCTCTACAATTCCTCCCTTGCATCCGTCAAGGAGAAATATGACTATTACAATTCCAAGGAAATCGCCGACACCACCGAGCTGAGGCTGTTCAACGGAGTAGTCTCCGCATTGCTTTCGGACACCAGGAACCTTACAGTCTCCTGTCGCAATCCGCAAGGGCTGTTTACGGACGAGACCCTGGAATCCGGATTCAGGACGGCTTGGGAGAATGAGAGCTGCATTCCTTCTGCACGCCTGGAGGAGGGGGCCATATATGCCGAACTCCCTGTCCTGACCGAGAAGCTGAAGCTTTCCACGACGAAGCTTGACAACGCCTCCCAAAGCACCATATGGGTGTACTCGAACGGTTTCACGGTGGTTTACAGGAGGATGCCTACGGAAGGGAACATGTTCTATTCCCTTTCCCTGAACGGCGGTTTCGGAAACATCCCGGACCTTGTGCAGGGCGAGGGTGGATTCGTGTCGGACTACCTGGACCTGTGCCTCATAAACGGATGTCCGGGAAATGAATTCTTCGCCTCACTGCGTGAAGAGGGAATCCATATGCGTCCGTCCGTGGCGCTTTCCGAGATGAGGGTGGCAGGAGTCGCCCCGTCCGACAAATTCCCTCAGGCAATGAATGCGCTTGTCTCCGTGTTCAACGAGAGGAAGATAACCTCGGCTTCATACAATTATTATCATGAGGAGCAATTGCTCAAGGAACGGTATGCCGATGCCCGTCGCACAAGCATGGCGAAGATTGACAGCATAATCTGTCCTGACAACAGATTCACCCAGATCAGGAATGTCTCGGCGCTTTCCCCGAAGTTCCTGGTGAAGGCGGAGAAACTGTTTGCCGCACAGTCCTCCAAGATGGATGACGGCGTGCTCGTTCTTGTCGGTGACATGGACGAAACCCGCCTCAAGAAGATTCTACTTGCTTTTGTCGGGCAATTCTCCACGGAGCAGAGAGTGTTCAACCGTGCACAATACCGATATCAGCCGGTCACCGGTACATCCGTCTATACGGTTGAAGGGGAGGAGGACTGCATAGACGTGGTCATGACTGCCCAATATCCGCTGACTGCGGACAACGACATAGCAGTGAAGATTGCCGGGATGGTGCTCCGCCTCCGTCTTGCCGATGCCCTTGCCGACACTGGTATGTACATGGATGTGTCGATGAGGACCTCGATTCATCCGAAGGAAAGGATGAGCGCACGCATCCACGCCCGTATGGCTGATATGGACGGGTTTGCTTCAGGCGTGACACAGACAGGACCGATCAATGCATTGATGGTGATGAGGTCCTGCCTTGCCGGGCTTGACAGCATGAGCGTTACGGATGCCGAACTGAAGGCCTGCAAGGACTATGTCAAGGGAGAACTCGCCATCCAGATGAACAACCCGGCCTGGTGGCTGGATGTGCTCTCACGGCGCTATATCGAGGGGAAGGACCTGTATTCCAACATATTGTCCAAGGTGGATGCCATAACCCCTGCCAAGGTTTCGTCTGTCCTTTCCGCGCTCGGCAAAGGCAGCAGGGTGGAATATGTGACCACGGCACGCAAGTGATGATTCATATATTATGATAAGGAACCTATGAAACACGGAATGATAATCCAGATAGACGACTGTCTCGTGTCAGATGAAATCCTGACCGAATATTTCGCCTGTGACTATGGGAAATGCAGGGGATGCTGCTGCGTGATCGGCGACAGCGGGGCGCCGCTCGAGGAATGCGAGGTGGAGGCGATAGAGAAGAACTATCCGCTTTTCTCGCCTGTCATGCAGCCTCAGGGAAGGATGGCCGTCGATGCGAAAGGTTTCTTCGAGGTGGATGTCGATGGAGACCTGGTGACTCCTCTGGTTCCGGGCAGCGAGGAATGTGCATATACTCTCTTCGATGATGAAGGCAATTGCTTCTGCTCAATGGAGAGATGCTGGTTCCAGGGCAAGGGAGATTTCCGCAAACCTATTTCCTGCTGGCTGTACCCGATACGCATATCGGTGTTGAGCAACGGAACGCGTGCTCTCAACCTGCACAGATGGAACATCTGCCGGGATGCCTTCGAAAGGGGTAAGCGCGAGAAAATACGTGTATATCAATTCCTCAAGGAACCGATAGAGAGATATTTCGGGGAAGATTTCTATATGGCGCTCGATGAGGCGGCGCGGAAACTGGATGCCGGGGAGTTCGATGATTAGTTCTCCGGACGGTATTTGTTCTCGACTCCCATGGCTATACGGAGTACGTCCTTCCTCAGACCTTCGATCATGAGCATGCCCTCGGTCTTGGTGTCGATGGAAATCCTGTCTTCGTACATCCGTGAAATCCTGCCAGCTACACCTCTGTATCTGAATGTGACGACTCCGTCTTCCTCTCTTTCGAATTCATAGTGACGCTCCCTCATGAAACCGATGAAGTCCTCCCTGATTGCGCTCCACGGGCCTGCGATTGCCGCATCCCTCGTTATGAAGCCGAACTTGGGATAGATGGCGGCTACGGCTGCGAACAGGAGGAGCATTTTCCAGATGGCGTTCCAGCCGCCTCTGAACATGGTATCGACATTTCCTTCGACGGCGCCGATGAGGATCAAGGCACAGATTATGATAGCGGTAAGGAATGCGAAATAGAAAAAGTATTTGATGGAACGGATGATATATTTCATAATGTCAAGAATTGATGGGCATCCGGCAAACCAGCCGGCTTAGATGCAAATATATAGGAAAAATATGAGAAATTCCTAACTTTGTGGACTTGTTGAACATAAAGCAAACAAAAGCAGTATTATGGAAGAGAAAAACCTCAAGACACTGATGTATGTGTTGATTGCCGTGGCCGTGCTTCTGGCAGGTGCATTGGCATATATATGGTGGCAGAAATCATCCCTTGTAAATGAACTCACCATTGACAAGCAGGAACTCACCCAGCAGATGATAGACCTGCAGAACGACTACGCTGCATTGTCGTCTGATTATGACAGCATCAATTCCCAGCTGGATTCTTCCCGCGAGGAAGTCTCACAGCTCATCGAGCGCATCAAGAAGACCGATGCCGCCAACAGGAGCAAGATGCGTCAGTACGAGAAGGAACTCGGAACGCTCAGGAGCATAATGAGGAACTACATAGTCCAGATTGACTCCCTCAACACCTTGAACAAGAAACTCACCGCGGATGCAGCTGCTGCAAGGCGTGAGGCTGCCGAGAGCAAAAGGCAGTCAGAGGAATTGTCCAAGACGGTGGAGAGCCTTTCAGGTCAGGTGGCTGCCGGTGCCGTCATCAAGGCGAGAGGTCTCAAACTGGAGGCCTACAATGCCTCTGACAAGGTCACTGACAGGAGTAGCCGTGTAGTGCGGCTTCTCGCAACGCTCAGCCTCGTGGAGAACGACCTTGCGCCGAAAGGTCCGATCAGGGTATATATCCGCGTGAAGGGACCTGACGGAATCCTGCTCACCAACGGCACCCAGAGGACGTTCGAGGTCAACGGAGAGCCTATGATATGCTCTGCATCCCGTGAGGTTGATTATCAGGGCAAGGAACTTGACCTGGCAATATATCTGAATGATGTGTCAGGTTATGTGAAAGGTATATACACTGTCGAGGCATATACCAGCCAAGCCCGTCTCGGAGATGCAGAGATGCTGCTCCGATAATCATAGATCCGTGATATATATCCACATCCCCTTCTGCAGAAGTTTCTGCACCTACTGTGACTTCTATTCCGAGATTGTCCCGAAATGCGCCGCAGGCGGAGCAGATGATGTCAGGACGGCGTATTCCGGAAAGTTCGCCCAGGCGCTTTTCTCCGAGATACGGAGCCGGGAGAACGAGGTTTCAGGGGATGTAGATACGCTCTATATAGGCGGTGGCACCCCTTCGGTGCTGCCGCTTCCGTTTTATGCGTCTCTGATGGATGTCCTGTCGGAGACGGGCCATAAGGGGTTCGGCGATGAATTCACCATGGAGGTGAATCCGGATGACATCGTGGAAAAGGGACCGGACTATGTCCGTGGCCTCATGGAACTCGGAGTGAACCGTTTCAGCATGGGTGTGCAGTCGCTTGACGACGGCATCCTGAAATGGATGAACAGAAGGCACGATGCCGCGACGGCCCGCAGGGCTTATTCGATTCTTGAGGACTCCGGGGCTGACAACATCAGCATAGACCTGATTTTCGGCCTGCCCCAGTTGTCGGATGAACAGTGGCGCAGGACAGTCTCCGAGGCTCTGGAGATTTCTTCCTCGGGCCGTGTACCTGCCCATATGTCAGCATATCAGCTCTCCGTCGAGCCGGGCAGCGCGTTGGCGAGGATGGTGGGTGACGGGCGCTTCAAGGAGGCAGGGGAGGAACATTGTCGCAGGCAGTACGACATCCTGTGCCATATGCTTGCAGATGCCGGATACCACCATTATGAGATTTCCAATTTCGCCTGCCCAGGAAAGGAGGCGGTGCACAATTCTGCCTATTGGTCCCATATCCCGTATTCCGGATTCGGTCCGGGTGCGCACAGCTTCATTGCAGACCGTGACGGCGGGAATCCGGTGCGCAGGTGGAATAATCCTGATCTGAATGCCTACCTGAAGGCGGCGGAACAAGGGGATTTCGCTTCCGTTTCCGGACAGGAGATCCTGTCGGCGGAACAGATGGCATTGGAGGAAATCATGTTGTCGTTGAGGACGGACAGGGGGATTGCGAAGGATTATCTGTATTCCCACGCGGACGGCGAGGCCGTGGAGAGGCTTCTTTCGAGCGGCCGTCTTGCTGAGCTCCCGGGCGGATCCGTCCGTATCCCGGAGGATTGTTTCTTCATATCCGACAGCATAATAGCTGAAATAGTCTGACATTGCGCCATTCATTTCAAAAAAAAACACTAAATTGCAGAATCCAAGTTTCGCGGGTGCGGAACCTGGCCTGAAGGAATAAATGACATGGAAATGGAAAATATTCATGCGGAAAGGATAGCCTCTTTGCGGGCCATGATGGAAGAAAACGGTTGGGATGCCGTCATCGTAAGCGGCTCCGACCCCCATTCCGGGGAATATCCTGCCCCGAGATGGAAACAGGTCGAATGGCTGAGCGGTTTTACAGGTGAGGCCGGTGACATTGTCGTCACCAGTGACCATGCCGGACTGTGGACGGATTCAAGATATTTCATCCAGGCGCTTTCCCAACTGGAGGGAACCGGAGTGGAGCTTCACAAGACAAGGCAGCCGGATTCGGTTGGTATCCCTCAGTGGCTGTCGCTCAACGGATTGCGTTCTGTTGCGGTGGACGGGCTATGCGTGAGTGCAGGTTTTGTCGGGCAGCTCTATGCGGCTCTGTCTGAAACGGGAGGCCGTGTCCATGATGTTCCGGACCTGCTTGGTGCCCTCTGGACGGACAGACCGGCCATACCCGTGACCCCTGTCACGACACTCGACGTGGACAGTTTCGGCGGGATTCCGAGGGTTGACAAGATTTCCTGGCTGCGCAAATGGATGATGCTTTCAGGGGTTGATGCCGTTCTTCTGACCGCCCTCGATGAAATCGCGTGGATGCTCAATGTAAGGGGCAATGACATTGAATACAATCCGCTTGTCATATCGCATCTGCTTGTCACGCAGGACTATGTGAGATGGTTTGTCACAAAGCCGGAGTTCTGTGCCGAACCTGACCTGGAAACCACGGACAGTTTCTCGGAGCTGGAGATGGATGATGTGCAGGTCCTGGAATATGATGCCGTATATTCCGCATTGGCTGATTTGGCGGACGAGAATCCGGATGCTGTCATCTTTGTCGATCCATCCACCCTCAATCACCATCTGAACGAGGCTCTTGGGGATTTGTTCCCTTCCGAAAGGATCGTGAGGGGGACTTCTCCAGTGATTCTGGAGAAGGCGGTGAAGACCGATTCCGAGATAGCGGCTTTGAGGCAGACATATCAGGATGACGGTGTGGCAATGGAGATGTTCCTGCATTGGCTCGAATCGGAGGTGGCTTCAGGAGAGGCCCTCACGGAATGGGAGGCCTCGGAGAGGCTTACAGAGTTCCGTGCCGAGATTCCGGGCTATCGTGGCAACAGTTTCGAGAACATATCCGCTTACGGAGAGAACGCCGCCCTGCCGCACTATTGCACCCCTCGCAAGGGTTCGGCGGTCATCCAGGCCAGGGGACTCTATCTCGTGGATTCCGGAGGGCAGTATCTCACAGGCACGACAGACATAACGAGGACGGTCCCGATGGGCCCATGCACTCCTCTTGAAAAAGAAGATTACACATTGGTCCTCAAAGGGATGATAGCGCTTTCAATGGCGGTCTTCCCTCGTGGGACAGCAGGATGCCAGATAGATGTGCTCGCCCGAGCCCCGCTTTGGAGGAGCAAGAGGAATTTCGGCCACGGGACAGGTCACGGCATAGGCTACTGGCTCTGCGTACATGAGGGGCCACAGGACATCCGCCAGAATTTCAACCAACAGCCTCTCCTGCCAGGAATGGTGACATCCAATGAACCGGGCATTTACAGGGAAGGAATGCACGGAATCAGACACGAGAATGTGGTCCTGTGCAAGGAGGCAGGAAGGAATGGCTTTGGCGACTGGCTTGAGTTCGAGACGCTAACCTGCTGTCACATCGACACTTCGGCAGTACTTGCGGACCTCCTGACAGCCGATGAGACCCAGTGGCTCAACTCCTACAACGAGCATGTTTACCAGACGCTTTCGCCTCTGCTTCCTCCGGAGGTAGCCTCCTGGCTCCGCGAAAAGACAAAGGCCATCTGACGCCGTGCCATAGCCGATCGGCCAGAAGAAATATGGACAATAAAAAAAGAAGACTGACCACAGGGCCAGCCTTCTTCTTTATATGTCAGTTGCCGCTCAGCAGCAGCCGATGAATCCGTTTGCCTGGAGGAAAGCATTTACTGCAACGGCTGCGAAACCGAGGAAGAAGATGCTTGCAACGATGTAGCCGATGACATTGAGCCTCTTCGTCCAGATCTGGTTGCTCCAGCCCACTGTCTGGAATGCGCTCCAGAAACCGTGTGAGAGGTGGTACCATATTGCTCCGAACCATATGAGGTAGAGAAGGAGAACCCACCATTTGCTGAATGTCGCGTTGAGGAGGACGTAAGGATTCTCAGCCTCGCTTCCAATGAACTCCTGAAGCTGCATATCTGCCCAGAAATGGGTGAGGTGGAATGCGATGAAGCCGAGGACGATGATACCGAGGGCGAACATGTTCTTTGACGCCCAGGACTCGGTCTTCGCCTTGCTTGCAACTTCGTAACGGTTGTATCCTCCGCGTGACTTGATGTTGCACCATGTAAGGTAGCATGCGTATGCGATATGGATGATGAATCCGAGTGCAAGCACAGGGACCATTACTGTGACGATAGGGAGTGACATGAAATCGCAGCCTGCCTGGAACAATCCGTCTGCGGCTCCATATTTACCTGTGAAACTGTCGATTACAGAGAACAGGTTGATGGACATGTGAAGAAGCAGGAAAATAATGAGGAACAGACCGCTTATGCTCATGATAAGCTTCTTGCCGATTGAAGATGTTAGAATATTAGCCATATTGTTAGATAGTATAGTTAATCCTTTGTTGAAATATTGGACTCGGAGTGCAAAGATATATTCTTTCTTGCAAGTTTCATAATAATTCGATATTTTTGTTTGAATTTTGATTCCACCTGCAGATTGGCAGGATAATGTGAAATTTTTATAAGAATTCTTATGGGAAAATATAAGAGAGTTCTGCTGAAACTCAGTGGTGAGAGCCTTGGGGGAGCATTGGGAAAGGGCATCGACGAGAAATGTCTTGCGGCTTACGCCGAGGAGATAGCGACGGCTGTCAAGAATGGGCTTCAGGTGGCCATAGTGATAGGAGGAGGCAATATCTTCAGGGGCCTTCAGGGTGTCGGCAAAGGTTTCGACAGGGTGAACGGGGACAAGATGGGAATGCTTGCCACTGTAATCAATTCCCTCGGCCTCGCAATGGCCATCCGCAGCGCCGGAGTGGAAGCGGAGGTTTTCACCGCAACCCCGATGATGCCAGTGGCAAGGTATTATATGAGGGATGATGCAGTCGCCGTGCTTGAGCGCGGGGGAGTGGCCCTCATCGCAGGTGGTACCGGCAACCCTTATTTCACGACAGATTCAGGAGCTGCCCTCCGTGCTTTGGAGATCGGGGCGGATGCCCTTCTCAAAGGTACGCGCGTTGACGGAGTCTATACGGCGGACCCGGAGAAGGACCCGACTGCGACCAAATATGACGAACTCTCTTTCGACAAGGCCATCGAGGAAAGGCTCAAGGTCATGGACCAGACCGCTTTCGCCCTTTGCCGCGAGGGGAACATGCCTATCATTGTGTTTGACATGAACAGGCAGGGCAATCTCACGAGCCTCGTCAGGGGAGACAAGGTCGGCACCCTCGTCCATGTATAATTCCGCGTTGGACATCAAGTAATATAAATGAACATAAAATTGATAACAATATGATTACAAGAGCAAAAGAAATTCTATCCGGAGCCAAGGAAAAGATGGCCGACGCTGTCAGTTTCCTTGAAGAGGACCTGAAGACATATCGTGCCGGCAAGGCTAATCCTATGGTTCTCAACAATGTGGTCGTGGATTATTATGGCACTCCTACACCAGTGCCGCAGGTTGCTTCCGTCACCACTCCTGACGCAAAGACCCTCATGATCCAGCCTTGGGAGAAAAAGATGATTCCTGTTATCGAGAAGGCTATTCTCGACGCGAACATCGGTCTGACTCCTCAGAACAACGGCGAAAGCATCCGCTGCAACATCCCGCCTCTTACCGAGGAAAGGCGCAAGGAACTTATCAAGAAGGCCAAAGGGGCAGGCGAGAGCGCAAAGGTGGTCGTCAGGAATGCAAGGCGTGACGCAATAGATCTTCTGAAGAAGGCCCAGAAGGAAGGTATGCCTGAGGATATGCAGAAGGAATACGAGCAGAATGTCCAGAAGGAGACCGACTCATTCACCAAGAAGGTGGACGAAATTGTTTCCGCAAAGGAAAAAGAGATAATGACCGTATAATTTTCAGAAATATTCATATATTTGTACCCGGTATTCCGCAAAGGAGGACATTTATGGGAAATAATCGATTTAGCGACAACGGTTTTTATTACTTCTATTATCAGAAAAGATGATGGACCGGACGTCGCGTATCGAACAATATAGGATTATATATTGGGCTGTCCGGTTTCGGGCAGCCCTTTTTCAATGGACTTTACAATGACACGAATTGCAATCCAGGGAGTCAAGGGATGCTTCCACGAGCAGGCTGCAAGGCAGTTCTATGGAGGACTCGGTGTGGAGTCTCCCGAAATAATCGAATGTGACACCTTCGACGGGCTGTACAAGAGCATCGACGAAGGCAGGGCCGATGCCGCGGTGATGGCTATAGAGAACACCGTATCCGGAGGTCTCCTCCCGAATTTCGAACTCCTGCGCAAATACAACAGAAAGATAAAGGGAGAGGTGTTCCTGCGCATCCAGCAGAATCTTATGGCCATGCCAGGGCAGAGAATAGAGGACATAAAGGAGGTTCGCACACACTATATGGCTATAAACCAGACCCGTATGTTCTTCAAGGACTATCCTTGGATCCGGCTTGTAGAGTCCGAAGATACTGCCAAGAGTGCCGCCGAGATTGCAGCGGAGGGAATCAATGGAGTCGGGGCGGTGGCCTCGGTCCTTGCCGCCAGGTTGTACGGACTGGAAATTCTCGCGGAGAGCATCGAGACATACAAGCAGAATTTCACGAGGTTCCTCATCCTCGACGACTCGCTGGTCGTGAATCAGAAGGATGTGAACAAGGTGTCGATGTGCTTCACGCTTCCCCATACAGCAGGTTCCCTTGCCCATGTCCTGACCATATTGTCGTTCTACGGAATGAACCTCACGAGAATCCAGTCGCTCCCGATTCCTGGGAGGGAATGGCAGTACTTCTTCTACGTGGATATAAAGTTTGATGATTATCTGCGTTATTCACAGGCACTTGCGGCAGTAAGGCCGCTTATGGAGGATTTGAATGTCCTTGGGGAATATGTCGCTTCCATTTGATGTAATACCGTGCGGACAATGTCATATCTGGCATATGGTGTCAATCGGGCGGACAAATTAATGTCAATCGAGCGAATAAAGTAATGTCAATCGAACGAATAAAGTAATGTCATATCGAGCGAAGCGCAATGCGCGTAGTCGAGATATCTATAAAATAAGAAAACATGATAATAAGACCGGCAAAAAGGACGGAAAGTGTACAGGAATACTACTTTTCCAGGAAACTGAAGGAGATAGCCTTGATGAACGCTGAAAGGAGCGCGAAAGGCGCGCCTGCCATAATAAACCTCGGCATCGGCTCTCCTGACGGGATGCCACCGATGAAAGCGATAGATGCGCTGTGCGAGTCGGCACGGCAGGGCGGCAACCACGCCTATCAGAGCTATGTCGGCATACCTCAGCTGAGAAATGCCTTTGCACACTGGTACAGGAAATGGTACGGAGTTACCCTTGACCCCGACAAGGAAATCCAGCCTTTGGTCGGCTCCAAGGAGGGAATATTGCTCATATCCCTTGCTTTCCTCGACAAAGGCGACAAGGTGCTGGTTCCGGATCCGGGTTATCCGACATATTCTTCAGCTTCAAAACTTGTTGAGGCAGAAATACTTACCTATGACCTGAAGGAAGACAACGGATGGCAGCCGGACTTCGAGGCCCTGGAGAAGATGGACCTCGAGGGTGTCAAGATCATGTGGACAAATTATCCGAATATGCCTACCGGGGCCCCGGCCACGGAGGAACTGTACCGGAAACTTGTGGAGTTCGGACGCTCGCACGGGATAATGATATGCAATGACAATCCGTACAGCTTCATCCTGAACGACAATCCGCTTTCCATACTTGCCCAGAGCGGGGCGAAGGACTGCTGCATTGAGCTCAATTCGTTGAGCAAGGCCCACAACATGGCCGGTTGGCGAATAGGAATGGTGGCTTCGTCAGGCGAAGTGGTTGCGCAGATCCTGAAGGTGAAGAGCCAGATGGACTCCGGGATGTTCAAGCCTTTGCAGCTCGCTGCCGTCGAGGCCTTGGAGCAGGGACCCGGATGGTTCAAGGACCTGAATGACGAATACCGCGTGCGTAGGCAGCTGGCTGGGGATATTTTCGACCTGCTCGGTGCTGAATATGACCATTCAAGTTCGGGAATGTTCCTTTGGGGAAAGATTTCTCGACTCCCTTTGGTCGCTCGAAATGACAAAGATTCTTTGGTCGCTCGGAATGACAAAGATTCTTTGGTCGCTCGAAATGACAAAGATTCTTTGGTCGCTCGAAATGACACGGATTCTTTGGTTGCTCGAAATGGGGATTGTCATTTCGAGCGGAGCCCGCAGGGCGAAGTCGAGAAATCTGTAGGAGAGATAGTATCCGACAAGATTCTCTACGGCAGCGGAGTGTTCATAACCCCTGGATTCATATTCGGAAAGAATGGAGAAAACTACATACGCATCTCCCTGTGTGCCAAGCCGGCAGTCCTCAAAGAAGCATACGACCGCATCAAGACTATATTGCTATGAAAGTGAATACGGTAGGAATAATAGGCCTGGGCCTCATCGGCGGCTCGATGGCCATAGACCTCAAAAGGAGAGGTTTTGCCCAGACAGTCCTGGGTGTGGAGTCCGAGCCGGTGAATGCCGCGGCAGCCGAAAAAATCGGCCTTGTGGACAAAGTCGTCACATATGAGGACTGCATAGCCCAGAGTGATATAATTGTGGTGGCTGTTCCCGTAGGAACAGCAGTGAAGCTTGTCCCGGATGTGCTTGACAGATTTGCCGCATTGGGTGGCGAGGCTGCAGGAAAGGTCGTTATAGATGTGTGCTCCACCAAGGAAAACCTTGCCCGAAGCGTCCATTACCATCCTCTGCGCAGCAGATATGTAGCAACTCATCCTATGGCAGGTACCGAGTACAGCGGTCCGTGGGCTGCGATGCCTGGTCTGTTCGACGGGCATGCCTGCATCTTGTGTGACAGCAACGAGTCGGACCCAAATGCAGTCAGGCTCATTGAGTCATTGTATGACTCCCTCAACATGAGGACCATATATATGAATTCATCCAACCACGATGTCCACACGGCATACATATCCCATATCTCCCACGTCACATCCTTCGCTCTCGCGCTGACGGTACTTGACAAGGAAAAGGACGAGAAGCATATCTTCGACCTCGCATCCGGAGGCTTTTCATCGACGGTGCGTCTGGCAAAGAGCAGCCCGGACATGTGGGTGCCGATCCTCACGCAGAACAGGGACAACATCCTTCGTGTGATGGACACATATATCGACAAGATGAACGCATTCCGTCAGGCCGTCTTTGACGGGGACCAGGACCGTATGCGCGAACTGATAGGTGAGGCAAACAAGATTCGCAGGATAATCAGATAAAAATCAACAATATGGCAAACAAGAAATTGGAACTTGTACCTCTGTATGAATGGGGTATGTTCACAGAACCGAGGCCGAGCGTCATCGCCGGTCCGTGCAGCGCGGAAAGCGAGGAGCAGGTCTTGACTACGGCTGCCCAACTCAAGGATATGGGTATCAATGTGTTCCGTGCCGGAATATGGAAACCGCGCACCCATCCGGGATGTTTCGAAGGAGTAGGTGCTCCGGGTCTCAAATGGATGCAGCGTGCAAAAAGGGAGCTTGGTCTGAAGATCGCCACCGAGGTGGCGGGAGAGAAGCATGTCTTCGAATGTCTCAAATACGGTGTGGATCTGGTATGGCTCGGAGCAAGGACCACTGCCAACCCGTTCCTGGTCCAGGAAATCGCAGATGCGTTGAAGGACACCGACATACCTGTCCTTGTGAAGAATCCTGTGAACCCGGACCTCGACCTCTGGATAGGTGCCCTCGAGAGGCTCAACAGGGCAGGCATCACCAAACTCGGAGTCATCCATCGCGGATTCTCGACTTCAGAAAAGATAAAATACCGCAACAGCCCTGACTGGCAGATAGCCATCGAACTCCGCAGCCGCTACCCTGAACTGCCTTTCTTCGTGGACCCGAGCCACATGGCAGGCTCACGCGACTATATCAGGGAGATTTCCCAGCGTTCACTCGACCTGGGTTTCGAGGGACTCATGATAGAGTCGCATTGCGATCCGTCCTGCGCCCTGAGCGATGCCAAGCAGCAACTGACACCTGAACAGCTCCGCGACCTTCTCTACAATCAGATTGTTGTCAGGGATGCCGATTCCGACTCGCAGGAATGGAAGGACAACATAGACCAGCTCCGTGCGAAGATTGACATCATCGACGAGAACCTGCTCTATACTCTGGCTTCCCGAATGAAAATAAGCCGTCAGATCGGACAGTACAAGAAAGACAACAACATCGCCATCATCCAGGCGAACCGTTGGGATTCCGTCCTGGAGCAGGTCGTGGCCAAAGGAAAGGAGTACGATCTTCCTGAGAAATTCCTTACGACGGTCTTCAATGCCATCCACGAGGCCTCTGTGGAAGCCCAGAACGAGGTCATTTCCGGAGAGAGTTCAGAAGGCTGACAAACACTTCCCGGTCCCCGTCGGACAGGAACGTGGTCTTGATGGGGACATAGAACATCCTCTGTTTGAGGTCGTCGCTGATTTTGCGGCAATCCCTTACGCGCTGTGAGTCCTTCTCCGTCGTCATTATGACGGCGGTAGGGAAGTCTTCTGCGGCGCCCTTTATTTCCGAG
This sequence comes from Candidatus Cryptobacteroides sp., assembly GCA_051870255.1. GTDB lineage: Bacteria > Bacteroidota > Bacteroidia > Bacteroidales > UBA932 > Cryptobacteroides. The sequence continues at coordinate 99,701 of JBJEBR010000021.1, forward strand.
ATGTCGGCGTGGGTGAAGGCGTGGTGGTCAGGGAAACTGAAATGGCGCACCAGCCTGTAGTCTGTGCTCAGATAGTGCCTCAGGGGAGAGTCGTCGGCTATCCCTGAGAACAGGATAAGCCTCTTTGCATATAGATAGCGGTTGTCCCCCTCCTCGAATATAGGGAGAGGGGTGTCGTAATCCACGCTCGTGAAGAATAGATGCTGTATATGCTTCCCGTCCCTGATTCCGGAACATGCAATCTGGTCGTATCCCTCGACTCCGAGCGCTTCCGCCCAGCCGCTTTTCTGCCAGCCGTTCAGGTCGTGCGGGCATTTGGAGACGATTATCACGTCTGCGGCGGCGATACGCTCCGGAAGGTCGCGCAGCCTTCCCATCGGAAGGAGGTGGTCGTTGAATGTCGGACGGTTGAAATCAACGAGCACGATGGAGAGGGTAGGCTTGAGGGACCTGTGTTGGAAAGCGTCATCGAGGATGATGAGGTCCGATGCAGGCAGATCCTTGTTCTTGCATCTGCGTGCCTTCTTGGATGTCTGGAGCTTGTCGGGATGGGCGAGGAAATCGCATCCTCTCGTGCGGGACTTGTCCACGGCCACGGTCAGATATGGGAATTTGTTCTTTATCTGGAGAGGCTCGTCTCCGAAATCCCTTGCCGAGCCGTTGGCCATCACCTGCTGGAATCCCTTGCTCTTGCGCTTGTAACCCCTTGACAGGACGGATATGTTGCTGTCCTTCCATACCGAGTCCCCGAGCAATGTCCTTATGAGCATCTCTGTGTGGGGAGTCTTGCCTGTCCCTCCAACGGTGATGTTGCCGACACAGATAGTCGGGACATCGGCACTTCTGACTTTCCGAATGCCGAGGTCGAACATCAGATGCCTGATTTTCAGTATAATCCAGTATGGAAACAGCAATATCTTGTCCATTTTGCAATCAAATATTCCTTATTCTACAGGGCAGTCACCCCATCTTTCTCCGACATGATCCAAAGTGCGGTGAATCTCCTCCGGGTCCTTGAGCGTCACAAGTTTCAGCCTTGTCTCCTTGAAGTCCGGCAGCCCCTTGAAATAGCATGAAAGGTGTCTTCTCATCTCGAGCACGCCGACCACATCTCCCTTTATCTCGATGGATTTGTCAAGATGTCTCTTGGCAAGGGCCACCTTTCCCCTGACTCCCATCGGAGGCAGTATCTCCCCGGTATCGAGGTAATGCCTGATTTCCTGGAACAGCCACGGATGTCCGAATGTCGCCCTTCCGATCATGATTCCGTCAACACCGTACCTGTCGAAAGCCTCTGCAGCCTTCTGCGGGGAGTCAATGTCTCCGTTTCCGATAATCGGAATATGCATCCTCGGATTCTCCTTTATTTTTCCGATGAGGGTCCAGTCGGCCTCGCCCTTGTACATCTGGCATCTCGTCCTTCCGTGCACCGTGAGGGCCTGGATTCCTACATCCTGAAGCCTTTCGGCAAGCTCGACTATGATTTTGGAGTCCTCGTCCCATCCGAGCCTTGTCTTCACGGTCACGGGAAGCTTCACTGAATCGACCACCATCCTGGTGATTTCCACCATCTTGTCAGGCTCTCTCATCATCCCCGAACCGGCCCCACGCCTTGCAATCTTGTTCACGGGGCATCCGAAATTGATGTCAACCAGGTCCGCTCCGTGTCCTCCAGCGATCTCGGCGGCTTTCTCTGCCATTTCAGCCGCCTCAACCATCGCCTCGGGGATGTTCCCGTAGATCTGGATGCCTATGGGCGCTTCGTAATCGTATGTGACGAGCTTTGCCAAGGACTTCCTCGCATCCCTTATCAGTCCGTCGGAAGATATGAACTCGGTGTACATCATGTCGGCGCCGAACTCCTTGCAGACATATCTGAAGGAAGCGTCCGTGACATCCTCCATAGGTGCCAGGAACAGGGGCTTTTCCCTCAATTCTATGTTACCGATATTCATACAGAACAATTAAAAGCGACCAATGTACCAATCCGGACTCAAGATAGGCACGGAAATCGGGCAAAATTAGGAAAATTTTTGTAGTTTTGCCATCATTAAGAATATATATAGCTATGTCGAAGATATCTACTATTGGAGTCCTCACCTCGGGAGGTGATGCTCCTGGAATGAATGCCGCCATCAGGGCCGTCACGAGAGCTGCCATCTACAACGGTTGGAAAGTCAAGGGAATCTACCGGGGCTACGAAGGCTTGATAAACAATGATATCAAGGATTTCACCTCCGAGAGTGTCAGCGGGACCATCAACAGGGGAGGCACCATCCTCCGCACCGCCAGGTGCAAGGATTTCATGGAGGAGTCCGGCAGGGCTAAGGCATATGAGAACATCAAGGCGAACGGGATTGACGCCCTTGTCGTGATCGGAGGCAACGGCTCCCTCGCCGGTGCGCAGATACTTGCTTCCGAGTATGACATTCCTTGCGTGGGTCTCCCGGGTACCATCGACAACGACCTGTACGGGACTGACACGACCATCGGCTACGACACTGCCCTCAACACCATAATGGACTGCGTGGACAAGATCCGTGACACCGCCAACTCCCACAGCCGCATCTTCTTCGTAGAGGTCATGGGACGCGATGCCGGATTTCTCGCCCAGAACGCGGCGATTGCAACCGGAGCCGAAGCCGCCATCATCCCTGAGGACCAGACCAATGTGGACCAGCTTGCCTCATTCATCGGCAGGGGAGTACGCAAGAGCAAGAACAGCTCCATCGTCCTCGTGTCCGAAAGCAAGAAGGACGGCACGGGCGGGGCACAATACTATGCAGACCGTCTTGTTCACGAATATCCTGAATATGAGGCCCGTGTGACGATTCTCGGACACCTCCAGCGCGGAGGCAGCCCTACTGCCCAGGACAGGATCCTCGCCTGCCGTCTCGGAGTCGCTGCCATAGAAGCCCTGAAGGACGGCCAGCGCAACATCATGATAGGTGTGAAGAACGACCAGATCGTATATGTTCCTTTCAACAAGGCCATCCGCATCGACAAGCCTATCGACCGCGAGCTCATCAATGTCCTCAATGTCCTTTCAATCTGACGCATTATCAGATAACAATCATAAAAGGGCGGCCGGTTTTCCCGGCCGCCCTTAATGTACAGTAAGGTTAGGTTTATTATTTGATTGAACCTGTACCTGCGTTGAAATCAAGAGTTACGGTCTGGCCGGCATTTGCAGGAACTTTTTCCTGATCATTGCCAGTAGCACGATATACAATCTTGCCATCAAAGATATTGAACTCCATTTGCCACCAGTCTTTTGAGTCATGCTTTGAACAGTATGCATACATACGGAGCTCACCGGCATTAGGTAGTACAGCTGTAGCTACATTCGAAATCTCGAATGGGTTGGTATCAGCGTTCCAGTTGCCCCAGCAGTCTCCCATTCCATATACTTTTGCTGGCTCGACGGTAACAGCCTTGCCTTCTAAGTCTACGAAAATCATATAGAGACCGTCAGCGGCAACCTGGTTGTTGTTAGGAGTCGTGAATCCTTCGTCGTTGCCGAGTCCTGTGAAGTCACCGTTCCATGCTCTCTCTGCGCAGAACTTGAATTCGGTAGTCGTGGTCATATATCGTATTGCCCAGAATTGTCCTGAATGGCTGTGAACAGGTATCATTTCCACAACATCGGCTGAATCCCAATCCCAATTACCGAATTCATTACCAATGATGTACATGGTTGTAGGCGTTGTAGACTCCTGAGTGAGAGTAATGGTATAGGAGAATGAATCGGCGAGAGATCCGGCTTTAGGAGAATATGTGAGTGTAATGTCATACAGACCAGCTTTTTCGACAGCTATATTGCCTGTTCCGACACCGAGTGTGCCTGCAGTGGCGCCAGGTCCGAATGATACTTCAGCCTTTACTATACCATCTTCGTCCAGGTTGATTTTCCATCCGTGGCATGATGCGAATTTGAATTCTCCGCTTGCTGCAAGCTTCTGGTCTTTCCAGGTATAGGTAATCGAACCGTCCTTTGAACTCTGTTCTCCAGCTGTGAAACCCCAGCTGTTCATTCCGCCGCGAACACCAAAATCAGCTTTCTGAATGATGATCTGTGCATAAGCGAGATCTCCGAGTGAGTTGTTGTCGAGAACGATGTGGTAGAGACCATCCTCTTTCACTTGCATTTTAGGAGCTTTTTCACCGATGACGAGTTTTCCCTGGAGAATCTTCATGTTAGGGTTGTCAGCAAAGTTCTTGCAATTCTCATCGTTCTCATCGTAGCCATAGTTCACCTCAACGAGGTCAGCACCATAGAATTTCTTGTTTCCTGCAGAATTCTCAATAAGGGCAAAATCCTTTCCGCCTTCAAGGTAGATGTATTTTTCATACATTCCTGTACGGGTCGTCTTGTCAACCTCATTAAGTCCTGCGGACATGGAATTTGCAGAAATCACTTTGTCAGAACCAGTTGCATCACCATAGACATAGAAACCGTCAAGCACAATGTCTCCGATGTCGATTCCGCTACCGTTCTTTTCCTCGCATGAGGTGAATGTGAAAGCAACAGCTAGTGCGCTCAGAATAATTGAAATCTTTTTCATAAACAAAATTGTATTAATGAGTTAAATGAACTGTTAAAGGTTTTCGTAACCGGGAGTTTGGGTCCATATCTTGTTTCCGTTCTCATCGAGAAGGGATTTCTCAAGGACGGAATAAGGGATAGGGAACCATTTGCGTACATCTTCCTTCTTTGTGACATACTGTATGTCGTTGAATCTGTTGAACCGGATAAGGTCTCTGCGACGAACCATCTCCCACGAGAATTCACGACCTCTTTCGTCGAGAACATCGTCAAGAGTCCATGATGAAGGGTCTCCGTATGTGTCAGTAAACATCTTGATTCGACCTTGTTCGCCGATTTCCTCTTCATTGAAGAAGCACCTTGCCATATATGTCTGGAAGTCAGAAGAACTCGTTACTGATGACACGCTGCCTGCTCCGCCTCTTAGAATGGCCTCGATTTTCATGAGAAGTACATCGGCATATCGGATGACGGGCATATCGTTTTCACAATATTTGTATGTTCCAGTCATGTCCATCTCCCATTTGTTCAGGCGTGCGCCATCGAAGTTGTGCCCGTTGTTTATGTTTGTGATGCCTACATGAATGACGGTTGGTGTTCCCTTAGGATTCTGCTCATCAACGACATCCTCGTCAAGATACAGATCATCGCTGTACATGTAGCTTTGGACAGGACCTACAAACCAGCCCCATTGAACATCTGCAGTTCCTTGGAGTTCTGAACCTGGTCCTCTTACATCCCTGTTGTAATATCCGACAAGCTTGCTATTGTCGAGGAAATCCTTGTCTGTGAGCACCGGAGCACCATCAGCCTTGAACAGGTCGAGATAAGATGGTCTCGCACAGAAGCCATTCCATGTGTCCAGAATGGTGTTGCAATAGTACTGCATTCCATAGTGGTGAGTGTTGTAAGGGATGCGCAGCTTGTTTTTGACTTTGCCAAAATCATGTTCATCATCGGTAAGTCCGTTTTCAACTATGGCGAATATGGTTTCCGCGCTGTCTTCGTTGAAAATGGTGAAATTATAGAAGTAGCTTCCTTCGATGGAATATGATCCCGCATTGATAATATTATCGCAGCATCTTATGCAATTGTCGTAGAATGAGCCGCTGAACTGCTGAGGCTTTTCCACTGTCTTGAACACATTGCTTTCCGAACATCCGAAACTTTCGGCATTGAGGTACAGGCGGGCAAGCAGGGCGTATGCGAATCCCTGGGTGGTTCTGCCATAGTTGGCGGCACGGTTGCCATCGGTTACGACTGTCATGTTCGGCGCATTCTTCTCCAATGTAGCCACAAGGTGAGACCATACATCCTGAGGATCGAGCAAAGGTCCTGTGGCTTCCTCAAATTTTTCTGTATATGGGATGCGTCCGAAGCAGTCGAACATCTGGTAGAAATAGTATGTGCGCATCACTTCCACTTCTCCGAGATACTGGGCATATACAGCTTCAGACATTGACTCTTTGTATGTATTGAGGATGTCTATTATCTGGTTGCAGAGCACGGCTCCGGCTACGGTGACATTCCAGACTTCCTTGATGGCATCACCTCTGTGGTCCCATGTGTGAGTGTTCTGCTTCATCCAGTATCCGCCGTCATTCCAGTCGTTTCCTCCGTTTCTCGGAATACATAATCCTTCATCGGCAGTTATGGTCTGCAGACCCCAATATCCCCAATGGTCGTGGGTATACTTGACATTTGCATATATCTGACCGACCAACATTATGACATTCTCTTCCGAAGACATCATATCCTCTACGGTCGGGTTACCGTAATTCATCTCGTCAAGCATGTGACAGGCAGGTGCGGACAGAAGCAATACGGCTGATAATATTGTAAAAATTGACTTTTTCATCTTCTTTCTTTATTTGAATGATATGTTGACTCCAAAAAGGACTGTAGCTACCGTAGGGTAGAAATCGCAGTAGTCAATTCCTGCACTCCATACATTTGTGGTGTTGACTTCCGGATCCTGTCCGCTGTAGTCGGTAATGGTTGCGAGGTTCTGTCCTGTCAGGTATATTCTCAGATTTTCCACAAGACTTTTTTCCTTGAACTTGAATGTATATCCAAGAGTTATGTTGTCAATCTTCATATAAGATCCGTTCTCAAGATAGTAGTCGGAGAATTGCTCTTTGTTGGCATATACCACTCCGTTGGATGTTCTTACGTCTTTCATGAAGATATTGTCTGCTGCTGATGCTCTCGGTCCGTATGCCCATCGTGTGAGATTCAGAATCTTGTTTCCTACCACTCCACGAAGGAAGATTGAAAGGTCGAAGTTTCTGTACCTTACGCTATTGTTCCAACCGAAAGTGAACCAAGGCTGAGCATTCCCGATCACCTGGCGATATCCTTCAGCGGCACCTGCTCCGTCAACCACACCTCCGGCTGGAGTCTGATAGTACCATGTGCCGTCCTGAATGGCAAGCAGCTTGTAGCCGTAGAATGCTCCTACGGATTGGCCTTCTATGAGAATCTGGGTATTGGTGTTCATGATACCGTTCTCACCAACGCCTCCGGAAGTCGTCTGCTTGTAGTTGAACCCTTTTGATGGATCTGAGAGCTTGGTAATCTTGTTGTGGTTGTATGAAAGTGTAGGTGTGGTTGTCCATGTCCAGTCCTTGGTCCTGACTGGCACACCGCTGATTACGAGTTCCACACCATAGCTCTGCATCTGTCCCGCATTGGCGAGCAGGGTATGGTACTGATATGGAGGAGTAGGCACCTCATAGTCCCACAACAGGTCTTTTGTATGACGGAAATAAGCATCGAGACTACCGTAGAGCCTGTTGTCGAGGAAAGAAAAATCCAGTCCAAGGTTGTATTCAAATTTCTTTTCCCATCTCAAGTCCGGATTGACATTCTGAGCCACACCGTAAGTGTAAACATATTTACCGTTGTACCAGAATGTGCCACCGTTTGAAAGCATGGCTACGGACTTCAGGTCGGATCCCAGATTGTTGCCGGTGACGCCGAATCCGAGGCGGAGTTTAAGATCGTCCACTCCCTTCTTGTCCATCATGAAATCCTCTCCTGTGATTCTCCATCCTACACTGACTGCCGGGAACCATCCCCATTTGTTGTTCGCTCCGAAACGCGAAGATCCTTCCCGGCGGATGGATGCAGATATGAGATATTTCTCTGCATAGTTGTAATTGGCTCTTGCGAAGATTGCAGCCAAGGTATTGGAGTTGCGGGAAGAACTTGCCTTAAGGAAAGTCTTTTCAGCATCTCCGTTGCCGATTTGATAATATTTCATGTCCTCTGTCGGGAAGCCTTTATTTTCCGCAGACATTTCGTCATAAAGGAAATTCTGGTAAGAGAAACCAGCCACAGCGGCAATGTTGTGCTTGCCGAATGAATGGGAATAGTCCACAGTTGCTTCGAACAGCTTGTTGAAACTTCTGTCTGTTCCTCTTCCTGCTTTTCCTGAACCATCTATATCGGTGGTAATCTGCTTGTTGGACCAGTAGTTTGCATTGTCTCCTTCCTCAAATGCCGCAAAAGCATTCACCTTGAGACCTTCCACCGGTTTGATGTTCAATGTAGCCTTCAATGATCCTCTGAAATAATTACCAACCTGGTATGACTCCTTTTGGTTCATGTTCTCTACCGGGTTGCTTACACCTGTTCCTTGAGGCTTGTAATATCCGGATACGGTTGATTCGTCATAAATCGGGTATGTAGGATTGAGGGTTGCAGCCTGTTTGAAGTCTCCGCAGAAATAATCATTGCGGTAATGCATATAGGAGAAGTCATAGTTGAGGTTCAGCCATCCGTCAAGCGCTTTTTGAGAAGCAGCGATCTTGGCTATTATTTCATTTCTTTTGTTGTTCTTCGCAATTCCTTCTGCATCCTTGTAACTTACGGATGCGCGGTAGCTGAATTTGCTTGAAGAACCGGAAATCGCAAGATTATGATTGTGGGTCAATGCTGCCTTGCGAGTGATTTCAGACATCCAGTCTGTCATATAAGGGTTACCGTCGGCGTCCGTATGTATGGTTGGAATTATCATGCCTCCCGATATTGTTTCAAGATTGACGAACTCTTCCGGTGTCGCCATACCTGTCTTGCCGTTTCTCATTGAAGCAGATACATATCCGGAGTATTCAACCCTTGTTGAAACGACATCTGAGAAGTTGTCACCTCTCTTGGTGGTGATAATAATGACACCGTTCGTTCCCCGTGTTCCGTAAATGGCGGCAGCAGAACCATCCTTAAGTACATCCATTGAGGCAATTTCGTCAGGTGAGATATTGTCTATATTGCTAACCGGGACACCGTCCACTATGTAAAGTGGTGATGTACCGGCACCTTTGTCAAGTGTTGAAAATCCTCGTATCTGGACATTGAATCCGGTAGAAGTCGGGTCAGAGGTAGTGCGGCTTATGTTCAGACCGGCAACCTTTCCCTGAAGGAGCCCGATAGGACTTGTCTTGACTCCGGCATTGAAATCCTCGCTTTTGATCGAAGCCACAGAACCGGTCACTTCTTTCTTTTTCTGTGAGCCGTAACCTATGGCAACAGCTTCGTCGAGGAACATGGCATCTTCGGACAAGGTGATGGATGCCGGCAATTCAGACGCCTTGAACGTCTTGGAAGCATAACCGATGCAGCTGACTTCCACAGTCGCATCTGCACCTGACACTTTCAAGGTGAAATCACCGTCAACCCCGGTTGCCGTACCATTGGTCGTCCCGACTTCAAGCACAGTGGCGCCAATCACAGGGCCAAGTTCATCGACGACTATTCCGCTGACGATATATCCGCCCTGAGCGAATGATTCTGTCACCGATGCAAAGATTGCAAGCAGGCAGACAGAACAAAGGGTCATTATTCTATTCATTTTTTGTATAACTATTTAGTTGTTAATGGATTATGTAACTATGTATAATGTGGTCCTTCAATCCTCAATCATTGGATTTGAGGATGATCAGTCCTTTCCAGAGACTTTTGGACACATGTATTTTGTTACAAAAAATGTATTCACACTTTTTGTAACAACGCTTTGTGTGAATATGTTTTTTGTACTATATTTGCAATGGAATAATTGAAATTTTTTACAATGGAGACTCCTTTTATCTTTGGAAAGATTGCGACCGAAAAGAATTTTACAGACAGGGAAGTGGAAACAGCGCAGCTGGTTCAAAATTTCACATCGTTGATCAACACTATAATAATATCTCCCAGACGATGGGGAAAAAGCTCTCTTGTCAACAAAGCCGCTCAGCTGGCAATGGATCGGGATGCAAAGCTCAGGGTCTGCCATATTGATCTTTTCAATGTACGCAGCGAAGAACATTTCTATTCATTGTTTACCAGGAAAATCATTGCCGCAACATCGTCCAAATGGGAGGAAGCGATTGGGTCTGCCAAACAATTTTTTTCACATCTGGTACCTAAGATTTCCATCGGAACCAGCCCGGCAGATGAAGTGTCATTCGATTTTGACTGGGATGATGTCAAGTGCAACCCTGATGAAGTCCTTGATCTTGCAGAGAATATTGCAAGGAGCAAAGGCCTTAAAATCGTTGTCTGCATCGATGAGTTTCAGAATATTGCCGATTTTACGGATCCCGGTTATTTCCAGAAGAATCTTCGTTCACATTGGCAGCTCCATCAGAATGTCGCGTATTGCCTGTATGGAAGCAAACGTCATATGATGATGGAAGTGTTCACAGATTCTTCCAGGCCATTCTATAAATTTGGCAATCTCATGTTTCTTGACAAGATAGGTACGGATTGTCTCGTGAAATTCATTGACAGGCGGTTCTGCGAGACCGGGAAAACCATTGATGGTGATGCTGCAAATCTGATAGTCAGGCTTGTGGATAATCATCCTTATTATGCCCAACAGCTGGCGCAGCAATCATGGCTGAGGACGAATGATATGTGTACGGCCGACATTGTGCGGGAAGCCCACGCAGCATTGGTCGAACAGTTGAGTTTGCTGTTTGTTACCATTACCGAGACATTGACTACTCAGCAACTGAACTACCTGAAAGCATTTATTGCCGGTGAAAAGGCAATAAGTTCAGCAGCGGTGATGCATCGTTACCAGATATCATCGACAACTTCTATTGCCCGTTCGAAAACAGCTCTGCTCAAGAATGATATCTTGGACGACAAGGGTGGCCGGATTTCATTCCAGGACCCGATTTATGCCTATTGGTTGAAGACAGAATATTTCCATCTGTAATGGTCATGGAGTAATTGAAATTTGCGAAATAGAAGGGGATTGTATATTTTTGAAAATTCAACAACACAGGATTATTATGAAAACAGATATGATGAAGGCTTTTGCTGCAGGTATTCTTATGATTTCCGTGGCATTTTCTGCATCCGCCCAGAAAGGACTCGGTCTGAGTATGGGCTATGTCACATCGGCAAGCATCACGAAGGATGCCGACGGTGACAGGACGGCATCACCACTCCTGAACGGACTCAGGGTCGGGGCCAGCTACGATTTCAATCTGACGCGGAGGCTGATGTTCCAGCCAGGGGTGTATTATTCATACCTTACCGACAAAAGGCAGCTCGGGGTCATCGAGATAGGGGACTACTATATCGCAGACCTCGTGAATGAGCATTTCCTGAACATACCCCTGCATTTCAAATATAATTTCGAGGTGTCTGACACAATCACCGGACTGTACCTGTTCGCAGGCCCGACATTGACGGTAGGCCTCTCGGCGACATCCGACATAGGGGTGGCCAACAAGAATTCGTCCGATTACATAGGAGGTGCGGATTTCAACTATTACACCAAGGAGCTTACACTGGACTTGGCTTCAGTCTCCCAGACCACGAAGAATGAACTGACGGAATACTTCGACAACCAGGCATTCCGCCGCTTCGACGTGGCGATGGGAATAGGCATCGGCTTGGAAATCCTCGACTACCTCGATGTCAAGCTGGGATATGACTGGGGGTTGATGAACCGTCTCGCCAGTGCGGATGACGGCAACTTCGTGCGCCGCAGCCAGTTCTATGTGACTGCGGGAGTCCGTTTCTGAGACATGGATTTTTCGACTTCGCTCGAAATGACAATTATTTCTCCAGCCAAAGGAGGAAATCGTCAACCCTGGAACGGCTGACGGTCATCTCGAACGACGGTTCCGGGGAAGCCAGGACCTTCAGACGGCCACCAGCCTGTTTGATGATGCTCGTGATGGTTTTCATTGACACTATGCAACTGCGTGATATCCTGAAGAATGTCTCGGGGTTGAGTTCTTCGCAGATGTCGTCGAGCGATGAGTCTATGATATATTTCTTGTCGTCGAATGTCACGAGATAGTTGTTCTTCTCCTCTGAATATATGTAGGCGATGCTCTCTGTGGCGAGAGGTACTATCCTGTCGTTGAACTTGATGATATACCTTTCCTTGTATTCCTTCTTCTTTGTCGGCATCTTACCGTCCAATGCGGACAGGATTGCGTCGACATCGATTTGTCCTCCGCTCATCCTGCATCTTGCCACGGCCCTTTTCAGGTCGTCAGGCTCGATAGGTTTCAGCAGGTAGTCCACGCTACCGGCCTCGAACGCCTTGAGAGCGTAACTGTCGTACGCCGTCGTCATTATCACCTTGGCCTTGACCTGTACCTGATTGAATATCTCGAAGCATATACCGTCGGAGAGCTCGACATCCATGAAGATAATGTCGGCCTGTGCCGGGTTGCTTCTGAGCCATTCCACCGTCTCCTTGACAGAAGTGGCTGTCCCGACGATCTCCATGTCGGGAAAATTGTTCGTCAGCAATTTTGCAAGGCTCTTCTGTGCAATAATCTCGTCTTCTACAATAAAGGCTTTCATATAAGGTGTGTTTTATATGTTCCACAAATTAGGTTTCACAAATGCAATCCCTGGTCTTACAATAACGGAAGCGTCACTTTGTAAATGCCATCCTCGCATCCGATGAATACCTGTCTCCCGGACAGGTCCTGGTACTGCTGCCTGATGTATTTCTGGCCGAGACCGGTGGATGGGCTTTTCGTGAGTTTCGGAATGACATTGTTGCTTATCGTGATGTCCGTTCCATCGGATATGATGTCGATTGTCAGAGGTTTTTCAGGGCTGATTGCATTGTGCTTGGTGGCATTCTCAACCAGAAGCTGGATGGAGCACGGCAGGACGAACCTGGCATAATCCTTTTCAGGGATGGATACATTCACCTCGAAGCCTTGAGGAAAACGCACCATGATGAGGTCTATGTACTGATTTACGAATTGCATTTCCTCCCTCAGGGTGACAAGGTCCTCATCCTCGCTCTTGATCATGTACCTGTAAATGGATGCGAGTTTCTGCGTGTAGGTGCTTGCCTGTTCCGTCTTTTCTTCCATTATGAGGAAATTCAGCACGTTGAGGCTGTTGAACAGGAAGTGCGGGTTCACCTGCTTCTTGAGCTTCAGGTAACGGTACTGGGCCGTGTTGGCCTTGTCCTTCGCCCTCTTCATCTCGGTCCTCGCAGTCAGGGCCTCGTTCACCATGTACACTATGCAGAACACCGTTATCTCCGCAATGGACGATGCTATGAGCACGACCACGAACAGATGGTCGAACACCTCGTTGAAGACCGGAGGCAGCCCCACCTTGACCAGAAGGGCCTCGAACAATGAGGCCACCGCTATGAAGGCCACCAGTTCGCAGAATTTCAGGATCCTGCCCTGCCGGGAAAGGAACCGTGTCGCGCCTCGCACACAAAGGATGTTCACGCAAATCAGTATTATGAGGGCTACGGAATTGGACAGAATCATCTTGGTAGCCTGCATCATCTCATCTCCCGAAAAACTCTGTCCTCCGAACAAGAGTATGATGCCGAGCCTGAGGACGAAGATTACGACCATCGCGATGATTATCCAGGTGAGGTAGGCTGTCGAAAGCTGCCCGGAGTCTGTCGTGTCTTTCCTGAACACCTTGAGGAAACCTACGAGGCCCCAGCCGAGAATCTCAGTGGTGACAAGAGTTGACAAAGAGTTGATAAGATACTGCTGTCTCAGGAACTGGGAGAACAGTGCAGCCCCTGCGTTGCCGAGAATATAACCTATTATGTTGACTATTATGATGCCGGCAGCCGTGTATTCCACGCTTCTTTTCTGCTTCATGCAGATAAGCAGGGCCATCGTCATGGTCAGGATGGTAAGAAGCAGTTCATCCTCTATGCCTGCAAGACGGCAACTCAGCGCCACGAGCGCATGAAGCAGGGCAAAGATGTGTATTATCGCAGCTACTCCCGTCTTTTTCATCGTCAAAACAGGTTAAATATCACTTCGAAGATAACGATTTTATGAAAACAATCCAACTTTTGGCGGGAATTCATCGGAGAAAACTGACAGTTCGTCCTTTTCTTCCGACCACTCGTCCTCCAAAAAATAGCATTTTTTACCATTTTTGTTATATTCGCAAAGATTAACCGATTTGACTGGCCACATAATATGACAAACAAACCAAAATTATCATTCTGGCAACTCTGGAACATCAGTTTCGGATTCTTCGGAGTCCAGATAGCATATTCGCTGCAAAGCGCCAACATAAGCCGCATCTTTGCCACACTCGGTGCAGACCCGCATAGTCTGAGCTTCTTCTGGATACTTCCGCCTCTTATGGGCATGATTGTACAACCTCTCGTCGGAGCTTTCAGCGACAAGACCTGGTGCCGTCTCGGAAGGCGCATTCCGTATCTTTTCCTCGGTTCCATCATCGCCATCATCGTGATGTGCATGCTTCCGAATGCGGGAAGTTTCGGGCTTACGATAGGTGGCGCCATGATATTCGGACTCATTGCCCTTATGCTTCTCGACACATCCATCAACATGGCGATGCAGCCTTTCAAGATGCTCGTCGGCGACATGGTGAGCGAGGACCAGAAGGCCCAGGCATATTCCATCCAGAGCTTCCTCTGCAATGCCGGAAGTCTCGTCGGGTACGTCTTCCCGTTCCTGTTCGCATGGATCGGATTGGCAAACACTGCGCCTGAGGGACAGATTCCGGACACCGTGAAATATTCATTCTACATCGGCGCAGCCATCCTCATCCTCTGTGTCCTCTTCACGACATTCAAGGTCAAGGAGATGCCTCCTAAGGAGTATGCCGAGTTCCACGGCATCGACCTCGAGAAGAAGAAAGAAGAAAAGGCTCCTGGAATGTGGACACTTCTGAAGAAAGCTCCATCCACATTCTGGACTGTAGGACTCGTGCAGTTCTTCTGCTGGGCGGCTTTCCTCTATATGTGGACCTATACCAACGGAGCCATCGCTGACACTGTTTGGGGGACGACCGATGCTGCATCCGAGGGTTATCAGGCGGCCGGAAACTGGGTCGGAATCCTTTTCGCCGTACAGGCCGTAGGTTCAGTGCTCTGGGCTCTTGTCATCCCTAAATTCAAATCCATCAAGACCGCGTATGTCGTGAGCCTGCTCGTAGGGGCTGCCGGCTTCGCATCCGTGTTCTTCATCCATAACCAGTATCTGCTGTTCATCTCCTTCCTGCTCATAGGAGTGGCTTGGGCTGCAATGCTGGCTGTACCATTCACCCTCCTTACCAACTCCCTCTCGGGCGATCATATCGGGACTTATCTCGGTCTGTTCAATTGTACGATATGCCTGCCTCAGATAGTTGCTGCCGCATGTGGCGGATTCATCCTGAAGCTTATCGGCGGGGGACAGGTCGGAATGTTCCTCGTGGCCGGTGCCTTCCTCGTATGCGGCGCGCTTGCCGTAACGCTTGTGAAGGAAGGAAGACGGGCATGAATCCTCAATTCCAATGATTGAGGATGATCAATATGGCTATTTTAAAATCAACTATAACTATCTACTAACCAATCCAAATTCTTATGAATAGAATAGTAACGCTTTGCGTGGCCTTTCTCCTGACTGCGTTGTCGGGAGGGGCATCAATATTCGCCCAGGGCGGATATGTGGTTAAAGGAGTAGTTGCAGACCAGGCTGGTCCGATCATCGGAGCGACCGTGCTCGAGCAGGGCACATCCAACGGTGTATCGACAGGGCTTGACGGTGACTATGTCCTCAAGGTGTCAAGCGCGGATGCAGTCATCGAAATCAGCTGCATCGGTTATGCGACAAAGACATTCACGGCGTCACAGGTTCCGCCAACGGTGCTTCTGAGCGAGGACACAATGTTCCTCGACGATGTCGTGGTCATCGGTTATGGTACCGTTAAGAAAGACGATATGACAGGTTCCGTCGCAGCCATCAAGGCTGAGGACATCAACCGTGGAGCCGTGACTTCTCCGAGCTCGATGCTCGTGGGTAAGGTTTCCGGTCTGAACATCACTCCTGCAAGCGGACAGCCAGGTGCGTCTTCGACTATCCGTATCAGGGGTGCAGCTTCCCTCACCGCATCCAATGACCCTCTCATCGTCATCGACGGTGTGCCTGTCACAAAGGACGGTGGTGCAGGAATGGGTGACCCTCTTGCAACCGTGAACCCTAACGACATCGAGTCTTACTCAGTCCTCAAGGATGCTTCCGCAACCGCCATCTACGGTTCCCGTGCATCCAACGGTGTGATCATCATCACCACCAAGAAGGGTAAAGGCAAAGGCCTCCATGTAGGATATAGCGGAAGTGTTTCCCTCAAGCAGAACAAGGATGTCATCACAATGATGACCGGTCCTGAATATGCTGCTTTCATGCAGGAAAACAGACCTTACGAGGGTGCTGACCTTCTCGGACTCAACGGCACGATCTACGACACCAACTGGCAGGACCAGATCTATCGTCTTGCAGTGAACACCGACCACAACATCAGCCTCTATTCAGGCGGAGTGGTTCCGTTCCGCGTCAGCCTCGGCTACAACCTCGACCAGGCTACCATCAAGACCGGTGACAACCAGAGGGGCAACATCGACGTAAGCCTTTCTCCTAAGTTCTTCGACAATCACCTTTCAATCAACTTGAATGCGAAAGGTGTATATCAGCACACTAACTGGGCAAACAATGCAGTGGGCAACGCCCTTTCATTCGACCCTACCAAGCCGATTTACTTCACTGATGCAGATGGCAATATCGACAAGTCTCAGATTTCCAACGGATATTGGAACTGGTACAGTGCAGGTGTTCCTAACACTATGGCAGGTTCCAACCCTCTTTCTTCAGTGTATGACTACATCAACTACGGCCATACATTCCGTGGAGTCGGCAACCTCCAGATCGACTACAAGATTCACGGACTCGAGTCTTTGAGGGCAAACCTCAACCTCGGTATGGATATCGCCAAGACCAACGGAACCAAATACAACGAGCTTGGTTCACGCGGTTCCCTCACAAGCGCTCCTGACCTTTATGAGAAGTATGTGAACTACAACAAGAACATGCTCCTCGAGGCATACCTCGACTATAACGAGACCTGGGGCAAGCACAACTTCAACGCAATGGCCGGTTATTCATGGCAGCACAACTATGTGAGATATGACAACTCCCAGTATTACAACAATGACAGGGAGACTCAGTACTATGTCGCACCTACAAATGCCAAGGAGTATTATCTTGTATCATTCTTCGGCCGTATCAACTACAGCTATGATTCAAGGTATCTCTTCACTTTCACGGCCCGTGGTGACGCTTCCAGCCGATTCGCACCGAACAACCGCTGGGGCTTCTTCCCTTCTGCAGCATTTGCATGGAACATTGCCAACGAGCCGTTCCTCAAAGGAAGCGAGTCAGTGTCAGCCCTCAAGCTCCGCCTCGGATGGGGCCGCACAGGACAGCAGGACATCGGAGACGACTACTATCCTTATATAGCAAGGTACTATCAGTCAGCTTCCGTGACCATGCAGTATCCTATGGGTGAAAACGGAGAGTCTTACAACGTGCTCTCACCTCTTGCTTACAATCCTAACATCAAGTGGGAGACCACCGAGACCTACAACGTCGGAATCGATTTCGGATTCCTCAACGACAGGATCACAGGTACTGTTGAGGCATATTACCGCAACACATTCGACCTGTTGAACAACATTTCCATTCCTCTCGGATCCAACTTCGGCAAGGAAGTTATCTCCAACATCGGTACGATGGTCAACAAGGGTATCGAACTTTCAGCAAACTTCGTCCCTGTACAGACCAAGGACTGGAACTGGGAAATCGGTGGAAACATCACCTTCCAGGATGTGAAGATCACCAAGCTCACCAACGATGACGACACATATCTCGGAGTCGAGACCGGTTCATCAATGGGTTCCAACGTCGGCTTCTCCTCACTTCACCGTGCAGGCTATGCCCCGAACACCTATTATCTGTATGAGCAGCTTTACGACAATGACGGGAATCCTATCCAGAATGCACTCGTTGACCGCAACGGTGACGGCGTGATCAACTCAGAAGACCGCTACCTCACCGGCTGCAGCCCTACACCTTGGGCATATTACGGTATCAGCACCCAGCTGCGTTACAAGAACTGGGACTTCGGTATCAACGGCCACGGAGCCATCGGTGCCGAGCTCATCAACAAGACAGCCATGGGATACGCCACCTACTATAGCGACGACTATACGAAGGGATACATCAACAACCTCTGTCCTAAGTGGTTGCTCCCTAACTGGCACGACCCTAACAGCGAGGCACAGAAATATTCCGACCTCTTCATCGAGGATGCTTCATTCTTCAAGATCGATGACATCAACCTCGGTTACACATTCAATCTCCAGAACAACCTGAAGATCCGTCTTGCAGCTTCAGTCCAGAATGTCTGCACATTCACTAAGTATTCAGGCCTCGACCCTGAAATCACCAATACTGACGGTGTGGATACCCAGATTTATCCTCGTCCTCGTCTTTATACTCTTCGTCTTAACATCACATTCTAAGAAGGAGGAACAGCAATATGAAAATTTTCAACAAAATATTTATCTTCATCCTTGGAGCGGCTGTATGTTCCGCTTGTCTCGGCGACCTGGACACCCAGCCTCTGAACGAGACGGATTTCACATCAGAGAACGCTTACGAGAGTCCGTCAAGCTATCTGAATGCCCTTGCATATATCAATGGTTATTATATGCTCGTAGGCCAGGATGATCCAGGTTCAAATGACCTCGGCTTCTCCGATGCCGGTCAGTCAGAGTTCCTCAGGCAGTGGCTCAACCTCAACGAGATGACCTGCGATGCAATGAAATGCGTATGGGGAGACTCATATCTTACAGACCTCCAGATGGACTCCTGGGGAGCAGGTACAAACGATGCGATGGTTGCAGTATATACCCGTGCGGTGAAGGCTATCGCCCTTGTCAACGAGTTCCTTCTCCAGACTGAGGATTCAAAACTTGAAGCCCGTGGGCAGAGCGACCTCAAGCCTACCGTTGCCGGTTACAGGGCCGAGGCCCGTTTCCACAGGGCAATGTTCTTCTACATCCTCATGGACGAGTTCGGCAACCCTCCTTTCCCTATGCCGGAGAACATCGGTGGCGAGAACCCTCGCAGAATCGAGAGGGCTGAACTTTTCCAGTGGCTTGAAGAGGAACTTCTTGACCTTGCTTCCGATGAGAGTGCAATGCCTGCAAAAGGTGCCGTTCCTTATCCAAGGCCTACAAAAGGTTCCGTATGGGCTCTCCTGAGCCGTATGTACCTCAATGCCGAGGTCTATACCGGCACAGCAAGATGGCAGGATACGAAGGATGCTTCCAAGAAGGTCATTGATATGGGCTATGGTATCCACACTCCATATTCCGACCTTTTCCGTCAGGACAATACCGAGAGCGGTGCAGCTGAAGAAGAATTCGTTTTCGCAGTCGCATACGACAGGGTGAATACCCAGAGCTGGGGCGGTACGACAACGCTGACTTCAGCTTCTCTCAATGAAGATGCCAACATGGCAATCGGCGCTGTGTACGGACTTTCAAAAATCAACGGAGAGAACTGGGCTGGTTACCATGTCCCTGCTGATTATGTGGCCCGTTTCGAACTCAACGAAGTGGAATGGGGCAACGATGAAAATGTCTTCGGTTACAATCGTGAGACCAGCGACAAGAGAGCGTTCTTCTGCAACTACAAGAACGAAGAGGCCTTTGACGCGAGTTCCATGGCATCCGGCTGGTTCTGCTGGAAATTCAATGGTATGGATTCAAACAATCAGCTTGCACAGAATGAGAGTGCGGCAGGTCAGTGGAAACTCTCTTCTACGGATATGCCTATCTTCCGTCTCGCAGAGATGTACCTCAATTATGCAGAGGCCGATGCACGCCTGAACGGTGGTGAGGTGACTGATGCAACTGCAAAGGGATATGTAAAGGAACTCCGTGATCGTGCCGGGGTTGCAACACCTTCTGCAATCACTCTTGACTGGCTGCTCGACGAGAGGGCACGCGAGTTCATGTGGGAGGGACATCGCCGCGTCGATCTCATCCGCTACGGATATTTCACCAGCATGAACTATCCTTGGACTCTCAAGGGCGGTATCCTTTCAGGAAAAGTCGCCATTCCGAGCCACATGACCATATTCCCTATTATCCAGAGTGACCTCAGTGCCAACAGCAACCTCAAGCAGAACCCTGGTTATTAATGGTTAAATAAAACAGAAAGTATATGAAACTATTTAAATACATGGCAGCGGCCGCTGCGTCGCTTTTGCTGGCATCCTGCACCCTGGACCTGCCAAAGACTACTTTGGCTCCCGATGGAGACATGGTCGCACCGGTGCTCAGTCCGATGACGAACATCATATCCGATGCCAATACATCAAAGGAGCAGGTTACATTCACCTGGACTCCGGCAGATTTCGGTGCCAACACCCAGATAGTCTATTATGTATGGGCCAAGCTCGGTGAAGAAGAGGGCATCATAGGAACTTCATACGACAACAAGCTGACCCTTTCCAAGGGAGACCTCGTAGGTGTGATCTGCAGTGACCTTGGCGGAGCCAAGAATGAGCATGTGACAATTGAGTCTTATGTGATGGCTACCGTATATGGTACCACAGAGGTGGAGATGGTCAAGTCCAATGTCATTACTTATTCCGTCTATACCTATCTTCCTCCTAAGAAGAACATCTGGCTTCCTGGTAAGTATCAGGGCTGGGCTCAGTTCGGAACGATGGTATGGGAGGCTGAAGCCGGAACGAACCAGTACAAGATCCTCGTCGATGTATCAAATCCTGACGAAACTCCTTATTATTTCAAGATTGTTGACGAGAGCGGAAGCTGGGTTGGTATGAACGATGGCTATACTGCTGACGGATGGTCTGTGGCAGATCCTTCAAACAGTGACGGTAACTTCTCAGTGACGGCTGATGAGCCGATTCTCTGGCTGACCATCAACACCAAGAAGAAGACGGTGGCAAAGACTGTAATTTCCAAGGTTGCCATGATCGGCGCATTCAACGGATGGGATGAAGCCAACGAGGCAGTCTTCACATACAATGCGACTGACAATGTCTGGGTTTCACCAGTCATAGCATTCACCGGTGAGGGCGGATGGCTTGTCCGCCTGAACAAGAGCTGGGATTACAAGTTCGGCAGTGCCGTAGCAACTACCGACATCGAAGGTGGTTATGAGGTTACACAGGGCGGCAGCGACATTCCTTCTCCTGAAGCTGGAAACTACATCGTCAAGCTCTACGCCAACAGGACTCCTTTCGTCATCGTTTACGAAAAACAATAAAACAGTTTTGAAGTATGAGATTCAATAAAAACATATTATGGGCAGCTGCCGCAGTATTTGCGGCAGCCTCCTGCACGATTCTTCCTGAGGATACCTTCTCCACAAACCAGGTTGAGCCAGTCATGGACTCCCATACCGACATCCTCATCACGAATGAGACGAAGAGCGAGGATGTGACCTTCTCCTGGTCCAAGGCGAGGTTCGTCGATGCTGACGAGTATCTTTACAACCTCTATGTGTCTGCTGACGACAAGGATGCACTTCTTGCCAAGGATATCAAGGAGACATATTACACTTTGCCGAAGGAAACCTTCAGGACCTTCCTTCTCGACAACTTTGATTTCATTCAGAATGCCACTCACGACATTTCCGTGTATGTGACAGTGTCAGACCGCAACGGCGAAGAATACCCTTCCGCTCCTCTGGATCTCAAGGTTTATTACTATGAGGCTGCGGTTCCTGCAGTTGTCATTGCTGCGACAGAAGAAGTTGTTCTTGACAAATCCACTCCGTCTGAAGAGGTTGAACTCCTTTCCTGGTCAGATGCAAGGCTCGTCTATGGCGAGGATCAGACCTACAAGGTAACTATTTCAGTAGGTGAGGGTGCTGAATCAGTATTGGCTTCCGGCTTGTTCGACACAAGCTATTCGATAACTGTGGATGCCCTCAACGAGGCCGTGATTGCCGCAGGTGGTGCCGAGGATGCTGCCTCTGACGTGGTTTTCAGGGTATATGCCTGCTGCGAAAGCATTCCTGATGGTGTCGTATCCAATGAGGTTACAATCAAGGTGACTACCTATATCGCTACATTCCCTGACAAGATGTGGCTCCCAGGCAGCCATCAGGGCTGGAATCCAGCAACAGCCCCAGCTCTTTCTCAATCAAAGAAGACCAAGGGTATGTATCAGGGATTCGTTGACCTTACTACAGCAGATGCTTCGGATGCACAATTCAAGTTCTGCATCGGGCCTGAATGGGGTGAAGCTTCCAAAGGAGAGAACTTCGGATTCATAGATGTGACCGTGGAAACCAAGGTCGTTTCTTTTGAACCAGATTCAGATGGAAATAAAAAGGATGATATAGAGTTTGCGGTTGTGAATTCATCTACTTATGCAACAGAAGGGAATGTCAATATCGTAGTTCCTTCAGGATTCTACTACATCAAGCTCGACAAGAAGTTCGGAACTTTGTTCATGATCCAGGTGAAGAATCTGGAGCTTATCGGTTCATTCTCAGGCTGGAGCGGAATCGCTATGGACTGGAATGCTGCAGCCGGCACATGGACAGCTCCTGGTACCTATAGTTTAACAGGTGATGACAAGTTCAAGGTCCGTTTCAACTCTGACTGGACTTACTCATTCGGAGGTGAGATGGGCAATGTCGTGCTTGGAGGCGGAGATATTCCTTTCACAAAGGGTGAAAGTACCTTTAAGATGATTTTCAATGTGGGTACTTCTGACTTCTATGTGAATGCTCTCGACCTCAACATGCCGGAATATCTTGTACTTCCAGGCAACTATTCAGACCATACTTGGAAAGAATACGATGATTTCAGGGTATATCTGAAGGATTCTGATGCAGGCATTTATAAGGGTGTTGTAACAATGTACAATTGTACTCAGGGATTCAAGATTGCAAAAGCTGGGCAGTGGATCGGTCTGAATGGAAATGTTGCAGATGGATATACGATGGACACAAGTTACGGCAATGGTTTCATCGATGACGGAACATACGCTTGGGAAATCAATCTCAGCACCATGACCGCCACTGCAACTCCTGTAACCAAAGTCGGTATGATCGGCGACTTCAATGGTTGGGGCGGTGACGTCGAGATGACATTCGATCCTGAGACCCTCCAGTATGTCGGCGAAGTTACCCTCACTGCCGGTGACGGGTGGAAATTCCGCTTCAACGGAGATTGGGCTTACAACTACGGCCTCAATGCCGAAGGCATCCTAGTTCAGGACGGAAGCAACATCAAGGCTGAGGAGTCCGGCACATTCGAAGTCGTTCTCGACATGGCTCACGGCAGCTATGCAACTTACACTATGAATAAGAAATAACAAAGTCATAGCGAATAGTCAAAACCAAAGAGGCTGATTCCAGATTCGGAGTCAGCCTCTTTAGGTTTTATTGTCACCTCCAAATTAACTGATTCATCCTGCAAATCCGACCGTCCGTCAGATTCTTCCGCCTTTTCGTCTGCCAGATTTCCGAATCCCGTCGGGATTTTGTAATTTCGTACACTTTGGATAAATATGGATTAATAACACATAAACTGATGAAAATTAGATGTTCCGGCAGACTCCTGAGTCTCCTGTCGTTATTTGCACTCATATCGGTCTCTTGTGAAAAGGGACCTGAGACCGCCCTCAACAAGTTGTATGTCACCCCGTCAACCTTGTATTTTACGAAAGCGGCATCCTCCGATGTCCTGACTGTCGATACCAATGCCGACAACTGGCAGGTGACCGTCCTGGATGAAGCGGACTGGTTAAGCCTTGACAAGACTTCCGGGAGCGGATCGGATGTGATCACTGTGAGCGTGACCCAGAACAGCTCGGGATCCACGCGCGAGGCGAGGCTCACTGTTTCCGCCCCTGCCTTCAAGACATCCAACATCACCATAAGCCAGGCGTCTGTGGAAGAATTGATAAACCCTTCTGCCATGGGCCTGTTCGCCATACCCGAACTGCCGGATGCAGATGCGCCCTGCACCCTTTACTATCGGGCCGACAAGGAATCCAAATTCTACAATTACACCAAGACCATGTATGCCCATATAGGAGTTGTCGAGGCTGAATGGATGTTCGTACAGGCTGAATGGACACAGAATATCGAGAAATGCAAATGGCAGGCGTGCGAGGAAAAGAATTTGTGGAAACTGCCAATCGAACCGTCAATCAGGGAGTGGTTCGGGTCCGGTGACACCCCGGTCAACAAGATTGGTGTAGTGGTCAGAAGCGAGGACGGCAAGACCCAGACGGAAGACCTGTTCGTGAAGGTGAGCGACACCAAATTCGTGTTCGAGCCGGATGAGGTGGTCAAGGAAACCATGCCGGCAGGCCTCTCACACGGAATCAACTACAATGCGGACGGATCTGTCACGGTAGTCCTCTACGACCTTGACAAGAACAAGAAATGTCACGACTACTGCTATGTGGTCGGAGACTTCAGCCAGTGGAAGAGGCAGTCGGAATATGCGATGAAGCGCGATGAGGCTGCGGGTTGCTGGTGGTACACATTCACCGGTGTCAATCCGGATGAGGAATATCTTTTCCAATACTACATAGGTACGACCGACGGAGCTGCCTTCCGCATGCACGACCCATATACGGAGATTGTGTATGACGGCTCCAACGACAAATACATATCCTCCACGACCTGTCCGGGCCTGAGGGAATATCCGGAAGGCACAAGTGGCCTTGTGGGTGCGTTCAAGGTGAACCGTGACAATTATCCTTGGAAGGTATCCGGTTACAAGATAGAAGACATTGACGACCTCGTGATCTACGAGATGCATTTCCGGGATTTCACATCCACGGGAGACATCGCAGGAGCCCTCGGCAAGCTCGACCATATCCAGGCTCTCGGAGTGAATGCAGTGGAACTGATGCCAATCCAGGAATTCGACGGCAATGACAGCTGGGGCTACAATCCTTGCTCATATTTCGCCCTCGACAAGGCCTACGGATCACGGGAGTTGTACAAGCAGTTCATCGACGAATGCCACTCCCGTGGAATGGCTGTAATCGTGGATGTTGTTTACAACCAGGCTACGGGTGCCCATCCTTATGCGAAGCTCTACTGGGATTCGGCAAACAACAAGACTGCCGCGAACAATCCGTTCTTCAATGTCGATGCACCACATCCGTACAGCGTCTTCCACGACTGGAACCACGAGAACGCCATCGTGCGCGACCATGTGAAGAAGAGTCTCGAATATCTCCTGACCGAATACAAGGTGGACGGTTTCCGTTTCGACCTCACCAAGGGCTTCACCAACAAGTCAAGCACTGAGGAAACTGCATCCAACTATGACCAGAGCCGTGTGGACATACTTACGGACTACACCAAAGCCGTCAAGGCCGTGAACCCTGATGCCGTGGTGATACTTGAGCATTTCTGCGAGACAAGGGAAGAGAATGCCCTCGCCGGAGCAGGGGCGAAGGTGTGGAGGAATATGAACAATGCCTATTGCCAGGCTGTCATGGGCCAGTCTTCAGGCAGCGATTTCAGTGGGCTTTGGACGGGCTCTTCAATGCCTTTCGGTTCGTATGTCGGCTATATGGAGAGCCATGACGAGCAGAGGACTGCCTATAAGTCGGAGGCTAACGGCGTGTCAGGCGTGAAGGGCAACCTTGATGTCAGGATGCAGAGGGAAAAGCTTGCCGCAGCGTTCTTCCTCACCGTTCCGGGACCTAAGATGCTCTGGCAGTTCGAGGAACTCGGCTACGACATATCCATCGATGAGAACGGACGCACCGGGAAGAAGCCTGTCCATTGGGACTATCTCGATGTCGCCCAGAGGAAGTCGTTGTACGAGACTTATTGCAATCTCCTGAAATTCCGCAGGGACAACCCTCGCTTCTTCGATTCCGACGCATCGTTCAGCTGGAATCCTTCAGGATGGGATACCGGGCGCTGGATAATTTGTTCGGCGGACGGCAAGTCCTTTGCCGTAGTTGGCAATTTCGGAACGTCGGCGAAGAAGAACATATCTGTCACGCTCCCTGCCGCAGGGCAGTGGAAGGATGTATTCTCAGGTGAGACCATCACGGTGGATTCCGACAAGAAGCTGACAAGGGTGCTTGAGCCTGGTGAGTTCATGCTAATCATTCAGTAAATCCTAAAACCAAACAATAATGCTAAAACAAGGAATAATGTGTGCATTGGCTGCCGCGGCGCTGGCATCTTGCGCAACTGACGGCACTTTCCCGGTACCGGGAGAAACATACGAAGAGTGCAGGTATCTCGGAGACAAGACGGAGTTCGCCGTATGGGCTCCGGGAGCTGAAACTGCAAGGATCAACCTCTACAGGACATATTCGGACACTTCGGCGTTCAGGACTGTCACCATGAAGAAATCTTCCGGAGGCCTGTGGAAGGCTACGGTCAAGGATGATGTCAAGGGTACTTTCTACTGCTTCCAGGTCAAGAGGGACGGCAACTGGCTCGAGGAGACTCCGGGCATGGCTGCGAAGGCGGTTTGCGTGAACGGGACCAAGGGAGCCGTGATAGACTGGAGTGAGACCAATCCAGAAGGCTGGGATGCGGACGAAAGCCCGGCCATAGCCCCGTCGGACATCATCGTCTATGAGATGCACCACAGGGACTTTTCCATCCATCCGTCTTCCGGCATCGCAAACAAAGGAAAATATCTTGCACTGACGGAAACCGGCACCACGAACCCGGATGGCCTCCCTACCGGCATAGACCACCTCAAGGCTTTGGGAATCACCTATATACAGATTCTTCCGTCTTATGATTATTTCACCGTTGACGAAAGCCGTCCGGACGTGCCTCAGTACAACTGGGGCTATGACCCGCAGAACTACAATGTTCCGGAAGGCTCGTATTCAACCGACGCATCCGACCCGCTGACAAGGATCCGCGAGTTCAAACAGATGGTGCAGGCCCTTCACCGCGAAGGCTTCAGGGTGATCATGGACGTGGTTTACAATCACGTGTTTTCCGCTCCGATGTCAGGCTTCGAGAAACTGCTCCCTGGCTATTTCTTCAGGATGAATCCGGACGGTACATTCTGCGATGCTTCGGGATGTAACAACGAGACAGCCTCGGAGAAACCGATGTACCGCAAATATATGGTGGAGTCACTCGAATGGTGGATGAATGAATACCATATAGATGGCTTCCGCTTCGACCTTATGGCCATCCACGACATAGAGACTATGAATCTCATAAGCGAACGCCTCCATGCGATAGACCCTGACGTCGTTCTCTATGGAGAGGGCTGGGCAGCCTCCGCTCCGGCACTTGCCCCTGAAATCATTGCCTTGAAGGACAATACCTACCTCCTTGACAGGATAGGTGCATTCAGCGACAATATCAGGGATGCCCTCCGCGGACCTCTCGACTGCTCCAACGGAGGATTCATGGCCGGAGTCCCTGGATGCAAGGCGAATGTAGAGTTCGGAATCGCCGGTGGTGTCAGCCATCCTCAGGTCAGCGTTACTGCCTGGGCTGCGAATCCGCTCCAGCACGTGAGCTATGTAAGCTGCCACGATGACCATTGCATGCGCGACCGTCTTGAAATCGCGGTGAAAGCATCGGAGAAAGAAAGGATAGAGATGGCCAAGCTTGCCCAGACAGCCGTGCTCACTTCCCAGGGCCTGCCGTTCATATTCAACGGAGAGGAGGTCTATCGCCACAAGCAGGGCACCAAGAACAGCTACAAGAGTCCGGATTCCATAAATGCAATCGACTGGAATTATCTGACGAAATACAGGGGACTCAATGACTATATTGCAGCCGTGGCTGCCATCCGCCATGCCCATCCGGGATTCTGCCTCGCAGATGCTGACCTCGTGCGTGAAAAACTGGAATTCATCGAGACGGGGAATCCTTGCGCCGTTGCCTTCAGGATCAGTGGTCTGGAAGGCATCGACAGCGCCGCTTCCCTCGTCTTGCTTCTGAACGGATCATCCGAGAAGGTCTCAGTGGAAATCCCGCAGGGCCTTTACAGCGTGCTTGCACGCAACGGAGCTGCCGATCCTGACGGCTTGGCAGAGTTCGTGGGCAAGAGGGTGTCCGCAAATCCGACATCTGCAACCATACTTGCAGAGATAACAGTTGAATGAAACATTAACCACATAATGCCATGAAACGAATTGCAACCATTTTGTCTGCCGCCGTCCTGCTGGTATCCTGCGGACAGGCCGCTTTCGACCCGGCTTCAGTAGCCGATGCCGACGCAACCCAGGTCACGAGGGTGGAACCGCTCTCCTGGTGGGTCGGGATGAAGACTCCTCTCCAGTTGCTGGTCCAGGGAGAGAATATTTCCGAATATGCCGTAACCATTGAAGGAGGAAGCGGAGTCTCCGTTTCCAAGGTCAACAAGGCCGACAGTCCCAATTTCGTTTTCGTAGATGTGAAGGTGGCTGCCAATGCTGCCCCTGGTACATATTATATCGTATTCTCCAAGGACGGTGAGTCGTTCAAATATTCATATCTGATTGACAGCCGCAAGCCAGGCTCCGCCGAAAGGGCAAGTTTCACGACTGCCGACATGATATATCTCATCATGCCTGACAGGTTTGCAAACGGGGACACATCCAACGACTCCACCGACGATACGGCCGACAAATATGACCGCAAGGCCCTCTTCGGACGTCACGGCGGTGATATCCAGGGCATCATCGACCATCTCGATTATATCGCCGACCTCGGCGCGACTGCCATCTGGTGTACGCCTCTGCTCGAGGACAACCAGCCTGAACATTCATACCACGGCTATGCCTGCACCGATTATTATCACATCGATTCCCGTTTCGGTTCAAACGAGCTTTACAGGGAATATGTGGACAAGGCTCACGCCAAGGGTATCAAGATCATCATGGACATCGTCCCTAACCATGCAGGTTCTGCACATTGGTGGATGGAGGATACTCCTTTCAGGGACTGGTACCATGTGTTCGACGAATATACAGGCTCGAATATCTGCTTCTCCACCAACATGGACCCGAATGCCTCCAAGAAGGACCTTTACATCCAGGAGAGCGGATGGTTCGACAAGTCAATGGTGGACATGAACCTTGACAATCCGTTCGTGCTCAGCTACTTCAAACAGTGGGCTGTCTGGTGGATAGAATATGCTGGTCTGGACGGACTGCGTGTGGACACCTATCCATACAATGAGAAGGACCCTATGGCGGAGTGGTGCGCGAGCGTGATGAACGAGTATCCGAACATGAACATCGTGGGTGAGGTCTGGACTTCATCCATCCCTCAGCTTGCATACTGGCAGGGTGGCAACGAGAACAAGGACGGATTCGACTCCCATCTGAAGTCCGTCATGGATTTCCCTCTGTATGAGGCGTTGAGGGCCGGTCTGGTCGAGGACAATGCTGGCTGGGGCCAGGGCATGACCCGTGTATATGATGTCCTTTCCCACGATTTCGTATATCATGACCTTTCCAACATGCTCATCTTCCCTGGCAACCATGACACTGACCGCCTCGCCGACGGATTGCGCAAGGATCCTGCAAGGGTGAAGATCGCCATGGCCATGATGGCCACAATGAGGGGTTATCCTCAGATATTCGCCGGTGACGAGCAGATGTTCGTCTCCTGTGACCTTTCAATGGGACACGGTGGTCTGCGCGTGGATTTCCCTGGCGGATGGCCTGGCGACAAGATGGATCTGTTCTCTGCCGAGGGTAGGGCACAGGCTGCCGTGAATACGGATGGTCTGGCTGTGCCTAAGGGACAGGCTGCGGACATGTATGACTATTGCAGCCGTCTGTTCCAGTGGAGGAAGGGCAAGAATGTCATACACAACGGCAAGACCATGCACTTCCTGAGCCGTGACAACACCTATGGTTATTTCCGCTATGATGACAAGGATGTCGTGTTCGTATATGTGAACAATTCATCCGTGCCTAAGAATGTGCCTTGGAGCTATTATTCAGAGATTTCCGAGGGCCTTGCAGGCGGTCGTGATGTTGTAACCGGCAAGCCTTGCGATGTGTCCGATGCTACTGTCGTTGCTCCTCGGTCTGTTCTGATTGTAGAATATACTAAATAATTGAAGGAACTGACCCCAAAGTTCCTTATCTGTCATCTCGACTAAGCGAAGCGCATGGAGAGATTTTCTTTACTAATTGATTATTAATAGATATCTCGACTACGCACTTCGTGCTTCGCTCGATATGACAGGCTTTGAGGTCAGCCTCTGATTTTTTATAGTGTCTGGCCGCCGATGAACTCGCGGAGGATGGAGGTCGGCGGAATGGCTGCAATCTCCGCAGGGGAGAGCGCTACGATGTAGTCGAGGAACTTCAGAAGGCGCGTGGCTTCGCAATATGCCAGCGAATTCGGAGCAATGCGCCTCAGAAGCGGCTCTGCATAATATTTGAGCACAGGCAGCTCGAACAGGTGTGCGGAATTGAAAACGGCGTCGGCATTCTCCTGGAACGGGAATATGTTGCGGTTCTCTCCTCTTCTGACACTCTGCCATCTGATGATCGTCTCCTCCGGGATGATGCCCCTGGTGCGGTTGTCCCTTATCATCCTTCGGAGCATCCTGTTGTCCGAAGTGGATATGTTGTTGTTTTCATCAATCGAGAGGGAGGTGAGGGCCGAGGCATATACACGGAAAACCTTGGAACCGTCCACTCCTGGAATCATCGCAGGGTTGAGGGCATGAATCCCTTCCATTATCAGGATGTCCTTTTCTTCAAGCTTCATGAAATTGCCTTCAAATCTCCTGCATCCCTGCTTGAAGTCGAATCTCGGGATTTCAACCTCTTTCCCCTCGAGCAGTTCGTTCAGTTGTTTTCCGAGGAAATCGAGGTCCATGGCGTGAAGCGATTCGAAATCATATTGTCCGTTCTCATCCTTTGGAGTGTGCTCCCGGTCCACGAAATAGTTGTCGAGTTCGATGACCTTCGGATTCAGCCCGAGTATCCTGCACTGGATTGCCAGCCTCTTGGACGTGGATGTCTTGCCACTGCTCGACGGACCTGCTATGAACACAATCTTCACACTTCCGCGTCTGGCATAGATTAGGTCCGCTATCTCGGCATATTTCCTCTCATGAAGTGATTCACAGAGATTTATAAGTTCCACGATTCTCCCGTTCCTGACAACTTTGTTCAGAGTTCCGACTCCTTTCACTCCCATCATCGCGCACCAGTCCGAATGTTCCTTCAGAGCCGAAGCTATCTTCGACTGCTTCTTCATAGGAAGCATCCTGTCCATGTTGCCGTCCATCGGATATTGCAGGCAGAATCCGTTGCTGAATCCCACCAGGTCGAAAGTCTTGATGCTTCCGGTGGAGTCAAGCAAAGGCCCATGGAAAGTATCCGCCTGTCCATCAAGATAATAGACGCTATATGAAAACCTGCCGAGAGTATGCATCAGGTTCACCTTCTCGTGCTGATGCTTGGCGGAGAACAATTCCTCTGCCTTGTCCGGGCTCATCTTTACCTTGGTGATAGGCAGATTTGCGCTTATGATCCGGCACATCTTATCCTTTATCGTGCCTATTTCATCGTCCGTCAGGAAATAGACATTGGGTCTCCCGTCTTCCAGGTCGGACAACTCCCTCAGCTCGCAATAGAGCCCGCTCGGAAGCGAATAGTCTATGGCCAGAATCTTGTCCGGGTACATTTCAGATATGACATTCTGGAGGACGAAGCACAGTGACCGGATGTATGTCCTTCTTCCGTCAGGATGCGAATAACCAATGAAGCGTATCGTATGAGGCTCGACTATCTTGAAGTCAAGTTCCTTCAGCATGTTGTCCACAAGGGCGGCGAGGATTCCGGCACAGCCGAAAGACTCAGGTTTCAGTTCCTTCCTTATGGATGAGGCCAGGTCCTTGAGAGTCGTTCCGAACTTCACTTCATATTGGTTTCCGGTGTTTTCGCACCGGATCTGGATTTTTTCCATATATGTATGATTATTTGTTTTTCTGTTCAATATGTTCACTGAAGCACTTCCTTCAGGAACGGTCCTGTCACGGAATCCGGATTGTCGGCGATCTGCTCCGGAGTACCCTGGGCCACGATCATTCCTCCCCTGCGTCCTCCCTCCGGACCCATGTCGAACAGGTAATCCACGCTTTTCAGCACATCGAGGTTATGCTCGATCACTATGACCGTATTGCCTTGGTCCACAATCCTGTTCAATACATCCAGCAGCACCTTTATATCCTCGAAATGCAGACCCGTGGTAGGTTCGTCAAGGATGTACAGGGTGTTCCCCGTGCCCTTTCGCCCAAGCTCCGCCGCCAGCTTCATCCTCTGGCTTTCACCACCGGACAGTGTCACGGCAGACTGTCCGAGCTTCACATATCCCAGGCCGACCTCCACCAGAGCCTTCAGCTTCTGGGCGATTGAAGGGATGTTCTCGAAGAATGTATAAGCCTCGCTTATAGGCATTTCCAGCACATCGTTTATATTCCGGCCCTTATATTTGACCGCCAGGGTGTCATTCTTGTATCTACGCCCCCTGCACTCGTCGCACACCACATTCACGGACGGCAGGAAATTCATCTCGATTACCTTGATGCCTGCTCCCTTGCACTCCTCGCAGCGCCCTCCTGGTACATTGAACGAGAAGCGCCCTGCCTTGAATCCCCTGACTTTCGCGTCAGGAGTGGCCTCGAACAGGTTGCGTATGTCGTTGAACACTCCGGTAAACGTGGCCGGATTGCTCCTCGGAGTCCTTCCTATCGGACTCTGGTCGATTTCTATGAGCTTGTCTATGTTACCGATGCCCACGATGCTGTCGTATGGCAGGGGTTGCATCCTGGCGTTGTAGAACTTGTTCTTCAGTACGGGCATGAGGGTCTCGTTCACAAGCGAGGACTTGCCGCTTCCGCTCACCCCGCTGACACCTATCAACATTCCGAGAGGGAAGTCCACATCCACATTCTTGAGATTGTTGCCCCTCGCACCCCTGATGCCGATGCTCAGTCCGTTGCCTGTCCGGCGCGCTGCGGGAAGCTCCAGCCTGCGCCTGCCCAGCAGGTAGTCCAAAGTCACGGACGGCCCTGCAATAATCCTGCTCGGATCCACTCCATCTTCTGATCCGTTCCCCATAAGGACACTCAATGGAGCACTAAGGCAAATCTTTCCTCCGTTTTCCCCGGCTCCCGGCCCCACATCCACGAGCCAGTCTGCAGAAAGCATTGTCTCGGCATCGTGCTCGACCACCATTACGGAGTTCCCCCCGTCCCGAAGTTTCTTCAATGATGCTATCAGTTTCCTGTTGTCCCTCTGATGCAGCCCGATGCTCGGCTCATCGAGGATGTAAAGCACATTCACCAACTTGGACCCAATCTGGGTAGCCAGTCTGATGCGCTGGCTTTCTCCTCCCGAAAGAGATGCTGTCGCCCTGTCCAGTGACAGATAGTCCAGACCCACGTCCAGGAGGAATGACACCCTGTCCTTCAGCTCTTTAAGGATGTCCCGCGCAATCGTCCCCTCCCTCTTGTCCAATACATTGTCAAGCGAGTCGAACCACTCTTTAAGGGTGCTGATTTCCATTGCAGCGACCTCGGCAATCGTCTTTCCGTCAATCTTGAAGCAGAGCGCCTCCTTGTTGAGCCTTGTGCCTGAGCACACTGGACAGGTAATTTTCTCGCTTATATCCTCCACGATTCCCGGGAACGACACCATTTCGGAGGATGTTCCCTCGCCGACCCTGAACAGTTCGTCCGACCCGAATACAATCAGAGACACCACATCATCTGGCAGGTCTGAAATAGGATCATAGAGTGAGAAATTGTATTTGCGTGCTATTGAGCGTATTACGTCGAACTTCCGTGTCTCGCGGACCTTTCCGAGAGGAACGATCCCTCCATCGGCTATCGACGTGGACCTGTTCGGGATTATGGTCTCCATGTTCACATCCACAATCTGCCCGAGCCCTTTGCAATGAGGGCAATATCCCTGCGGGGAGTTGAAAGAGAATGAATGTGGGGCAGGCTCGGCCAGCGACATGCCCATGTCAGGACATACGAGATGCTTCGAATAGTGATGAACTTCTCCGGTTTCCTGGTCCATTACTGCCAGAGAACCTTTGCCGAAATTCAGAGCCGTCATCACGGAATCCCTGATGCGCTTCGCATCCTTCTGTGCCGGTTTCAGCCTGTCCACAACAAGCTCTATGAAATGCGACCTGTATCTGTCGAGAGCGGTCACTTCGCTGAATTCCCTGATTTCGCCGTCGATGCGGGCCTGGGTATATCCCCTGCGCCTCATCTGGTCGAGCAGCTCCCGGTAATGGCCTTTTCTTCCGACCACAATCGGAGCGAGCAGATAACATTTCCTCCCTTCGTAATTCTCCATTATCAGGGAGACAATCTGCTCATCAGTATATCTTGCCATTTCCCTTCCCGTCGCAGGCGAGTATGCCTTCGATGCCCTGGCATACAGAAGTCTCAGAAAATCATAGATTTCCGTAATCGTGCCGACTGTCGAACGCGGATTGTTTCCGGTGGTCTTCTGTTCGATGGCTATGATAGGGCTCAGACCTGATATCGATTCCACTTCAGGCTTTTCAAGAATTCCCATGAAATGCTTCGCATAAGTGGAAAGGGTGTCCATGTATCTGCGTTGTCCCTCGGCATAGATAGTGTCGAACGCAAGGGATGATTTTCCGCTGCCGCTGAGGCCTGTGACCACCACGAACCTGTTTCTCGGTATTGAAAGGGACGCGCCTTTGAGATTATGGGCCTGCGCTCCGGTTATTTCGATGTATTCGTTTCTGTCATCCATCTGTCAGTCCTCTTCGTATGGCTCGTTGAACGGGAGAAGGAACGGGTTTGTCATGCCTTCCCTTGCGATGGAGGTCAGCGGGCCGTGTCCCGGTATCACATCTATGTCCCCGTCAAGGGTCATCAGTTTGGTCAGGATGGCATTGATGAGTGAGTCATAGTCTCCCCAGCGGTTGTCCGTCCTTCCGATGGACCCGGCGAACAGAGTGTCTCCGCTGAACAGGATTTTCTCATTCCTTTCAAGCAGGCAGATTCCACCCGGGGTATGTCCTGGGGTTTCGATTACTTCGAATCGCATTGACCCGACGGGTACGACATCCCCTTCCTTTATATATATATAGGTACATTCCTTACCCTGCGGGCTTTCCATTTCCGGAATCTTCAGCCCGAATGCACGGCAAAGCTCCCCGTTCGCCTGCCCGATTATGACCTTGTCAGCCTCGTTCATATAGACCGGGATTTCATATTCGGCGGCAGTCTCAGCCATTCCGAATATATGGTCGAAATGGGCGTGGGTGAGCATTATGCAGACCGGGGTCAGTTTCCTGTCTCGAATGTACCCGAAAAGGCTGTCCCTTTCCCTCGTATTGCTGAATCCCGGATCTACGATTGCGCAATGACCATCAGCATCACTGACGACCGTACATCTTTCCTGAAACGGATTGAATATGAAATAATCCCTTTGTATCATCCAAAAATATATTTAGTTTCACAAAAATACGAAAAGAGTTATTAAATTTGCTAAACTTATTTGACTAAAAGAAAATATTAAACATACTTTTATGCACATAGCAATAGCAGGCAACATCGGCAGCGGCAAGACTACATTGACCAAGATGCTGGCCGCCCATTACGGATGGACACCGAAATTCGAATCTGTGGATTTCAACCCGTATCTCGCAGACTTTTACGAAGATATGGAAAGATGGTCTTTCAATCTGCAGATTTATTTCCTAAACAAACGTTTCAAGGATGTCGTTGAAATATCCAAGTGCGACGATGTCATCATCCAGGACAGGACAATCTATGAAGACGCCCGAATCTTCGCCCCCAACCTCCACGGCATGGGGCTGATGAGCACAAGGGATTTCGAGAACTATTCGGACCTTTTCGACCTGATGATGTCCCTCGTGAACCCGCCGGACCTCCTCATATATCTCCGTTCCTCCATACCTAACCTCATAGGCCAGATTCAGAAGAGAGGGCGCGAATATGAGAAGAGCATCCGCATCGACTATATAACGGGGCTCAACGAAAGGTATGAGAACTGGATCAAGAACTACAAGAGCAGGCTTCTCATCCTCGATGTGGACCGCATCAAGTTCGAGAACCGTCCTGAGGATTTCCAGGAGGTGACGGACAGGATAGATGCCGAGCTTTTCGGACTTTTCAAGAATGAATAGCTTTCCGACAGAAAAGACTTCAGAATAAGATAATTGACCTTAATTTTATAAACCAACCATTGATTTTATGGCAGAAAGACTTACAATCATTGATTTCGTGGAGAAATACACGGCCAAGTATTCCACCAACACCTTCCTTTGGGAGAAAGCAGGAGATGAATGGACCCAAACCACCTATGAGCAGACCCGCAAGACAGCATACCGCATCGGTGCCGGTCTCATGGCCATGGGCTTCGAAAAGGGGGAGAAGGTATCCTTCCTTTCCGAGGGACGCAATCTCTGGGTCATCGGAGAGCTCGGCATCCTTTATGCCGGTGGAGTGAATGTTCCTCTTTCCATCAAGCTTGAGGAGTCCAATGACCTTGTGTTCCGTGTGAAGCATTCCGATTCCAAATATGTTTTCACTTCAGCTTCCCAAATCGGCAAGATCAGGACGATTCTTCCTGAATGTCCGAAGGTGGAGAAAGTCATCGTGTTCGACAAGCTGAAAGACATGAAGGAGAACGAGGTCTATGTCGGCGATGTGATGGAGGCTGGTGACAAGTTCCTGGCGGAGCATGAGGATTTATTCATTGAGAGATATAAATCTGTTAAGCCGGACGATTATGCCAACATCAGCTACACTTCCGGAACAACGGCTGACCCTAAGGGTATCCTCCTGACTCACAGGAACTATACAGCAAATGTGGAGCAGGCCCATTCCGTAATCGGATGCCGCGAGGACGACGTGATGCTCATCATTCTTCCTCTCGACCACTGTTTTGCCCATGTTGCAGGATTCTATACCCTGATGTCATACGGCTCGTCATTCGCTACCGTCCCTGGCAACAGCCTCCGCAACATTCCTTCCACCATCAAGGCAATCCGCCCGACCATCATGCTTTCCGTGCCGTCCCTCGCAAAAAGCTTCAAGAAGACCATCGAGACGAGCGTGAAAGCAAAGGGTCCGTTTGTGGAGAAACTCTACAACATGGCCTTGAAGAACGCCATCATATACAACAAGGAAGGCTACAACAAGGGTGCAGGCATGAGCTTCTGGAGAAAACCTTTCGTGGCGCTGTTCGACAAACTTGTGTTCAAGAGCGTACGTGAGGCCCTCGGCGGCAGGATGCGCTTCTTCGTAGGCGGAGGCGCCCTCCTCGACATCGACCTCCAGAGGTACTATTATGCCATAGGAATCCCTATGTTCCAGGGCTACGGCCTCTCCGAGGCTACCCCGATCATCTCTGCCAACTCGTTTGAACATCATATCCTCGGTTCTTCCGGATGTGTCGTGAAACCTATGGAAATCAAGATTTTGGATGACAACGGCAAGGAACTTTCATACGGAGAGCGCGGTGAAATATGCATCAAGGGAGAGAATGTGATGGCCGGATACTGGAAGAATCCTAAGTCCACTGCCGACACCATAGTGGACGGATGGCTCCATACCGGTGACATGGGTTACATGAGGGATGAAAGGTTCCTGTATGTAGTAGGCCGTTTCAAATGCCTGCTCATTTCATCCGACGGAGAGAAATACAGTCCGGAGCTCATCGAGGAGTCAATCGGCGAGAATTCGAAATACATCGAGAACATCATCCTGCACAACAGCCAGGATCCATATACAATCGCCCTCGTTGTTCCTCACAAGGACAATCTGAAAGCGTATGTCGCTTCTGAAAAACCAGGGCTCGATCCTGAGTCTGACGAGGCTAAAGAAATGATGCTCAAAAAGATACAGTCCGAAATCGACTCCTATCGCAAAGGTGGAAGCAATTTCGGTACATTCCCGGAAAGGTGGCTTCCTGCCGCCCTGTGCGTGCTTCCGGAGCCTTTCACCGAGCAGAACCACATGATGAACAGTTCGATGAAGGTCGTACGCCGCGTGGCCGAATCCGTTTATGCTGACAGGATGGCTTTCGCATACACTCCTGAAGGAAAGAATGTGGTGAACAGCCAGAACATGGCCGCCATTTAGGGTTTCCTTCATATCTGATATCAAGGGCTGCACTTTTTCCGGTATGCGGCCCTTTTTCTTTGGGTGAATATGTATTATAAAATGGTCGAAAATTCTCCCATTGAACATACAAGGCTTGTTTTTTGCAGTCTTGCCAATCCGCTCAAAAATCAATACGGGTTGACGATATGGAAGAAAACAAATTGGAAACTAAAAACCTCAACAATCTTACAATGGCCCAGTTGAAACACGACATCTCATCTTCCCGTTGCAGGTGGATGGGGGACGACCTTTGTATTCTTGATGTGAGGTACAAGGACGGACTGCATCTATTCCGCCATCCTTACAGGTTTGATGCTTATATGATGATGTTTTGCGTGAAAGGTCATATCAGACTCAATGTGAACCTCAACGAGTTTGACATGGATGACGGTACCCTGTTCCTGAGTGCTCCGGGCAATATCTTGAAAGTCAACGAGGTGGTAAGCTCCTCTGTCGAGGATCTGCATTATGCAGGGATACTGATGTCCAAGACGGTTGTGCACAACCTCCGTGTTGACATAAACAAACTTTTCAATGACGGGGTGGCGATGATTGACAACCCTTGTCTGAAACTCTCCCAGGAGGAGGGAGTTATAGCTGGCGGCTATCTGGAACTGATGGCGAAGGTCCTGGACGTGGAGTCCAATTTCAAGATGGATGCGGTATCTTCGCTCGTCTCGTCGCTATTCTACCTGTTCGCAGGGGTGCATTCGAGGAGGCTCAGGGAAATCAATGCTGTCACCCCATCCTCCACCAGCCGTGGCAGGCAGGTCTTCGACCAGTTCATAAAGCTTGTTTCGGAGAATTACTCCAAATACAGGAATGTAGGGTTCTATGCGGACTGTCTGTGCCTGACGCCGAAATATCTGTCGAAATTGATAAAGTCCACTACAGGCCGTTCGGCTCCGGAATGGATAGATGCGTATGTAATCCTGGAGGCAAAGAACCTCCTGAAGTTTTCTTCATCCACCATCAAGGAGATTGTATATATGCTAAATTTCCCGAATCAGTCGGTTTTCTACAAATTCTTCAAGGCCCGCACGGGTATGACTCCGAGCGAGTACAGGAATTCATAGCTTTCTGATACTTGATTTTTGCTATTTGGCGCATTTTGATGTGTAATATTGTGATTTTGGATGAAATTTGTTAAAAATTTTCGCAAAAGTTTGGAAGTCAATTTTAATTTATTACCTTTGTACAAGACATCAGAATTTTTTCGTGTCTATTTGTTAAGTTCGTTTTATATACGGCAGGGTTCCTTGGGGAGGGGACCCTGCTAATTTTATTATTTTACAGGCTAAACATAGAGATTAAATAAAAAATTCGTAACTTAGAGCCCGTTTAACTGACCATCAGTAATTATTAACATCTAATATCATGTCTAAAAACAAAAACCTACCAGCAATCATCGTGATGTTCGCGCTTTTCTTCATGATTGCGTTCGTCACCAATTTCGCAGGTTCCATGGGAGTCATCGTTACCAAGCAGTTCGGTGCCTCCAAGGCTCTTTCCCAGCTCGGAACCCTTGCCAATTTTATTGCATACGCGTGCATGGGAATCCCTGCAGGTCTCATCCTTAAGAGAAAGGGTTACAAATTTACGGCTCTTGCAGCAGTGATTGTCGGCCTTGTCGGCGTTGCCATCCAGTGGATTTCCGGTCCTGCTCAGGACTTCGCGATCTATGTGGTCGGAGCATTTGTGGCAGGATTCTCAATGTGTATGCTCAACATCGTCGTTAATCCGATGCTCAATACTCTCGGCGGCGGTGGAAATGAAGGCAACCGTCTCATCCAGCTCGGCGGATCATGCAACTCTGTCGGAGGTACTCTTGCTCCGATTCTCCTCGGATACCTTGTCGGCGGAAGCCTTGACAATGCGACCGTGAAGGATGCTGCCCCTGCGATGATTCTTGCCATGGCAATCTTTGCCCTCGCAGCCGTCATCATCGCGCTCACCAAGATTCCTGAGCCTCACATGGAGACCCCTGAGGAGAAAGCCGCCCGCAAGGCCGGAAAAGTTGCAAAGGATCCTCACGGACCTCTTTCATTCCGCCACTTCGTGCTTGGAGCCGTTGCCATCTTCTTCTATGTAGGTATTGAGGTAGGTATTCCTAATACAGCCAACGTATATTTCTCAGAGCTTCCTTGGGTAGGACCTGCGCTTACAGGTACGATGGTCGGTGCATATTGGTTCTGTATGATGCTTGGCCGTCTTGGCGCAGGTGCCGTCGGTGGCAAGGTGTCACCTAAATCAATGCTTTCAGGCATGGCCATTCTTGCCATTGTCTTCCTTGTATGCTTCATCTTCACTCCAGAGTCCGCAACCCTTGCAATGTTCGGGAAACAGCTTCCTGTGGCCCTTATCTTCATCATGCTCTGCGGTCTCTGCACATCAGTGATGTGGGGTTCAATCTTCAATCTTGCAACAGAAGGCCTCGGAAAATACACAGCTACAGCTTCCGGTATCTTTATGACCCTGGTATGCGGCGGTGGTATCATTCCGTTCCTTCAGAACCTCCTCGCAGATTCAATCGGCTCTGTACAGAGCTACTGGCTTCAGATAGCCTGCCTTTGCTACCTCGTATTCTACGCGCTGGTAGGAAGCAAGAATGTGAACACGGACATTAAAGTTGATTAAATTATAGATATGGCAACAGGAACTTATGTAGTCGGTATCGACGTAGGTGGACAGACCACCAAACTTGGAGTAGTTGACGCTCGTGGAACAGTGTTGGCGCAGACAGTAATCCGTACGGACACCCATTCCGATGTTGACCTCTATATAGCAGAGGTTGCCGAGGCGGTGAACAAGATTATTGCAGACGCCAATGCGGAGGGTCAGGTAAGAGGTATCGGAGTCGGTGCTCCAAACGGCAACTATTACACCGGTACGATTGAGAATGCACCGAACCTTCCTTGGGGACGCACAACAGTTGAGTTCGCAAAGATTCTTTCGGAGGCACTTGGCGGACTTCCGGTAGCCCTTACGAATGACGCCAATGCGGCTGCTGTGGGCGAAATGACATACGGTGCAGCCCGTGGTATGAAGAACTTCATCATGATTACTCTCGGAACAGGAGTCGGCTCAGGTATCGTCATCAACGGTGAGGTTGTATATGGACACGACGGATTTGCCGGCGAACTCGGACATACTGCTGCTGTACGCAACAACGGACGCGCCTGCAACTGCGGAAAGACAGGTTGCCTTGAGGCATATTGCTCTGCCACAGGTGTTGCCCGTACTGCCCGTGAGTGGCTTGAACTTACTGACGAGCCTTCCGTGCTGAGGAGTCTTGACACCATCGCTTCGAAGGATGTGTATGATGCTGCCAAGGAGGGAGACAAGCTCGCATTGAAGATTTTCGAATTCACAGGAAAGCTGCTCGGACGCTCGTTTGCTGATTTCATTGCGTTCAGTGCTCCTGAGGCAATCGTCCTCTTCGGTGGTCTTGCGAGGGCCAAGGAGTTCCTCCGCGAGCCGATAGAGAAGGCTATGAACGAGAATGTCCTTGCAATGTGGAGGGACAAGGTAAAGATTGTCTTCTCCCAGCTCAAGGAATCAGATGCCGCCATCCTCGGTGCATCAGCTCTTGCTTGGGAATTGTAGGATATCAATAAAAAATGTATATTTGCACCCTGAAACATCCTTCGGGGTGCACAAGGAAAGATGCTCGAGTGGCTTAAGAGGCACGCCTGGAAAGCGTGTAGTCGCCTAAAGCGGCTCACGGGTTCGAATCCCGTTCTTTCCGCGAAGATAAGACAGACCCCAGACATCAAGCTCGCTTGAATGCCTGGGGTCTGTCTTATCTTCGCAAGGGCCCCGCGGCGAGCGGGGCCGGGATGTGTGCCGCAAGGCACAAATCCCAGGAAAGACCGGGATGAAGTCCCGCGGGATGTGTGCCGCAAGGCACAAATCCCGAAAGACCGGGATGGAGTCCCATAACCCCCAATATTCAAAAATTTCCTGCAACATTTCCGCCGATACTCCGTCTAATATATGGCAGCGACGGAAAGAAATGCTAAATTTGACTCTGCATAATACCGGGCATAGCCTTTGAGAGAACAATGAAATAATAGAAACCAAGATATTATGAAACCGACAAACATTTTAGGACGCATCATGCTGTCCATCTGTGCCATCATATTGGCAACATCATGCTTTGCATCTTCAGGCAACGGCCCTGCAAAGACAATCACGATACCTGTTGCACAGGACTATACCGACCTTGAGTTGTCTTCGGCGATACAGGTAGTCTGGTCCGAGACTGCCACGGAAATTGAACTGACGGCTCCGGAAAAGGTTATTGACAAGGTCATAGTACAGAGAACAGGAAAGACCTTGAAGATATATCTGAAAGGTTCTGTGAGAAATTCAGACGGAAAAATCTCGGTAGTCCTTCCTGCATCCGCAGTGCTTGACGAAATCTCCCTCAGCGGAGCCTCAAGCTTCACTTCTTCCACTCCACTCAATCTGAGAAAACTTGAAATCGACCTCGGCGGAGCAAGTTCAATGAAAGCTGACATCAATGTCGGGGGCGAACTTGAAATCGACTGCTCCGGAGCATCTACCATGAAGGGGAATGTAGAAGCCGGCTCATTCTCGATCGACCTTTCCGGTGCATCTTCCGCAAAACTTTCTGGAAATGTCGGCCGCAGCGAAATCGAGGTATCAGGCGCATCATCGCTCAATCCTCTCTCAAAGCCTCTTGTAACATCTGATACGAAATGTGAGATTTCCGGAGCGAGCAATGTCCGCATAGACAGCAAGGGCCGCGTTTCAGGAACCGTATCCGGCGCATCCTCCCTCCGTTATGGCAACGAAGCTGTCCTGGGCCAGATTTCATGTACCGGAGCATCGACTGTCAGACCTG
Organism: Candidatus Cryptobacteroides sp.; assembly: GCA_051870255.1. GTDB lineage: Bacteria > Bacteroidota > Bacteroidia > Bacteroidales > UBA932 > Cryptobacteroides. The sequence goes on from JBJEBR010000021.1 coordinate 142,582, forward strand.
AATAGATACGATGTTCTCGGTAATAGCGATAATGTTTGCCGGCGTCTTGCTCGGCTGGCTTCTGAAAGGAAAGGATTTCCTCAAGCATATTCCCACGGGGACGATGGTGACGATTGTCCTGCTCCTGTTCGTGATGGGTGTGGAGATAGGAAGCAACAGGACGATTGTGGACAACATCCTGAATCTCGGGACCGAGGCACTGCTCATATCGATGGCGGCAACGCTCGGAAGCATCCTCGCAGCAAGCGGAGTCTTTCTCCTGATAAAACGGAGACATTCAGGCAATATGCAGGCAGACAATGAAAAGTAGTCTCATCATAATAGGCGCATTCGTCATCGGATGCGCCTTGGGTCGTCTTGGGCTTGTCCCTTCCGGGATTGCCGGGAGCGACCTGTCCACCTGGATACTCTATGCCCTGATGCTGCAGGTCGGCATAGGCATAGGCAGCGACCCCAAGATAAAGGATATTTTCAGGAACATCAGGCCGAGCCTCCTGCTGCTTCCTGTGGCAACAATTGTAGGCTCTATAGTCGCATCCTTCCTCATATCATTTGCCATTTCCCGCTGGTCATCGACAGAGGTGATGGCCGTGGGCTGCGGATTCGGATACTATTCGCTGTCCTCCATCCTGATAACCTCCCTCAAGGAGGCGTCCATCGGGGCGCAGGCTGCCGCGGAACTTGGCACGATAGCCTTGATAGCCAATATCTTCCGAGAAATGATGACTCTGCTCCTCGCTCCGGTGATGGTGCGGGTCTTCGGACCAGTGGCCCCGATAGCGGCAGGAGGTGCCACCACTGCCGATGTCACATTGCCCATAATCACCAAGAGCAGCGGCAAGGACTGGGTTATCGCTTCGATTATTCACGGAGTCCTGGTGGACTTTTCCGTTCCTTTGATCGTTCCTTTCTTCTGTTCGCTCTGACATTTCCTGAAGACGGCGGTCAGCATAGATAAATGTCCGTCCGTCTCGGCATAGCAAAATAAATTCGCTATATTTGCTTACTAAAATAGAGTACCATGGCAGAGAAAGATTCACGCCAGAAAAAGCATTTCCGCATAGGGCTTCTGCCCCGCATATTCATCGCCATTGCCCTGGGTATCGGTGCCGGATTCATATTCCCGGAGTTCCTTGTCCGCATTTTCCTGACATTCAATTCCTTGTTCAGCTCCTTCCTGAACTTCACCATCCCTCTGATAATCCTCGCACTTGTCGCCCCGGCCATCGCTGACATCGGAAAGGGAGCCGGCAAGATGCTTCTCGTCACCGTGGCGCTGGCCTATGCCTTCACGCTTTTCTCCGGTTTCCTTGCCTATGGTGTGGCCCAATTCTGCTTTCCTCCTCTTCTCGAAAGCAATATCCATATTGCGGCGCCGGAACATTCCGAGGCCCTGCAACCGTACTTCAGCATTGATTTTCCGCCTCTGTTCGGGGTGATGACGGCCCTCGTGGCAGCCTTCCTGTTCGGAATCGGGATGACGACTCTCCAGACCTCCGCAATGAAGGACTTTTTCGGCGAGATGCGTACAATCATATCAAAGGTAATCTCCGCCGTCATAATCCCTTTGCTCCCTCTTTACATTTTCGGCATATTCCTGAACATGACATATACCGGACAGGTGGGGAATATAATGTCGGTGTTCGTGAAGATAATCGCAGTCATCTTCGCCCTGCACGTGTTCCTGCTGATACTCCAGTTCTGCATAGCCGGAGCCATATCCCACAAAAACCCTTTCAAGGCGCTCTGGCACATGCTTCCTGCCTATTTCACGGCTCTCGGCACCCAGTCGTCAGCAGCGACGATTCCTGTGACGATGAAGCAGACCATCTACAACGGGGTAGATGAAGGGATAGCCGGATTCACGGTCCCTCTCTGCGCCACCATCCACCTGTCGGGAAGCACGATGAAGATAACCTGCTGTGCCATAGCGCTGATGATGATACAGGGCATACCGTACGATTTCGGTATGATGGCCGGTTTCATCTGTATGCTCGGCGTGACGATGGTCGCTGCGCCAGGAGTCCCGGGAGGTGCCATCATGGCGGCGCTCGGCATATTGTCGTCGATGCTCGGTTTCGGGGAGACCGACCTTGCCCTGATGATTGCCCTCTACATCGCAATGGACAGTTTCGGAACTGCCTGCAATGTGACAGGTGACGGCGCCATATCCCTGATAGTTGACCGTATTTTCAAGAAACATGAAATCAATGTCAATAATGAAGGAGAATCTTGCCGGTCGTGAAGTGTGGTTGGACTGGATGCGTGTGGCAGCCTGTTTCATGGTGATGGTGGTGCATTGCACCGAACCTTTCTATCTTGGAGGAGAAGGAGCGCAGATTCTCAGCCGCAGCGACCTGTTCTGGGCGGATTTCTTCGATTCTTTCGCCCGTGCCTGCGTTCCTCTTTTTGTCGTGGCGTCGTCTTTTCTGCTTTTCCCGTTGAAATGCCCGACCGGTGATTTCTTCAGGCGCAGGGCGGTCAGGATATTGGTCCCGTTCGTGATATGGAGCGTGATATATGCCTTTGTAAACGGACCGGTCCCGGACAGCTTCAGGGATCTTGTCTTCAATTTCAATTATTCTGCCGGGCATCTGTGGTTCGTGTATATGCTGGTCGGGATATATCTGCTCATGCCGTTGCTTTCACCGTGGGCGGAGAAGGTCGGACGCCGTGAACTTCTGGTCTATATCGGAATATGGCTGCTGTCAACCCTTGTCCCACTCGTGCGTGACTTTCTGGAGGGTGCGCCGGTGGTGACATACGGTCCGACCGGGATACCTCGTCAGGCCCTTTATCCTCTGTGGGGCGAGGCAAGCTGGAATGCCTATGGCGTGTTCTATTATTTCAGCGGTTTCATCGGATATATGTTCATCGGACTGTATCTCAAGAAATTCGTCGGTGAATTGTCGTGGGGCAGGACGCTTGCGGTTGCCGTTCCGTCTTTTCTCGCCGGGTTTGCCGTGGTTTTCGGCGGGTTCTACCGCAGGGTGATGGAGACTTCCGGGGGAGTTTTCCCGACAGGCGGACTTGTGGATACCGCCGTGTGGTGGGAGACCACCTGGTGCAATGATACGGTGGGGGTGGCATTGATGACCGTTGCATGGATTCTTCTTTTCAGGAAAATCAAATCTTCCGGTATTTTCTACCGGAATGTGCTGCTGCCGGTCTCCAAAGCCGGCTACGGAATGTATCTCTGCCATATGCTGTTGTTGGCTCCTGTGTCCGGATATTTCCGCAACCTGTTCGGAACGGGGGCGGAAAGCACTTTGGGCTTCTGGACCGCTCCGGTGGAGATTCTGCTCTCATCTGTCCTGACATTCGTACTCGTTTCAGCCGTCTGCGTCCTCCTTCAGCGCATCCCTAAGGCTGGCCGTTTCATCATCGGCTGATCCGATTTCCGCTTCCTGCAGATTTTATACTTTTTTCTTTGATTTGAGTCATGGAATATTTATGTTTGCAGTTGTATTAACAGCGCTGTTAAACACTGTTGTTAATATGAATTCCGACAATTGGGAATGATGCTGGCAATTGGAAAAAATGCCGGCGACCGGAAATGATGACGGTGATAAGGACATATGGAAAAGGAACAGAAAAAAACGGAAGCGGCGATTTTAGAGGCTGCGCAGAGGCTATTTCTTGAAAAAGGCTACAAGGGGGCGACCACCATGCTGATAGCCGAGGCGGCCGGGGTCACCCACGCGATGCTCCATTATTATTTCAGGACGAAGGAACAGGTTTTCGTCAGGGTGCTTGACGATACCATAGGTCGGCTTTACAAGGAAGTGAAAGCGATGATGGATCCGGAGGCGGACTTCGCTGACATTGTCATGGAGGTTACCGCCAAGCATTTCGATTTCGTCAAGTCCCATGTCGGTCTGTTGAGGCTGCTGGTGGAGATTGCCGATGAGCATCCGGAAATATGTGAAAGATATGTCGAGGATCTCCGGGCAGTCGTTTCAGATATTCTCGGACGCCATTCGGAGAGGCTCAGGCAGGCTGTCGAGGCAGGCCGTCTCCGCCCGATAACGATTCAGGACCTTGTCCTGGACCTTCTGTATGTCAATACGGCGCCGTTCTTCTTCCTGCCCGTGATGAAGAATGTCCTGAAGATGGACGAAGATGCGCTGGAGGCGTTCCTCGAGGAAAGAAAAGAGGAAAGCATAAGGCTGATTGGCTCAAGAATTGAAATCTAAGGCTTGCAGGCGCGAGGCTTGGAAGATAGAGATATAACATTAAACCACAATTATATGCACAGACTTTTGACGACCGTCCTTGCGGCGTTTCTCGCTCTTCCTCTATGGTGCCAGGTCACTTTGGAAGAATGTATGGGTCTTGCAAGGGATAATTATCCGCAGCTGAAGGAGCTCGACATCATAGCTGCGACGGAAAAATATGATTTGGCGAATGCCTCCCTGAGCTGGGTTCCCCAGGTGAGCGTGTCGGGCAAGGCGACATGGCAGTCCGATGTGGTCGAGATGCCTTTCGACATAATGGGATATACTTTTGACATTCCACATTATCAGTATGGAGTTACGGGTGACATCACCCAGCAGATCTGGGACGGCGGAGTCACGGCCGCTTCCAAGGGACTTGTCAAGGCGGGGGCTGAGGTGAAGCGCCGTCAGCTGGAGGTGAATGTCTATTCCATCCGTTCAAGGGTGCTCAACATCTATCTCGGCATCATACTCCTGGACAGGCAGCTTGACCTGAATGCGCTCTTGGTCGAGACTTTGAAACGCAACGAGGATGAGGTTAAGTCACTGATGGACAATGGTATGGCGAATGCTTCCGATATGGACCAGCTGCAGGTGAAGATACTCGACTGCGACCAGCAGCGTGCTTCGCTGACAGCCGACAGGAGGGCTTACACAAAGATGCTGTCGCTTCTTGTCGGACGGGACATGGAGGGAGTGGAGCTGCTCGTGCCGGAGGATGACATCCTATGTGGAACAACCGTCATCAGGCCCGAACTTGCATTGTACGATGCCCAGAAGGAGCAGGCCCAGATGCAGCTCAGGCAGCTCAATACGGCGATTTCCCCGAAATTCAACCTCACCCTTCAGGGTGGTTACGGCAGGCCGGGACTGAATATGCTTTCCGGCAAGTTCGCCCCTTATTTCACGGCTGGTGTCCGTATGCAATGGAATTTCGGGGCATTGTACACGAGGAAGAATGACCGGCGCAAACTGTTGGCCGATGAAGAAAGGGTGGAGCTGACGAGGAAGAGTTTCCTTCTCAACACTTCGGTAGATGTGGAGGACAAGACCAATGAGATAACCAAGGCGAGGGATGTGCTCGCAAAGGATGGGGAAATCATAGCACTGAGGCAGAGAATAAGGGAAGCGGGTGAGCTTCAGTACCGCGAAGGTGTCCTGAAGATGACTGACCTGATGACAATGTTCGATGAAGAGTACAAGGCGAGACTGAACGAGTCGCTGCATCGGGTGCAGCTGCTGATGGCCGTCTATGCTCTGAAGGATACTTTGGGGGAATGAACGGATCTCTCCATTCGGCCTTCGGCCTTAGTCGGGATGACAGAAACGTCTTCAGGAAGATAGCGAAGTCGGGATGACGGGGCGCCATTGTCATTTCTTTCGCTGTCGCTCAAGCGACTTCGTCGATTACGAGCGAAGCCCGAAAGGCGAAGTCGAGAAATCCATATTATTGGAAACGATGAAGGTAAACATATCATAAACAAATGAATATGAACAAGATGACAATACTGGCAATAATAGCCATAGCCCTGGCCGCCATCTCCTGCCGCCACGACATCCCCTTCGATGCCTGCGGACAGATAGATGCCGTACAGGTCACGGTGTCAGCAGAGGCAAACGGACGCATCCTTTCCCTCGACATCGAGGAAGGGCAGACCCTCTCCAAGGACTGCACTGTCGGGGCAATCGACTCCCTGCAGACCTTCCTCCAGATATGCGAGCTGAAAGAAAGGATGGAGGGGGCGCGCTCCCGCCTGATAGACATCCCGAAGCAGCAGGCTCCACAGGTCAGCCAGCTCGAAAGCCTCGAGACCGACCTTGCCCGCTTCTCTGCCCTGCTCGAAAACAATGCGGGAACGCGCAAGCAGGTGGAAGACATCACCTCCCAGATTGCCGTACTGAAAGGACAGATGGCCGCCCAGAAACAGACTTGGGAGCGCAGCAATGCCGCAACCCTGTCGGAGATAAGCACTTACGAGGTGCAGATTGCCCAGCGTGAGGACAACCTCTCCAAATGCCGCATAAAAAGTCCGATAGACGGCAGGGTGCTCACCAAATATGCCGAGGCAGGGGAATGTGTCACGTCGGGCAAGCCTCTTTTCGCAATCGCGGATATGTCGAGCCTGTTCGTGAGGGCTTATTTCACTTCGGAGCAGCTCGGTTCGATGAAAATCGGCGACAGGTTCACGGTGATCCCGGACGACGGCACTCCTTCCCCGAAGGAATATGAAGGTACATTGACCTGGATTTCAGACCAGGCGGAATTTACCCCGAAGAATATCCAGACCCGCAACGAGAGGGCTGACATGGTCTATGCGGCCAAGGTCAGTGTCAGGGGCGAGGGCAACCTCCGCCTCGGAATGTATGCCTATGTCAGGAAGACTCAACAATGAACGATGCGATAGAAATAGATGGGATTTGCAAGAGCTACAAGAGCTTGCTGGCCTTGAAGGATATAACCCTCCGGGTAGGGAGGGGTGAGATTTTCGGCCTGATAGGCCCGGACGGAGCAGGCAAGACGACCCTATTCAGGATCCTCACCACCCTCAGCCTGCCGGACAAGGGGACTGCGAAGGTGAACGGAAAGGATGTCGTGAAGGACTACAGGACAATCCGCCGGGAAATCGGCTATATGCCCGGACATTTCGCCCTGTATCAGGACCTGAGCGTGGAGGAGAACCTTAAATTCTATGCCACAGTATTCGGTACCACAATCGAACGTAACTACGACACCATCAAGGATATATATTCCCAGATTGAGCCGTTCCGGACCCGCCGGGCAGGCGCCCTTTCCGGTGGAATGAAACAGAAGCTCGCCCTTTGCTGCGCCCTCGTCCACAAGCCGGAAGTCCTTTTCCTCGACGAGCCGACCACAGGCGTGGATGCCGTGAGCCGCAAGGAGTTCTGGGCCATGCTCGGGCGCATCCGCGAGTCGGGCGTGACGGTGTTCGTATCCACTCCTTATATGGACGAGGCAGGGCTGTGCGACAGGATTGCCTTGCTTATGCAGGGGAGCATCAGGGACATGGGCACTCCGGCAGAGATTGTCGGGAGATATACGGACAGTCTGTATTCCATCAAGGGGGAGAATCTTTTCGGGATATTGAAATATCTGCGCTCCCTGCCGGGCGTAATCAGGTGCCATTCCTTCGGGTCGGAATGTCATCTTGCCGTGCAGTGCGGAACCTTGTCCGGGGAGGACATTCTCGCAAGTCTCGAATCCGGAGGGTTTCACGGATGTGAGGTGCATCAGAAGTCCCCGGGCATAGAGGATTGTTTCATGCAACTTGCCTGAAACTTGCCATAAACGCAAAATTACGATGCCATGCCGAAGAAAACGATAAGCATAAGCCATCTGACCAAGAGGTTCGGGAAGTTCACGGCGGTGGACGACATCTCCTTCGATGTTTACGAGGGGGAAATCTTCGGATTCCTCGGGGCAAACGGGGCAGGGAAGACCACAGCGATGAGGATATTGTGCGGCCTCAGCCGTCCAACCTCCGGCGAGGGCACGGTATCAGGCTTCAGCATAAACAGGGAGCAGGAGAAAATCAAGCGCAACATTGGTTACATGAGCCAGAAATTCTCCCTTTATCCCGACTTGAAGGTATGGGAGAACATAGCCTTGTTCGGTGGCATATATGGCTTGAGCAACAAGCAGATAGCGGACAAGACCGACATGATGCTCAAACGCTTGTCGATGGAGGATGCAAGGAACTTGTATGTCAGGGACATGCCTTTGGGCTGGAAGCAGAAACTGTCGTTCAGCATAGCGATGATACACGATCCCGGCATAATCTTCCTCGACGAGCCGACAGGAGGCGTCGATCCGGCGACGAGGCGAAGTTTCTGGGAAATGATTTACGAGGCTGCGGAGAAAGGCGTGACCGTCTTCGTGACCACGCATTATATGGATGAGGCCGAATATTGCGACAGGGTGTCGATAATGGTGGACGGCAGGATCGAGGCGCTCGGTTCTCCGAAGGAACTGAAGAAGGAATATGGTGCCGCCGACATGGACGGGGTGTTCGCCATCCTTGCAGGAAGGGCCTTAAGAGGCAGCGATTGACAGGGAGGGCTTATGAGAGAGATATTGTCATTCATAGAAAAGGAGTTCAAGCACATCTTCAGGGATGTGCGGACGACATTGATAGTGCTGGTGATGCCTGTGATACAGATTGTGTTGTTCGGATTTGCCATCAGCACCGATGTGAACAATGCCGTCGTGGACATAGTAGGAGATGTCACCGATCCGTCAGTCAGGAGGATAGTGGAGAGAATCGACAACAACCGTTATCTCGAGGTCGGTGAAATCCTTGGCAATCCGTCTCAGACTGATGTCCGTTTCCGCAAAGGCAAGGCAATGGCTGCCCTGATGTTCGAAAGGGACTTCGACCACAATCTCCACAGTCTTTCCAGGGCGAAGGTGAATATAGTCTGTGACGGCTCCGACCCGAACACCGCCCAGATGATAGCCAATTACATAAAAGGAGTGCTGATGGCAGAGCAGGTTGAGCTGACCGTGAGCACAGCCAATGTCCAGGCCGCGTCCTTCAGACCTGTCGTGCAGCTGGTGTTCAACCCGGCCATGAGTTCGTCCTACAATTTCGTGCCGGGTGTCATGGGATTGATACTCATGCTGATATGCTCGATGATGACTTCCGTGTCGATTGTCAGGGAGAAGGAATTCGGCACCCTTGAGCTTGTCCTCGTGTCACCGGTGAAGCCGTTCTGGATAATTCTCAGCAAGATTATCCCTTACCTGGTGCTGTCGCTCGTCAATTTCGTGACCGTGATGCTCCTTGCCCATTATGTGATGGAAGTTCCAATGAACGGAAGCATCGCGCTCCTGTCCCTTGCCTCGCTGATTTTCGTCGGCACATCCCTCGGACTGGGGCTGCTCGTATCCGTCATATCCGGCAGCCAGCAGACCGCCATGCTCCTGTGCGGAATGGGACTCACGATGCCGACGATGATTCTCTCCGGGATAATCTTCCCTTGTGAGAGCATGCCGGGCATCCTCCAGGCCGTATCTGACATCATCCCTGCCAAATGGTACATCATAGCTGTCAAGAAGATAATGATTCAGGGAGCCGGTTTCGGAGTCGTGGCAAAGGAGCTCGGCATCATGACCGGGATGATGGTCTTGCTGCTTGGCGTAAGTATAAAATGTTTCAAAACAAGGATTTAGGAGGATAGGACTATGTGGAGACAGCTTCTTGCGAAAGAATTCAAGCAGTTCCTCAGGGACCCAGGCCTTCCGAGGATGGTGCTGATGTTCCCTCTGCTGATAGTGTTCGTGTTCCCGTTCGCCGTGAGCATGGAGATAAGGAACATATCCCTTGCAGTCGTGGACACAGACCGCACCGTCGAATCGGCCCGCCTTGTGGAGAAATGCACGAGTTCGGGATATTTCAACCTCGTCGGAATCTTTGACGACCCTGCCATCGCCGCGGAGATGATGGACAAGGGACATGCCGACGCCATCCTGACCATCTGCAACGGCTTCTCGGATTTCATGGGAGGATCCTCCGCACCCGGGGAGCATCTGCCCGTGGGAATCAAGGTCAATGCAGTGGACGGGACCAAGGCCTCCATAGGGTCCCAATATCTCTCCTATTGCATAATGAACCATGTGTCAGCCAACAAGGTCGGGGTCACCGGTTCGTCCGGCCCTGTCATCGAGGCGTCGGAGAGTTTCCGTTACAATCCTTATATGGACTACAAGGTGTTCATGGTTCCGGCTCTCATCGTCATAGCCATTACGATGATGTGCGGCTTCATGCCTTCGCTGAACATCGTTTCCGAGAAGGAAAAAGGCACCATCGAGCAGATAAATGTGACTCCCGTGAGCAAGACAGCCTTCATAGTCTGCAAGATGGCTCCGTATATGGCCGTGGCCTATTTCATGCTCGGAGTTTGCCTCCTGCTTTCGTGGATAACATTCGGGTACAGGTGTCAGGGAAGCCTGCTGACCATTGTCCTGTACACTTTCGTCCATATAGTCGTGATGTCCTCCTTCGGCCTGCTTGTGTCGAATTACAGCGAGAACACCCAGCAGGCAATGTTCGTGACGTGGTTCTTCTCGATGCTGTTCATGCTCATGAGCGGGATTTTCACCCCTATATCATCAATGCCGCAATGGGCGCAGTACATAACCCTCGCCAACCCTCTCCGCTATTTCGCCGATGCAATGAGGGCGATATTCCTCAAAGGCAGCACCCTTGTGGACACCTGGAAGGATATGCTCGGGCTTGTCGCCATCGGTTCCGTGACCATGACCTGGGCCATCCTGAGCTACCGCAAGACGTCATAGCGATGGGTAATATTATGCAACATATTGATAAATAATATATTATGAATTTTGATGTATTGAGGAATATTTTGGCCGTCGGGGCCGGCAGTTTTTTCGGTGGAGCGGCCAGATATGCCGTATCATTGCTGATGAAGAATTGTGGCAGGGGATTCCCTTGGGCGACGCTGACCGTGAATGTATTAGGATGTTTCCTGATAGGTCTGCTATGGGGATTCTTCAGCCGTGGGAACAACGAAGGCAGTTTCTGGGCCATGCTGCTGACTGTCGGTTTCTGCGGAGGCTTCACCACATTCTCGACATTCTCCAAGGAGGCCCTGATAATGCTCCAGTCAGGAAACCTCTGGGGCTTCGCCGGATATGTGGCGGTGAGCGTTGTAGCAGGGATAGCATTGACCGCCTTCGGCTATTTTCTTGTCCGGATATGATGGATTTCCATATCTTTGGGTATTTCAGAAATCCTCAGGGAAGGTCAACAAAAGCGGAAAATCAAAGAAGAATTGTATGTAACTTAGTACAAATCTTATTGAAATTTGCACTAAGTTCAGTGCAAATTATTATATTTGTTGCACTAAATTCAGTGCAAATGATGGATGCGTTATTACAGACATATAGAATCAAGTTGGATTTGACACCAACAGACTATGTGAGAACATTTCACGATAGTATCAATTGGAAAAATAGATTGATAGGTCTGCTGGGACAGAAAGGTGTCGGAAAATCAACAATGCTTCTTCAGCATATAAAGTTGTATGACAAGACTGAAGAGTCGTTGTATGTCCAGGCAGATGATTTTTATTTTGCAGGTCATAGGATCTATGATCTTGCCTTGGCATTCTTCCAGCGTGGAGGAAAAAAGCTTTATATTGATGAAATACATAAGTATAAAGGATGGACAACTGAGATAAAAATGATTTATGACCAGATTCCTCTTCTCCAGGTTGTCTATTCGGGAAGTTCTATCCTTGATTTGAAAAAGGGGGCTAAAGCAGACTTGAGCAGAAGAACGATCGAGTATTATATGCCTGTTTTGTCTTTCAGGGAGTATCTGAACATATCACAAGGATGGAGCCTTAAGCCATCCTCATTGGAGGACATCCTCTCTGGCAAGGTCGATTTCCCCTATGGAGAACATAGACCGATAAAGTATTATCAGGAATACCTTAGAATTGGCTGTTATCCTTTCTTTGCGGAGGAGGATTTCTTGATAAAGTTGAAGCAGGCCATAAACGCAACGGTGGAAGATGATATCCCAAGATACGCAGAGATGACAATAGCTGCTTCTTATAAACTGAAAAAGCTGATGTATATGCTCGCTCAGTCTGTGCCATATAAACCGAACCATTCGACTCTTGCAAGAGATCTGGCTATCAGCAGGAATCTTCTCCCGGATTATATAGAGTATCTGGAGAAGTCCGGTCTTTTCAATGCGCTGCGGGAGAAATCAACAGGTGACGGTATATTGCAGAAGGTGGAGAAGTTGTATCTGGACAATTCCAATATTATCTATGCTTTGGGATTGGATAAGTCAGACGAGGGTACAATTCGTGAGACTATGTTCCTGACATGGATGAAGCAAAAATATTCCGTATCTTCTTCCAGGATTTCAGATTTTGAGATAGATGGAATTACATTCGAGGTCGGAGGGCGCAATAAGACCGGCAGGCAGCTTAAGGATGCTGATAAAGGATATATCGTGAAAGATAATATAGAATATGCGGCTGGCAGGAATGTCCCAATCTGGATGTTCGGGTTTATTTATTGATCAATTAAATTTGCCGGATATTTCAGTAACCGTGGGAATGTCTGTTTCAAATCATCTCCCTGACTGAATATGCTCCGGAATATGCACAAGGGCATATTGATTATTATTTGAAGAAGTGAATAAAAGTCCCTACTTTTGTAATCGAAAATCTTGTCACCAAGTGACATAAAATTCGATTACCAATGAAGTGTATAGAGCGTAAAAAGTATTTGGACGAACTTGTTTCTCTGCAAAACAACGGGATGATCAAGATTATAACCGGTATGCGCAGATGCGGCAAGTCTTATCTGCTTTTTGAGATATTTGCTTCCTACCTTGAGAACAATGGTGTCGCTCCCGACCATATCATAAAAGTGGATTTGGAGGATTACAAGAATCGGGTTATGAGAAATCCCGACATTCTTTATTCTTTTGTTGAAAGCCGGATTAAGGATGACGGAATGTATTACATCCTGTTGGATGAAGTACAGATGCTCGACAATTTTGAAGATGTATTGAATGGCTTTTTGAAGATGCGCAATGTAGATGTCTATGTGACGGGCAGCAACGCGAAATTCCTGTCCAAAGACATTATTACGGAGTTTCGCGGACGTGGCTTCGAGGTGAAAATGTACCCGTTGAGTTTCAGTGAATACATGTCGGCCTATTCAGGTACGGTACAGGCCGGATTCAATGAATATATGCTGTATGGTGGACTTCCACAGATACTATCGTACACCACTGAAGAGCAGAAAGTGCGTTTTCTGAAAACCTTGTTCGACGAGACCTATATCAAGGACATCAAAGAACGCTATGACATACGCAAGGACGATGATCTGGAGGAACTTATCAACATCATGGCTTCTGGCATCGGGGCACTGACCAACCCGAACAAGCTCGCGAACACGTTCAGGAGCGAGAAAAAGTCAGCCATTTCCTACGATACGGTCAAGGATTACATCGACTATCTCTGCGATGCGTTTTTAGTTGAGAAATCGACACGTTACGACATAAAAGGAAAGCGGTATGTCAATGCGCCATATAAGTATTACTTCATGGATTTGGGATTGCGCAACGCGCGCATCAATTTTCGCCAGTCGGAAAAAAACCATCTGATGGAGAATATGATTTATAATGAGCTGAAGATCCGGGGGTTCAATGTGGACGTGGGGGTTGTTCCGATCGTAACGAAGGATGAAAACGGGAAACAACAGCGTTCCAGCCTTGAGGTGGATTTCATCTGCAACTTGGGCAGCAAACGTTACTACATTCAGTCGGCATACCGCATGGAATCCGATGAAAAGATGAGACAGGAACGGGCTTCTTTGCTAAAGGTGGATGATTCATTCAAGAAAATCATTGTTATCGGGGAAGAAAGTCCAGTGACAAGGGATGAATTCGGTATCACGACTCTGGGCATTTATGATTTCCTACTGAAAGGCAATTCATTGGAATTGTAATTTCAAACGGTATTTCACGTCTCTTCCGGAATTGTTGCACCACTATCGCAAAAACGCCGATTAAAATGTCACAAAAGTTCCGGTTGAAATGCCACAAAAGTTCCGATTGGTTTTGGGGCATCATTGATAATTTTGTATCTTTGCAGCGTTTTAAGCTTTGAATGATTATGAAATACCTTGAACGTGTGGCTGACCAAATGCTCAAAGACCGATTGGAAGCATTCGGTGCAGTATTGATTGAAGGGCCTAAATGGACAGGCAAGACAACAACAGCTGAGCAAATAGCCAGGAGTGTTATCAAACTGCATGATCCTGATATGGCTGCCAATTACATGGCCACCGCAGATACAAAGCCTTCATTATTGTTGAAAGGCGCACAACCACGTCTGATTGATGAATGGCAGGATATTCCAGTAGTATGGGATGCTGTACGAACTGCTATAGATAACGAAGGAGGCAGGCCAGGACAGTATATTCTTACGGGTTCGAACACGGTAGATAAATCCAAAATCAAACATACCGGAACAGGACGCATTACACGTATGAAGATGTACCCTATGAGTCTGTGGGAATCTAAAGAATCCACCGGGCAGGTCTCTTTACACGAATTATTCGACAATCCCAATCTTGATATTGATGGTGCCAGCAGCAATTTGGATATTCCTGACTTGATTCGTGCAGCATGTCGAGGCGGATGGCCCGCTTCTCTCCAACTTAACGAAAGGGCTGCGACAATGATTGCGAATGATTATGTCAATACAGTATGTGAACAGGATATCTCTGCCGTGGATAAAAAGGGTAGAAATCCCAAGATCGCACGTCAGATAATGCGTTCCTATGCACGAAATATCAGTACTTTAGCCAAGAAGACAAGTATTCTTGCGGATATTACGGCTTCTGGAGACATAGAACTATCTATGGATACACTGGATGATTATATAGGAGTACTTGAGAAGCTATTTGTCATCCAGGACATTGACGCATGGTGTCCTTCAATCCGCAGCAAGACTGCGATACGGAGTGCTCCAAAACGATGCTTTACTGATCCTTCAATTGCAGTTGCGGCTATGAGCATCAACGCAGCCGCTCTGGAAACACAACTAATAACATTCGGCTTCATATTTGAGCAGATGTGTATTAGGGACTTGAAAGCATATACAGCAGATTTCAACAGCCACGTATCCTACTATCGGGATAGATATGGGCTTGAAGCGGATTTGGTTCTGCATTTGGAAGATGAGCGGTATGCTCTAATCGAATGTAAATTGGGAAATAAAGAAATCGAAGAAGGCGCAGCGCACCTATGCGAGATTCATAGACTGGTTCAAGAAGCAAACAAATCCGAGAAGCAAGTCCCTCTCCGTGAGCCGGATTTGAAGATTGTCCTGACCGGAGGGTCAATAGCCTACACACGTCCCGATGGTGTCCATGTAATTCCGCTGGCATGTCTTAGGCCATAGCGGAAAGGGTTTAATAGTAAAGGTCACTCTTGCAGCTTATTGATATTTGCACTAAATTCGGTGCAAATTGACCGATAAAGTATTACCAGGAATACCTATAATATGAGAAGGATTATCATAATGAGTATTTTGAGTGCAATCTTTGGCCTGACCGGCTGCAATGCGCAGACCAAAAGTTTCAAGAGTGTGAATGTGGATGAATTTGCGAAAATTATCACCGATTCCACCGTGGTGCGGCTTGATGTCCGGACTCCTGAAGAATATGCTCAGGGGCATATTGACAAAGCTATCAACATTGATGTCCTGAATCCTGATTTCAAGGATAATGCAACATCCTCGCTTCCAAAGGACAGGACCATCGCCCTTTATTGCAGGAGTGGCAACCGCAGCAAGACTGCGGCAAAAGTCCTGTCGGAAAATGGATATAAGGTAATCGAGCTTGAATCGGGCTACAACGGGTGGCTGAGAGCAGGGAAATAGCACGGGACTCAAAAGGACAGCAAGCAAGACAGTCTCTGGTAAAGCATTGATGATGTCCCCGATTGGGACCTCCGAGCCGATTATATAAAGTGTAATACCGCTATGCTATACAGAATAATCAGCACATATGTTTAGGAGACTTATCGACTGTTTTAAGGCAGATGGAGTCATCAAGGTTGCCGTGGAGTAATGAACGTCAGACAAGTGACAATGAGGCACAAAAATCTTTTCATCGCATAAATGCCTGAAGAATACTTAGTCTATGCTTACACCTGCCACAATCTCCGGCCCGAACCAATCATCCAGGGTCATCTCGACTTTCAGATTGATAGCTGGGGTTATCCTGTTTCCAATCTTGTCGTAAATCCAGGCCGCTACCCCGACGTCATCCAGCACACCCAGCCATCCGAGAACCTTTCGTGGCAGCAGGTCGCTCGGAACAGCGATATAGATGATTCCGGCATAAACCAGGGCCTTCTCAAAGGATGACAAGTCCCCTTCAGACATTACATAATAAAACTTGAGCAACTCCCGGGTAGTCGCCCGCCCGAGTTTCTTGGAATAAGTCACAATCTTTTTCCACGCATCCTGGGTGATCTTTTTCCAGTCAACATCCTCCAGCTTCTTGAGAAGTCCGCCTACAGGACGCTTGAGGATGGAATAGACAAGAATCAATAAGCAAATTGTAATGATCATAATAACTTCTTTCTCGTAATTCACTATATATAGAGCATTCATTGCCCTGAAATATATCAGTAATGATTTTTATTTTGCGAAAAGAAAAAAATCATATCAATATTTTAAAATTTTGTGCTCCAAACTGAACATGCTTATAAAATACAAATTAAATTTGTAAGATGTATATTACCCCACCTGATTATTAACAATAAGTGATGGATTTACCTTATGTTGAAAGGCTTTTGGGGGCAAAGCATGTAGAATTTGGCTTATGGAAATAGTCATCTCATTCTTGACCGTCCACTTTGGTTGGTCGGACCTTTTATGGTTGATGCTTGTTCTGTATATAGGCATTGTTGTCACTCTGATTTCGAAGAAGAGTTTCAAAATAGTAATCCTGTCATCGACCTTGGTCATCCTGATTGCAAATACCTATTTTCAGACCCATCTATTAGTGCAGGTGAGTGCGGAGGCCAAAGTCCCGGGGAGGTTCGTTGTAGGTCTCCTGGACCACGTGAAGATTCTTCAGGGCGAGGAACTCAAAGAGTATGTCGGGGGTTATATCAAGGATCACTTCAAAACGGAACAGGTGAACATCTGATGCATTTGAATTATGAGCGAAACAGTTACAATATCAACCAAGCACTTTAATGACCTTAGACTTGAGGAACTGTATGGTATTCTTCGGGTGCGGTCAGAGGTGTTCGTGACGGGGCAGAAGTGCCTGTATGTAGATCCTGATGGAAAGGATATCGGGGCAGTACAGGTGTTCGCTATGGAAGGGGAGCGTATCATCGGATGCCTGCGGATATACGGGAAGGAGCCAGGCGTTCTTCAGATAGGAAGGGTAGCCGTGATTGAATCCCAGCGCGGGAGAGGCATAGGAATGCAGATGATGCGACAGGCCATAAGCTATGTCAAGGAAAGCCTTAAGGATGAGAAGATATATCTTGAAGCGCAGACCTATGCGATCGGCTTTTATGAGAAACTCGGCTTCAAGGTCATCTCGGAAGAATTCCTCGACGAGGGAATCCCTCACAAGGGGATGGAACTCCTGATTGACAGGGAATCGGCAGAAAAGAGAATCGAAACAGGCAGACTCATCCTCCGGCCGTGGCGGGAATCCGACTCAGAGTCCCTGTTCAGATACGCGTCCGACCCGGATGTGGGGCCACGGGCAGGATGGCCTCCCCATAAGGACATAGAGGAAAGCAGGAGAGTGATACGCGATATCTTCACCAATGACCGTACCTGGGCCGTAACGCTTCGTGAGACAGATGAAGCGATAGGCTGTATGGGTTACTACATCCACGGTGAGAGCAACATCGCCATCGGGGAGAATGATGCAGAGATAGGCTACTGGATAGCCAAACCGTACTGGAACCGTGGCCTTGCTACGGAAGCACTCAGGGCAATGGTTGAGTACTGTTTCAATGTCAAGGGCTTCCTCACTCTGTGGTCTGACTTCTTCATCGACAACCCGGCCTCCGGACGCGTGATGGAGAAATGCGGATTCAAGGACACAGGGCAGACCAATTGGTGCAGCCATCTCTATCACGGGGATGACCGGCCGGTACACATAATGATGTTGGAATATGCGCTTGAGTAGAATGACCAAAATCATTCTTGGGACGGTGGCTATATTGTCATTTGTCCTTGCCGTCTATTGTATTGTGGTAAGTCTCAAAGGAACCGGCGGAAGCTGGGTACTACCAACCGCACTCGTGCTGACGGCACTCGGAAACTTCGTCAATCTGTATTCCTTGAGGAAGAACAAGAGAAAGGAGGAATGATATGGGCATCGAGTTCGATGAATCGGAAATGTATCCCTGTGACATCTGCGGAGAGTTCTGGCCGATGGGGGAGATGTA
>JBJEBR010000022.1:0-3719 GCA_051870255.1 Candidatus Cryptobacteroides sp.
TGGAGAGCTTTGCCGGAACCTCGACTTCTTCGAGCAGGTAGCGGTCAACGATCTGGATTGAATCGCGGTACACAATCTTCGTCTGGACGGTCACTGAGTCCTTCACTGGCTTCGCCTCCAGAGTGTGCGACAGCTTTCCTGAACTTACGACCGCCTCGCTATGTGCATAGCGGTTGTCCAGGACAGATGCCGTGTCGGAAGTCTCATTCATCTGGACAATCTGCGGCCTCTCGATAACGACAGTATCTGTGACAAAGACAGTCTCGGTCTTTGTCTCGATTCGCACGGTTTCTGACTTGGCGGCCTGCCTGGTTGAAGCGCAGGCCGCTGTCAGAAGAGAGAGTGTGATGAGGTAAAGGATGTTTTTCATAGGTTGCTTTCTTGCTTGTCTGCCTTGTTCATCAGTTCGGCCTCGAACTTTCTGAACTTTACATCGTAGCTGGCCTTGACTCCGAGTATTGCACCGCACAGGACCAGAAGCTCCGACACGATTGAGATTGCGGAATTTGCAATCTCTCCAAGCGGAGGAATCAGGAACAGGCAGACTGCTGCTATAATCACTCCACTGCTGAAGCTGGCAATTGCGATGATGCTCTGAAGCCTGGTCAGTTCTATGTGCTTTTTCTCGGTCATAATTTAGCGTACAATGAAGATTCTGGTAAACTTGTTACCGGCATTGGAAGCCTCGTCGGCGTTGCCGTCCTTTGAGATGACAATTGTCCCGTTCTCCAAAGTAGCCGGATAGTACTTGCTGCCCAATGCGACTCCCGTTCCTTCGTTATAGATGACAGGGAAAGCACAGGTTACTTCCTCCGGCAAGCCGGGAACGGAGATTTCCACGGTCTGGGATTCATCGTCAAATGTGAGAGCGGAAGCCTTGAACACCAGCATCATCCAATCGGAGGTTTCAACGGTGTAGATTTCAATATCCGAAGCCTCTCCTTTGTTGATGCTTGGTGTATGGGCAGTTTTCTGATTGAGAGCCACTTCGCCTGTAACGAACTCCGGAATGAGTATCGTGCTGAGTTTCACGGTATATTCCCCGATGCTCTTGTACGGGATAATCTTGCCTATACTGATTGTGTTTTTGTCCTTGATCTGGACCTTCGTGATGGTTGCATACTTCACGCCATCCGAGAGAACGGTCACCAGAGCTGTTCCGATGCGGCTCTTGCTGAAAGGCAGGTCGGCCACCGTGAGTTTCATCGGACGGATGCCGGAATATTCCTCTGCCGTGGTATCAACGGTGAATACCCCGTCAAGCACCATCATCTTGTCGTTGTGGTACTCCTTTATCTGTATGTCTTCCGGAGCGAGTCCGAAATTGGTTGCGGTAATTGTAAGCATAGCATTTATCATATTGCCATAGGAATGGCAGTGTCAAACAATTTGAATGAGAGGTTTTTGTCTGCGGCAAGGTCGGTGACCTTGATACTGGACGTGCTTCCTGTCTTGATGACCTCCACTTCCAGCATCTGTATAACCAGACCGTTGCTCTGCTGATGTGCAGCCAGGAAGAAGGCATCGAATGCTGGAATCTCTTCAGGGAAGTCCGGTGCAGGGTATGTCAAAGGTCCTGCCCCGTAAACCCCCATTCTTCCGGAAAGAGCTGCTACAGTTGGAGCCGGTATGAGTTCAAGATTTACATCATAGAAAATGCTGTATTGGCTTGCCTGCAGCGCGTCATTCTCATAGTTCAACCGTCCTTCAATTTCAGGCTCTGGTTCAACGTCACGGACAAGGTATGCGAATGAGAATACATTGTTCGAGGTGTTGAAGAATCCTATATTCCGCTCTAATGCAGGCAGGGAGAAGAACCCTTCCTCCAGACGGCACTCATTGACTCCTCCCAGATTGGTGTTGTTGTAGCACGCGGCTCCTATTACCGGCACATCGGCCGTAATGTCATCAGGAAGATTCTCGAAAAGTGCCTCCCAGTCCATTTTCTGCATCGCATAAGTGCAACTGCTAATCATCATATGGTAGAACGTCCATTTCTTGAACACTATGCAGAATGTGGATGATGAACTTATAGAAAGGTAGCTGCCTTCAGTCACGCAGGTGATGTTTTTCTTTCTGCATCTGATTGAATTTCCACCCTGAGCAAGCTGACAATAGAGCGTCTGGATGTAGATGATCAGTTCTGTCTGCTCATCGAATACGGACAGTTTCTCGATACACAGAGTTTTTGCATCCTTCACCCAGGACTTTGCCACAGTGCCGCCGTCATAGGCAGAAATACTGCTGGAGGATTCACGGCGGTCAATAAACCGGACAACCACAGCCGCCTCTGCGCTGCGGTCTATTGAGAGGGCCGGAACGGTGATTTCCAACACATCTGCCGCCTTGTATTCATCGGATTGCGGGTTGCAGGTGAACTTGGCATTTAGAACAATATAGTTGCTCTCCTGGACATCCTTGAACTGGATAGTCCCGGCTCCGAAGTTGTTTGATATTGAGTTGAACATAGTGCTGCTGGTTTACTGTTGATAGAATACTCCCGGGCCGAAGACCTCTGTAGGCTTGATGTACTTTCCGCCCCTGTGCATAAAATTGATTTTAGTCTTGCCGCTTGAGGTTAGGGTCTGTATCTGGTAGGATTGCGGATGAATAGAACCATCATCCCCCATACCTCGTGCAAGCACAAAGGAAAAACCAATCAGTTCTGCAGGAAGGGTCTCTTCAAGATAGACTTCCGATGATGCCACGTTGCTGTGACCCAGACATACGGTGTCGAAACTGATGACAGGTGCATTGGTCGAGAAATCGACATCGATTGCTGAGACGTGCTGTTCCTCTTCCGGGTCTAGGCTATCCATCGTGACACGCATACGCGGCTGATAGGATGACTCGCCGGTGACTATGACAGAATCCTTGAACACCTGTCCTCCAATGCCGCTTTCTGTATTCATCCAGTATGCCTCGATGAACACCTTCTGTCCCGGGACAGGCTCAACGCCTATGGCCTTCAGGTAAAGAGATGTAACGTCCGCTTCACCCCAGTCATCCTCGATGTCGCTCGCAAGGAGGACCGTCTTGCTCCAGCCGCTGGATATGCCGGCACTTTGGGACGCGGACATTTTTACGACCAATTTATACGGACTGGATTCGTGCTGTATGCCGGTGAATACAATCAGCTGCGGAGTCATCGAGACAGCAGCATAAGATACGTCTGGGATGGAATCAATATAGGACGGAGCATCCAGCAGAATGGACTCGCTTGCCAGAGTTCGATTGATATTGATGCGGACAAATGCGTTGTGAGCAGTCATCTCGGCTGACGAGCCCAGATAGGATGCTGCTTTAAGATGTTTGGCCAAAACCTCCCAGGATTGCATTTGGGAATCGGTGAGCTGCTTATACGCCCGGGAGATTTTGGACAAACTGTTTCGGGAAGACGCCTGGGCAGGAGTGACTGACCTGCTTTGTTTCGCACGGACTGAAAGAACATTACGTCCGTTTACATTTCGTGCAGTGACTTCCTTTGCAGTCCCTGCAAAATCATTGAATGCTATTGATGGTTTTGCTATCATACTCTGTTGTTTCGTAGCAACCACCGATTCCACTGCAAATATACTAAATATATTTATAATTGATTATCAAGCGATAATATATATTTACCTAAATATGTACTTTAGTTAAATTAAGAAACCGAAAGTGAGTTTCTTGGCCACACACCTGTAACCGGTCTTTGTGTCTATGAGAAGGTAACGGCATTT
>JBJEBR010000023.1:0-60094 GCA_051870255.1 Candidatus Cryptobacteroides sp.
TCCATCCTGCGGCCGAATTCCACCTTGCCTATGAGGGTAACGATGTCAGCTATGCCGAGTCCGCTCGAAGCACCCACGAGGGCGAGCCTGAGGCAGTTCATCACCTTGCCCATCGGCCACTCGTTGCCCCTGATATATTCCTCGAGAGGACCTTCGATTCCTTCCTTGGTGAATTCCCCGTCGAATCCGAGGATGAAATCAGCCACCTTGAAAGCGAGGCTGTAGTTCTCCTGTTTCCAGAATTTGGCGGCATCCTTCTCCACGAACGAAGACGGGCTCACGAAAAGATATGAGGCGATGTCCCAGAAGTCCGCCACGAATGAAGCCCTCTCCTTGATGAGCTCCACGATGCGCAGCACATAGTCCCTTGTGAAAATATGGTTCTGGAAATCAGCTCCCTGGGCACTCATCTGCGAGCCTGCGGTGAGGGCGCATTTCGCGCAATCCACAACCTGCATTCCCTTCTCCTCGAGAATCGGGATGTAAAGGTCGGTCAGTTCCTCGGCAGTCTTTGTGCGCAGATACTCCTTGTTGTACCATTTCGCCTTGTCCGGGTTGAACCTTGCCCCTGACTTGATTACCCTTTCGAGTGAGAAAGCCTCGATCAGCTCCGGCATGGTGAAAAGCTCCCTGTCGTCGCCCGGATTCCATCCGAGCATGGCGAGCAGGTTCACGAAAGCCTCAGGGAAATATCCATCCTCGCGGTATCCTCTTGAAACCTCGCCCTCTGCATTGGTCCATTTAAGAGGGAACACAGGGAATCCGAGGCGGTCTCCGTCACGCTTGCTCAGCTTGCCCTTTCCGTCAGGTTTGAGCAGAAGTGAAAGGTGTGCGAAGCGCGGCATCGTGTCCTGCCATCCGAAAGCCTCGTAAAGCAGGTAGTGGAGCGGAAGCGAAGGCAGCCACTCCTCACCCCTGATGACCTCGGTGATTTCCATCAGATGGTCATCGACGATGTTAGCAAGGTGATATGTAGGCAGTTCGTCAGCCCTTTTCCAGAGCACCTTGTCGTCGAGAGTCACCGTATTGACCTCCACATGACCCCTGATGAGGTCATCCATTTTCACGACCCTGCCTTCCGGCATCTTGAAGCGGATGGTCCAGTCCGTATGGCTTTCGAGAAGAGGCCTCCACTCCGATTCCGGCAGCGAAAGTGAGTTGCGGAGTCCCATTCTTGAAGTATGGTTGTAGATGAAGGTCTTGCCCTCTGCCTCAAGTTCAGCCCTTTTTGCGGAAAGTTCCTCGGCAGTGTCGAACGCATAGTAGGCAAACCCCTTCTCCACAAGCTCCTCCGCATATTTCCTGTAGATGCCCTTCCTCTGGCTCTGCCTGTAAGGTGCGTGTGGATGACGCTCCGAAGCGGTCTCCACGACGTTTCCTTCAGCATCCACACCCTCGTCCGGGATGATTCCGCACCAGTTCAGGGCCTCGATGATGTATTTCTCCGCCCCAGGGACGAATCTCTGGGAGTCCGTATCCTCAATTCTTATGATGAAATCCCCTCCGTGCTGCTTCGCATAGAGGTAATTGTAGAGCGCGGTCCTGACTCCTCCCATATGGAGCGGTCCTGTCGGTGACGGCGCAAACCTTACTCTGGTCCTTCTTGCCATGATGATATAATAATATTAAAGAACTGTCCCGGCTGCACGCAACATGCAACCGGGCGCAAAAATAGTAAGAAATAATGATATTCGGCAACTGTTTACGTAAGAAGTTTATTCTTCCCGCGATGACTGCCCGTTGGCCTTCCTGCGGATTGCGGCGGTATTCTCAAGCTCGCTGCGGTTCTGTCCCTCCGTGACAAGGAGGACAGGTTTCATGCCGTCTTCGAACAGATTCTTCTTACGGATTGCCGAGTTGTTGTAGCCGATTTTCTCGCTCTTGATCTCCGGCAGTTCTATTCCTTCGTCGGAAATGGTCTTCTTCTCATACACATAGTCCTCGTCGAGCCAGATTATGTTGCCGAGGTTGGCACTCGTTATCTGGTCGAGCATTCCCATCTTGAATCCAGTGGCTATGGCGGTGATGTTCACCCTGTCACCGTAGTCTGGGTCGTCCTCGAACACGATGCCTGTCTTGAAATTGTTGGCGTTGCCGGTATATTCCTTTATCAGCTTGTTGATTTTCTCAAGCTGTGTCATCTTGACGCCTCTTTCGTTCCTCCCGACAGTGATGTTCACAAGCACATATTTGGCCGTCTTCAGGTCGAAATCGTTCAGGAGAGGCGACTCGAAGGCATTCTTCACCGCATCTTCGAGACGGTTCTCTCCCGTTCCGGTCCCGCAACCCATCAGGGCCATTCCGCTGTTCTTCATCATGGTCTTGACATCGTTGAAATCGACATTGATATGCCCCTTTCTCTTGATGATCTCCGTGATGCCCCTGACCGCTGTGGCAAGCACCTCGTCAGCCTTCGGGAACGCATCCTGAATCAGCAGGTCGCCATAGAAATCATATAGTTTCTCGTTATTGATTATCAGGAGGCTGTCCACGTTCTTCTCCAGCTCGTTCACTCCGTCCACAGCCTTGGATGCCGACTCGCACCCTTCGCTCTTGAACGGCAGGGTGACTACGCCGACAGTAAGTATGCCCTTCTTCTTTGCCATTGAGGCGATTACCGGGGCGGCACCCGTGCCCGTTCCACCGCCCATTCCGGCAGTGATGAACAGCATCTCCGTGCCCTCCAGCACCTTGGCTGCGATTTCGTCCTGGGAGTTCAGGGCTGCGTTGCGCCCCTTGGTAGGGTCGCATCCTGCCCCGAGCCCTTCCCCGAGCTGAATCTTCACGGGCACGGCGCAGCTTTCGAGTGCCTGCGCGTCAGTGTTGCAGACCACGAATGTGCATCCTTCGAGTCCCTGCCTGTACATATAGTCCACGGCGTTGCATCCGCCACCTCCGACTCCGATTACCTTGATGATGGATTTCTCAGGAATCCAGTCCGCAGGTGTGATGTCCATCATATTGTCTATGTTGTCGATATATTCCATTTTATGTCCTCCTATGCTTCTGATGTCTCGTCGTTTGCACTTTCGTAGATGGTGAACAGAGTGTTCTTGATTTTCTCGACCCATTTTATCTTAGGGTTGGGCTTCGGCTTAGGTTTCGGTTCCACCGGTTTCGGCTTAGGCTCCACAGTCTCGAATTCGAACAGTTTCCCGCTCTCTACATCGCCTTCGTTGGCAGGAACTTCCTCTTCCGGGACTCCCATTACGGTGTCGGCGGCACAGGCCTCTATGTCCTCGTTGTTCACCGCGCAGTTGATGGTCTTGTCAGATACGGCTGCCAATATCAGGCCTATTGATGTACTTGCGGATGTGTCTGCCGTGCCGTCGCATCCCTGGCATGAGAACAGCCCTCTAGGATAGCCGGTCCTGACCTTGTAACCGGAAATGTCGTAGATGAAGTTGCAAAGGTTAGCCGTCTGGGCGCATCCTCCGGTGATTACCAATCCGCTGCGGAGCATGTCTGCGAAGCCGCTCCTGTCGATTTCATACAGGATTGCCATCATTATTTCCTCTATCCTCGCCGTGATGATTTCCGAGAGGTATTTTACAGGAAGCTGCTTGTCAGGCTCTGCGTTGTTGCTCCTTATGTGGATGATTTTCTCGCTCAGGTTCTGCAGCTTTTCAGGCATGCATGCACCATAGCCGAGCTTGATGTTCTCCGCGAGGGTGTCGCTGATCTGGCATTCTCCCTTGATGTCGTTGGTTATATTGTTGCCGCCGAACGGGATGGATGCGTAGTGGCGCATGATTTTCCCGTGATATATGGATACAGATGTGCACCCGCCTCCGAAATCCACCAGGGCGACACCGTTCTCCATCTCTGCATCAGTGAGGACGGCCTTGGCGGTGGAGTCAGCCGTGAAATACTTGCGTATGGCAGGTATCCCGATGCGATTCATCACATGGTCTATCTTGTTGAGAGAACGCTTGTTGCCTATGAACACCCTGAAGTTGCCCTCCACGGTGTCACCTGTCATTCCGATGATGTCCTTCTCGATTATCTGGAAGTTCTCACCGTCCGAGAACGACTGCGCCACGGCTCCATAGATGGCTTCCTTCTGCTCGTCCTCGAGAGGGTATGACTCCTCTGCAAACCTTTTCAGGTAAGCAATGTCCTCCGCCGTTATGTCGCAGTCCTCGCCCCTTTCCTCGATCTTCGCTGTGTTGCTCTGCTGTATGACAGGGAATTTCGGCATTCCGACCACTGCGGAAGTTATCTTTATGCCGAGTTCCTCCTCAGCCTCCTGCAGGGCCTTCGTGACTACTCCAGTGACGGATGTCTCGTTGAACACGCTGCTGTATCTGATTCCGGCAGACGGTGTCTCCTTGTAGTAGATGATCTGTACATCCTCCCCGCTGACTTTCGCCACGGTCAGCGCAATCTTCGATGTACCAAGGTCGATGGATACGATGTATTTCTCAGAAATGTTCATATCGGCTATGTTTTTATATCTGTTTGTCAATCTGTTTCCTATAATGTTTCAACGCAGGGTCCGCGGCCCTCTATTTCCGGCATACCACCTGTCCGTTGAACCTCAGGTCCACCGTCCTGTAATATCCTTCCTCCTTCGACGGGGCTATGTACGAATAATATTTCTCCATCTTGGAGAATTTCTCCTCACTCTGGCAAGGCTGTCCGAACAGGAACCTTTCTTTCCCGTCCCTCGGAATCAGCACGAGCCCTCCGTCCTCCCCGACATGGATCTGCACTATCTTGTCTTTCCACAGGCGGTCGTTTTCCATGAAATTGACCACCTCCATCATCTTCCTGAACCATTCCTTTTCCGCAGGGTCCTCAATCATTCCCTTGTGCCCGCTGTTTGCCTTCAGGGGGATGTTGCCGTCAATTATCTGCACGTGTGAGGCATACGAGTTCTGCAGAGGGAAGATGCACCCTTGGGCATCTGCGTAGAATCCTCCGTCGCTTTTCTGGAAACGCACAATCGGTTTCCTCTGGGTGACTTGCACGTTAAGCATCCCGTCCTTGGTCACGAAAGCCTCGCTTTTCAGCACGGCGCTCCTGCCGTCCACGATGCGTTCGATCCTGTGCAGGTCGATGCTGTCAAGCTTCATCCCCACGACCTGTCCGTAACCTCTCTCGATGAATGTCCTGACGTCCGCCTTGGTAACGAAGTTGTTCTGCGAGCTGTCCATCACCGTCACTGCGACACCCTTGCAGACGAGAGGCTTGCGGCTCTCCTGTCCGGCCAGGAACGAGGCGATGACGCAGGCTGCGAGCAGTCCGCATCCAATCCCTGCAAGAATATGCTTCAGAACCTTGGACATCTATGCATTCCGTTTTTCAAGCATTTCGGTAATAGGGCCGATGAACCTGTCTATGTTCCCGGCTCCGAATGTGACAAGGGTCTCGACAGGCTCGCTGCCGAGGTATTCCATGAGTTCCTCCTTCTTCAGCAGGACTTTCTCCGGAGCCGTCACCTTGTCGAATATGATTTCGGATGTGACTCCCGGAATCGGCTCTTCCCTTGCGGGATATATATCCAGCAGGATCAGCTTGTCAACCCCGCTCAGGGCCTGTGCGAACTCGTCGGCGAAATCCCTCGTCCTCGTGTAGAGGTGTGGCTGGAATATTGCCGTCAGCCTTCTGCCTGGGAACATCTCACGCATCGCGCTCACTGCCGCCGCAATCTCTTTCGGATGGTGTGCGTAATCGTCGATATATGCGCATCCAGGAGTGTTGAGGTGTATGTCGAAGCGCCTTTTCACACCCTGGAATGATGCGAGGGCAGCCTTGACCTTCTCCGGTTCCAGCCCGTAGGTGAGGGCAATCGCCGATGCCGCTATGGCATTCTCCACATTCACCCATCCTGGGATGCCCACCTTGCAACCTTCAATCACTCCGCCCCTGTAATGGAGGTTGAATGTGAAGTAGCCGCATTCGTCCTTCACCAGGGATTCGGCGTGGAAGTCGGCCGACGGGTTGTCATACGAATATGTGAGAATCTCCGCAGAAGTGTCTTCCGGAGTGATGTCCAGCCCGTATTTCTTTATGACTGTGCCCTTTGTCTGCCCTGCAAAAGCCTTGAACGCCTCCACGATATGGGCCTTGTCCCCGTATATGTCGAGATGGTCCGCATCCATCGAGGTTATCACGGCAATCTGTGGGAACAGCTGGAGGAAGGAACGGTCGAACTCGTCAGCCTCTGCCACGATGACCGGATTCCGGCTGGTGAGCAGGTTGGTGCCGTAGTTCTTGGATATGCCGCCGAGGAATGCCGAACAACCCTCGCCGCTTTCCGTGAAGATATGGGCGAGCAGGGTGCTTGTGGTGGTCTTGCCGTGTGTGCCTGACACCGCGAGACATTGCTGTCCCTGGGCTATCTCCCCGAGGGTCCTCGAACGCTTGATTACCCTGTAGCCATGTTCGTTGACATATGTGAGCTCTCCCATGTCGTGGGGGATTGCCGGGGTATAGACCACGAGCGTGTCCTCCACATCCTTCGGGATGTAGTCTATATTGTCTTCATAATGAACGGCTATGCCTTCCGCTTCAAGTTCTGCGGTAAGAGGGGACGGGGTCTTGTCATATCCAGAGACCTTGTATCCCTTGACATTGTAATACCTGGCTATGGCGCTCATGCCTATTCCGCCAATTCCTATGAAATATATGTTTTTGTAATCAGCCATGTCTCTATTTTATGATTCTGTATATTTCTCCGGCTATTGTCATTGCCGCGTCAGGCAATGCCAGGGCCGCTATGTTCTTTTCCATCAGTGCGATCTTTCCCTCATCCCCGAGCAGGGCGCAGGCTGTGGCCATCAGTTTGTCCGATGCTTCCGAATCCTTTACCATCATCGCCGCCCCCTTGTTCACCAATGCCATTGCATTGTGGGTCTGGTGGTCTTCAGCCACATTCGGGGAAGGCACGAACACCACTGCCTTGCGGGCTGCGCACAGTTCCGAAACCGAACTTGCACCCGAACGTGAGACGACCACGTCAGCAGCAGCATATGCCAGGTCCATCCTCTTGATGAAATCGGAATACCATATTCCTTCCACAGGACCGGCCTCGTTCATGAAAGCGTCGATGGATGCCTTGTAATATTTCCCGCATTGCCAGATTACTTCCACATCATCTCCCCCCGGGCGTCCTTCGCCTATCCATTTCTTCATCGCGTTGTTGAGAGTCCCGCTTCCGAGGCTGCCCCCTACGATGAATATGTGTTTCTTCTTCGGATTCAGGCCATAGTAGCTGAATGCCTCTTCCCTAATCGTGTCCGTGGCAGGCACGATTTCCTTCCTGATCGGATTGCCTGTCATCACAATCCTGTCGGCAGGGAAGAACCGTTCCATTCCATCATATGCAACGCAGATGCTTTTCGCCTTCTTCCCGAGAATCTTGTTTGTCAGGCCGGCATATCCGTTCTGCTCCTGGATAAGCGTAGGGATGCCAAGGCTTCCGGCAGCCCAGAGCAGGGGAGCGCTGGCATATCCGCCCACACCTATTGCGATGTCAGGCTTGAAGTCGCAGATTATCTTCTTCGCCATCCTGATGCTCCTGACCACCTTGAACGGGAGCGCAAGGTTCGACAGGGTGAGTTTCCTCTGCAATCCTGCCACAGGGAGTCCGATTATCCTGAATCCAGCCGCCGGCACCTTCTCCATCTCCATCCTTCCTTCCGCTCCGACATAAAGCAGTTCACTTTCAGGATTCAGTTCCTTCAGTTTCGCTCCGATGGACAGGGCAGGGAAGATGTGTCCTCCCGTCCCGCCTCCGCTTATGATTGCCCGTATTGCTCTATGCTCTTCCATATATATTATATATATAAAATATCATCTGTCATTCCGACTGACCCCTTCATCCATCATTCCGACTGTCCTCTTCATCCGTCATTCCGACTTGCCCCTTCATCTGTCATTTCGACTGGCCCCTTCATCTGTCATTTCGACTGGAGGGCGAAGCCCGTAATGGAGAAATCTCCCTCTCCCGATCCCATCAAAGGTCTTCCTCGTCCAGATCATCTATCTCTCCGCTGTCGAGCCTGTCAAGGATGTCCATGC
Source organism: Candidatus Cryptobacteroides sp. (assembly GCA_051870255.1). GTDB lineage: Bacteria > Bacteroidota > Bacteroidia > Bacteroidales > UBA932 > Cryptobacteroides. The sequence goes on from JBJEBR010000023.1 coordinate 8,029, forward strand.
TCGCCTGGATGTCGTCTTTCTCCCTTTCATATATAGGCTGCGCCTGAGCCTCCGCCTGCTTCATCTGGTTCCTCGTCATCTTGCTGATTGACAGGATTATGCCGAATGCTATGCAGAACATTATGAACGCGAATGCCCCGTGGCTCACCAAAGGCAGGGTCTGGCCCGTCATAGGCCCTATGTCCACATTCACGAGCATATGCATGAACGCCTGTCCCGTAATCAGGAGCGTAAGCCCCCCGACGGCAAGCTTTGTGAACTCCTTGGTACACATCCTCGCTATTATCGACCCCCTCGCCATCAGGCTCACATAAAGTATCAGCACGATTATCGCCCCTGCCAATCCGTATTCCTCTATGATGAAACTGAACATATAGTCTCCGTACATGTTGGTCACCACATATTTCTGCGTGCTGTTCCCGCTCATCTTTCCGGTGACTCCTCCTTCATGGACGGCAATCTTGGCCCCGAATGGCTGTAGAATGGAGTCACGGGCAGTATAGAATTCGCTTGAGCCTATAGTGTATGTCTTCAATCTTTCAGTGTCGTATTTGGCTGTCATCCTGTTGAACATCGTAGTGAGCCTTTCGAAGATTTTAAGCGCCTTCCCATCGCTTGCCTGGTTTATGGCAATCCCTCCGGCAAGGAACATCAGGGCCACCACGCCTCCAATCAGCACCTCCTTGAAAGGAATCCCTCCTATGAACAGCACAGACAAGAGTATCGCTCCTATGAAAAGCGCACTTGAACCGCTTCCCATAAGCACCATTATACAGATAATCCCCACTGGCATGTACATATATAACACCCTTTTCCAGAACGGTTTGCCCATGAATGCGAAATACTTCGTCTGGGCAAGGGCGTTTGCGATGCGCAGGGCAGTGGATTTCTCCCCGGAGCGTATCATTTCCTGGTCTTTCTTGTACGAATGGCAGGCCCATGCGACATACATAACCATCGCAACCTTGGTGAATTCGAATACATGAATCTGAAGTCCCTTGACCGAAAGGGTCCTCCAGGCCTCGTTGATTCTCTGGGCCTTTATGAAACCGAGATTCAGATGCAGGTCGAGTATCAAAAGCAGTATGAACGAGAACAGGAAACCGAATTGGGACAGATTCATGAACAGCTTGATGCTGTTGATTTTCAGCTTGTCCAACTTGTACAAAATCCAGATCAGACCAAGTCCTGCACCTACGATTATGAGCTGTTCCCTGATTATGTCCAGCCTGTCCTTCCCATTGTCGTCGAGAAGCGAGGTGGATGAGAATATGGCAAGGACGGAAATCAGGATAAGCATGAGCACGACAATCCAGACAACCTTGTCTCCTTCAATGTTGTCGATGAAATTCCAGAACTTGCTGCCCTGTTTCTTATTTTCAGTAGCTGTGTCCATATCCTGTTTATTCAAGTCCGGCATTTGCCATAGTCTAAAGATTCCTTACCGCCTCCTTGAACTGCCTGCCCCTGTCCTCGTAGTTCTTGAAAAGGTCGAAGCTGGCGCAGCATGGCGACAAAAGTACCACATCTCCCGGTACCGCGAGCGTGCTTGCGAGCCTGACCGCATCCTCTGCGGAGGTTACATCCTTGATTATAGGGACTGTGTCCTTGAAGCTGTCGTGGAACTTCCTGTTGTCCACACCCATACATACCATCGCCTTCACCTTCTCCTTTGCGAGCGGAATCAGACTTTCGTAGTCGTTGCCCTTGTCCTTCCCGCCGACAATCCATACCACCGGCCTCGTCTGGCATTCGAGCGCGTACCAGGCTGCATCCACATTGGTCGCCTTGGAGTCGTTTATATAGAGTACATCCTTGATGCTCAGCACCTTCTCCAACCTGTGCTCTACGGCCTGGAATGTGGACAGACCCTCGCGGATTGTGTCATTGTCTATGTCCATGACCTTTGCAGCGATTGCAGCGGCCATTGAGTTATATACATTGTGCTTTCCTCCGAGGGCAAGTTCCCTGATATACATGTCACATTCGTCCTCATTGTACCTGACGACCATCCTGTCATCCTTGACGAATGCTCCCTGGGAGACTTCCTCTTTCTGGGTGAACGGAAGTTTCTTTGCCTGGACCACTATCTTGTTCAGGTGGCTGATGGTAATCTCGTCGTCGGAGCAGAATATGAAGCAGTCCTCGCTCGACATGTTCCTCGTAATCCTGAACTTGGCTTTCACATAGTTCTCCATGTTATGGTCGTACCTGTCGAGGTGGTCCGGGGTGATGTTGGTGATTATCGCGATGTCGGCCTTGAAATCATACACATTGTCGAGCTGGAAGCTGCTGAGTTCCAGCACATAGATGTCATGTTTCTCGGTAGCCACCTGATATGCGTAGCTCTTGCCGATGTTGCCTCCGAGTCCCACGTTCAGCCCTGCCTGCTGGAGCAGGTAATAAATCAGCGAGGTGGTCGTCGTCTTGCCGTTGCTTCCCGTTATGCAGATTTTCTTGGCGGTGTCATATCTCCCTGCAAACTCGATTTCGGAGATGATGTTGATTCCTTTCTCCTCTATCTTCCTGACCATAGGCGCGTTGCATGGTATGCCGGGGCTTTTTATGACCTCGTCGGCATTCAGGATCAACCCTTCGGTATGTCCGCCCTGCTCGAATGGAATCTCCCATTTCTTCAAGGTATCGGCATATTTGTCGGCTACCGTACCCATGTCGGAAAGGAATACATCGAATCCTTTCACTTTCGCGAGCACGGCTGAGCCTACACCGCTTTCTCCTCCTCCCAGTACCACTATTCGTTTCATTTCCAATTCTTTTATATCCTTGTTATTCTTGTTTTTTCCTATCCTGTTCCTTGCTCTTCCCAGCCGCCCGAATGGCCTTTAGCCCAAACTGAATGAAGCGCATGGAGAAATCCTATCTCAGTTTCAGCATCGCTATTGTGGCTACAGCCAGAATCATCGCGATGATCCAGAACCTCGCCACGATCTTGGCTTCAGGAATGGCCTTCGCCGGGCTCTTGAACACTGCTGGGATACCCTCCTTCTGGAAATGATGGTGCAGCGGAGCCATCTTGAAAATCCTCCTGCCTTCTCCATATTTCCTCTTCGTATATTTGAACCAGAATGTCTGCATCATCACCGACAGGCTCTCCACGAAGAATATTCCGCAGAGGATCGGCAGAAGCAACTCCTTCCTTATCAATATGGCACTTACGCCTATGATACCACCCAGCATCAGGCTGCCGGTATCACCCATGAACACCTGTGCAGGGAACGAATTGTACCACAGGAAGCCAATCAGCGCCCCCACAAACGCAGCCAGGAACACGGCCACCTCTCCGCTGCCAGGTATGTACATGATGTTCAGGTAGTTCGCATTCACGATGTTGCCTCCGAGCCAGGCGAAGACTCCGAGGACAACTCCGGCGATTGCGCTCGTCCCAGTGGCCAGTCCGTCCATTCCGTCAGTGAGGTTCACTCCGTTGGAGCAGGCTGTGATCACTATCACAATCATCAGCACATAGATGGCCCATTTGCAATACCATCCTGCGGCCCCCTTGAACGGAGACAGCCATTTGTAGTCAAACTCGTGGTTCTTCACGAACGGGATGGTGGTCTTGGTGCTCTTTATCATGTCCTGCGACTCCCATTTGCCGTCGGTGATGGCCCTCGCGGTATCCACGTTCAGACTGTCGCCGGCTTCCGAAATGGAAGTCACGGTGTTCGATGCAGGTACATTAATCCTGACGACTATGTCATCGCTGAAGCATACTGCAAGCCCGATTGCCAATCCTATGACTGTCTGGGCGGCGAGCTTCGCCTTCGGGCTGAGACCTTCCTTCTTCTTCCTGAATACCTTGATGTAGTCGTCGGCAAATCCTATGAGGAAGAACCATACCGTGCTGATCAGCAGCAGGATGGTATATATGTTCGTAAGGTCTGCGAATAGCAGTACAGGGATGATTATGGATATGAAGATTATGATGCCGCCCATCGTAGGGGTGCCTTTCTTCTGCATCTGCCCTTCAAGTCCGAGGTCCCTGATTTCCTCGCCGATCTGCTTCTTCTGTATCCACCTGATTATCCTCTTGCCTGCGAAAATCGCAATCAGTAAGGCAAGGGTGAACGATAGGATTGCCCTGAACGAGAGGTAACGGAAAAGCCCCTGTCCCGGGATGTCGAAGTCGGATAGTATTTCAAAAAGATGATAAATCATTGTCAGTCAGGTTTGTTGGTTCAGTACTTACGCTTCTTGGTATTCTTTGTTGATTATGTCCACTATTTCCTTTTCGTCGAAATGCCGTTTCTCGGTCCCGATAATCTGGTATGTCTCATGGCCTTTCCCGGCAAGAAGCACCGTCGCTCCCTGCCCGGCAACTGCGATGGCCGTCCTGATGGCTTCCTCCCTGTCCTCGATGAACAGAGATTTCGCCCTGCCGGATATGTCCATCCCGCCCTTGATTCCGGCCATTATGTCGGAAGTCTTCTCGGTACGGCTGTTGTCGGATGTCACGATGATACGGTCCGCATATTTCTGGGCAATGGCCCCCATCTCCGGCCTCTTCGTCCTGTCCCTGTCGCCTCCGCATCCGAACAGGCATACAAGCTCCCTGTCCGGGGCGATTTCCCTCAATGTCCTGAGCACGTTCTCCAGCGCGTCCGGCGTGTGGGCGTAGTCGATGATGACGGATATGTCTTTAGGACCTTTGACGGTCTCCAGCCTGCCAGGTGCCGGACCGAGGGTGCTCAATGCCACGAGTACCTCGTCCTTGTCGCCTCCCAGCACCACGGCTGTCGTATAGATTGCGAGCAGGTTGTAAGCGTTGTACATTCCGGTGAGCCTGCACCATGTCTCAGTCCCGTCCATCTTTACCATCATCCCGTCGAAGCTCATCTCGAGCACCCTGCAACTATGGTCTGCAATGCCGCGGCAGGAATATGTCACCTTCCTCGCCTTGGTGTTCTGCACCATAACCTCTCCGTTGCGGTCATCGATGTTGGTTATGGCGAAGGCGTCGGCAGGAAGGTTGTCGAAGAAAAGCTTCTTGCAACGCAGGTATTCGGCAAAGGTCTTGTGATAGTCGAGGTGGTCGTGGGTGAGGTTGGAGAATATGCCGGCCTTGAATTTCAGGCCTGCTATCCTTTCCTGCTCCACTCCTATCGAACTCACCTCCATGAAACAGTATTCGCAGCCACAGTTGACCATATCGTTCAGGAGAGAGTTGATCGTGAGAGGGTCGGATGTCGTGTTCACGGCCTCGAATCTCTTGTCTCCCACATAGTTGGCGATCGTGGACAGGAGTCCGCAATTGTAGCCGAGCCTTGTGAACAGCCTGTGCAGCAAGGTCACGGTCGTCGTCTTTCCGTTGGTGCCGGTGATGCCGACCAATGTCAGTTTCTCTGAAGGACGGTCATAGAAATTGGATGCTATGATGGCAAGGGCGTGTCTGGATGACTCCACCTGTACCCATGTCACATCCGTCCTGTCTATGTCCCCGAGAGACTCCAGGGCCTTCCCGTCCTCATATACTATGGCGACGGCTCCCTTCTGCACCGCCGATGCGATGTAGTCATGCCCGTCGCTCGCGAAGCCTTTCACGGCGATGAACAGGGAACCCGAGGTGACCTTCCTCGAATCGCTGCAGATGGATTTTACCTGCGCCGTGCCGTCCCCCATCAGGGAAACGACCCCGCATCCTTCCGTTAAACTTCTGACTGTCATTTCAATACAATTTTTATCAAATCACCCTTCTTTATTTTCGTCCCTGCCGCAGGCACCTGCGATATGACATGGCCCATACCTTCGTATGAGCATCTGTATCCATTGTTCTCAATCGCATATACGGCATCTCTCAATCCCATTCCCTTCAGGTCCGGAACCGTGCCGTCCGAAATCTCTCCAGTACCGATGAAGCCACCTTTCATCTGAGGTACCTTCCCGATCCTGCCGAGCTGGTTCCCCCAACTGCTGTCCAGCGACCATACATCATCCACAATGTCCTTGAACACCAGGGCAGGAATGTTTCCTCCACCATAGCTCTCGCTCTTGGTCAATCCCGTGTAGATGGTGACTATGGCCGTATATTTTGGGTCGTCGGCAGGGAAGAACCCCACGAACGTGGCCTGGAACTTCCTGTATCCGTCCTCCGTCTTGTAAGGGTCCTTGCTGCTGCCCTTCTCCGAAGGATCTAGCACGACCCTTGCCGTTCCGGTCTTTCCTGCAACCACGCATTTCGCATTCTTCAGCCTTGTCGCGGTTCCTTCCAGAGTCACCATCTTCAAGGCTCTGGTGAGCGTGTCCGCCGTAGCCTTGGAGAAAAGCGAACCGTTCAGAATCTCCGGCTTGAACTTCTTCACCACTTTCCCGTCCATCAGGTACGAGTCAATGATATAGGGTTTCATCATCTTCCCCTTGTTCGCCACTGCATTGTAGAACATTGCTATGTTCAGAGGCGTCTCCTTCACGCTGTATCCGATGGTCGTGGAGGCGAGGTCGGTGATGGTCCACCCCTTGCTCTCCGGATTCGGAAGCATAGGGGAGGTACCTCCCTTCTCCACGAGGTCGAACTTGTACGAATCATTGAGCTTGTATTCATACAGCCTGTCCACATATTCCTTGGCCTGGTTGCGGTAATTCTCCATTGCCAATGTCCTGAACACATAGTTGGATGACTTCTTGAAGCCCTCCAGCACGGTTATGGTCTTCTTTTTCGTGTTGGCCTCGTATCTCTGTATGGTCTGGTCCACAGGAATATCCTTCATGTCCTTCATCTTTCCGCCGTTGGTCGGAATCTCGTCGTCGAGCTTCACCTTGCCGTCCTCCAGCAGAATAGACAGCGTGACGGTCTTGAATACAGAACCTGGCTCCCCGGCACGCCCTATCGCCATGTTGAAATATTCCCCGATCTCTCCTTTCCTGTTCTTCGACAGGTTCACCATGGACTTCACGGCCCCGGTCTTCACATCCAGGATCACCACGCAGCCGGCCTGTATCCCTTCGTCCGCCTCCATCCTGCTCCTCAAGGCCCTGTCCGCGATGTCCTGCATCTCTATGTTTATCGTGGTCCGTATATCCTTTCCGTCCTCCACCGCTATCGAGGTGCTGTCAGGGTCCGCAATCTTCCCGTGGTCGGTGGATTTCATCCATTCTATTCCCTCCTTGCCGTGGAGGATATAGTCATATTGCCCCTCGATGCCCACGAACCTGTTCCTCTCCGGGTTGTCCTTGTCCACGGTGATGTCCCCGATGACCCTTTTTGCAAGCTGGTCGTAAGGGTATTGCCTGGTCGGGCGCTTCTCTATTTTGAGCCCGCTCTTGTACCTGCCTCTGCAGGCGAGCGGAAGTTTCTCGATACGGAGCTTTGTGCTATGGTCTATATCCCTGGCAATCAGCAGGTTCCTTCTGCCATCCTTCTTGGAGTCCCTGTAGGACAGGATGGTCTTGTAGTACCAGTTCCCATCCTTCCCATCCTCCTGGAGTATGTCTGCAAGGCCGTCGCACATCTGCTTCAGGTCCTTGCGCCAGTCGGTTTCCAGGGAATCCCTTTTACTCTTGCTCTCGAAATATTCCTTCTGGATGGTGCAGTCCATCCTCAGGTCATACAGCGGGGTGGAGATGGCGAGCAGCTTCCCGTTGCAGTCCATTATCGAGCCTCTTTCCGGCTGGATGGTCCTTTTCTCTACCTTCGGCCTGAAATAGTCCACATATTCCGGGTCTGGTTTCCAGATGAACTGGAGATAGACTATCCTGCCGATTATCACCAGCGAGGTGACAAGGAACAACAGATAGATCAGCCACAGGACCCTGCTGATCCTGTGTTCCTCGCTGTGTATGTTGTCGTTCCTGTCCATCTGTTATCGTTTTCCAATCACATCTGCCGGTTTGTCCGGTGCCTTGACCTGGGAGCCTTCCTCCTTGAGCATCTTCTCCACCGTGCTGATACGGCTCAGCTCCACGAGGTCGAATGTCTTTTTCGCATTGTCAATCTGCAGGGTCTCGATGACCGCCTTGTTCTTCTCCATCTTCAGCATCGTCTGCTCGATGCTGTAGCTGAGCCAGATGCTGGCCATCGCAAGGATGAAGAGATGGAGGATGAACGGGAACAGCCTGTCTATCCTCAGCCTCAGTACGATGTCACCCCGGCTTATCGACTTGAGCGCCTCGATGGACGCCTTGCCGATCTTCCCCCAGTTGATTCTCCGTTTCCTTTCCGTCCTGTCCAATTCCTCGTCGCTCATTCCTCACCTCCTTTCTCCGCTATCCGGAGTTTGGCGCTCCGTGCCCTGGTGTTGGAGGCTATCTCCTCCTCCTGTGGCAAGATAGGTTTCTTGTTCACCGCTTTGAGCGGGGCGGTGATTCTCCCGTAGAAGTCCTTCTGGGCGGTTCCTTCCACGTTGCCGCTCCTGATGAAGTTCTTCACCATCCTGTCCTCCAGCGAATGGTAGGTGATCACTACAAGGCGTCCTCCCGGTTTGAGTGATGCCGCCGCTCCGCTCAGGAATTTTTCCAACGATTTCATCTCCTGGTTCACCTCGATGCGCAGCGCCTGATAGACCTTCGCCAGGAACTTGTGTTCCGCGAATTTCGGGAGGGCCTTCTCGATAGCCTTGTCGAGCTGGGCGGTGGTGCGGATGCGCTCCTGCTCCCTCGCCTTGCATATCATCCGTGCGATGTTCCGGCTGCCGTCCACCTCCCCGTAGAGACGTAGGATCCTCTCGAGGTCTTCCGGGCTGTAGCCGTTGACTATGTCCTCCGCCGTGGTGTCACCTCCGGTGTTCATCCTCATGTCGAGTGGCGCGTCGTAGCGGAATGAGAACCCCCTTTCAGCAGTGTCGAACTGGTGTGAGGACACTCCGAGGTCTGCGAGGATTCCGTCAATCCCGTCTTTGTACCCTGCATTGAGGATATGGTTGTGTATCCAGCGGAAATCGCTGCGTATCAGTGTCAGACGTTCGTCGTCCATGCGGTTTGCCAATGCGTCCGCGTCGCGGTCGAATGCGAGCACCCTGCCTTTTGGTGATAAGCGTGAAAGAATTTCGGCAGTGTGCCCGCCTCCGCCGAATGTGGCATCAGCATAGACCCCGCAAACGGAACCTATGAGGGCGGTTACACTCTCGTCCAACAATACTGATGTATGATATTCTGACATTTCCGGTCCTCCTGCAAGTCTAAAGATTTTCAGACAACGAACCGGCAATTGAAAGGAATTCTTCGTTTGAAATGATGTTTGACTCGAACTTGTCCTTGGCCCAGATTTCAATCTTGTAATCGTTGCCGGAGAATACGACCTCCTTGCCTGCGCCTTCCTGGCTTACGCCGATCATTTCAAGAAGTTTTCTTGGAATGGAGATGCGCCCGAGTTTTGCGTCGGGTTCCACGATGCTGCTGTTGAACATGTAAGCTCTCCAGAATTTAGCGTGCTCTCTGTTGAAGGTCGGGTTGAGTCTGGAAATTACCCGCTCCGACTGGCGTTCCCATTCTGCGTAGGTGAACATCTCGAGGCAGTCGCTGAAGTTTTCCTTCCTTATGACAAACCTCATGTCACCGTCGCCGGGCATAATGCTCTTGAAGGCGGCAGGCAGGATTACTCTCCACTTGTCGTCAACTTTCGCAGTATATTCGCCGATGAATCTGACCATAGTCCGTTACTCTTTCACGCTAATCGATGCAAAAGTAAACAAAATTTTCCATTTTCTTCCACTTTGTTCCAAATTTTTCCACAACTTTATCCATGGCGCAAAAGAAAAGCAGGAATGAGCCGTACTGGTTCATTCCTGCATATAAGCCAATTAATTATGGTTCAGGAAAATAACATTCCGATAATGGCATCTGCCACAGCCTCGGGTGACAGACCGTCAACCTCGACGACGTGCGCTGCGGCTGTCGTGTAGATTTCCGACCGCTTTGCCATCAGCTCCTGTATTCGCACCCTCAGGGCCTTTTCATCCTTGGCTCCGTTGAGCATCGGCCTCCCTGCAGCCTGCCCGGAAAGATTGCGCACGAGGGTATCTGCGGAAGCCTTCAGATAGATGCAGGTCGTCCTCTGTCTGACGATGGACGCACATTCCGCGGTCGTGAGGGTCCCACCTCCGAGCGACAGGACGGCAGAAATTCCGGTATCGCTTTCGTTTTCCAGTTTTCCCGCAAAGTCTTCCTGCCAGTTGACAAGCCCGCCGACGAATTCCCTCAACGCATTCAACTCCATCCTCCTGAAAGCCTCCTCCCCGTCAGACGCAAAAATCTCCGGGATTGTGCGTCCCGAAGATTTCTCGATGATGGTATCGAGGTCATGGAAAGGGTATCCGAGCCTGCTGGCGAGGATTCTCCCCACGCTGCTCTTGCCGCAACCCATGAAACCTGTCAGTGAAATGATAGCCATAAAGCTCCCGCTAAATCAGAACAATGTCGGCATGTCGTCGTCCAGACTTATGTCAATCGGGTCCTCCACATCGGAGTTGTCGATTTCGCCTGCCTGGTTCTGCACTTCCTCTGCCGGCTCAGGAAGGACCTCGTCTTCAGGCCTGTGGAGCGGCTCGATGAAGCGGACCTCCTTCACGTCGTACTGGCTCGTCTTCTTGCCCTTGGCCTGGAGACCCTTCTTGGCGATGAACTCCTCGGCGTCAATCTTCTCGGCCTCACGATGCGCGTACTTGCCACCGAACACCACCTCCACCTGAGGATGCAGGTCATCGCTTATGGCAACGAGGTATGAGCCCTTCGCATCCGAGATGAAGCTGATCGGAGTGTTGTCGCTCACGTCGAACGAGAACCTCTTGACATAGAATGCCTCCACGGACTTGTCGTAATACAGGGCGGTATATACCTTCCCGACATCCAGCTTCTCGATTTTCAGGATTTCTCCCTGATACCTGTTGCTCAGGTCGAAGCTGGTGGTGTAATATGTTCCGTCCTTGAATATTGCGAGGATATGGTCACCGGCGTTGAACTGGCCGAGATGGGTACCCCTTCCGTCCTCGTTCAGCCTCTGGATGTCATCGTCGAACCAGATGTCCTTGCCTCCGATGGTAGATACTCCCTTGGATTTCAGGTTGATGCGCTGGATAGGGTTCTTGGATACGAGGTTGCCCCTCGAAGCGCGTCCCTTGATGGCGAGCTGAGAGAAATCGTACTCGTCCACGGTCTTCTTGAGCTTCGGCCTCGGCCTGAGATAAATCTTCACGGTCTCGGCCTCCCCGTTGTGGTTGACAGTGAACCAGAGGATGGACGAACCAGGGGTTCCCTGGGTGATGTCGTATTCCTTGTCGCGGGTGATGCTCGTGACGGCGAACCTCTTGGCATAGCTGAGGGCGGTCTTGCCCTCGCGGTAGATTACATTGTAGATGGTCCTCTGGTCGTTCCTGTCGAACACTCCCACATAGAGGATGTCCTTGCCGAAGAATGCCTTCTCTGACACCTTTGTCACTACATATTTACCGTCCTTGTGGATGACGATGATCTCGGAGAGGTCGGAGCAGTCGCATATGTATTCTGCGTTGTCCTCCTTCTTGAGGTTGATGCCGACGAATCCCTCTGCCTTGTTGGCATACAGCTTGGCGTTGTTGTTCACGACCTTCGTCACGGCGATGGACTCGAATCCGGTCAGCTCAGTATGGCGTGGATAATCCTTGCCATATTTCTTCTTCAGGTTGCGGAAATAGTTGATGGTGAACTCGGTAAGATGGTCGAGATGGTTCTGCACCTCATCCATTTCGTCCTCGATGCCACGGAGCTTCTCATCCACGGCCTTCACGTCGAACTTCGAGATTTTCCTTACAGGCTTCTCCACGAGCCTGTCGATGTCCTCCATCACGATAGGCCTCTTGAGCAGCTTCTGGTAGCGGAGCATCTCCTCGAATACCTCCCTGAGCTGGTCCTCCCAGCTCCTTGCGTCATTCTCCAGGATCTTGTAAACCTTGTTCTCGAAGAAAATCTTCTCGAGGGAACTGTAATGCCAGTCGTTTTCCAGTTCGTCAAGCCTTATCTGCAACTCCCTTCCGAGCAGCTCCTTCGTATGCAACGTGCTGTACCTGAGCACGTCGTGTACATTCAGGAACTGTGGCTTGCTGTCCATTATGACGCAGGCATTCGGTGAAATCGACACCTCGCAGTCCGTGAACGCATAGAGGGCGTCGATGGTCTTGTCAGGGGACACATCGTTCGGAAGATGTATCAGGATGTCCACCTTGTCGGTGGTGAGGTCGTCGATCTTCTTTATCTTTATCTTGCCCTTCTCCTTGGCCTTCAGGATGGAATCTATGATGATATGTGTCGTCTTGCCGAAAGGTATCTCAGTGATTGCCAGGGTGTTCTTGTCAATCTTCTCAATCCTTGCCCTAACCTTCACGACACCGCCCCTCTGGCCTTTCATATATTTGGAGCAGTCGGCGAATCCTCCGGTAGGGAAGTCCGGATATATCTCGAAATCCCTGTCCTCGAGGACAGCTATCGAAGCGTCTATCAGTTCGTTGAAGTTGTGCGGAAGAATCTTGGATGCCAGACCCACGGCGATTCCCTCGGCTCCCTGTGCGAGCAGAAGCGGGAACTTTATAGGCAGTTCCACAGGCTCCTGGTTACGCCCGTCGTACGAGGTCATCCAGTTCGTGGTCTTCGGATTGAACACCACCTCCTTGGCGAACTTGCTCAGGCGCGCCTCGATGTATCGCGGTGCAGCGTTGGAGTCTCCCGTGAGGATGTTTCCCCAGTTACCCTGCATGTCAATCAGGTAATTCTTCTGACCGAGCTGCACGAGTGCCCCGAGGATTGACGCATCGCCGTGAGGGTGGAACTGCATGGCCTGACCCACGATGTTGGCGACCTTCGTGTACCTTCCGTCGTCGATGCGCCACATTGCGTGCAGCACACGCCTCTGCACAGGCTTCATGCCGTCAACTATGTGAGGCACGGCCCTGTACAGGATGACATATGAGGAGTAGTCGAGGAACCAGTCCTTGAACATCCCGGAAAGCTTGAACTTGCGGCTGTTCTCTCCGAGCAGCTTGTCGAATTTTCCGGGAGCGCTCTCCACTGCGGAGTCGTCCGCATCTTCCTGCGTCTGGTCGAAATCCTCCTCCGGGAGGTCGATGTCGTCAATGTTCATATGATCAATCTTCAATAGGTTATGGTCATTGCGGCCAATCAGTATTCATATCCGAAGCGGCGAAGCTCCTTCTTGCTCTCCCTCCAGTCCGGGTCCACCTTCACGAACAGCCTCAGGAACACCTTCTTCTGGAAGAAATCCTCCATGTCAATCCGTGCCTGTGTTCCGACCTTCTTCAGGGACTGGCCGCCCTTCCCGATGAGGATGCCCTTCTGGCTGTCCCTCATCACATATATGACGGCGCTGATGTCATATCTCTCAGCCCCTTCCTTGAACTCCTCCACGCTGACCTCGCAACTGTAAGGAATCTCCTCCTTGAAATTCAGGAAAATCTTCTCCCTGATGATTTCAGATGCGAAGAAACGCAGGTTCTTGTCCGTGAACACATCCTTGTCGTACCAGGCCGGTGCGAGAGGAAGGTTGCCCACAATGGCGTCGAAGATGTTGTCGAGGTTGAACCTCTCCTGGGCCGAAGCCGGGAAGATGACAGCCTTTGGCAACTGCTGCGACCACCATTGCATCAACTCTGTGACCTTCTCTTGCGAACTGATGTCTATCTTGTTGATTACAAGGATGACAGGACAGTCTATGTCATGGAGCTTGGCTATATATTCGGAGTTCTTGTCGCCTTTCTCCACCGTGTCGGTGACATAGAGGATGATGTCGGCGTCGCCGATTGCCGTATCGACGAAGTTCATCATGCTCTGCTGGAGCCTGTAGTTGGGCTTCAGGATGCCGGGGGTGTCGGAATATACTACCTGGTAGTCCTCTCCGTTCACTATGCCCATTATCCTGTGCCTTGTCGTCTGCGCCTTGGCGGTGACGATGGACAGCTTCTCTCCTACGAGGGCGTTCATGAGCGTGGATTTGCCGACATTCGGATTACCGATGATGTTGACAAATCCCGCGCGATGCCTGTTGCTGTGCTGCTCCATATATATTAAAGGTATGCACCCATCTTCAGGAGATTGGTCTCTCCCTCCGTGAGGTATCTCCATTCGCCTCTCTTGATGCCTTTCTTTGTAAGTCCGGCGAAATACACCCTGTCGAGAGCCTTGACCTCGTATCCGAGCGATTCGAATATCCTCCTGACGATACGGTTCTTGCCTGAATGTATCTCGATGCCGAGCTTGCGGTGGTCGTCATCCTCGATGTATTCGAGGGCGTCTGCCGCTATCATCCCGTCGGAAAGCTCCACTCCGCTGAGGATTTTCTCGTAATCCTCCTGCTTGAGCTTGTTGTCGAGGGACACCTGGTAGATCTTCTTCTTGTCGTATGAAGGATGGGTGAGCTTCTCTGCAATCTCTCCGTCGTTGGTGAACATGAGCACGCCTGTGGTGTTCTTGTCGAGCCTTCCCACCGGGAACACCCTTGAAGGGCATTTCTTCAGGAGGTCCATGACGGTCTTGTCAGCGTGAGGGTCGCTTGATGTGGTCACATAGCCTTTCGGCTTGTTCATCACGATATATACCTTGCTCTCTCCCTTGAGCCTCTCTCCGTTGAACCTCACATCATCGTTGTTGATGTTTATCTTGGTTCCGAGTTCGGTGACAACCTCTCCGTTCACGGTCACCACGCCGGCGAGGATGAAGTTGTCAGCCTCCCTGCGCGAGCATATTCCCGAATTGGCAATGAACTTGTTGAGCCTTACCTCCTCCTTTACCGGAGTCATCACCATATCGTTGTCGGAGAATGAGTTGGAATCGACCTGAGGTCTCCTGTTTATCATCCTGCTTATGCCGCTCTCATCCTCGTTGCGGAAATAGTTGAGGTCCGTATATCTGTTCTTCCTTGCTCCGAATCCTCCTTTGCCAGGCCTTCCTGCAGGCCTCCTTTCCGATGAAGGTCTCCTTCTGTCTGAAGAGAAATTCCTTCCTGAAGGCTGCCTTCTCTCTCCGCCCTCTGCGAACGGTCTTCTCGGCCTGTCTGACTGCCTTCTCTCGGAATTGTCCCCGAAAGACGGCCTGTCGCCGTAACTTTTCCTTTCCCCAAAGCTTCTTGACGGCCTGTCGCCGTAGCTCCTTCTCTGGTCGTTGCTTCCGAATGACGGCCTGTCACCGTAGCTCTTCTTCTCTCCGAAATTCCTCGACGGCCTGTCACCATAGCTTCTCTTTTCACCGCTTGTGCTGTACACCGGCCTGTCGCCATAATTCTTCTTCTGTCCGAAGCTTCTCGGCCTGTCGCCGAAGCTCCTTCTTTCACCGTTTCCACCGAATGATTTCCTTTCTCCTGCGAAATCCCTTCTGTCTGATGGTCTCCTGTCGGAGTCGTTCCTGCCGTACTCCCTACGGCCTTCTGTCCTGCGGCCATAGCCGCCTCTTCTGTTGTCTTCCATTTTCTTGCGCCTTATAGGCAATTGATAGTTAATATTTTGTGTCTATATTATTCCCGTACTCAGCCTCACGGCTGCATCCGGAAACATCAGTCAAGTTTGAATATATACGTAATCGTGCCATGTTGCAGAGGCTCTGCCTCCGCGCTCATGTTGAAATGTGCCCCGAGGGCAGCCTTCCTTGCCGCCTGCCACAATGTCTTGTCGGTGACCGTAGTACCCTCTGCACCTGCGACGGCCTTCTGAACCGTCCCGTAATTGTCCACCCAGATGTCCACCACTACCTTACCGGAGTTCTGCACAGCATATGTCGGCCTCGGCAGCGTACCGTTCACGCTCCTGCCCGCAAGCTTCGCATTCGGCTGGCCGGATGTCTCGCCGACCTTGGTGTTGCCCTGTGCGTGGCCCGCCTTCAGGGACTCGCTCACCTTGTCCGCAACCTGCGGGGCGAGGGTGTCCTTGTCGGTCTTGTTGTCGGCGGCATGGAACAATGCCCTGCGGTCGATTTCCTTCTCCCTCGGCGGTTCCTTGACGTCCACATCCCCGAAGTCGTCCACGACGGATTCAGGAGCCTCGTTGGAAGTCGTGCCCTCCATCTGCGCATCAGCCTGCTGGACGAGGTTTATCGGTTGGGTGGGGTCAGGCTTCACGGCCTGAGGCCTCGTCCCGTTCCAGACCTGTTCCGGCTTCGCGATTTCGGGCTCCTCGAACTCTATCAATATCTGTTCCTGTTCAGGTGGAGGCGGGTCGAGATATGTGAAACCGGTGCAGAAGAAACATACCACGGCCACTGCATGGAACGACACGGTCAGGACAGCCCCCGTCACCGTTGACTTCCTTTCCTGTCTCCTGCGTTCCTGTATGTAGTCTCCCTGCATCATTATCCTATTCCGGCGATGTCGCCATTATTACCTTGTAATGATTCCTTTTCGCTATGTTCATCACCTTCACGACCTCTCCCACCGGCACGCTTTCGTCAGCATATATCGAGAATGTCGGGTCGGCCTCGGTCTGGAGAAGCTCGATGAGCTCGTCCTCGATCCGGTCGAACCTGACAGGCACCGCGTCTCCGTTGATATGGTAGGAGAAGGTATCTGTGTCCCTCCAGTGCTTGATGGACACGCTCACGGTAGCCTTCGCGGACACCTGGCCCGTGCTTTTCGGGAGCAGGAGCTTCAGCGCGTTGGGGTTGATGAGCGTCGAGGTCACGAGGAAGAATATGAGCAGCAGGAAAACGATGTCCGTCATCGAGGACATCGAGAATCCAGAATCTACCTTTGTTGTTCTCTTTATTGCCATTGCCTTTGACTTAGTTGCCTGACGGCTCGTGGAGCATGTCAATGAATTCTATCGTGGTGTTCTCCATCTTGAACACGAGGTTCGAGATCTGCGATGTGAGGAAGTTGTATCCGAAATATGCGATGATGCCGACGAAGAGACCTCCTACGGTGGTCACCATTGCCTCGTATATACCTCCTGAAAGCAGGGTGATGTCAATGTTGTTGCCTGCGGTGGACATCCTGAAGAATGCCTCGATCATACCTGTCACGGTACCGAGGAATCCGATCATCGGGGCGCCTCCGGCTATCGTGGCGAGCATCGGCAGGCCTTTCTCGAGCCTTGCCACCTCGACATTGCCCATGTTCTCCACGGCAGTCTGTATGTCCTGGAGCGGACGTCCTATCCTCTCGATGCCTTTCTCCACCAGGCGTGCGACAGGGGAGTCGTATTTCTGGCAGAGGGCGGTGGCGGACTGGATCTTCCCCTCGTGGATCAGGTCGTGGATGTCCTTCATGAAGTTCTTGTCAATCTTGCCGGCCTTGCGTATCATCCACCATTTGTTGCCGAAAATGTATATTGCCAAGATTGAAAGAAGCAGGAGCACGAGCATCAGCCATCCTCCCTTGACCGCCATATCGATGAGCGAAAGCTTCATCTCCTGCTGCACAGGGACCGCCTGCGCCAATGCCGTAGTGTCAACGGCTGCCTGTAAAAGATTGAAAAGCATATTATTCTATGTCTGTTTTTGTTTTCATTTCACGATGTATCGCATACACCTTTCCGGGCCATGCGCACAATCGTGCAAAAGTACATAAAAATTCAATAAAACTAAAATAAATTTATCTCTCAGAGGGATTGTCCCTGCGTCTGCACGTCTTCTCCGGGGCTCTCGGTCCCATATCCCGCCCCGCTGAAGAAAAGGGCGTTCCCGGGCACCGACATCCCCGCGTCCGAACGGGTGCCGCCTTCGATAAGCCTGCCGATCCATTCCGGGTCCTTCTTCCCCCGTCCGACTTCCAGCAGCGAGCCCACGATAGCCCTCACCATGTTCCTCAGGAAGCGGTCTGCCCTGATGTGGAACACGATGTAGTCCCCCTCGTTGCAATGGAATCCCATTACGGCGACGTGAGAAGGCGTGTAGGTCTCCCAGCCCGCCTCAGACACCGTGCAGATCGATGTGGCGTTGTTCCCTCCGACCTTTTCGAAGCAGCTGAAGTCGTGGGTGCCTTCAAGATAGGCTGCCGCGCGGTTCATCGCCTCCACATCGAGCGGGGTACGGCTTCTGTACGAATATCTTTCACAGAAAGGGTCCTTGTTGAAATGGATGAAATAATGGTATCTGCGCCATTTCGCGTCGAACCTTGCGTGGAATCCGTCACCTGCCTCCTGCACTGAATGGATGCAGATTTCTTTTGGCAGGATGGCATTTAATTTGTAGCGAAGTTGCGCCGGCGGCAATTCAGCCTGGCCGGACAGTTCGAAATGGGCCATATAATTGATAGCGTTGACTCCCGTGTCCGTCCTTCCGGCTCCGGTGACGGAAACCGGTCCGGCACAGAGTGTCCGAAGCGCTTTCTCAAGTTCTTCCTGGATTGTCCTGCCATTGTCCTGGATCTGCCATCCGCAGAAGCCGTTTCCGTCGTATGAAAGTCTGATGGAATATCGCATATTGGAAAAATATGAGTAGATTTGTATAATTTTTTGTGCAAAAATATCAAAAAACATATTTATGGACAGCATAAACATAAAAGAATTGAATGACCGCATCCAGAGGGAAAGTTCTTTCGTGGATATCCTGACGATGGAGATGAACAAGGTCATCGTGGGTCAGAAACATCTTGTGGAGAACCTTCTGATCGGCCTTCTTGCCGACGGACACATCCTGCTCGAAGGTGTGCCTGGCCTGGCGAAGACATTGGCAATCAACACACTGTCTCAGGCCGTGGATGCGAAATTCAATCGTATCCAGTTCACTCCGGACCTGCTTCCTGCCGATGTGCTCGGCACGATGATATACTCCCAGAAGAGCGAGCAGTTCCAGATTAAGAAAGGCCCGGTGTTCGCCAACTTCGTCCTCGCCGACGAAATCAACCGTTCCCCGGCCAAGGTCCAGTCTGCTCTGCTCGAAGCGATGCAGGAGCGCCAGGTGACGATCGGCGAGGAGACCTTCAAGCTGCCTGAGCCGTTCCTCGTGATGGCTACCCAGAACCCTATCGAGCAGGAAGGCACCTATCCTCTCCCTGAGGCACAGCTCGACCGTTTCATGCTCAAGGTGGTCGTGACATATCCGAAGAAGGAGGAGGAGAGGCTGATAATCAGGATGAACAATTCGGGCACATTCCCGAAGGCTGCTCCTGTCCTCAAGCCGGAGGACATCGTGAGGGCCCGCGAGGTCGTCAAGGATGTGTACATGGACGAGAAGATCGAGCGCTATATCGTTGACATGGTATATGCCACCCGTACCCCGTCCGACTACAACCTCGACTCGATTGCAGGATTCATTTCATACGGGGCTTCCCCTCGTGCGAGCATTTCCCTCGCCATGGCGTCGAAGGCATATGCATTCATAAAGAGAAGAGGCTATGTGATTCCTGAGGATGTCAGGGCCGTATGCTACGAGGTGCTCCGCCACAGGATAGGTCTCACTTACGAGGCTGAGGCTGAGAACATGACCTCCGACCAGATAATATCCGAGATAATCAACGCTGTTGAAGTTCCATAGCAGATGGAGGAGAAATTGTCGGCAAACGACCTTCTGAAGAAGGTCCGCAAGATTGAAATCAAGACACGGGCGCTTTCCCACCAGATTTTCGCCGGTGAGTACCATTCCGCGTTCAAGGGACGTGGAATGGCTTTCAGCGAGGTGAGGGAGTACCAGTGGGGGGACGACGTGCGCAACATGGACTGGAATGTCACTGCGCGTCTGCGTTCCCCGTACATCAAGGTCTTCGAGGAGGAGAGGGAGCTGACGGTCGTCCTGCTCGTGGACGTGAGCCGGTCCCGCCTCTTCGGAACGATGGGGTCGAGCCGCAAGGACATCATTGCCGAGATAGCCGCCGTGCTGTCTTTCTCCGCGATACTCAACAACGACAAGGTGGGCGCGCTGTTCTTCAGCGAGAAGGTTGAGAAGTTCATCCCTCCGAAGAAGGGCAGGAGCCATCTTCTCCACATCATCAGGGAGATAATCGAGTTCGAGCCGACGGTTGACGGGACCGACATATCCGAGGCACTCCGCTACCTTACCAACGCCATCAAGAAGAAATGCACGGCATTCCTGCTTTCCGACATGCTGGATGTGAACGAGGACGGCACGCCTCGCTACGAGGAAGCCCTGAAGGTGGCTGTGGGCAGGCACGACCTGTCCGTCATAGAGGTCTTCGACCCCCGTGAGAGAAGCATCCCGGACATAGGTCTGGTCCACATAAAGGATTCTGAGACAGGACGCAGCGCGTGGGTGAACACGTCTGACAGGAAGATGAGGGAACGCTATGCAAGGTGGTTCGAGACCGTGGGGCAGGCATCGTCCCGGCTTTTCATGAAATACAATGTGGACAAGGTCAGCATCGGTGTTGACGAGGATTATGTGAAAGGTCTGATGACCTTGTTTTCAAACAGATGAATATGAGGTTTCTGTATATAACGATCATGGTATTGGCTGCCCTCGCTTCAGGCAGGGCGGAGGCGTCGGGTTTGCCGGAGTGCGACCCTGCTTCCGTCGTCGTCCCAGATTCCCTGGGCAGGGGCAGGATGATGATTTCCGGAAAGACTTTCCTGAGGCAGATGCAGGAAAGGGACTCCGTCCTGATAGCCGACCAGCTTTTCTACGGATTCAGGCTGGAAGGCGTCGAGGAAGGCACCAGACTGGCTTTCCCGGATCTGTCCAAAGGCTTCACGGAAGGAGTGGAGGTGATCTCCGGATGGATTGTGGACACCCTCAGGACGAAGAAGACGGGCAAAGGACAGCCTCGTCTTTACGACATCGAGAGCGGTGTGATGATAACCTCCTTCGAGGAAGGAACCTATGGCCTTGACGCTCTCGCAGTCCTGAGGGTTTCCAGGGACGGGGTGGCGGACACCCTTGTCTTCGAGCCTCAGATGCTCGATGTGAGGACCATACCTATAGATACCGAGTCTTTCGAGCCCCACGACATAAAGGGGCAGATATGCTACCCGCTGACCTTCTCGGAGGTGCTGCCTTGGCTCGCCGGGATTCAGGCCCTTGCGATGCTTGCCGTTGCAATATATTGTCTGGTAAGGATTTACCGCAGGAGGAACGACCCTCAATATGTCAGGAAGGAGCCTGCACATATCGTAGCCCTCAGGAAGCTCGACCGTTACAGGGGAGACAAGATGTGGGCTCCGGAAAAACAGAAGGCGTTCTATTCAGGTGTCACCGATGCCCTGAGGGAATACATCGCATCCCGTTACGGGATCGGCGCGATGGAGATGACCACTGCGGAGATTTTCAAGGATATGGGGCAGACTGACGCGCCGGAGGCTCTTCTGGCAGAGGTCAGGGAACTGTTCGAGAGGGCGGATTTCGTGAAGTTCGCGAAATATGTGGCATCCGAGCAGGAAAATGCTTCGGCGCTTCCGCTTGCGGTCCGTTTCGTGACCGAGACCTACCAGGCCGAGATAGAGGCCGAGGGCGCGGAGCAGGCGAAGGACGACAAGGACAAATGATTTAATGATTACAGTTCCGCCTTTGCGGAACCAAAGTTGGGAACATATGTATTTTGAATATCCCGAATTGTTGTGGCTGATGGTGATACCGGCATTGCTGGTATTGCACTACATATATCTGGAGCTGGCCGGGAGGCATCCTCATCTGAGGGTGTCCTCGGCTGTCCCGTGGACGGCTTCCGGACGCTCGGCGATGTCCGTCCTGAGGCATCTTCCTTTCGTGCTGAGGACTTTCGCACTGGTGATGATAGTGATAGCAATCGCCCGTCCGAGGTCTTCCTCGGAGATGGAGAGGATTGACACGGAAGGCATCGACATAGTGCTTGCGATGGACGTCTCCACGAGTATGCTCGCCCGTGACCTCGTCCCTGACCGTATCAGCGCGTCAAAGGACATAGCCATAGAGTTCATCTCACAGCGTCCTTCAGACAGGATGGGCATAGTCGTTTTCGCGGGGGAGAGCTTCACGCAGTGCCCTCTCACCACGGACCGCGCCACCCTCATCAACCTGATGAAGGAAGTCCAGACCGACCTGATAGAGGACGGAACCGCAATTGGCAACGGCCTTGCAACCGCCGTGGCGAGGCTCAAGGATTCCGATGCCAAGAGCCGCGTGGTCATCCTGCTCACGGACGGCGTGAACAACAGGGGAGAGATCTCCCCGCAGATGGCTGCCGAGATCGCCAAGACATATGGCGTGCGCGTCTATACCATAGGTGTCGGCAAGGAGGGTATGGCTCCATATCCTGTGATGACCCCTTGGGGCGTCGAGGTCAGGAACGTGAAGGTGGAAATCGACGAGAAGCTCCTTTCGGATATGGCCCAGTCCACTGGCGGACGCTATTTCAGGGCGACGGACAACACCAAGCTCGCTGAAATCTACAGCGAAATCAACAAGATGGAGAAGGCAAAGACCACGATTGACAGCTTCCCTGTATATAAGGAACTGTACGGTCTGTATGCCTTGCTGGCACTCATCGCCATACTCCTTGAGTTCTTCATTGACCGTTTTGTAATCAGGCGTCTGCCATAATCGACGGAGGTGGTTTATGATAAATTTTGCACAGGCACAATATCTATTGCTTCTATTGCTGATACCCTTCTTCTTCGTGTTCCAGGCGATTGTCTGCAGGTTGAGGAAGAGGCGCATCGCAAAGTTCGGTGACAGCAGGCTCGTCTCGATGCTCATGCCGTCCTATTCCGCGGGGAAGCTCTGGGTCAGGACGACGATGTTCTCCATAGGCTTCTTCTTCCTTGTCATCGGACTTTCAAGACCGCAGATAGGAGCCAAGCTGAAGGAACATCAGACCAAGGGCGCTGAGATTATGATTGCCCTCGACGTGTCCAACTCGATGCTGGCGGAGGACTATTCTCCAAACAGGCTCGAAAGGGCCAAGCTGGCGATTTCAAGGCTCGTGGACAAGCTCAGGGACGACCGCATAGGCCTGATCGTGTTTGCAGGAAACTCATTCGTGCAGTTGCCTATCACCACGGACTATGTGTCCGCGAAGATGTTCCTCCGTTCCATATCTACCGAGTCCGTACCAGTCCAGGGAACGGCCATCGGGGAGGCCATATCGACTGCAATGAGGAGTTTCAGCGTGCAGAGCGAGAAAAGCCGCGCCATCATCGTCATCACGGATGGCGAGAATCACGAGGATGACCCGGTGGAGGCTGCCAGGCTCGCGGCGGATGCGGGTGCGAGGGTGTTCGCAATCGGCGTGGGCTCCCCTGAAGGCAAGCCTATCCCGATGAACGGGGAGCTCCTGAAGGACCGCAACGGGGACATCGTGGTAACGAGGCTCGACGAGTCGGTCCTCCAGCAGGTGGCTGCAGCCGGGAACGGTCTTTATGTCCGTGCCGGAAACAGCGAGTTCGGCCTGAATCCGATAATTGAAGACATAAGGCGTATGGAGGATGAGAAATACAGCTCCATCGTCTTCGAGGAATATGACGAGCAGTTCATGTACTTCCTTTCCATCGCATTGTTCTTCTTCGTGCTGGAAATGCTGATAGGGGACAGGAAACCAAAGAGACATTTGTTCAGGAGATAAGATTATGGGAAAGCATATAGCATCGATATTGTTTATGTTGGCCGTCATGGCGCTCTCTGCCTCTGACCTGTCTGCCCAGGTGGACAGGAAGGACGTGCGCCGTGGCAACCGCGACTTCC
This sequence comes from Candidatus Cryptobacteroides sp., assembly GCA_051870255.1. GTDB lineage: Bacteria > Bacteroidota > Bacteroidia > Bacteroidales > UBA932 > Cryptobacteroides. Next base: position 31,558 of record JBJEBR010000023.1, read on the forward strand.
GCAAGGAGAACTGGAAGGAGGCTGACATCGATTACAGGAAAGCCCTCGTGAAGGATTCCCTCTCGCTTGCCGCCAACTACAATCTGGCATCTGTACTCTATCGTCAGGAGGATATGGAGCAGGCTGCGAAGGTTATGGACAAGATAAAGGAAACCGCTTCAGTATCAGAATATTCCGCAGATTATTCCTACAACCGTGGTGACATTGCGCTTGCTGCCCAGGACTACCAGACGGCGGTGGATGCCTTCAGGCAGGCCCTGCTGGAGAATCCGGCTGACATGGATGCCAAGGAAAACTACATCTATGCGAAGCAGAAGCTCCAGGAGCAGCAGGATCAGCAGAATCAGAACCAGGACAATCAGAACCAGGATAACCAGAATAATCAGAACCAGGATAACCAGAATAATCAGAATCAGGATAACCAAGATAACCAGGATAATCAGAATAAGGACAACCAAGACCAGAACCAAGACCAGAACCAGAATCAAGACCAGAGTCAGGATCAGAATCAGGACCAGAATCAGGACGATCGCAACCGCCCGGAGATAACACCTCAGGCAGCCCAGCAGATGCTCCAGGCCATCCAGGCCAAGGAGAAGGAGACTCAGGACAAGGTCAACAAGGAGAAAGCCCAGGCACTGAAGTCAAGGCAGAAGGAGAAGAATTGGTAGGAATGAACGATATAAGCAGATGGATATGAAGAGATTTCTATTGCTGATGGCTGCGGCCTTTCTCACCGCGATGTCATCGCTCGCACAGAACACCATAAAGGTGGAGACGCACAATGTGGTGGGCGAGGATGAACAGTTCAATGTCACTTTCATCATCGAGGGTGAAAACTCCCCATCGGATTTCTCCTGGACTCCGAGCGAGGATTTCCAGCTTCTGTGGGGACCCCAGTCGGGAAGGTCCACGAGCGTGAGCATAATGAACGGAAAGAGGACCAAGTCGGTGCAGTCCACATACACCTACGTCCTCAAACCAGTGAAGGCCGGCACATTCCAGTTGCCACTGGCCACAGCCAAGGTCAAGGGGACTGAGATATCTTCGTCTCCGGTGAGCATCGAGGTCGTGCCTTCGGGAACTGCCTCATCCAGCCAGTCCTCTGCGGCTTATTCGGGACAGCAGTCCGGCCAGACATCAGGCCAGTCGTCCTCACGGGGAGCCGTCTCTGATGATGACATATTCCTCGAAGTCTCCCTGAACCGCACCTCCGTCGTGGTGGGAGAGCCTGTGATAGCAACCATCAAGCTGTATCAGAAAGTCAATATCGCCGGCTTCGAAAGTGCCAGCTTCCCGTCCTTCGACGGATTCTGGAGTCAGGAACTCGAAGCCCCGACCAACATAGAATTTGCCCGTGAGACCTATGGCGGACAGATATACAATGCCGCCCTGCTCAGGAAATACATCCTCATACCTCAGAAGCAGGGAACGGTTACCATAGACCCGGCCGAACTGATGTGCCTTGTGAACATCAGGGTTTCATCGGGAGGGAACAGCATATTCGACGGATTCTTCGACGATTACAGGACGGTCAGGAAGAAAGTCGCTTCCAAGCCTGTGACCGTCAAGGTCTCTCCTCTTCCTGCAGGGGCTCCTGCATCATTCGCCGGAGGAGTCGGCTCGTTCCGCATATCGGCCAAGGTCAGCAAGGATACCCTCAAGACCCACGAGGCGGCCTCGTTGCTTGTTACGGTGACTGGAACCGGCAATGTGTCCCTGCTGGAGGCCCCGAAGGTGAACTTCCCTCCGGACATGGAGGTCTATGACACCAAGGTTTCAGAGAAGGTTGACAAGGGAGGCCGTTCGGGAAGCAAGTTCTACGAGTTCCCGTTCATCCCGAGAAGCCACGGTGATTTCATCCTTGAGCCTGTGGAATATTCCTATTATGACATAGCCTCAGGCAAATATGTCACCCTTCGTACCGACCCTGTCCCGATTCATGTCGAGAGGGGCAACGAGGCCGATTCCGGGGCGCAGGTGATTGTGCCTGGTGCAGGGAGGAAGGATGTCAGGACATTGGGCAGCGATATCAGGTTCATCAGCACAAAGGCGCCTTCCCTTGCGTCCAAGGGCCATTTCTTCGTGGGCTCTGCATTGTTCTGGACCATTCTGGCACTTCTTGTCGCCGTTGCGGTGATATGCTGGGCCACATTCAGGAAGATTGCCGCCCGCAGGGCCGATGTGGTAGGCACAAGGAACCGCAAGGCCACCAAGATGGCGATGAAGCGTCTGAAGCTCGCCGACACATTCCTCAGGCAGAATCTCTATACGGCATTCTACGAAGAACTCCACAAGGCTCTGCTCGGATTCATATCCGACAAGCTCAACATACCGGCTTCCGAACTGTCCCGTGACAACATGTCCCAGGCCCTCAGGGATGGGAATGTCGCCCAGGAGCACATCGATACGTTCATCGGCCTGCTCGATGCCTGCGAATTCGCGAGGTATTCCCCTGATGCCGGGCACGATGCGATGGAGGCTCATTACAGGTCCGCTTTGGAAGCCATATCCTCAATAGATTCAAATATGAAATCAAGGAAGAATGACAACAGGAAGGCCTCGGCACTCATCGCGGTTTCGTTGCTGCTCGTCATCCCTGCCGGCTTGTCGGCGCAGCAGAAGGACTATGCCGATTCGCTCTGGAATGCAGGCAACGCCGCTTATTCGGAAGGATTGTGGGACGATGCCATCAAGGCATATTCGCAGATCGAGAGCATAGGGCTTGAATCCGCCGCTCTCTACTGCAATCTCGGTGACGCCTGCTTCAAGGGTGGCAACATCCCGATGGCGGTGCTTTGGTACGAGCGTGCCCTGAAGCTGGACCCTTCGTATTCGGATGCGAGGTACAATCTGAATCTCGTGAACGAGAGCGTGCAGGACAGAATCGACCCTGTGCCTGAATTCATCCTGAAATCCTGGACGAAGGATGTATGCTGGATCCTCGATTCGGATTCCTGGACGATTTGTTTCATCGTTTTCTTCGCCATCTTCCTCGCGATGCTCCTGCTGTTCCTGCTCGCACCGTCCGTGGCAGGCTGCAGGACCGGTTTCTTCACGGGCATAGTGATGCTTCTGCTCTCTGCCTCATCCCTTGGTTTCGCCCTTTGGCAGAAACACGATTACATGCGCCGGGACGAAGCAGTGGTGATGCGCCCTGTGACATCCGTCAAGAGTTCGCCTGCATCCGGCTCCGCCAAGGACCTTTTCATCCTCCACGAGGGAACGAAGGTGAAGATTCTCGACCAGGTGGGGGCGTGGAACAACATCCAGCTTGCTGACGGACGCCAGGGATGGATACCGTCCGAAGACATCGAAGTCATCTGACGCCCACTCCTTCTTTGTCATGTCGAGCGAAGTCGAGACATCTTACAAAAACCATAACCAATAATAACAATGAACAGAACCCTATCGACCATCCTGCTCTCGCTGGCACTGATTCCTGCAGCCGGCGCGGCACCCAAGTCAGACCTGCCAGACTGGCAGAACCCTTACATCGTGGAGCGCAACCGTATCCCGATGACAGCCACGTTCCAGACTGACGGCCAGAAGCTCATGCTCAACGGCGTATGGAAATTCAAATGGTATGAGACCATCAATTCCCGTTCCCTGGATTTCCATGACCTCTCCTACGATGACTCCAGATGGGACGAAATGCCCGTTCCGGGGTTGTGGGAACTCAACGGTTATGGCGACCCCCTTTATCTGAACATAGGCTATGCATGGAAGGGCCATTACGCCAACAACCCTCCAATTCCTCCTATGGAGCACAATTATGCTGGCCAATACAGGAGGACATTCGTCCTTGACGAGTCGTGGAAAGGCAAGGATATATTCCTTCACATCGGCTCCGCCACATCGAATGTCCGTGTCTGGGTGAACGGCAAGGAGGTCGGATACAGCGAGGACAGCAAGCTCGAGGCCCGTTTCGACATCACCCGCTATGTGAAACAGGGAGAGAACCTCATCGCACTCGAGATTTTCCGCTGGTGTGACGGCACATACCTCGAAGACCAGGATTTCTGGAGACTCACTGGACTTGCAAGGGACGTGTATGTGTTCTCCCGCGAGAAAAGGAGGCTTCATGATCTGAATGTGGTGGCATCGGCCTCCGGCGAGGCTTCAATCTATGCGGAAGTCACCAAGGGAGTCACAGCCGTGTCCTTCACGATTCTCGACCCCGATGGCCGTGAGGTCGCTTCCCGGAGCGTGGCCGTATCTTCTTCCTCCAAGGCGGAGAACGGCAACCTCTGCCTGAGGACGACCCTGAATGTCCCTGCCGTCAGACAATGGTCGGCTGAGACCCCTTGGCTCTATACCCTCTGCGCATCCTCATTCGACAAGGCCGGCAGGACAGAGAGCACACAGATACAGATTGGTTTCCGCGATGTGCGGATTGAAGGCGCCCAGCTCCTGGTGAACGGACAGCCAGTGCTTATTAAGGGTGCAAACCGTCACGAACTCAACCCATACAAAGGCTATGTGGTGTCAGAGGCTGATATGCTTCAGGATATATTGATAATGAAACAACTGAATATCAATGCTGTCCGCACTTGCCACTATCCTAATGACCCTCTATGGTACTCCCTCTGCGACAAATACGGTCTCTATGTGATCGATGAGGCCAATATCGAGTCTCACGGCATGGGCTACGGACCTGAAACCCTGGCGAAGGATCCTCAGTTCCACGATGCCCATCTGGCGAGGATTACCAGGATGGTACGCCGCGACTTCAACCACCCTTCAATCATAATCTGGAGCCTTGGCAACGAGGCAGGTTTCGGGGACAATTTCATTTCCGGGAACCTTACAGTGAAAAAAATGGACCCTTCCCGTCCGGTTCATTATGAGAGAGCGGTCAATTACAAGAAGCCGAACAATACGATATATTCTGACATAATATGCCCGATGTATTACAGTTATGAGCATTGCGAGGAATATATGCTGGATAATCCTACCAAACCTCTCATCCAGTGCGAGTATGCCCATGCCATGGGCAACTCGATGGGCGGTTTCAAGGAATATTGGGACCTTGTTCGCAAATATCCTTCTTATCAGGGCGGTTTTATCTGGGATTTCCAGGACCAGGCTTTGAAATGGCCTGTAGATCCAGAAAAATTTGGCACTGACCACATTTTCGTGTTCGGTGGCGATTTCAATGACTATGACCCATCGGACGCATCGTTCTGCTGCAACGGAGTCATCGCCGCTGACAGAAGCCTGCATCCGCACGCATACGAGGTGGCATACCAGTACCGCTCGATTCATACCACAGCCTCTGCGGAGGAAGCTCTTTCCGGCAAGGTCAGAATCTACAACGAGAACTTCTTCATCGACATGTCCCGCTATCATCTTGGGTGGAGTGTTGAGGTTGACGGCAATCCTGTGCTATCCGGCTGCCTGCCTGCACCGGCTGTAGGCCCTCAGCAGACTGCCGAGGCATCTCTCGGCTTCAACGAGGCCGATATTATGGAGGCTGCCGGAATCGGTGACCTGTCCTCCCATGATGTATATCTGAATGTCAGCTACACTCTCAGCCGCCGCGACGGCATACTTCCGGCGACCACTGAGGTCTCCTATGACCAGATTTGCATCAACGAGGCTCCTGCTGGGGTGTTCTGCGACACTTGCGGACTCCCACGCTTCGAGGCTCAGGACGGCAGACTGGTATTCTCCGGAGATATGTATTTCGAAGGGGCCGGCAATGAGAGGACTTCCCGTTGGACCGCAGCTTTCGACGCCGTCACAGGTTCGCTTGTGAGCTACGCCATCGGAGAGAAGGAACTCGTCGCAGAGCCTCTGCTCCCATGCTTCGCAAGGGCACTTACGGAGAACGACCTTGGAGCAAAATTTGACAAGAAACTCTCACTTTGGCGCGATGCTGTCCTGAAGGCTGCCACCGTCGATGTGGATGAACTTGAAGGATGCAGCAGGCTGACTGTCGTGTATGAGCCAATCGGTGAGGCTGCTGTAGTGAAGATGCAGTACCTGATATATGCTGACGGGGTAATCTCCGCCACCGAGTCTCTCCATGATGCAGGAAAACTTGCCGAGGCTCCGTTTATGCCTCGTTTCGGAATGTCCCTCGCAATGCCTGGCGAGTACTCAACGGTAGAGTTCTTCGGTAAAGGTCCTTTCGAGAACTATGTGGACCGCAACAGCGCGGCTCTGGTCGGACATTATGTGCAGCGTGTCGAGGACCAGTACCATTACGGCTATGTGAGGCCTCAGGATTCAGGCGTGAAGACTGCTCTGCGCTGGATCAGGGTGCTTGACGACAATGGTACCGGACTGGAGGTTTCATCGGCAGTCAAATTCTCCGCCTCTGCCCTCCCGTTCTCAATCAATGACCTGGATATCAGGAGACTGGGAAATGAGCAGGCACATTCCCTCGAACTCAAGGCCAAGGCACACGAGAATGATCGCTCCCAAGGTAGGACATATCTTTCCTTCGACCTGCATCATACTGGAATGGGGTGTATCAATTCGTGGGGTGCATCGCCTCGCAAAGAGTATCGGGTAGCCCCCGCAGAATATGAATTCAACTTTGTGCTCAGGCCTGTCAACAACTGATCCTATTCCATTACCCGATAAAGAAAGCCGAGGGTGGCTGGAAACTTGCGTTCCAGCCACCCTCAATCATTAAATCTCCCCTCAATCCCCTCCATTATGTGATTGTAGAAAAATCAATACCTGTTGAGAGGCATTCCGTTGGTTCTCATGCGGACCTGCTTCCTTACGGATGCGATGCACTCTTCGTATTCCTCGCGTCCTTCCTCGGTCTTGCCTGCAATCAGGTCGAGATGTGCTGCAGCGTTTGTCAGTACGGTGTCGATGAGGCTCACGATGGATTCCATGTCTTTCTCGACGAATCCCCTCGATGTGATGGCAGGTGTTCCTACACGGATTCCCGATGTCTGGAACGGAGAACGGGAATCGAAAGGCACCATGTTCTTGTTCACGGTGATGTCGGCCTTTACCAGTTCCTTCTCGGCAACCTTTCCTGTGAGATCAGGGAACTTCGTGCGGAGGTCAATCAGCAGCAGGTGGTTGTCGGTCCCTCCTGACACAATTTTGTAACCCCTTGAAACAAAGGCTTCTCCCATTGCCTGAGCGTTTGCGATGACCTGTCTCTGATACTCCTTGAACTCCGGCTGGAGAGCCTCATAGAACGCTACAGCCTTTGCAGCGATGCAATGCTCAAGCGGACCGCCCTGCACTCCAGGGAACACGCTCGAATTGAGGATCTGTGACATCTTCTTCACGACGCCCTTAGGAGTGGTGAGACCCCAAGGATTGTCGAAGTCCTTGCCCATAAGGATGATACCTCCTCTCGGGCCACGTAGAGTCTTGTGTGTGGTTGAAGTCACTATATGAGCATATTTGACAGGGTTGCTGAGAAGTCCTGCTGCAATCAGCCCGGCAGTATGCGCCATGTCCACCATGAAAATCGCACCGATCTTGTCGGCAATTTCCCTCATCCTGGCATAGTCCCATTCGCGTGAATATGCCGATGCACCTCCGATTATGAGTTTCGGCTTGTGTTCGAGAGCAGTCTTCTCCATGGCGTCATAGTCGATCATTCCAGTTACTTCGTCTAGACCATAGGAGACTGCGTGATAGAGGATTCCCGACATGTTGACTGGGGAACCATGGGTAAGGTGGCCTCCATGGGCAAGGTCCAGACCCATGAATGTGTCTCCCGGTTTGAGGCAGGCCATGAGAACTGCCATATTGGCCTGTGCGCCGGAGTGAGGCTGCACATTCGCATACTCAGCTTCATAGATTTCGCAGAGTCGGTCGATGGCAAGTTGCTCTATCTGATCGACGACCTCGCATCCGCCATAATACCTTGCACCAGGGTAGCCTTCGGCATATTTGTTCGTACAGATTGAACCGAGTGCTTCGAGAACCTGGTCGCTTACATAGTTCTCTGACGCGATGAGTTCAATTCCTGAGGTCTGTCTGTCCTCTTCCTTCTTGATAAGATTGAAAATTTGAAGATCCTGTTTCATGAGTTTTTCTTTAACGCGACTGCAAAAGTATATATTTTTTTCTTTTTTAGGAAATCACTGTAATTTTGTGTTGAAAACTTTCGTACCTATATTTTATACATAAATGACCAACAGGAAACTATTGAACATCGAACTCGGAAGGGTATCGGCTCAGGAATACAAGACTTTGCCGGAATCAGGCATCGTTCTGGTGCTTGACAATATCCGAAGCGCTCACAATGTGGGCTCCGCATTCCGCACCGCCGACTCCTTCAAGGCCGACAAGGTATGGCTTTGCGGAATATGTGCAGTGCCTCCTTCCGCCGAGATACACAAGTCCGCCCTCGGTGCGGAGGACAGTGTGGAATGGGAACATGTGGACGATACCATGGAGGCAGTGCGGAGGCTCAGCGCCGACGGTTATGAAATCGTGAGCGTCGAGCAGACGGCACGCTCGGTAATGCTGGACAGCTTTGTCCCGAGGAAGGGAGGCCGCTACGCCCTTGTCTTTGGAAATGAGGTGGACGGAGTTTCCCAGGAGGTGGTGGATGCGTCTGACTTCTCGCTGGAAATACCGCAGTTCGGGACCAAGCATTCCCTGAATGTGTCTGTCAGTGTAGGTGTGATATTGTGGCATTTCCGTCTGGCGCTATCCTCAATCGGTTAGTTTTTTCTGCCAAATTGTCAGTTTGTGGGCAATGGCATTTCTTTTGTCCATTTCCCTGGCGTCCGAAGGCCGGAGGGCCTCAGGACATCCGAATCGTATTTTTAACATTAAAAATTATAGAATCATGATCAAACCATTGGCAGACAGGGTTGTCATCGAGCCGAAAGCGGCCGAGACCCAGACAGCTTCAGGACTTTATATTCCTGATACGGCAAAAGAGAAACCTCAGCAGGGTACAGTTGTAGCAGCTGGTCCCGGAAAGAAGGACGAGGCTATGGAAGTTAAGGTCGGCGATGTAGTCATCTATGGCAAATATGCCGGCACTGAAGTCACCGTCGAGGGCAAGGACTACCTCATCATGAAACAGTCTGACATTTTGGCAATCCTTTAATTTTTTAATCCGGCTTGGCCCCGATGGCATAGCCATCCCGAGAAAAGACCAATTGTCATTTCGAGCGAAGCCGAGAAATCTAAATCAATAAAATCATGGCAAAAGAAATCAAATTCAATACAGAAGCCCGCGCCCAGATGAAGTCCGGCGCAGACGCACTTGCAGATGCAGTAAAGGTCACACTTGGTCCTAAAGGCCGCAATGTAGTGATTGATAAGAAATTCGGCGCTCCACAGGTTACGAAGGACGGAGTTACCGTTGCAAAGGAAATCGAACTTGAGGACAGGTTCGCAAACATGGGTGCCCAGATGGTAAAGGAAGTCGCTTCCAAGACAAACGAGCAGGCCGGCGACGGTACAACCACGGCTACAGTTCTTGCTCAGGCTATCATAAATGTAGGTCTGAAGAACGTAACTGCCGGAGCAAACCCGATGGACCTCAAGAAAGGTATTGACAAGGCTGTTACAGCCGTGGTTGCAAACCTCCGTGAGCAGAGCCAGGAGGTTGGTGAGGATTATGCCAAGATCGAGCAGGTCGGCACGATTTCAGCCAACAACGACAATTACATCGGTAAACTCATCGCCGACGCAATGTCAAAGGTAAAGAAGGACGGCGTAATCACCGTCGAGGAGGCCAAAGGCACCGAGACCGAGGTCAAGGTCGTTGAAGGTATGCAGTTTGACAGAGGTTACATATCTCCATATTTCATGACTAACGGTGACAAGATGGAGTCAGTCCTCGAGAATCCTTACATTCTCATCACTGACAGGAAGATTTCCACGATGAAGGACCTTCTTCCGATTCTTGAGCCGATTGCACGTGAAGGCAAGTCACTCCTTATCATTGCAGAAGATGTCGATGGAGAGGCACTTACAACTCTCGTTGTGAACAAGCTCCGTGGTACCCTCAAGATAGCAGCCGTTAAGGCTCCGGGATTCGGCGACCGCCGCAAGGAGATGCTTCAGGATATCGCAACCCTTACAGGCGGAGTGGTAGTTTCAGAGGAGAGGGGATTCACCCTCGAGAATACTGCTCCAGACATGCTCGGAAAGGCAGAGAAGGTCGTTATTTCCAAGGACAACACTACCATCGTGAACGGTGCAGGTGATGCAGAGGCAATCCAGGAGAGGGCCAACACCATCAGGAAACAGATTGAGACCACGACTTCAGACTATGACCGTGAGAAACTCCAGGAGCGTCTTGGCAAGTTGGCAGGCGGTGTGGCAGTCCTTTATGTAGGTGCCGCTACCGAAGTTGAGATGAAGGAGAAGAAAGACCGCGTCGAGGATGCTCTCAGTGCAACCCGTGCAGCTGTCGAGGAAGGTATCGTGCCTGGTGGCGGAGTAGCCTACATCCGTGCAGCCGAGGCCATCAAGGACCTCAAGGGTGAGAACGAGGATGAGACCACAGGCGTACGCATCGTTGCAAAGGCCATCGAAGAGCCTCTCCGTCAGATTGCAGCCAACGCAGGTGTGGAGGGCAGCGTGATTATCAACAAGATCCGCGAAGGCAAAGGTGATTTCGGTTACAATGCCCGCACCGAGGAATATGTGAATATGTTCGAGGCCGGAGTGATCGACCCGACCAAGGTAGCCCGCGTGGCTCTTGAAAATGCAGCTTCAGTGGCTGGTATGTTCCTCACCACCGAGTGCGCAATCGCAGACATCCCTGAGAAGGAACCAGCCCCTGCAATGCCAGCAGGCGGAATGGGTGGAATGATGTAGAATCACTTACAACTACCAAATACACTTTTGACGGCTTCGAGATATCCGAAGCCGTTTCTTTTGTCCGGAAGGAGGTAGCTGCCTTCCACCCATTCGTTCCAGGCGTTGATGAATACGAATTTCGGCTGTGTGTCGGCCTTTGCATCGGCATATTCCTTAGCCTTCTCAAGATAGATGCGGAAGTTTTCAGGGGTGTTGTTGAAGCAGGTTACATCGTCCTTGCCTTTGGCCGGGAAGCGCGGGGTGTCGTCCCATCCAATGGATACGGTAGGGAAGAGCGGGAAATCGAATCTGCCCTCCCATGACTCCCTGCAGCGGGCGGCCTGTTCGGCATGCTGGATATAATCAGGGTTGAACCCGCCCATATTGTACCAAGTCCATGCATCAGGCGAGAGAACGCATCTTTTCTTCATGCTTTCATACGATTTCTCGGTGCACATCATGCCGTCTCCGCGCATCATCACATAGTACAACCCTGGGAAACCGGCTTCAACCACCTTGTCCCTCATATAATCCATGGCCTGAGCAGCAGCCTCTTCGCTCCCGAAACTCTTGATGAAATTCTTTGCATCGAAGATTGCGAACATCGGCTTTCCGTCTATTTTTGCATAGTTCCTGAGCCGGAAATATTTGTTTATCAGCCGGTCAACTATCACCGGGAACTCCTCCGGATCAATCGTACCCTTCCACAGGATTGAATCGTCCTCTCCCCATTTGTGCCAGTTCCAGTAATTGTGTTTCACGTCGTGGTTGGCCCACATCAGGAAAAAGTCCATCTTCCCGTTTGACGGCGCCTTCAGGAATCCGTCGTTCAAGGCGCTTTCAAGGTATGGGTAGCTGTCGAACCAGTACCAGTCATATACGAATGTGTTCACTCCGTAGCTCAATGCGGTATTTATCCATTTCTCCACGACCTGAGGGTCATTGTCCATCTCATAGCCCCACAGCGGTTCCTTTGGCTGGTAATGGCCTTCGAACCGAGGGTCGCCTTGCTTTATGACTTCCCATTCGCCTATTCCTTCCTCCCAGTTGGCGCGGCCGAGGGAATCATCGTGGCAGGACGGCCATACGAAGGCACATACATGGTAGTCGAAGCGGTCTGTGCGGGTTGAACATGAGCAAAGTAATGCGAGCAGCAGGATGATCGGATTGAATCGTCTCATTTCGGTTATAGTTTTGCGTGTGTGAATTATCGGCTTCTAAATTACAAAAAAATCCGCAGAATTTTCTTCTGCGGATTCTTTGTCGAGATGACGTGACTCGAACACGCGACCCCTACGTCCCGAACGTAGTGCGCTACCAACTGCGCTACATCTCGTTTTAACCCCTGTCACTTCGTGACATCCCCTTTCAGGGGAGTACGACCTCTCCCTTTGGTCGGGTCGGGCGACCTTTTCGCCTTTCCAACTTTTCCTTTGGAAAAGTCCCGGCCCGGTCGCGGCTGCTGATGCAGCCTTTTTTGTTAATGAAAGAAGCAGCCTTGTTGGACTGCTTCTTTCCAGCTATAAGAAAACCTTTAAGGTCAGCTTTCGTTATGAAAGTTTATTGATGTAAACTGCGATACCGCTCTTGAGGTTTGCAGCTTTGTTCTTGTGGATGACACCGACCTTTGCAAGTTTGTCGATCATTGCGTAAACCTTAGGAGCATTGGCCTCTGCCGCTGCCTTGTCGGTGGTGTTCCTCAACGCACGTATTGCGTTCCTTGTTGTCTTTGCATAATACTTATTATGCAATCTGCGCCTCTCGCTCTGGCGATAGCGCTTGTCTGCTGAAGCGTGGTTTGCCATTGTTTTTATTTTTTATATTTCTTGTAGTGGGTAGGGGAATCGAACCCCTATTGCAAGAATGAAAATCTTGAGTACTAACCGTTATACGAACCCACCTTTCCAGGCCATTTTTATCAAATGGGAGTGCAAAGGTAAGAAATGTTTCTCAATTGACAAAATTTTTCTAATCTTTCTTACCTTTTCTTTCCCCGGCCTGACCCCGCTCAGTTTGCTTCTGCCCACTCGAACGAGTACAATATTGATTCTACCTGCCTGAGATAGTGACGTTTGTCATATTTAGGCGCATATACGAACCCTTCCATTACGATGACATACTTGCCGTCCTGGCTGTAGAATGCATGTGCCACGAAAGGACCACCCATATAGTCATTATATACTTCCCAATACCCCCTGATGCTCGCAAAGTCGCGTCCCTTGTACTTGAGATATTCTATTGAAGGCCTTGCGAAGTCGCTTGTCATCATATAGGTGTTCTCGAACATACCCGGAACATTCTCCTTGAGCGTCACGGCATTGACCTCAAGGATGTTGTCCAGGCTGAGCATCTCCTTGCCTTCCTCGACAGGATATTTGTAGATGAGTATCCCCTGGCTTACCTGGGTGTCGTAAGAAATCCATATGAAGTTGTCAGTATGCTTCTTGAGCCTGAATCCGGAAGGGAAATGCGGAGACCCTCCCACCATTTCGCTGACCACCGGGGCGAGGGACCTTTCTTCGTATTTCCTGGAGTTGAGAATTATCCTGTCCCTTTCAGCCTGCTCCAAGGTGGTGATGATTTTCCTTGAGTTGTCCTTGAAAAGCTGCACAGCCGTATCGCTGTCCGGGGCGTTGAGCCTGATGACGCACTGTGGCGTGGCCCAGATGTCCGTCTGGTAGATCACTCCCGGGCTTGTGACATTGGAGTTGACGTTCACGATGATTATGTTCCTGTGTATCTGGAACATGCTTCCGAATCCGCTTGGAGCCACATCTACAAGGTTGTACAACGGCTCACGCTGAGGGAGGAAAGGACAGTCGTTTGCGAGGGTGTCGCGGATGGTCGTGCCGATCGCGCCTTCCCATTCGGACTTGTCGATGACGACGATGACTTCTCCGGCCTTTCCGCTGATGTTCGGGAGAAGGGCCTTCTTCCTGGAGTTCTCCCCGCAGGATGAGAGGAGGAGGGTGGTCATGGCCAAAGCCAGATATAAATGAAAATGTTTCATGATTTTAGTGTCTTATGGTTTATACCTGTTTCAATATCATTATCTGAACAGTCTTGCAAAATCGTTTCCAAAGGCGAGGAACATGAGCGCAAAAAGTAGTACCAGTCCGATAATCTGCATAATGTACATGAACTTGTCGCTCGGTTTCTTCCTCGTGATCATCTCGTAGAGGGTGAAAACCATATGTCCTCCGTCGAGTGCCGGGATCGGCAGCAGGTTCATCACGCCGAGCATTATTGACAGCAAGGCCATTATGTTCAGGAAGACATACCAATCCCAGGTGGCAGGGAATATCTGCCCCATCGATATGAAGCTTCCCACCGACTTGTATGCCCCGGTGCTCGGTGTCGCGACGAGCTTCAGGTCCTGGAGATATCCTCCTATGGTCTCGAAAGCCATGGAGAAGCCTGCTGGGATGGCTGAAATCACCGAATACTCCTTCGTCGTCACAGGAGGCATCTCGAGCCTCACCCCGAGCATCCCGAGAGAGTCAACCTGGAGTCTCATTGCAATGGTGTCGGCCCCCCTTGCGACCGTGGCATCCACGCTCCTTCCCCTATGCTCTGCCAATATGGGCCTGGCGTCCTGCACGAACCTTATGTCGGAATCCCCGATGGATATTATCCTGTCCCCTGCCATCAAGCCGGACATCCCGTTCATGGAGTCTTCCGTGACCTCTGAGATGCAGAACGGTACGGCAAGGTCGAACATCCCCTGCGTGTTCAGCACTTCCGGCCAGAGGCTGTGGTCCAGATATATCTCCACGGTGTCCCCATCCCTGAGGACCGAAGCCTTGTCGGCAGTCTGCCTTGCGAGGTCTGCCTGGAGCATACCGAAATTCTCAGGTACGTAGTCGTCGAACTTCAGGATGCGGTCTCCGTTGCGGAAGCCCATCTCGTAGGCGAGCGAGTTCACATATACGCAATTGTCGCTGTTGCTGTAATAGCTCCTGCCCCATTTCGCGAGAATCCCGGAATATATGGCTATGGCGAGTATGAAATTCATCAGCACACCTCCAGCCATCACGAGGAACCTCTTCCACGCCGGTTTAGACCTGAACTCCCACGGCTGAGGCTCGTGGTTGGTGAAATCGGTGTCAAGTGATTCGTCAACCATCCCGGCTATCTTGCAGTAACCTCCGAGAGGAAGCCATCCGATGCCGTATTCAGTCTCGGATTCGGCGGCTTTCGGGAACAGCTTTGCAAACCATCCGCTCTTTGTGCTGAGGAGCTTCACCCCTCCGGCATCGAAGAAAAGGAAGAATTTGTCCACCCTGATTCCGAACATCTTGGCGAACATGAAATGTCCGAGCTCGTGAATCAGGATGAGCACGGACAGGGCAAGTATGAGTTGAAGCGCTTTTATGAGTACTACCATCTGTTTCCGAATTAAAAGGATTTCCTTCCGGCCTTCGCATCTATCATGCCGGAAGCTTTGGCGAGAATCGTCTCGTTTGTGCGGAAAATCGTTTCTAGGTCGCACGACCCGACAAAATCCGGACCAGCCATGCACTCTGAGACGATGTCCGTGATGTCATAGAATCCTATCCTTCCCTGCAGGTATGCCGCCACGGCGGCTTCATTTGCGGCGTTCATGATGCAGGCCATGTTCCCACCCTTGTCCAATGCCTCATATGCGAGGTCCAGGGCCGGGAACTTCTCCCTGTCAGGGGCGAAGAACGACAGGCTTCCGAGCTGTGCGAAATCCAGTTTCCTGTTGGATAGGGTCTTGCGTTCAGGCCAGCAGAGCGCGAACTGGATAGGCTCCCTCATGTCGGGATGTCCCATCTGGGCTATGACCGCACCGTCGGCATATTCCACCATCGAGTGGATTATGGATTCAGGATGTATCACGACATTTATCTTGTCACCGGGAGTGCCGAAAAGCCATCTTGCCTCGATGATTTCAAGGCATTTGTTCATCATCGTCGCCGAGTCTATGGTTATCTTTGCACCCATGTTCCATTTCGGATGCCTGAGGGCCTCGTCCTTCGTCGCCTTGGCAATCCTCTCCCTCGTCCAGGTGCGGAACGGGCCTCCCGATGCCGTCAGGTGTATCCTTTCGATGTCAGCCCCTGCGGAACCCATGAGACATTGGAATATGGCGGAATGTTCGGAATCCACAGGAAGGATTCTCGCTCCGTGCCTTGCCGCAAGCTCCATCACGGTCTCTCCTGCGGCGACCAGGGTCTCCTTGTTGGCGAGGGCGATTGTCTTACCAGCCTTTATGGCGGCAACCGTGGAGGACAGTCCGCTGAAACCTACCATCGAGGTCAGCACGATGTCTATGTTGTCGCTCTCCATGAGGTCGCAGACAGACTTCATTCCGGCGAATACCTTTATATAATGTGGTTTCAGGGCTTCGGCCACCTCCTCGTATTTCTCCTCGTTGCATATCACGACGGCGTTCGCATCGAATTCCACCGCCTGCCTTATGAGCAGGTCGCTGCTGTTGTTCGCCGTCAGGAGCTCCACCTCGAAAAGTTTCCTGTGCTGCCTGATGACATCCAGGGCCTGCCTTCCGATTGAACCCGTGGAGCCGAGGATGGCTATATGTCTTTTCTCCATTGTCTTGCCTCGTGGTTTAGAAGTTTATGTACAGAGTCGGGTCAACAGTCTCTCCGTTGTGCCACAGCTCGAAATGCAGGTGGGCACCGGTTGTCTGCGTTCCGGTGTTGCCCAGAAGGGCTATCGGGGTGCCGGCAGTGACCTTGTCCCCGGTCTTCTTCAGCAATTTCTCATTGTGACGGTATATGGACACGATGTCTCCGCTATGCTGTATCTGGATGCTGTTGCCGGTCTCCTCGTTCCATCCAGCCGAAATGACAGTGCCGTCGAGGACTGCCTTTACGACCGTACCTTCGGGTGCAGTTATGTCAATGAAAGGATGGAAGTCCGGGTCGTATTTCTGCGATATGACACCCTTCACAGGCGTGAAGAAATGCATCCCTTCAATCGGGAGGCTTCTCTTGTCACGGGAGCTGATTTCGAACTGCTCCTCCGCCCTGACCTGTTTCCTGAGCATCGAATCCCTGCTCTGGAGCGCAGCCGCGTCAGGATTTGCCGCAGCAGCCCTGTTCGCATTGATTATGCTGTCAATCTTGACAGGTTCCCGTCCCTCGACGCTCCTCCTGAGGTTCTCGGAGTAAAGTTCCCATTTGAAAATGACATTCTCG
The DNA here is from genome assembly GCA_051870255.1 of Candidatus Cryptobacteroides sp. Taxonomy (GTDB): domain Bacteria; phylum Bacteroidota; class Bacteroidia; order Bacteroidales; family UBA932; genus Cryptobacteroides. Next base: position 48,501 of record JBJEBR010000023.1, read on the forward strand.
AGGGAATCGATTCGGATTGCGTTCTGGATTGCGGCCCTTTTCGACCTTTCGTCAGGATAACCCGGGACGAAGGTGCGGATGGGGGTGAATGCGATGAGTGCGAAGACAAGGAGTGTGAATGATATTACGATGCTCACGATGGCCACGACGAACCCGACCCTCGTGAAATGAACGGTCAGGAGCTGCTTGTGACTCATGTCATCTATGATGGCAAGCCTGAAATTGCGGACCTTATGGTCTTTGTTGTCTTTTAATTTGTTGTGCGGTGCCATAATTTTTCTAACTTTGTACCCGTTATGGACAGGATGATAGGCATAGACTACGGAAGGAAGCGGGTCGGCGTCGCTGTGAGCGATCCTCTCGGCATCTTTGCCTCCGCCCTCGAAACGGTACAGACTGCAAAGATAATAGAATATCTCAAAAACTACTCCGAAAAAGAGAATGTGGTCAGATTTGTGGTCGGTATGCCGGTCAATATGGACGGGGCCCCGTCGGAGGCTGCCAAGGATGTCGAGGCATTCCTCAAGCAGCTTTCCAAGGCCTTCCCCGATGTCCCGGTCAGCATAGAGGATGAGCGCTTCACCTCCGTCCTTGCCCACAGGGCGATGATAGACGGCGGGATGAAGCAGTCTGAGAGAAGGGAAAAGGAGTCGGTTGACCGCATCAGCGCAGCCATCATCCTCCAGAGCTACATGGACAGGACTTCTGGCTCATCAGCTACATTCGACCCGTCAATGGTCCCGGACACCCTCAGCAGGAAGGTCTCCAGGAAGGGACGCAGGAAATGAACCATCCCTGCACGAGCAGGATATATAATATAAGGATAAGAATATGATTTTACCTATTTATCTATATGGTTCCGAGGTGCTCCGCAACGAGAATGTCGAGGCGGACATCAACGACCGTGAAGCCATAACGAAACTTGTGGCAGACATGAAGGAGACCTTGAAGCAGTCTGACGGATGCGGTCTTGCAGCCCCTCAGGTGGGCATCAACAAAAGAATACTCATAGTTGACGGCACCGAGATGACGGATGTATATCCCGAGCTGAAGGATTTTCGCCGGACAATGATAAATCCTGTCGTTACGGCCGAAAGTGAGCAGACCTGCGACTATTCGGAAGGATGTCTCAGTGTCCCGGGAATATATGCTGAAGTTACCCGTCCTTCCGTCATGACCGTTACCTATTACAATGAAGACTTTGAGCAGGTGACAGAGGAATTCAGAGGTTTCGGCTGCCGTATGGTCCAGCACGAACTTGACCATCTCGACGGGAATCTTTTCGTGGACAGGATTTCCCCGATACGCCGCAAGATGATAGCCCGCAAGCTGCAGAACATATCAAAAGGTGCCGTATCGACCAGGTACAAATCCAAGAGATGATTCATTGATATACATATATTATATATTATGGGAGCATTTCACGCATACGACATAAGGGGAATCTACAATGTGGATTTCGACAAGGAGACCGCCTACAAGGCTGGTTATTTCATTCCGGAACTTCTCGGAGCAGACAAGGTGGCCGTGGGCAGGGACTGCCGCGTATCCTCGGACGAGATACATGACGCGGTTGTAGCCGGCATCACCGATGCAGGCGCCGATGTATATGACCTCGGCCTCACCACCACTCCGGCGGTCTATTTTGCGACTGCCAACTATGGTTTCAAGGCATCTGTCCAGATTACTGCGTCCCACAACGGACCCGAGTACAACGGAATGAAGGTCTCCACGGAGAATGCCCGTGCGGTAGGTTATGATGCAGGCCTCAAGACCATCAAACAGTGGATAGAGGACGGAAGGCCTACGCCTGCAGCAGCAAGGAAGGGTGAGGTCCACCAGATGGACATCCGCGAGGACTATCTGAATTTCCTCCTCAAATACAAGGGAGATTACAGCGGCCTGCGCATCGCCATGGACCTTTCAAACGGTATGGCAAACCTCTTCGCAAAACAGATTTTCGGGGATGTTCCTGAATATCTGTACGATACGATGGACGGCCGTTTCCCTAACCATGACCCGAACCCTCTCGTTCCCAAGAATGTCGAGGCGCTCAAGGATCTTGTCCGCAAGACTGGAGCCGATGTCGGTGTCATCTATGACGGTGATGCAGACAGAGTGATGTTCGTCGATGAGAATGCCCGTTTCATATCCCCGGACTTGATGATTGCGGTCCTCGGACAATATTTCCTCGTCGAAAGGGGAGAGAAGGGACTGGTGCTTCAGGACATCCGTTCAAGCAAGGCCGTAGGGGAATATCTCGCACCACTCGGCGGAGAAATGAGGACCTGGAAGGTCGGACGTGCCTTCGCAGCTGAGAAACTACGTGAAATCGACGGCGTTTTCGGAGGAGAGCTTGCAGGACATTATTATTTCCGCGATTTCTTCTATTCAGACAGCGGAATGTTGGCTTCCATCCTGATTCTCAACGTTGTGAGCAAACTCAAGAAGGAAGGCCGCACTCTCAGCCAGCTCATCTCGGAAATCGAGAAATATCAGAATTCCGGCGAAATCAACTTCCGTCTGGAAGACAAGGCAGGGGCTATGGACGCAGTGCGCGACATGTTCATGTCACAGGAGAAGCATACGGCCTATATGGATTTCGACGGCTACAGGGTTGAGTTCCCTCAGTGGTGGTTCAACATCAGGCCTTCCAACACTGAACCTTATCTCAGGTTCCTCTGCGAGGCCACCTCGAAGGAGCTTCTTGATGAAAAGGTGAATGCTGCAAGGACATTGCTGGAAACGAAATTCGGGGCGAAGTAGGATGAGGCTGAACTTGACAAACATATTCCTCAGCCTTGTAATCCTGACCGTTTCCCCGCACCCGGTGGATGCCGTGGTGCCGGTCAGGATCGATACCGTCAGGACGACCCTGGAAATCCCCCGTCCGTTCAAGCAGCCTGTCAAGTCTTTGATTTCCTCCCCGACGGACCCTGTTGACACCCTCGACACGGTCAATGAGTTCGTGAAGGTCGTCCTTTATGCTGACAACACCTGGAAATACCACAAGACGGCAGGCTTCGAGAAGCTTGCCGGGGTTTTTGACGACCACTGGAACACGGAGGAGTCGAATCCTTACAAGGTGACGCTCGAGCAGTTGCCGCAGTCGTGGTCGCTGTGGATGGTGGACAGTCTAGACCAGTATCATTGCCCTTTTCAGGGAGAGGTATATTACCGTGGAAAGTTCGGCATAAGGAGGGGACGGAGGCATCAGGGGGTTGACCTGCCTCTGAAGGTGGGTGACCCCATATATGCGGCGTTCACGGGGAAGGTCAGGGTCTCCAGATACCTGGGAGGATATGGCAACCTTGTCGTGATCAGACACGAAAACGGCCTGGAGACTTTCTATGGCCACCTTTCCAAGCGGAATGTTGAGGTGGGTGACTGGGTGAATGCCGGGGATGTCATCGGACTCGGCGGCTCCACCGGAAGGTCCACGGGACCCCATCTGCATTTCGAGACGAGGTATCAGGGTTTTGCTTTCGACCCTCAGTGGCTCATAGATTTCAGCACCGGCGACCTCAGGCACAGGCTGTTCGTGCTGAAGAAGAAATATTTCAGCCCTTACAGCAACTATGAGCAGGATTTCGAGGACGAGGCTTACAACGAGCAGGAGGACCAGAGGGAGGATGCCGAGAAGGCTGCCATGAAATGGTATGTGGTCCGCTCCGGCGACACTCTCAGCAGGATAGCCATAAACAACGGCACGACTGTCAACGCCATCTGCAAGCTCAACGGAATAACCCCTACGACGATACTGAAGATAGGCCGCAAGCTCAGGGTGAGATGACGGCCTGACATATCGCGTCATATTCAGAAAATCAACGAAAAATATACGACTATCCGGATAATTGTATATTTTTGCAGTCCTTTTTGCGGGGATGCGAGGCCGTGCCTCCCGACGCCCCGGATACATTATTCAGGAACGATATGCAAGAGATTCGTAACATTGCGATAATAGCCCACGTTGACCACGGAAAGACAACCTTGGTTGACAGGATGATTTATCAGGCGCGTCAGGCACGCGAGCAGGAGAAGTTGGGAGAACTGATCCTTGACAACAACGACCTTGAAAGGGAAAGAGGTATAACGATTTTGGCAAAGAATGTGTCAGTTACATATAAAGGGGTGAAAATCAATGTGATTGATACTCCGGGCCATAGTGATTTCGGTGGAGAGGTGGAGCGAGTGCTCAATATGGCCGACGGGGTGCTCCTGCTTGTTGACGCTTTCGAGGGCTGTATGCCTCAGACCCGTTTCGTGCTTCAGAAAGCCATCGAGATGGGCAAGAAGCCAGTCGTTGTCATCAACAAGGTTGACAAGCTCAATTGCCGTCCGGAGGAGGTGCAGGAAGAGGTCTTCGACCTGATGTTCTCTCTCGGTGCGACCGAGGACCAGCTTGATTTCAGGACGGTTTACGGAAGTGCGAAGCAGGGCTGGATGTCATACGACTGGAAGAAGCCGACCACTGACATCACCGCCCTTCTCGATACTATCCTGGAGGTAATCCCTGCCCCGGCCAAGGTGGAGGGAACTCCGCAGATGCTCATATCCTCTCTGGAATATTCTCCTTATGTCGGCAGGATTGCTGTAGGAAGGGTCACCAGGGGCACGCTCTCCGCAGGCATGAACATCACGCTCTGCAAGAGATATGACATACAGCAGAAACAGAAAATCAAGGACCTGATGGTGTTCGACGGTCTCGGAAAGACGAAGGTCGATTCCGTGGATTGCGGCGATATATGTGCCGTAGTGGGACTCGAAGGCTTTGAAATCGGGGACACGGTCGCAGATTACGAGAATCCTGAGCCGCTTCCTCCGATTGAGGTGGATGAACCTACGATGAGCATGCTTTTCTGCATCAACAACTCTCCGTTCTTCGGACGCGAGGGCAAGTTCGTGACTTCCCGCCATCTGAAGGAGCGTTTGGAGAAGGAACTCGAGAAGAACCTCGCCCTGAGGGTGAAGCCAGGTCCTAACGCCGATTCATTCATAGTATATGGCAGGGGAGTGCTCCATCTTTCAGTCCTCATAGAGACGATGAGAAGGGAGGGATTCGAACTTCAGGTCGGCCAGCCGAAGGTGCTGGACAAGACCATCAACGGCCAGAGGTGCGAGCCGATTGAGAATCTCACCATCGAGGTTCCGGAAGAGTTTGTTGGCAAGGCTATCGAGATGTCCACGAGGAGGAAAGGTGCCCTCGTTCATATGGAGAACCGTGGGGACAGGACCCATCTTGAATTCGACATCCCTGCAAGGGGCCTGATGGGACTCAGGAGCAACCTACTCACCGCCACCCAGGGAGAGGCCGTGGTTGCACACCGCTTCAAAGGGTACGAGCCTTTCAAGGGCGAAATCGAAAGGCGTACCAACGGTTCCCTCGTCTCGCTTGAGACAGGACTGTCCGTGGCATATTCGATGGACAAGCTTCAGGACAGGGGACGTTTCTTCATCGAGCCGGGCGTGGAGATCTATGCCGGCCAGGTAGTGGGCGAGCATACCCGTGAGCGCGACCTCAACATCAATATCTGCAAGACCAAGAAGCTTACCAATATGAGGGCTTCCGGAAGCGATGACAAGGTGATGCTTCCTCCTCCGGTTGTGTTCTCCCTTGAGGAAGCTCTTGAGTACATTCAGGAGGATGAACTCGTGGAGGTTACTCCAAAGTCCATGAGAATCAGGAAGATAATCCTCGATGAGATTGAGCGCAAGCGCAGAGGCCAGGATGCTGAGGCATAACGATTATGTTTCAGGTTTGATGAAATGGAATTTTAGGAGACGAAAAATTTGAAAGTTTCGAAAGTTTTCTATACCTTTGCAGGCTCAAAATCTATTTATAGGCTATGGATGATAAGAAATTGCTTATACCTTTAAATGGATTGGCTGCCGGAGAGAGCAGATTTTCCTGGCATGCCGGAGGAGAGTTCTTCGATTCTTTTGAAAATGCGGAAATATCCGATGCCGACCTCGAAGTGGCTGCCGTGGTCGAGAAGAGGGGACGTAAAGTCCTGGTTGATTGCAGTGTGGAAGGAAAGGTCACGGTGGAGTGCGACAGGTGTCTCGAAGACCTGGACATGCCGATAGATGTGGACATCGCCCTTGATGTGAGGTTCGGAGAGGGAGAAGATGCCGAGGATGACGGTCGGGAGATAGTTTTCGTCGAGGCTGATGGCCAGGAGCTGGATCTGGACCAGATCGTATATGACTATGTATGTCTTTCGCTTCCGATGCAGCGCACACACAGGCCCGGAGAATGCAATCCTGATGCTGTGAGGCATCTTGGCATTCAGTCAGATGGAGACGGATTTTCTGCGGATGATGAGGTCGGGAACCCTTTTTCAGCTTTGAAAGGACTTTTCAAGGCGGAATGAACAAGATACAAATAATTAAAATAGATAACAATGGCACATCCGAAACACAAAGTCTCCAAACAGAGACGTGACAAGAGAAGAACACATGATGTAGCAGTGGTTCCTACCCTCGCTACTTGTTCAAACTGCGGTGCAACCATAATGTACCACAGAGTATGTCCAGAGTGCGGCTACTACAGAGGCCGTCAGATTATCGAGAAGAAGGCTGAGTAGTCTTTCTCCGATAACGGACATCAATGGCCCTGTAGTTCAACGGATAGAATGGAAGTTTCCTAAACTTTAGATAGCAGTTCGATTCTGCTCGGGGCTACCAATAGTGGAATTCTGAGAAATCTCAGGATTCCACTATTGCTTTATACAGATGTCTCGGCTGCGCTCGACATGACATTCAACCTGTCATCCCGAACGAAAGTGAGGGATCTGCGGGTGAAGGCGTACGAAGGCGTACAAAGCCGTGCGGAGCCGCTTGGTGGTCGGCCAATATTGGTATTTAACCTTTTTTTGCTAATTTTGCATTTTTGTAAGATACTGAAAGAATAATAATAGTATGAAAAAGGTAATCGCAACTCCGGACGCCCCAAAGGCAGTGGGCCCATATTCTCAGGCAATCCTCGTGAACGGAACCCTTTATGTGTCAGGCCAGATTCCAGTGAATCCCGCTGACGGCACCGTCCCTTCCGACATTGCCGCACAGGCACACCAGTCCCTCAAGAATGTTGGCGCAATCCTCAAAGCAGCCGGAATGGGTTATGGAAATGTCGTGAAGACTACGGTCCTTCTGGCGGACATCGCTGACTTCAAGGCCGTGAACGAGGTCTATGCCCAGTATTTCACCGAAGACAAGCCAGCAAGGGCCTGCTTCCAGGTGGCCGCCCTCCCAATGGGTGTCGGCATTGAAATCGAGGCTGTAGCAGTAGAGGACTGACATGAGTCGCAAGTCGCTCATAATCTGTCTGAGTGTCCTGCTCCTGTTGATAGGCGGCATCTCGGTTGCGGTGGCTTTCCTGTATTCCGGAGGCCCTGGCGTGAAGGACAAGGCTGTCTCCAGGACCGTTGACGATTCCAGATACATCCTGCTTCCGGCGATTCCATCGGATGCGGTTGCAGTATTCTGCTTCTCTGAAGCTTCCGATGCCTGGCAGCTTACCCCGTTCAGCTCTTTCGACTGCCGGATGGCCGTCTCCCTCCATTATTCAGGAAAGCTCGTGCCTCTGTATGTATTCGATGCCGGCAAGGCTTCGGAGGAAAAGTCGCAGGTGGCACAGTCGCTGTTGGAGGCTGCCGGAGGACTTGGAATGTCCACGGAATATCTGGACTGCTCCAAGGTCGCTGGCAGGGACAAGAAACTTTCTGGCCGTTCAATCGTGCTTGCATCGGAGTCCGAGGTGATTCTCCGTTCCGCAGTAAGGCATATCGAGAAAAACGTATCCGTGCTGGATCTCGACGGTTTCGCGCAGGCTGCCGGATGCGTCACGGGACAGGATGTGATGATCGTATCCAATTCCCAGTCGTCCCGGCTGGTATCTGCATTGCTCACCCGTTCTTTCTCCCCGTGGTCCGATTTCACTTCGCGCCTGGCAAGCTGGACGGCGGCAGACATCGACAACATCGGGAGCGGTGGGCTTACGCTTACGGGCCGTACAATCCATGAGAACGGCATGGCCGAGTTCATGACCGTGATGGAGAACATCGAACCGTCAAGCACCGCTTTCGCGGGAATATTGCCGTCATATACATTCTCTGCCCTGTCACTCCCGATGAAGGACATAGATGCCTATGTTTCATCATACAAGTCTTTCCTGGACTCGAAACAGCAGTTGCAGAACTATAATTCCAGACAGAAGTCGCTTGCATCCGCGACAGGGAGCACCCCTGCAGAATATTTCAAGGGAATCGGAATCCAGGAGGCGGCAACCGCTTCATTCGTGGTCGGGAGTTCTCTCCAGCGAGTGAACATGGTTCGCACATCCTCTCCATCAGTCGAGCTCCTGTTCAAGGGCACAGGCATTTCAACCTTGAAGGATTACACCCCGGCGGTACATCAATATGCGTACAAGGGTTTCCTTTCATCCCTGTTCGGCAACATCTTCAGCCTGCCTGACGAGACTTGTTTCACATATGTTGACGGCTGGGTGGTGTCCGGAAGCAAGGCTGCCATCGAGGAATATGCCAACAGACATACCCTCGACTATACACTGAAGGAGTATCTCGCGGACGCCGGCAAGTCTGACCTTCTCGGAACGAAGCCTGTTTCGGTTTCGGCATACCTGTCCGTATCTTCGGCATTGTCATCTCCGAGGGACATCTTCAAGCCAGCCTTCAATGCTCTGTTGGCTCCGTTTGCAAATGACTGCGACCTTTGTCCGGCGGTACTTACGATGGGCGTAGGGAAGGACAGGAATGCATTCCGGCTGGAAATCAGGAATCTGACCCTGAAGAAGACCAAGGCCCCTGCATTTGAGCATGATACCACGGTGGTCGTTCCAAAGGGACCTTTCCGCGTGAAGAACTCGGGTACGGGCAAGACAAACCTTTTCTACCAGCAGGACAATCTGTATCTCTGCCTCAAGGAGGAAGGAGGAAAAGGCCTGTGGGGCGTTCCGTTCGAGCGCAGGATCTGCGGGGTTGTAAGCAATGTCGATTATTTCGCAAACGGGAAGATCCAGTTCCTGTTCGGAGCCGGTTCAAAGATATATCTCATAGACAGGCTCGGAAGGTTCGTTTCCGGATTCCCTGTGGACCTTGGCAAGGAAATCCTCGTGGGACCTTCTGTATATGATTTCAATTCAACGCGGAAATACAACATAATGGTGCTGCATAAGGACAACACCATAGAAATGTATAATCTCAAAGGCCAGAAGCCGGCGTCGTGGCTCGGAATCAAGGCTGAAGAGACCATCAAGGCCCTTCCTGAAAGGGTAGTGGTCGGGAACAAGTCGTGCTGGGTGGTCAGAACATCCATCCGGACCTTTATCTTCCCTTTCAATGGAGGAGAGCCTCTGAACAATGAGACCGGAAATAAAATGGCACGTCCCGATACTGAGGTGAGAGTTGTTGAGGGAACACTTGAGTATGACTGCTATGATGGTAAGTCAAGAAGGATAACATTATAGATGAAATAGTACTTTAACTTAAATATTTATGGAATTTACATCAGTTAACAAGATTTTTGAGAAATCTTTCAGGGATAATTGGGACCGTCCCGCTATCTCGAACTATCAGGGTGTGACGCTCCATTACAGGGATGTCGCAAGGAGAATCGAGAAAATGCACATCATGTTCGAAGAGTGCGGTCTTCAGAAAGGCGACAAGGTCGCAATCTGCTCAAGGAACCAGGCCAACTGGGCTGTATCGTTCCTTTCTGCCCTCACTTACGGAGCTGTTCCGGTTCCGCTTCTCCATGAATTCAAGCCGGGAAACGTACACCACCTCGTGAACCATTCGGAGGCCAAGATCCTCTTCGTGGATGACGTCGTATGGGAGGGACTAACGGAGTCTGAGATGCCTCTGCTCCATGCAGTCATACAAGTGAATACATTCAAGCTCCTGTATTCCGCAGATGAGAAGATCACCGCAGCAAGGGAGCATCTCAACGAACTTTTCGGACGTAAATATCCGGAATCCTTCGGCCCTGAGGCTCTGGACTACTATACGGATTCTCCAGAAGAGCTTGCCATAATCAACTATACATCAGGTACATCTGGTTTCTCAAAGGGAGTAATGATTCCTTATAGGGCAATCTGGTCGAACATCGTATTTGCCAGAGGCGTGCTTCCTGAGCTTGACAACACCAAGAACATCGTGTCAATGCTCCCATGTGCCCATATGTATGGCCTTATGTTCGAGGTCCTGTATGAACTCAGCGTGGGTGCACACGTGCACTTCCTTTCAAGGATTCCGAGCCCGAAAGTCATAATGCAGGCTCTCGCGGAGGTGAAGCCTTATATCGTGATAGCCGTTCCTCTGGTGATAGAGAAGATTTACAAGAGCAAGGTAAAACCAGTCCTCGAGAAGGAAGGCATCAAGTTCCTTATGAAACTCCCTGTACTCAATCAGGTGGTAATGAACAAGATACGCACGGAGCTCGTAAGTGCTTTCGGCGGCCAGTTCGAGGAGGTCATCATCGGTGGAGCTGCATTCAACAAGGAGGTTGAGGCCTTCTTCAAGCAGATAGGATTCCCGTTCACCGTGGGCTACGGCATGACCGAATGTGCCCCTATCATCACATATGATGACTGGAAGGACGAGAAACTCTATTCTTGCGGAAAGGTTGCCCCGAATCTTGAAATAAAGATTGAGTCGTCAGACCCTCAGAACGTCCCTGGTGAAGTGCTCGTGAGAGGTGCGAATGTGTTCCTCGGATATTACAAGAACGAGGAGGCTACCTCGGCAGTTTTCACCGAAGACGGATGGTTCCGCACTGGTGATATGGGAGTCATCGACGCAGACGGCTCCATTTTCCTGAAAGGACGCTCGAAATGTATGATCCTCGGTCCTTCAGGCCAGAATATTTACCCGGAGGAAATCGAGACCGTGCTCAACAGTCAGCCTTATGTCGTGGATTCACTCGTAATCGAGGACAACGGAGGTCTGACAGCACTCATCTATCCTGATTTCCGTCTTGGCGAGACCGACGGTATGGATCAGGAAGGTATGGTGAAACATTTTGACAAGGCTTTGTCCGATATAAACAAGGAACTTCCTAACTATGCGAAGCTCAAGAAGATAGAAGTGATGTCCGAGGATTTCGAAAGGACTCCGAAGAAGAGCATCAAACGATACCTTTACCAAAGAAGCTGATATGGAGAAATTTGACCGTAGCTATCTTGACATGGCAGGCATCTGGGCCCGCAATTCATATTGCAAGCGCCGTCAGGTCGGGGCCATTCTTGTCAAGGACAGGATGATAATATCTGATGGGTACAACGGTACGCCGTCCGGTTTCGAGAACATCTGTGAGGATGAGAATGGTGTGACCAAACCTTATGTCCTTCATGCTGAAGCCAATGCCATCACCAAGGTTGCCCAGTCAGGTAACAGCAGCAAGGATGCTACACTCTATGTTACGGCATCTCCGTGCATGGAATGTGCGAAGCTGATTATTCAGGCTGGCATCAAGAGGGTTGTTTACCGCGATGAATACAGAATCACCGACGGAATAGACCTTTTGAGAACCGCTGGGGTGGAAGTCGAGAAAGTTGACTGAGTTGAATTATGAAA
>JBJEBR010000024.1:0-59451 GCA_051870255.1 Candidatus Cryptobacteroides sp.
CTTACTGTCTTTGGCTGCCTGAAAAATGTACCAAGTTATTTTTTAATGTTTACTATATTTCAACAAAGGTAATCATATTTATAAAAAAGTCCATAAATTTGCCCTCCAATCATCTGAATCCCTGTCCAGGATCAGAAACGATTCATGTCCAGAATATCAATTGTTGCATTATGAAACAAAGAACAAAGGCAATACATCTTTCCTACAGGCATCCAGATGCCTACGGAGCATTGAACATGCCGGTATATCACACCGTTGCATACGAGTTCCCAAATGCGGAATACATGGCCGATGTCTTCTGCGGAAGAGTCGATGAACCTGATTATTCGAGGGTTACAAACCCGACCGTGACCTATTATGAGGACAAGGTCAGGGAAATCACGGGAGCTTCGGCAGTTTATGCTTTCAGTTCCGGAATGGCTGCCATCAGCAATACCTTGATGGCCCTTGCCTCGGCAGGGAAGAACATCGTGGCTTCCAATCATATGTTCGGCAACACCTGGCTCCTGATTACGGAAACATTGAAGCGCTTCGGAGTGTCCGCCAGGATGTGCGACCTGACCAACCTTGAAGAGGTTCGCGCTGCCGTGGATGCCGACACCTGCTGCATATATGCGGAAATCATCAGCAATCCTCATATGGAAGTGGCTGACCTGAAGGAACTTGCCAAGATTGCCCATGAGGCCGGCATCCCGTTGGTGGCAGACTCAACGATGATTCCTTTCACGGAGTTCAGCGCATCTTCCCTCGGGGTTGATGTGGAACTTGTCTCCAGCACGAAATACATATCCGGTGGTGGTACCTGCGTCGGCGGCCTTGCCATAGACTATGGGACCGTTCCAGGCTTCAAGGCTGAAATGAAGGGTCTTCTGCTCAATCTCGGAGCCTATATGACCCCACAGGTCGCCTATATGCAGACGCTCGGACTCGAAAATCTCGATGTCCGTTACAAGGCACAGGCTGCCTCCGCCCTGTATATCGCAAGGAAACTCAGGGAGGTACCTGCTGTGCGCCGTGTGAACTATGTCGGACTGGAGGACAACCCGTACCACGAGATTGCAAGGAGGCAGTTCGGCCCTACGGCCGGGGCTATGGTGACCATTGACCTTGAGGACAAGGCAGCCTGCTTCAGGTTCCTTGACAATCTGAAACTTGTATTCCGTGCCACCAACCTTTTCGACAACAGGACCCTCGCAATCCATCCGGCAAGCACTATCTTCGGCAATTTCACCCCGGAGCGTCTCAGGGAACTCGACATATTCGACACCACGATCCGCCTGAGCATCGGCTTGGAGGATCCTGACGACCTGCTGGAGGACATGATTCAGGCCTTGGACAATCTTTAATGGCGGATTCCCATGGAAACATACGATTTCGACAGGATCATCGAGCGTCGCGGGAGCGGCGCCTTGAAGACGGACGCACTCGCTGAACGCTTCGGAAACCCTGACCTGATGCCGTTGTGGGTGGCTGACATGGATTTCGAGACCCCTCCTTTCATAGTGGATGCCATCAGGGAAAGGCTTTCCCACCCCATATTCGGCTACACGCTCACCCCGGAGGATTATTATCCTTCCATATGTGATTGGCTATCAGCACATCACGGGTGGAATGTCAGGAAGGAATGGCTGACCTACATACCCGGCATCGTAAAGGGCATAGGGATGGTTGTCAATGCTTTCCTTCAAAAGGGCGACAAGGTGATAATCCAGCCTCCCGTATATCATCCGTTCAGGATCGTCCCGCAGGAGAACGGACTCGAGATCGTCCACAATCCCCTGATCGAGAACCCGGACGGTTCGTATTCCATGGATTTCGACAACCTTGCATCGGTATGCGACGACAGATGCAGGCTCCTGATACTTTCCAACCCTCACAACCCAGCGGGGATAGTCTGGGACAGGGAGACCCTGACAAGGCTGGCAAGGTTCTGTGTGGAGCACAATCTCCTTGTGATTTCTGACGAGATACATTGCGACATGGCCCTCTGGGGGAACAGGCACATCCCGTTCGCCTCAACCTGCCCTGAAGCAGCATCGTGCAGCATCACTTTCGGAGCGCCTTCAAAGACATTCAACATCGCAGGCATAGTCAGTTCATACGCAGTCGTTCCCGATGACGGAATCAGGGAGAGGTTCTTCGGCTACCTGAAGGCGAATGAATATGACGACCCTTCCATCTTCTCCACGATAGCCACCGTGGCGGCTTTCCGCAAGGGTGAGCCGTGGCGCAGGCAGATGCTTGCATATGTCGAGAGGAATGTTGACTTGGTCATATCCTACTGTGCCGCGCATATTCCGCAGATAAGGCCGTTGAGACCGCAGGCCTCTTTCCTCGTCTGGCTGGATTGCCGCGGGCTCTCACTCGACCATGAATCGCTCGTGAGCCTGTTCGTGGACAAGGCAGGTCTTGCCTTGAACGACGGGGAAATGTTCGGGCCAGGAGGACAGGGATTCATGAGGATGAACGTCGCTTCGCCGGCTTCCGTGATAGCGGAGGCCCTGGAGCGTCTGCGACTTGCCGTCGAGGGGCTCAAATGACAAATAATTCATTCCACATTCAAAGAAAATTACTAAATTTGCAAACTTGTATTTTAACAGATAATATCATGATAAACATTACATTTCCTGACGGTGGCGTGAGACAGTACGAGAGCGGTGTCTCAGCCTTTGACATTGCACAGAGTATAAGTCCGAAACTTGCAGCGGAAGTCCTTGCTGCAACGGTGGTCACGGCTGGCGACACGACAGGAAAGGGAACAATATACGACATCACGAGGCCTATCCTTTCGGATGCTTCGATAAAGCTCCACAAATGGGAGGACCCGGAGGCGAAGCATGTGTTCTGGCATTCCTCATCACATCTTCTCGCCGAGGCTTTGGAGGCACTCTATCCTGGAGTCAAGTTCGGTATAGGACCTGCTATCGAGAACGGATTCTACTATGACGTGGATTTCGGCGACAAGCAGATCACGGAGGCCGACCTCAAGGCCGTGGAGGACAAGATGACTGAACTTGCACGCTCCAAGGAAGCCTTCACGAGGATCGAGGTGTCCAAGGCCGATGCAATGAAGACCTTCACGGAGAAGGGAGACGAATACAAATGCGAGCTCATCTCCGAGCTGGAGGACGGAAAGATCACTTTCTATACCAACGGCCATTTCACTGACCTTTGCCGTGGACCTCATCTCAAGGATACTTCCGTAATCAAGGCTGTCAAGCTCACCTCGATTGCCGGAGCATATTGGAGGGGTGACGAGACCCGTCATATGATGACCCGTATCTACGGAATAACATTCCCTAAGAAATCGATGCTCGATGAATATCTTGCCATGCTCGAGGAGGCCAAGAAACGCGACCACCGCAAGCTCGGCAAGGAAATGGAGCTCTTCACGTTCTCCCAGAGGGTGGGCCAGGGACTGCCTCTGTGGCTTCCTAAGGGTACGGCTCTGCGCGAGCGTCTTGAGAATTTCCTCCGCAAGCTCCAGAAGTCATACGGCTACCAGCAGGTCATCACTCCGCATATCGGAAACAAGGACCTCTATGTGACATCAGGCCACTATGCAAAATACGGCAAGGATTCCTTCAAGCCGATTCATACCCCTCAGGAGGGCGAGGAATATCTCCTCAAACCGATGAACTGCCCTCACCACTGCGAAATCTACCGTTCGAAGCCACGCTCATACAAGGACCTGCCTCTCAGGCTTGCCGAGTTCGGCACTGTTTACCGTTATGAGCAGAGCGGTGAGCTTCACGGACTTACGAGGGTGCGCAGCTTCACACAGGATGACGCACACCTTTTCTGCCGTCCCGATCAGCTGAAGGAAGAGTTCTGCAAGGTCATCGACATCATCCTCTATGTGTTCAAGACCTTGAATTTCAACGAGTATGTGGCTCAGATATCACTCCGTGACCCGGACAACAAGTCCAAATACATAGGAACGGACGAAAACTGGGCGAAGGCAGAGGCCGCCATCATCGAGGCTGCCAGCGAAAAAGGACTGAACACCGTGGTCGAGTATGGCGAGGCTGCATTCTATGGCCCTAAGCTTGACTTCATGGTTAAGGATGCCATCGGAAGGAAATGGCAGCTCGGTACGATACAGGTGGACTACAACCTTCCGGAGAGGTTCGAACTGGAATATGTGGGCAGCGACAACCAGAAGCATCGCCCTGTCATGATTCATCGTGCACCGTTCGGATCGCTTGAGAGATTCGTGGCAGTCCTGCTCGAACATACTGGTGGAAAACTCCCTCTCTGGCTGACTCCGGAGCAGGTCAACATCGTGCCAGTCAGCGAAAAATATGAGGATTATGCAAAAAAAGTTTGTGATTTGCTGAATAATTCCGATATTCGCGCCTCCGTAGATGACCGTAACGAGACTCTCGGCAAGAGAATCCGTGAAAGTGAGCTTCAGAGGATTCCATTCCTCGTGATTGTAGGAGAGAAGGAAGTCAATGAAGGAACGGTCTCTGTCAGAAGACAGGGAGGAAAAGATGAAGGTTCAATGTCGGTTGACGCATTCATCTCCTTGGTAGGCAAGGAGGTTGAGAGTCAACTGTCATATTGATATATATTCACTTAAAACTTATAGGAGGATTTTTTATCGCAGCACCATTTAAACCATCCGGTCCGCGTTTCAATGCACCGAAACCGGCAGGAAATGCGCCTTCACGTCAGGCCAGACCTGAGAACAAAAAAGATGAAGACGGATTGAGAATCAATCATGAGATTACTGTTCCAAGAGTGCGTCTCGTGGGTGAGAATATTCCCGAGCAGGGGGTGTTCCCTACGTCTGAGGCACTTAAACTTGCTGACAATCTCGGGCTTGATTTGGTGGAGATAAGCGCCAAGGCTGATCCTCCAGTTTGCAAGATCCTTGATTATCAGAAATATCTCTATCAGCAGAAGAAGAAGGCAAAGGAGATGAAGGCCAATGCTGCCAAGATAGTGATAAAGGAAATAAGGTTCGGTCCGAATACCGACGAACACGATTTCCAGTTCAAGCTCAAGCATGCACAGGAGTTCCTTCAGGAAGGCTCGAAGGTGAAGGCCTCGGTGTTCTTCAAGGGTCGTTCCATCCTCTACGCTGACCAGGGCGAGAAACTCCTCCTGAGGTTCGCGGTGGAACTCGAGGAATACGGAAGGGCGGAGCAGATGCCGAAGCTTGAAGGCAAGAGGATGATGATGATGATTTCGCCTGTCAAGAAGAAATAGCACCAAGTGATTGGGTAAAATAATTATTAACAGTCAAAAAATTTAACTATGTCAAAAATGAAGACCAACTCCGGTTCAAAAAAGCGCTTTGCACTTACCGGAACGGGAAAAGTCAAGAGAAAACACGCTTACAAGAGCCACATTCTCACCAAGAAGACCAAGAAGCAGAAAAGGAATTTGACTCATGTCGGCCTCGTTGCAAGTGTCGATGTAAAGAGGGTCAAAGCTTTGTTGGCCATGTAATTCCGCAAAACGGGTTACCAATTATCAATTAAAGTCAAACTTGGATTGCAGTAGAAAAGCTCCCAGAAGGGACACTGCCTCCATAAAACAGTTAAATTTATGCCAAGATCGGTAAATTCAGTTGCCTCAAGGGCACGCCGCAAGAAGATTCTCAAAAGAACCCGCGGTAACTTTCTTTCAAGGAAAAATGTTTGGACGGTAGCAAAGAACACCTATGAGAAAGGTCTCACCTATGCTTACCGTGACCGTAAAGCTAAAAAGCGTTCATTCCGTTCTCTCTGGATCCAGAGGATCAACGCTGCAGCCCGTCAGTATGGTATGACATACTCACAGTTCATGGGCCGCATCGCAAAGCAGAACATCGGACTGAACCGTAAGGTCCTTGCAGACCTTGCCATGAACAATCCTCAGGCATTCGAGGCTATCATCAACTCTGTAAAATAATCTGGGTTGATGAGCCTGAAGGAAATATACCATAACAGATGGGTAAGGTTCGTTTTCTGGGCCATACTCTATGTGTTGTGGGTTGTCTGGCTCGGAAACTATTGGTGGCTCTTCGGACTTGTCCCGATTTTCGACTACCATATCACCAGGAAGGTGAAATGGCTGTTCTGGAAGAAGGAATACAAGGAAGGGGAAAAGCGCAACGCACTGCTCGACTGGCTTGACGCCATAATATTCGCGGTGATAGTCGTGACGTTCATCAATATATTCTTCTTCCAGGCATTCAAGATTCCTTCATCTTCGATGGAAAGTTCGCTCTACACGGGCGACCATCTTTTCGTCAGCAAGCTCGCATACGGACCGAGGCTCCCGCAGACTCCGTTGACCATCCCGTTCACTCACAATGTGATAGGGCAGAAGGAATCCTATTCGACACTGATTCAGAATGATTACAGGAGGTTGAAGGGATTCGGTGAAGTCAAGGAAGGGGACTATGTGGTATTCGGTTTCCCGAACGGCGATACCGTGCTTGTGAAGGCTCCGGCGGATGACTACTACGCTGTGGCGAGGACACTTGGAAGGGATTATGCGATAAAGCATTACGGCCCTGTCAAGGTCCGCCCGTCAGACAAGAAGGACCATTATGTCAAACGCTGCGTAGCAGTGGCGGGAGACACCCTCAGCGTCATTGACGGTTATGTCTATGTCAATTCCGTACGCCAGCAGGTCTGGGAAGGGGTGCAGAACTCCTACACGGTGGTGACGACAGGACAGCGTATCAATTCCGTGAATCTCGACAAGCTCGGTCTGAATGTAGCTGAACTCTGGTTCGACCCTTCGCTCCCAGGCTATCCGGCGATGCCGCTTACGGATAAGATGCTGGAGACGGTCAAGTCCTATGCGAATGTGGTTTCAGTGACCAGGAATGTGGATGTATGGCCTCCGGATTATCCGGATTCAGACCTTACGATATTCCCGTTCTCAGCGAACTTCAGATGGACGAGGGACAACTTCGGACCGCTCTGGATTCCTTCCGAAGGGGCTGAAGTGGAGCTTACGCTTGAGAATCTGCCGCTTTACGAGCGCATCATCACCGCTTATGAGGGGAATGAGCTCAAGGTGGAGGACGGAAGGATCTACATCAATGGAGAAGAGGCTTCGACATATGTCTTCAGGCAGGATTATTATTTCATGATGGGAGACAACAGGCACAACTCCCTCGATTCAAGGTACTGGGGCTTTGTCCCTGAGGACCACATCGTTGGAAAGCCCGCACTCATCTGGTTGTCGGTTGACGCCAACAAGAAGTTTCCCAAAAACGTGAGGTGGCGGAGATTTTTCAAATTTGTATAGAAATTTTGCAAATGCGATTTTTTTATGCGATATTTGCAGCCCGCTAATTATGAATTAAATAAAAATAGTATATACAATGGCAAAGGTTTGTCAAGTAACAGGTAGAAAGAGAATGGTTGGAAACAACGTTTCCCATTCCAAAAGGCGTACAAAACGCATTTTTGCCCTCAATCTCAAGACCAAGAAGTTCTGGTCAGAGGAGGAGCAGAGGTTCATCACCCTCAAGGTTTCCTGCAAGGGTATGAGGAATATCGAGAAGAACGGTCTTGAAGCTACGGTCAGGGACGCTCAGAAGAAAGGATTTATTAACCTTGTTTAATTTTTCGGATTATGGCAAAGAAAGCTAAAGGTAACAGGGTGCAGGTCATCCTTGAGTGCACTGAGCAGAGAGAGAGCGGTGTACCTGGTATCTCAAGATACATCACGACCAAGAACAAGAAGAACACGACTCAGCGTCTGGAGCGTATGAAATACAATCCGTACCTGAAGAAGGTCACTCTTCATCGCGAGATTAAATAATTAAGGAGGAATTGATATATGGCAAAGAAAGCAGTCGCAACCTTCAAGGCCGGTGTACAGAAGAAAGTAGTAAAGTGCATCCGCATGGACAAGTCTCCGAAGACCGGAGCATATGTCTTCACCGAGGAGCTCGTTGACGAGGACAAGACCAAGGAGTTTTTCGCCAAGAAATAACATTCCTTATGCATGATTGACGACACGGTTGGAATCTTTTCAGCCGTGTCGCTTTTTTATACACTTTGAAATGATTATATTTGCAGGTTAAACATTGCATATATGGGTATATTTGACAAAGGGGTGAAGAAAACCAACAGAAGTTTCTTCGACAGGCTTTCAAGGGCGATAGTCGGCCGTACCAAGGTCGATGACGATGTCCTTGACGCTATGGAGGAGGCCCTGGTGGCGACGGACATGGGTGTGGATACCACGATGAAGATAATAGAGAACCTGGAGGAGAGGGTGAGCAGGGACAAATATGTGTCCCAGGAAGAGCTCGTGGAGATGCTCCGCGAAGAGATTGCCTCGCTCCTCAACGTCGCAAAGGACTCTGATGAGGTTCCTGCCGATCCTTTCGACTTCTCGCACAAACCATATGTGATGATGGTCGTAGGAGTGAACGGAGTGGGCAAGACCACCACGATCGGAAAGCTCGCGGCAAGTCTCGTGGCACGGGGGAAGAAGGTCGTCCTCGGGGCGGCTGACACATTCCGCGCAGCTGCGGTTGACCAGCTCACCATATGGGCGGAACGCGCCGGAGTGGATATCGTCAGGCAGGAGATGGGCTCAGACCCGGCATCCGTCGCTTACGACACCCTGAAGTCGGCTGTCGCCAAAGGGGCTGACGTGGTCCTCATAGACACGGCAGGCCGCCTTCACAACAGGATTGACCTGATGAATGAACTGACGAAGATAAGGAATGTGATGAGGAAGGTGGTCCCGGATGCCCCGCACGATGTACTCCTCGTGCTTGACGCATCGACAGGCCAGAATGCCTTCCAGCAGGCAAGGGAGTTCGCACGCGCGACTGACATAACATCGCTTGCCATCACCAAGCTCGACGGGACCGCGAAGGGCGGTGTCGTGGTCGGAGTGGTCGACCAGTTCCGCATACCGGTCAGGTTCATCGGGATAGGCGAGGGTATAGACGACCTGAAAGTCTTTGACAGGAAGGAGTTTGTGAATGCCCTGTTCTCCATGGACGACCTGGAGGGATAATGGATGAAAAAATTTTTGAAAGTATGAAAATATCTTACAATTGGCTGAAAGATTATCTTGAATGTAACCTGACCCCGGAGGAGGTGGCTGCAGCCCTCACTTCCATAGGTCTTGAAGTGGACTCCCTTGAAACCGTGGAGGAAATTCCCGGAGGGCTTGCCGGAGTCATAGTCGCAGAAGTGGTGGAGTGCGTTCCGCATCCTGATTCAGACCATCTGCATATCACCAAGCTGAACACGGGAGAACCTGAATTGCTCCAGGTCGTCTGTGGTGCTCCGAATGTGGCTGCAGGGCAGAAAGTCCTGCTTGCGACGGTCGGGACGGTCCTCGGGGAGGATTTCAAGATAAAGAAATCGAAGATACGCGGTGTGGAATCCTTCGGAATGATCTGCGCCGAGGACGAACTCGGAATCGGTACGTCGCATGACGGAATCATGGTCTTGGAGCCTGAGACGCCTGTCGGGACGCCTGCCAAGGAATATCTGCACCTTGCCACTGACGCCCTGATTGAAATCGGGCTCACGGCAAACCGCGTGGATGCGGCATCCCATATAGGAGTGGCGCGTGACCTGTATGCCTACCTCGTGCACAACGGCATACCGTGCAAGCTCGTGCTTCCGGAAGTCAACGAGTTCCGCGAGGGAGAGGGTGATGCCATACCGGTGGAGGTGATGGCGCTGGACGGCGCTCCGAGATATACCGGCACCACGATAAAGGGTGTCAAGGTGGCTCCGTCACCTGAATGGCTACAGAAGAAGTTGCTCTCCATTGGCCTGAGGCCTATAAACAATGTGGTGGACATCACCAACTTCGTGCTGATGGAGACCGGACAGCCTCTCCATGCCTTCGATGCATCGAAGATAGAGGGAAGGAAGGTAGTTGTCCGCAGGGCTGCAGAAGGCGAGCCTTTCACTACCCTTGACGGCGTTGCAAGGACGCTTTCCGCCGCAGACCTGGTGATTGCCGACACCGTCAGGCCGATGTGCCTCGCAGGTGTATTCGGCGGAGAGGATTCCGGGGTTACGGAAAGCACCACCGAGGTCTTCCTCGAAAGTGCATATTTCAACCCTGTATCCATAAGGAAGACCTCCAAGAGGCACGGACTGAAGACGGATGCCTCATTCAGGTATGAAAGGGGCGCAGACCCGCTCATCGTGAATTACGCGTCACGTAGGGCTGCCCTTCTGATTAAGGAGATTGCCGGCGGAGAGGTCGTCGGGAAGGTACAGGAATCATATCCGGAGAAGATCGAAAGGAAGGTCGTGGACCTCAATTATCCGAGGATAGAGAACTTCATAGGGAAGAAGATCGGCAAAGAGAATATCGAGACCATCCTGGAGGCCCTTGCATACGATTTCCTGGAGAGGCGTGAGGACGGGGCCAAGGTGGCCGTGCCTTCATATATGATAGATGTATATCGCGAGTGCGACGTGGTCGAGGAAATCCTGCGTATCTACGGATACAACAATGTGGAGCTTCCGAATGCCATGAGGATGTCCGTGAACTCTCCTGTCAAACCGGAGCCTGAGCGTGTAAGGAGGGCCATTTCGGATTTCCTTGCAGCCAACGGCTTCGTGGAGACCATGAACAACTCGCTTACCAAGTCGGAATATTATTCCAAGCTGAAGAGTTTCCCTGAGGACAGGTGCGTAAGGATTCTCAATCCTCTCAGCTCCGACCTCAATGTGATGAGGCAGACCCTTATCCTGAACGGTCTGGAGGTGATAGCTTACAACATCAACAGGCAGATAACCAACATCCGTACATTCGAATACGGTTCGGTGTATTCATTGGTGCCTGATGGTGACGGCAGGACTCTCGATTCTTACGAGGAGCTTACCTGCTTCGCAATGTTCATCAGCGGGCAGCCGGACAAATCGTGGAGGGTGGACCCTGGCAAGGGAAGCTATTTCCAGCTCAAGGGATATCTGGAACTGCTTCTCAAGCGCTTTGGGGCGGACCTGTATTCCATGCCTGCGGAGCCGGCACCTGCAGACCTCTTCTCTGAAGGACTGAAATATACGCTTCCGGGCAGCCGCAAGGAACTCGCCGTGATGGGTACGGTTTCTCCGGCAAGGCTCAAGCAGTTCGGTATAAGGCAGCCTGTTTTCGCAGCCGAAATCAACTGGCCGGCATTGTTCGAACTTGTCAGGAGGGACAAGATAAGATACTCCGAGCTTCCTAAGTTCCCTGAGGTAAGGCGTGACCTCGCCCTGCTTCTGGACGAATCCGTAAGCTATGCTGACCTTCGTGCCTGCGCTTTCCGTACCGGCAAGAAGTTGCTCAGGCAGGTTTCCCTGTTCGATGTGTATCGCGGTGACAAGATTGCCCAGGGCAAGAAGCAGTATGCCTTGAGCCTTGTCCTCCAGGACCTTGAAAAGACATTGACTGACAATGATGTGGAGAGGATGATGGACAAGCTTCTCACCACTTTCCAGAAAGAATTCGGCGCGACTTTGAGATAATGACAAGACGCAGTCCCCATATCCTGTGCGCAGTTGCCCTCGTCCTTTTGCTCATCGGATGCTCCAAAGGACCGAGGGTGATCCCGCGTGGCAAGATGGCAAGGATATATGCGGAGATGTTTGTCACTGACCAGTGGATAAACTCGACTCCGAGCGTGAAACGGATTGCCGACACTTCGTTGGTATATGAGCCTATACTCGAGAAGTATGGGTACACCAGTGATGACTATCGCAAGAGTGTGGAAGTCTATATGGATGACCCTGAGCGTTTTTCGAGGATTCTCAGGACCACGGTCAGGATACTTGACAAGGAGATTGCCAGCCTGAAGGGAGTCAAGGAGGAACTTGACAAGCCTAAGTTCGTCATAAAGACGGATTTCAGGGCAGAGGACTTTTTCCCGTTCCTGTCGTCCGAGCCATATGTCCATTTCTATGACAGCCTTGCGGTTGAATGTGACACTTGCGGGTTCTACCGCTTCTCTCCTGTCGAACGTGCGGATACGATCTACGACAGGCTGGAGATGAAGGTCCTGGTTGACAGTCTTTCCGTAGCGGACACGGCAAAGGAAGCCGTCATCCCGATCATGACGGAGAAGATTGATACGGTACCTGATTTGCTGCAGATGTCGCAGCAGGATGCCATTCGCAGGCCAGCCCGGGATACCACCAGGCGTTCCAGACGTCTGAGGGTGAAAGGAACTGATTGAATATGAGTGATATAAGGAGAATAACCGCATCGTACATCTACACGCTTGACGATGAAAGTCCGCTCAGGAATTCCTTTGTGGAATATGACAGCGTGGACGGCAGGATAGTGCGTATCGGGGAATGTGGGGAAGGGGAGCAGGTGCCTGACGTCGCCATAGTTCCGGGATTCGTGAATTCCCATTGCCATTGCGAGCTTTCGCATTTGCACGGGAAGTTCCGCAAGGGGACGGGGATGGCTGGTTTCATAGACCAGATAAATGCCCTGCGTGACTGGGCCGGGAACGATGTGAAGGAAATGCTTGTCCGCAAATGGATGGACAAGATGTGGGAGGACGGAGTCTCGGCGATGGCTGACATATCCAATGACGAATCCTCTTTCGCCGTGAAGGCCGGTCACAGGATGTACACGAGGACTTTCCTCGAAGTGTTCGGGACGGAGCCTGAGCAATGCGCCCAGGTGATGTCAGATGTGGCCCTGTTGCAGGAGAAGGCCCGTTCTGCCGGCATAGATGCAGCTCCGACGCCTCATTCATGCTATACCATGAGCCCGGAATTGCTTGTGGCCGCGTCGGTCGAGGGCATGAAGTCCGGTTTCCTGTCCTATCATTCCCAGGAAAGCCGAGAGGAGGAGGATTTCATACGGTATGGTTCAGGTGCCCTGCATGAGAACAGGAAGAGGGAGTCGATGTCCACTCCGGCACCTACGGGAGGTTCTTCCCTCGAATATTTCATAGGCAGGCTCGCCGGTGCAATGCCTGCTCCTTATGACGCCAATGTCCTGCTTGTCCACAATGTATGTCTTTCACAGGAGGACATAGATATTGCGAAGCAGACATTCAATAACCTTTTCTTTGCCGTTTGTCCTCTTTCCAATATATTCATCCATAATGCATTGCCTCCTATTGAACTTATGAGGAGGAATGGCCTGGCCATCACCGTCGGCACGGATTCCCTTTCGAGCAATGACGACCTGGACATCCTGGCGGAGATAAGGTGCCTGCACGAGAACTTCCCTGAGGTCGGGATGGGTGAGATTTTCGGATGGGCCTGTCTCAACGGTGCCCGTTTCCTCGGCAAGGAGGAAGAACTTGGCAGCCTTGTTCCTGGCAAGCGCCCTGGCATAGTGATGATTGACGGCATTGATTCCGAAGGATGCGTCACGGCGGACAGCCGTTCACGGAGGATAATTTAAAATTGTGGGATATGCTCCATTTCGATGACATAGTATTCGGACCGGTTTTCAGCCGCAGGCTGGGAAATTCATTGGGTATGAACATCCTTCCCGTCAAGGGCAAGACATGCAACTTCGACTGCGTGTATTGCGAGTGCGGATGGAACAGGGACGGAATGGTAAGCGGCAGGCGGTTTCCGACGGCTGAGGAGGTCAGGTCTGCCCTGGAGACATCTTTCGCAAAGCTCGCATCGGAGGGCGTGAAGGTGGATTCCATCACGATGTCCGGCAACGGGGAACCGACTTTGAATCCTGATTTTCCGCAAATCGTGGATTCAACCCTGCATTTCAGGGACATCTATTTCCCGCAGGCCAAGGTCTCGGTGCTGTCCAATGCCACGATGCTCGGAAAGGAAGGGGTATTGGATGCGTTGAAGAGGATTGACAATCCTATCCTGAAAGTGGATGCCGGCTCGGATGAACTTGTGTCCAGGATCAACAATCCTGTCGGGAACTTCAGTCTTGAAACCGTGCTGAAGCATATGGAGGAATTCGAAGGGGATTTCATCCTTCAGACCATGTTCCTGCAGTCTCCGGAATTCAATACGGCAACGTCTGAGGCACTTGAAGACTGGTATCGGATCGTGCGCAGTACCAGGCCGAGGGAGATAATGGTATATACCATAGACAGGGAGACTCCTGACAAGAGGCTGGGCAAATGCACCGTGGAGCAGATGACGGAATATGTGAAACCCCTTCTCGATGAGGGATTCAATATACAGATAAGAGGCTGATGAGGGTTGTGCTGCAAAGAGTATCAAGGGCATCGGTGTCCGTACCGGAGCAGGGCTATGTGTCATCTGTAGGCAAGGGCTTGCTGGTGCTCGTGGCTTTCGAGGATGGCGACGGCATCGAGGACATCGAGTGGACTGCGAGGAAGATCGTGGCCATGAGGATATTCGATGATGAGAATGGCGTAATGAACCTTTCCGTACGGGACATAGACGGAGATGTGTTGATTGTCAGCCAGTTCACATTGTTCGCATCCACTGCCAGGGGGAACAGGCCTTCGTATGTGAGGGCGGCAGGCCCCGACGTGGCGGTACCGCTTTACGAAAGCTTCATGGCACAGGTGCAAACCCAGCTCGGCAAGGAGGTCGCCCATGGCATATTCGGAGCCGACATGAAGGTTGAACTCCTCAATGACGGACCTGTGACTATAATGATGGATTCAAAAACTAAACTTTAGAATATTTTATTATGGATTACTTGAGCAAATATGGGTACACACCCAATATGGATGCAATTGAAAAGGCACTCGAGCTGATAGCATCCAATCTTTCCAATCTGGCAAACGAAGAGGTCTATAAATCATGTTTTTCCATGATGGACCTTACCACCCTGAAAACGGACGACACTCCGGCTTCCGTGGCAAAACTGGTCGGGAAGGTCAACTCTTTCCGTCAGGCATATCCTGACTGGCCTCTCCCGGCTTCTATTTGCGTATATCCGAATTTCGCATCGGTGGTGGCTTCAGAAAGGAAATGCGACGTGAATGTAACCGTAGTCTCCGCCTGCTTCCCTTCATCGCAGAGCTTCCTCGAAGTCAAGCTGAGGGAATGTGAACTTGCAGTCAAGGCCGGTGCCGACGAGGTGGACATCGTGCTTGCACTCAATTCATTCCTCGCAGGGGATTATGAGTCGGCTTCCGAGGAAATCCGCCAGGTGCGTGCGTGCATCGATGCCGCAGCCGCAGAGCAGGGACGCAAGGTGCATCTGAAGGTCATCCTCGAGACTGGGCTTCTGAAGAAACCGGAGGCCATCGCACAGGCTTCGTTCCTTGCAATGGAGGCAGGTGCTGACTTCATCAAGACCTCTACCGGAAAGGTCGATGTCAATGCCACACCGGTTGCTGCATACATCATGTGCGAATGTATATCCAAATACTGTCAGGCAACAGGTAAGAAGATCGGTTTCAAGCCAGCTGGAGGAATCTCGTCGGCATCCGATGCCCTTTGCTACTACTCTATCGTGTCATCTATTCTTGGAAGCGAGTGGCTTGACAGGAGCCTGTTCCGGTTCGGTGTAAGCCGTGTCGCAAACAGCATCCTTTCAGCCGTAGAGCAGAAAACTGTATCCTTCTTTTAGCGGAATTTGTTCCATTTTGCTGCAAAATCAAACAAATTTTTCAGAAAAATGTGCCTTGGAGTAGCCTCTGAGGCACATTTTTTCACTTAACCGTGTATTTTTTTGTTACACGGATAATGCCCCATAATTTTGCCTCCGTAATTAAAACTTAAAATTATGAGAGGTAAACTAAAAGTAATGGTGGCTACATTGGCTATCGTGTCGTGTGCCAAAGAGGGGATGTCTCCGGACGCGGGAATTGATTATGAATACGGAAAGGATATCCCTCATGAGATGATTGTGCTGGGTGACAGGCTGCAGAACCCATACACGACGGAAAACATGTCGAAGGCTTTCGCCTCATTGTACCCTACCAAGGCGGACAGGGTGGACATAAAGCCGACTAACCTTTATGTGCGATTCCTGCCCCGGACCGAGGATGAGTACCGGATGCTGGAGGAACTCGGGCTCAATATCCTCGACCATCCTTTGGACTATTCGATTGCAGTCGATGGGGACTGGTATCATGACCCCCAGATTCCGGAGGAATCCGTGACCTGGCAATATACGGTCGTACCGTCCGGATTTTCGTTTCCGGATATTCCATATGAGGTCATCGACGCCTGCTACATCGCCGAGAATGACCCCGCGACCAAGTCAGACGGCATTGACTGGGAGGCGGTCGAGAGGGAGGCCTACCGCATCACCGGAAATGAAGGCATGCTTTCAAGTCTGCCCGGGACAAAGGCCGAGAAGGTAAGTCCTTCCGGCAGGATAACCATCGTTGACGAAGACTGTTACGGAGGCAAGCCCTTCGGAGTATCAGGGGTGAGGGTGTCGTGCAACTCTTTCGTGAAATTCGCTGATGCCTACACCGACAGGGACGGATATTACATGATGTCCAAATCATTCAGTTCCAATGTCAGATACAGGCTGGTGTTCAGGAACGAAAAGGGATTTGCGCTCGGCTTCAACCTGATCCTCGTCCCGGCTTCCATTTCTACTCTCGGGAAGGCAGGTCCGGAGGGCGTGGACATTACCGTCACCAAGGATTCCGAGAGCAAGCTTTTCAGACGCTGTGCCGTGAACAATGCGGCATACGACTATTTCCAGAGATGCTCCGAGGAGGACATGGACATATCGGAACCTCCTGCGGACCTGAGGATCTGGCTCCTGAACGGGATGGAAGCCAGCAGCGCCTGCATGATGCATCACGGGGCCGTCATAAGGGCTGACCTCTTCTCATCATTCCTCGGCAGGTTCGCCTCTCTGGTGGAAGCCTTCCTACCTGACATAACCATAGGGACCAAGGAGAGGGACGACTACAAATCCCTGTATTCGGTCACCTGTCACGAACTTGCCCACGCATCCCATTTCCGGAAAGTCGGGCTCGACTACTGGAACAGTTACATATATTATATCGTCGAATCCTTCGTACGTTCCTCGGCCATGACATACGGTGACGGCTCGACAGAAAAGGCAGGTTACTGCGAGATAGGGGAGATGTGGGCCTATTACCTTGAAAGCAGGATGTACAAGGACCATTATGGCGGATCATTCCCTACATTCGGCAATTCGTTCTGGTTCTACCCCCAGATATTCCGATATCTTGACGAAAGGGGGATGTCTGTGTCGGACATATTCTCAGTGCTGAGGCCGGAGGTCGTGTCCAGGGACATTCTGAAGGGGGCACTCATATCCTCATTCCCGTCAAGGAGAACAGAAATAGAACAGGTATTCGGCAGGTATGGCAACTGATTCAATCATTAGGAAATTGTCGGTATGCCTCGTGTCGTTGCTGCTGGCGGCGCTGCCTCAGGCCAGTGCGAGGAAGTTCAGCATATCGACCGACATACTTGGCTATGCCAATCTGGGGACCCTTAACCTTGACGCTTCATATGCCGTGGCAAGGAGGTGGAGCCTGACGGCGGGGGTAAGGTACAACCCGTTCACATTCAGGCAGGGCAGATCAGACCAGTTCCAGTACAGGCAGCAGTCCTATTCTCTCGGGACGAGGCTCTGGCCGTGGCATATATGGTCAGGATGGTGGTTCGCCGGGAAGATACGCTACCAGGAATACAATTTCGGAGGCATCCTCTCGAAGGAGACAGAGGAAGGGGACCGCGTCGGTGCCGGACTGTATGCCGGATATACCCATATGCTTACGCCTTGGCTCAACATAGAATTCGGGGCTGGCTTCTGGGCAGGGAGGGCATATTATTCCAGATATTCCTGTCCCACCTGCGGCTATACATTGGAATCGGGGAGGAAATGGTTCCTGCTTCCGGACGACTTCATAATATCCTTGGTATATGTTTTCTGAAAGGATGAAATGCCTCCTTGTCCTGCTTCTGTGCCTGATGTCCTGCTCTCCGGCAAGGAGACTTGAAAACATGAGGTCAGGACGGCTGGCGCTGTCGCTTTCGGTGCCTCAGGAGGAACCGGAACAGGATTCCGGGAATGATGTCGTCATCGACAGCATCAGGAGCACGCTTTCGGACGGCCCTCTGCTGATGAACGCCATCAGGGATTCGGAATCGGGAGAGATGGTCGCAACGGATGTAATCAGCGCCTCCAAGGTGACCGCCCGTTTCCGGAATGTGGCGGAGAGGCAGGGATGGGTGTCGATAGAATTTGACCTGACCGTCCCTCCCGGGATGTCGGATTCAAGATGGCAGCTGAAAATCCATCCTGTGATGACGGCGGCAGGTGACACATCGCGGCTCGAACCTGTCTATATAACCGGCAAGGATTACAGGGCGGCCCAGCTGAAGGGCTACCAGCGTTATCGCAACTTCATCGCCTCGATTGTCACGGATACCACCGACCTTCTCCGTATGAACCAGCTTGAAATCTTCCTCAAGAGGAATTTCCCGCAGACATACGCGATGAAGACAGATTCCTCGATAGTCAGGGAACCTTTGGCTTCTGACCTTTTCGGCGTCACAAGGCAGGAGGCGCTGAGGCACTACACGAAGCACCTGAAGCAGAAAATCAACGACGGCCGGAAGGCGCGTAAGGACAGGATGTTCGACAGATATGTGAAAGACCCCATCGTGAGGGAAGGGATCAGGCTCGACACCGTGCTTGTGGGGCAGGGAGGGGAGTTCACATACAGGTATGTGCACACCTTCCAGTGCCGCAAGAGGCTGAGGAAGGCCGTGGTCAGGCTTGACGGTGCCTTGTATGAGGATGGACAGATGAAGCTCCGGTTGCCTCTGGGGGATTCGCTCACATATTATATCAGTTCGCTTTCGACACTTGTGGACAATTCTCCGAAATACAGGATGACCGTGCTGGAGAGAGTCGTCTATGACAACACCAAGGCGTTGATAGATTTCGGCAAGGGCAGTTCCTCCATAGATACCCTTCTCGGGGACAATGCGTCGGAACTGAAGAGGATAAGGCGCTGCATCGATGATGTCGTCTCGCGCGACGACCTGTGCCTGGATTCCCTGGTTGTCACGGCTTCCTGTTCTCCGGAAGGCTCCTATTCGAGGAACAGGGCATTGTCCCAGGCACGCTCCTGTACGATGAAGGACTATATCTGCGCCTTCGTGCC
Source organism: Candidatus Cryptobacteroides sp. (assembly GCA_051870255.1). Classification (GTDB taxonomy): domain Bacteria; phylum Bacteroidota; class Bacteroidia; order Bacteroidales; family UBA932; genus Cryptobacteroides. The sequence continues at coordinate 19,025 of JBJEBR010000024.1, forward strand.
GGACGGATGGAAAGGGAGGATCAGGACATCCGCATTGCCGGAGAACTGGGAGCAGTTCCGCAAACTGGTCGCATCGGACACCTTGATGGGAGATTCTGCGAAGAAGAGGATATTGGATATGACGGAGCGGATGGCCGACCCGGATGTCCTTGAAGCGGAGCTTTCCTCACTTCCGCAGTACAGGTACCTGAGGGAGAAGATATATCCGAAACTGCGAAGCGTCAGATTCGATTTCCATCTCCACAGGGCCGGAATGCAGAAGGATACCGTGCATACCACTGAACTGGACACCACCTATATGGAAGGGGTCAGGGCCATGGAGGAACTGGATTACAAGAAGGCCGTGAGGCTGCTCAGGCCTTATGAAGACTACAATGCGGCCCTTGCTCTGATGGCCGCCGACTACAACAACACGGCTTTGGATGTACTTGACAGGCTGGATGAGGAAAGCGCCAGGGTATGTTACCTGAAGGCTGTCATCCTGTCCCGCCTCGAAGTGAAGGACGAAGCCTTCAAATACCTTGAATTGAGCATCGCGTACGATCCCAGGATGGCCCACAGGGCAAATCTGGACCCGGAACTGCATGAACTCGCAAAACAAATGAACACAAACAATGAAAATGATCATGAATAGGAGAATCGCCATGGCAGCAGCCGCTGCCGCCTGCATCTTGACTGCGTGCAGTGAGAAAATCGAAGTCAGTCACGAAATGGAAGGAATGGTTACGGACATACATTTCTGCGTGCCGATACCAGAGACGAAACTCTCGGGCACAGTGTCGGAAAGTGCTGTCAACAGTCTTCAGATTTTCGTGTTCGGGATGGATGGTAAGATTGAGGCATATGGGACGACGACATATTCGTCAAGCCTGTCACTTACCTGTACGACTGGGGAAAAGGATGTCGTGGCCCTTGTCAATGCCGCTCCGCAGGAGGGTATCCTGTATCTTTCCGACCTCAAGGCCAGGACCACAGACCTTTCAGGGAACACCGGAGGCTATCTCGTGATGGAGGGCATCACGAGGAAGAAACTCAAGGCGGCCGAGACCGTGACCGTACCTGTGTCACGCTGCGCGTCGAGGGTGACCCTGACCAATGTATCCACGGACTTCGAACTGGATGTCTATAACGATATGGAATTCAAGATTACCAAGGTGATGCTGACAAATGTGGCAGGAGACAAGCCGATTCTCGGGAACGCCGTGCCGTCAGTGTGGTACAACAAGAGAGGGGCTGAACCTTCCGCGCTTTCCGTGATTTCCGATGCCGTCGACAATGTCGCGGTGACAAGGACTGTCCCATACTCGGTTCCGCATTATTTCTACTGTTATCCTAATCCTGTCACGACAGACAGCACGAGTTCCACATGGTCCGTCAGGAAGACCAGGCTTGTGGTCGTGACGACATTGGGAGGATGCGTGTATTATTATCCCGTCACCTTGCCTGTCCTGGAAGCCAACAAGCTGTATTCCGTGTCGCTGACGGTCACCAGACCTGGTTCGACGGACATTGACATCCCCGTTGAGAAGGTCGCAGCCTCTGTCAGCGTGACAGTCAACGGATGGGGGACAGGAGCTAGTGTGAATGAAACCATCTGACGAGGTTATGAGAGGTTTCACCCGGACGATGCCGGCACTGCTGCTGTTATCGGCTCTCTGTGCCGGCTGCTTTGTCAAGGAGGACAGAAGCGACTGCCCCTGCAGGCTTGTCCTGGATTTCTCCCAGGTGGATGTGTCTGTGGTGGATTCGGCATCCGTGGTGGCGCTTGCCGGAGGAGATGTCGTCCTTATGGAAACCGTCCATTCGGACTCCTTCGGCAAGGAATACATCGCTTCCCTTCCTCGCGAAGACGAGGTGTTCCTTGCCGTCCTGTCTTGTCTGGAAGGCTTTTCCGAAGGGGACGATGCCATGATCATTCCCTATGGCATGGACTGTCCGCCTGTGTATATGTTCACGGCAGTCATTGATTCCAAGTGTGAGTATCTGAGGAAGACAGTGGCGTTGAGGAAGAATTTCTGCCGGCTCAAGGTCCATGTGCAGAATGGGGAGGAATTCCCGTTCAGGCTTGTAGTGCGTGGGGATGTTGACGGCTACAAGACGGACGGCAGACCTTCGGAGGGGGATTTCAGATGCTCCGCTTCGGAGATTGATGACGGGGTATTCACCGTGGTCCTTCCGAGGCAGACGGATTCGTCCCTTGAACTCGATGTCGATGACGGGACCGATGTGCTCAAGACGTTCGCGTTGGGGGAAATCCTTGCCGCGAGCGGCTATGACTGGACGGCACCTGACCTGCCGGATGTCACCTTGGGCATAGACTATGCGAGGACCGAACTTTCGGTCTCCATTCAGGGGTGGGATAAAGTTTACAGTTTCGATTTTGTGATTTGAAAAACATTTTATATCTTTGTCCCACTTTTCTGAAGCGCATGTGGTGAAATTGGTAGACACGCTACTTTCAGGAGGTAGTGCTTCGCGGCGTGTAGGTTCGAGTCCTATCATGCGCACAAAGGGGGATCGGACAATCTTCGTCTGTCATCCCCCTTTTTCAGTATTATTCTGTCAGTTATTTTATTAGATAAGGCCATGGAAAAATCTGAAGTTTATTTTACTGATTTACGTACCAGACCAGGCAATGACCTGATGACCAAGATGATACGCCTTGTAAAGGCTGCCGGTATCGATAAAATTGATTTCGATGGCAAATTCACGGCAATCAAGATCCATTTCGGGGAACCTGGCAATCTTGCATATCTTCGTCCGAATTATGCAGCCAGATTGGTGGATTATCTGCGGACACTCGGTGCCAAAGTCTTTCTGACAGACAGCAATACTCTTTACAGCGGTGGACGCAGCAATGCCGTGGATCATCTGGACGCGGCGATGAACAATGGCTACAATCCTATTTCCGCCCATGCGAATGTCATCATTGCAGATGGTCTCAAGGGAACGGAATATATTGAAATCCCTATCGATGGAGAATACTGCAAGGCTCCGAAGATCGGTGCTGCCATAGCTGATGCCGACATAATCATATCCATGAACCATTTCAAGGGACACGAGCAGGCCGGTTTCGGTGGCGCGCTCAAGAATCTTGGTATGGGCTCCGCTTCGGTTGGAGGCAAGCTTGAGCTTCATGGTTCCTCGCAGCCGAGGATAGATTCGGATTCATGTACGGGCTGCGGAATGTGCGGGAAATATTGCAACCACGGTGCGATTTCCATGGTCGGCACTGGAGAAGGCAAGAGGCGCAAGGCTGTCATTGACTATGACAGATGCGTGGGTTGCGGCCAGTGCGTGGCTGTATGCCAGAATGACGGGGCGGTTCTCGGAAGCAGCAGCAGTGCCGAGGAACTGAACTGGAAAATCGCCGAATATACGAAGGCCGTCGTGATGGACAAGCCTAATTTCCATATCAACTTCATTATGAACGTGTCTCCGGAATGCGACTGCTGGAACCATAATGATGCAGCCATCGTGCCTGACCTCGGCATCGCGGCATCGTTCGATCCCGTCGCCCTGGACTGCGCCTGTGCGGACATTGTCAATGCAGCTCCTGCCATCCCTTCCGGCAACCGCCTTGCAGACCTGATGGCTTCCGCCGGGGAGGGAACCTGTCATCACGGCCATCATGAGCATCACGACAAATTCCACTATATCCATCCTGACACTTGCTGGAGGGCCGCTATGGAGCATGGCCAGAAGATAGGTCTTGGCAATATGGATTACGAACTGATACGGTTGTAGATCCTGTCTTCCAGGCCCCATGTCATTCCAGATGCGTGATGTCTTCCGGACGCGGTTAGGAACCGGTTCAGACTATGAAGCGATGCTTTGTCTTTGCTCCAAGGTCGCTTATCGGGCTGAGCTGGACCTCAATCAGCGGGCGTGGGGCTGACTTGCTCAGATTCTGATACTTTATGTTGAACTCGGAACTGCTTCCGCACAGATATCCAATGAGTTCCCTGAAGAAAACCTCTTCCGATGCGTGCGTGCCGCAAGTGTAGATGGTGAACAAGAATGAGGACACTCCGGATGCGTTGTCTTCATGTACGGAGAACAGGCCTCCATATCCCAATTCCTTCGGAAGTGAAAGCAGGAAATCCTGTATGTCGTTAATTATCAGGTTGGTACCATAGAATATGACCGCATTGTCAGCCCTTCCGAAAACATAAATCATCGATTCAGGCAGGGCGTCACAGATGTTTTCAGGCACGATTCCCCTCACATCCTCGCGGGAGAGGACGCCTCCTGCATCTTTCGTGTCGTAACGTACCAGAGGTATGAACTGGTCCTTGGTCACAACGATGTTTCCGTCGATGATTTCGAACATCGCAGAGCCGGATGCCGCAAGAATCATCGGGGTGGATGTCGTCCCGAAAAGTTTTTTGCTGAGTTCAGGATGATGGTGAAGGTATTTCCTGAGGGCTATCGTGGATGCTGTCTCCACTCCGAGGTCACCGGTGTCGGCACTGCCGTATCCCGTCCAGACTACGAATGGTGCATCCTCAGGATGTCCGAACGAACGGGCCACCTGTTCGCGGAATGTCTCGGTGAAATACTCTCCGACCACCGGGAACGAAACCTTTCCTCCTTTGCAAAGTTCTTCGTCGTCTTCCGTCAAAACACTGATAAGCGGGATGTTGGACGGATTTGTGATAATGAGGACCTGGTCATAGAGACGGTGATATGACTTGATGATATCGACAGCTGCCTTCAGGTCAAGCCCGGGAGTCGCAATCGTGAGCCTGTATTTCCCGCTGAGGGCGATGTTCCTGATGGCTGCGGCAATCTGCATTCCTCCTATCCACAGTCCGAAAGCGAGACATTCCACGATGAGGGTCTTCTTCCTGTCAATGCCTGCGGTGTCGATGAACATCTTCTCTATCGCCTTCATGTATCCTGCCTCGTCGCAAGGACGCTTGGGCCAATAGACGGCTCCGGTCTTGCTGAAACCTGAACTTGAACCGATGAGATGGATGTTGTCAAGGTCTTTGTCCCGGCAAAGTTCCTCAAGAGGATATTCAAGCAGATAGTTCTTCTTGGTCAGAAGGGGAAGGTCCGTGAAATGCTCCGGAAGCCTGTCCGAACCGGTCTCCTTTTCCAGAAAACGATTGTAGGCCTTCACATTCTGCCTTACATCGTTGAGTAGTTCCTTGCAGTCCATATTATTTTACCCTGTTATCTACGACTTTCCTTATTTTTCCTGTAATCGGATTCCTCGGCAATGAACCGAGAGGGCAGACCTTGACCTCATAGTTCCTCATGAATCCAAGCCTGGTGCCGACCTCTATTTCCGGTACAAGCTCCATCAGCCTTTTCTTCAGGCCTTCGGCTGCCTCGGCAGCCTCCTTGGACTCAGGGTTGCCACATTCCACGCTGACGACTATGTCCATCTGGTTTGCGATGTCCTCCAGCACGAGCTGGAAGTTGAGGCTGAGAATGTCCGAGAACTCGCTGACACCCCTTTCGAACACTCCGACGGAGATATATGCCCCACCAAGCTTGAAGTCCTCTCCCGTGCGTCCTGCAAGTTTGAACAATGGGTTCGGGTCGCCGCAAGGGCAGGATTCGGCAAGCAGGGTCGCCATGTCACCGATACGGTATCTGATCACCGGTTCGAGTGTGCGGGTGAGACTTGTAATTATCACCTCACCTGTCTCTCCGACCTGTACCGGCTCGAGGGTGTCAGGATTGACTATCTCTATGAGCTGGGTCGCGGTAGGGGCGTGGTATGTGGCGAAACCGCACTCCGGACACTGATAGCCCATTATCCCGCAGTCTGCGCTCGAATATGCGAGGGCCTTGATTTCCTTCACTCCGAGGTAGCGTTTCACATGGGCTTCCGCCTCGCGGCTGAGCTGTTCCCCTGCGAAGGCGGCGATTCGGAGGTTCCTGAAGGTGTAGCCTTCCTTCTTGGCGAGGTCGGCAAGGAAGACAAGCATTGTCGGGAGGGTCACGATGACTGTCGGCTCATAGCGTTTGCAGAGGGCATATGCTTCCTCTACACCGATGTTCGATGAAATCGGGAGATGTACGCCTCCACCATATTTTATCATCTCGTGGACTCCGAGGAACGACGGCCAGAGATGTCCTGCCACGAACAGGTTCGCCACGATGTCGTCCGGGCGCACTCCGAGCAGCCTGAACGCTTCACCCTGGGCCTGGCAGAATGTGTCCCATTCATCATGCGAGAGGACGATGGTGCGGGCAACCCCCGTCGAACCTCCCGTAGAGGATACGATGGCATTCGAGAGAGGACCGGTGAGCATATCCTTGGATGCCGGATATGTGTTGGCAAACAAATCGTTGCGTGAAAGCAGCGGAACCTTCCGCCAGTCGTTCTCGTCATGGATGGTCCCGAGGTCCTTGTATTTCCCGGCATAGAAAGGTGCCTTCCTGGCTACGTTCAGGACTTCGATGGCCTGTGCAATCTGTTCCTGTCTGGTAAGATGTTTCATTTGGTCTCTTTGTTTCTGGCCCTTGCCTGGACAAGCATCGACACTGCCGAAATCGTCAGGAGGCAGGCTCCGTTCACGAGCAGCACGACATAGATGTCAAGTTTGGACGAAAGTAATGATACTATGACATATGATATTGATATCGAAGCATATGAGAGTGATTCCAGCAGAGAGAACACCCTTCCGCGGAACTCAGGTTCCACCTTCTCGATGAAATAGGACAGGACCTTGATGTTCACATTGTTGGCAAGGAATCCGTATGCCATTCCCGCGAGAAGCATTATGGCGAAATTCCTGAAGACCGACACGAGGACATACATCAGGGCTATGCCGGCTATGCTCATGGACAGGGTCCTGACAGGATTCATATCGCCTTTTTTCTTCATCACGGAAAGCAGGATGCTCACCAGGACCGCGCCGATTGGTATGGCTGCATCAACCAGTCCGTAATGTATCGCGTCGAGGTTCATCCCGTTCCTGATGATTATCGGGACAATGACTATGAACGAAGGCAGGAAGAGATTGACCGTCACTGCCATTGAAAGGATGCCGGAGAGCATCCTGTCCTGTCTGAGGTATCTGAAACCTTCCTTGAAGTTCTGGATGTAGTTCCCCGCAATCCTTGTCACGGCAGGCTTGAATGTCACGAAGACCGACATCGCTGCGGAGATCAGGAACGAGGCTGCGTTTATGGCGATGCTCCAGAACACCCCGAAGAATCCGACCAGCATTCCTCCCACTGCTGCGCCCATTATCTGGCTCAGGAATGTCATCATCTTCATCAGAGATGTGCCCTGACGGTATTTTTCCGCAGGGATGACGGTAGGCAGTATGCTGTTGACGGACGGGCTGAAGAACAGGTTGACAGTGTTGAGCAGGAAGCTTATGAGGTAGATGAGCCAGATGTTGTCGAATCCGAAGTGGACCATAAGGGCAAGTCCGGCCGTGAGGCATCCGGATATGATGTCGCAGGCCACTATGACCGTCTTCTTGTTCCATTTCTCGACCAACGGTCCGATCAGGGCGCCGAATAGCAGGGATGGCAGGCTGGATATGATGAAAAGCACGATCATATAGCCGGGACTGTTCATCACGGCTACGATGTGCCAAGCGAGCGCCATCACATATATCCTGTTGCCTATCTGGCTGATGGCCTGACCTATCCAGAGAAGCAGGAAATCCTTATTCCACACTTTGCAGTTGTTTCATTACATAGTTCTTTATTTCGGCACCCCACGGGCTGCAAGTGATGATGTAGTCCGGGTTGAGGTCTGTGTCTGCTACGAACTGAAGCCTTATCGCATCGTGCCCGTCGCATTCGTAAGGCATTATGCCGGAATAGATGAAGCCTTCAGATTCGAGTGTATCGACCACCGAAGGTGTCCGAGGGTCAGTCAGGTCCAACGGGATGTATGCCACTGCCGTGCCGTTTGCCATGGCCCGGCGGATAATCCTGCGGATTCTTGCGGCGAGGTCATATCCAGCGTTGATTATGCTGATATGCAGCTGGTTCCATTCGGTCTTGGTCATTTCTTCGATGTCGGAAGCATCCTCTGACAGAGGGATTGCCGGTGCGGACAGGAATGTCCGTTCCAGGCCGAGATGGGCATAGGTCTGCCCGATCATCCCACGGTGTCTGTCAGGAGCATAGATTTCCATTGGCCTCTGCTGGCCGGTAGGCTTGAAATAGGACATCACGGTCTGTCTCTGCTCCTCTCCTTCCCTGTGTATGATGCTCTTGAGGTTGTTCGGGATATATGAAAGCTCCAGGCCGGTCTCTATGCACCCGAGCCTGATGTTGGCTGCCTGGGTATATGGATGTCCTGTCACGGAACTGCTGAACACGCCCTGGAGTCCACATCTGCAAGCCTCCTCCATCAGCATTGTCTTCAGTTTCATGAAGAGCCCCCTGTGTTCGTATTCCGGGCTGACGAAGGCCTGCCCACATTCACATATCGCCGCCTGTGCGGATGATTTCAACAAGGCGGTGTGAGCCACGATGTCACCCCTGCCGTTCACGGCGACGAATCCCTTGTACAACCCTGTGGCGAGCCTTTCACGCAGGAGTTCAGGATAATAGACGGCCTCTGCGCTGTAGGTGTAGCCGAACACCTTGTACAGGCACTGCACAAGTTTCTCCATCTCGTCCGCCCTTACCTGGCGGAGCTGGACTTTCTCGTCAGGGTCAGGTGCGGATTCAGGCCTGGCGGCGGGGTTCTCGTCTATGGCGACAGGAGTCAGCGCAAGGCTTATCTCTATGGTCTGGCCTCTCTTCCCGTCTTCCTTCATCCTGTAAGTCGAACTTAGGGAGCGTATCAGCTGGAGGCTGATTTCATCGGCTTCTGTCTCGGTGGTCTCCATGTCGTATGCGAAAGGAAGCCCCTGGTAGGCGAATGTGAGGATGAAATCGGACATGGTGACATCCACGCTGACCGTCACCTGCGCATCGTCCCTGCCGAGGAAGCATTTCACGACTATGTGTGAGAACACTTCCTCGATGAGCACCTTCAGCTGCATCATCTTCTGACGGGGCACACCGCAGTGCAGAGCGAGGGCAGAAAGATAATCCTGGAGAGGCTCGATGTGGAACAGCTCTGTGGAGACAGTTACCGATGTTATCCGTTTCCTATACATTCCTCTCGTCGATTACCTGTTTGAGCTTGCCGGTGCGGCGGTTTCGCGGCAGGGAGTCCGGACCTACCACATTCACGATCGGTTCGAGGATGCTGCCGGTCCTGAGGAATGCCGCAAACTCGTGCTTGTCCTCCAACAGTCGTCCGTACAGTTCCCTCCCAAGTTCCTCCATCTTCTCCTGAGGCTGATTCTCAACGGTTTCCACCTCGACGACAAATCTGTCCTTGGCGTTTTCCGTCCTTGCAATCATCCTGAAGTGCATGGACAGTCCATCCACCTTTCCCACGATCTGGGCTATGTCGGTCAGTTTTATGTTTCCGCCTCCGATTATCAGGGTGTCGTCACTCCTTCCGAGCAGTTCCATCAGCTTGACCGTCCTTCCGCAGGAGCATTTCCTCGTGAGAATGCGTCCCATGTCCCCGATGTCATATCGTATCAGAGGCATCAGGTATCGGCTGAAGTTGGTCACGAGTATCTTGCCCGGTTCTCCGTCAGGAACGCTCTCGCCGGTCTCTGGATCTACGACCTCCATTATGCAGTAGTCTTCATGTATATGGTGTATCGGTCCGGTGACATCCTCGCACTGGAAGCCGATGCAGCCGGTGTCGTTGCTGAGGTAGCCGGTCGAGGCGAATTTCTCCGTTCCGAGCACTTTGGCGATATATGCTTTCGCCTCCGGGTACAGATGCTCTCCGCCTGTGACTATCTTCTTGATTTTCACATCTGTGATGTTGTTCCTGTCCACATATTCCGCGATGGACAGTATCACTGACGGAATGGACACCGCTCCCGTAGGCTTGAACGCCCTTATCACGGACATTATGTCCTCCATGGCTATGTTCCCTGCTATCGGAAGCACATGTGCCCCTGTGGCTTCTATGGCCTCATTGTGGCTCAGGAAAGACGCCCACATGTTACCTGCGAAAAGCAGGTTGGCAACTACGTCGCTCCTGTCGAATATGGAGAGTGCGTAGCCCTTGCCTATGAGTCTGGCGTTTATATGGTTCTCACGGTCTGTGCGGTGGATGAACTTAGGGTCTCCCGTGGTGCCGCCGCTTCCGAATGATATGCTTTCCCCGAGAGGGGCGGTGAGTATGCCGGTCCCCTTCGGAGGCAGGTTGGCCTTCAGTTCGGCAGGGGTGAGTATCGGCAGGGAGGAAAGTTCCCTGAGGCTTGTCAGGTCCTTGTCAGGGAGCCTGTCACGGTAGAAAGGTGAGTGGTTGCGTACATAGTTGAGGAAGGCGTTGAGCTTGGCCAGACGTAATTCCTCCCTTCTGTCGTCAGGCAGGTAGTCGAAAGGATTCTCGAAAGGCTTGTCGCTTCCGATGGACACCCACCGTACCATGTCGCTCGTGCCCCTTGTACCGTCGTGCGGGGTCCCGTGCTTGCGGCGGGCCATCATCCCTATTTCCGTAATCCTGTCAGCCCCTATGCCGGAGAGGGCGTCGCTCATCGCAAGTTTCTCGCCCACAGGCATCAGCAAGGATATCGACTGGATGAACTTTCCATAGGATCCGAGGGCTTCGAGCGTAGCGGAGAAATGGTCCGGCGACACTATCACATAAGCCGTACGGTGGTGCGGGGACACCTTGAACGTGCATTTGCGCTGGAGGATCACGGTCCAGTCCTGGTTGTCGATTGCCGGGATTATCAGTTCGGCTTCCCCGAGTGCCTTGTCCACCCTTGCGAGTTCGCGGGTGCGCAATACCTCCACGGCTTCGTTCAAAGGAATCCTGCTGTGTGGAATCCTTACGGCCCAGTCTGCAAGTGCATTGGCAAGTGCGTGGGCGAATTTCTCAGCCTTTTCCTCTGAATCCACGAACACCGCGTGTGGCGACGAGCATGCAGACTGCTCCCACATCGTGAAATCCCTCGCAAGACCGTCAGCCACCTCTCCCATGTTCCCGTCATCCAGTTCGGATGCGCTGATGATGGAAAGTGAATACTTAGGTCCGTATTCGATTATGCGTGTATGGAATCCTGTACCTTCGCGGTATGCCTTGACCGTCTCCTCTCCTCCATAGACCACGAGCACGTCGCTCTCCTTCTTGACCACGGCCTCGACTTCCTTGTCTCCACCCTTGAAAGGTACGAGCGCGAATGCGGTGGAGAGTATTCCCTTGTAGTCCACCTTCCTGAGGACTTCGGCGAAGATCATCGGGAAAACCGGATCCGCGCTGCTCATTTTCAGGATGTTGACATTCTTTGTTATCATACCCTGCACGAGGGTGTCCACGGCTCCTACGAACACATTTCCTGCGGAGACGTGGGAGATGATTCCGGACGGCTCCGCCTTTACCATGCCCCTGAAAGAAGGGTTCCAGGTGAACTCGTCAAGATACCCGATGTCCCCGAGGTCAGCCTCCAGACGGGCGACGAGGTGGTCCTGGGTCAGGATGTCGGAAATTGTCCTGAGGCCTTCGACGACCATTTCCTCCGACCATCCGAGCTGACGGTTCATCGTGGATGCCACTTCCTTGCAGAACGGACTTTCCACATCCTCGAACACCCGACCTACCCTGTCGAGGATGTCGATAATATATGTCTCCGGGACATTGCGGATCTGCCCAACGTGGGTGCGGGCCTTCTCCATCACTTCCGTAATGTCTTCAACTGTAATTCGTTCGGTTTCCCGTATCTCCCCGAACATATACCATTTAGTCATATCCTTGATAGTTTGATGGTTCAACCTCTATTGAGCAACTGGGCGGCTGATATGCCGCATCCTGCGTATTTCTTCACTCCACCCCTGCCTTTCAGCACGATGTATTTCCCGCTTCGTCCGCAAGGACATCCGTCCGCCACATAGCCGAGGTCGGTACTGAGCACGGACAGGGCCGGGGTGCTTCTGATGTAAGGCGTTATGAGCTTGAGCAGGCCTGTCTCCCCGTCAGGCAGGATTTCCATCGTGTGCGGGGATACGGCGCATACCCTCGAATAAATCGGGACATGGAAATGTCCGTGTTCGCAGGTGACATACGGCACTCCGTGCTCCACCATTCCATATACGTCCCTCACCCTGTCCCCAGGTATTCCGAGAACCCTGTTGACGAGTCCGACATATTCGTCATACGGTATGGTCTTGCCTGTATAGTTCTTCCAGCCTCCACCTGAGAAAAGGACGCTGTCGGCTGGGAAGTTGAAGCGTATTCCTCTCTTGTCCAGCTCGTTGAGTGTCATATATCCGAAAGCCGGGAATCCTGTGATTCTCAGAGGAAGGCCTGATGCCGCGAATCTCTCGAGGGCTTTGATTCCCTCGTCAAGCTTGAACTCCGGTTCCCCATACTTGTCCTTGCCTATGGCAAAGAAGGTCTCGTTCTCCTTGGCGAACTGCGCGTAAGACGAGTGGGCGTGGGCCGCGCCCCTGCTGCCGGAAACTTCAGGAGCATAGCTGAAAACCAGATTGTTGACCAACTGGTCGTATGCGGCAAGCCCATAGCTTTCCACGATTGACCTTCTCATGAATTCCTGCCTGCGCATGGAAGTCTCGTCCCAGTTTATCTGGCTCTTCGAACCTGTCGTGCCACTGGAAGTGAAAGTCTTGACTATCTCTGATTCCGGAAGGCTGAGCAGCTTGCGTTCCTTGAAAGCCGTCACGAAGACAGCCGGTATCCTCAATATGGACTCCTCATCGGTGATATCCGAGACATCGAACCCATATTGTTCGCATATCCCCTTGAAGATTGGGGAGTGGGCACATTGGAACCCGAACATCTCGCGCACAGACTGCAGGAACAACTCTCTTGTACCTGCGTAGTCGAAAGCATTGCCGACTGTGAACAGCCGGTCCGTGTACTGTTCGTTTGCCATATTTCTATCTATTTGATTGTGAATATACTTGAAAATCCTGTCATGTCGAATATCTCCCTGATGTCCTCGTTCATGGAGCTGATTGTCAGGCTGCCTCCGTTCCTGGCGAGCGATTTCTGGAGCGTGAGGAATACGCGAAGCCCCGAACTGCTGATGTATTCCATCCCGGAGCAGTCCATTACCACATCCAGCCCCTTCTCCTCCAGGATCGGGGCGAGGCTTTGCTCGAATTGGGGCGAGGCTATCGTGTCCACGCGACCGACAATCCTTATTTCCACATTCCGGTCGTTCCTATTGATTATTGTTTCCATGGTTGATGAATTTCAATGACAATATATTGGTGCCGTCGCATCTGCGCCTGTAGATTGCGTCGTCGGAAAGCTTGCGCATCAGCATTATTCCGAGTCCTCCTATCTGTCTGTCCTCCAAAGGCTCCCCTGTGTCCGGTGCAGGAGCTTCAAGCGGATTGAACGCCTTTCCCCTGTCCTTGAAAACCACCTCGGCATGATTGCGGAACACCTTCAGGCTGAACGAGAATGTCGCCTGTTCTCCTTCCGGCCACCCGTAGGATATGATGTTCGCGGCGGCTTCCTCCACGGCGAGCATCATCTTCTGCCCGATCTTCCCGATGCCACATTCTTCCGAAACGGATTCCACCGCCTCCCTTATCCTGTCAATCTCCCCGATTGAGTTCGAGAGCGTCAGCTCCTTGTGGACGAGGCATTTGTCCAGGCTCAAGGCGAGGATGGTGATGTCATCGCTCTGCTCCACTCCGTCTGTGAACCCTCCGATTGCGCCGACGATGTCGTCAATGATGTCTCCCTCGGACGACCTGGCAGTGGCCAGGAGCCTTTCCTTGCCGAACAGCTTTCCTTCTGCGTCCTCGGCTTCGGTCACTCCATCGGTATAGAATATCACTGTGTCCCCGTCAAATATCCTGAAACGGTTGCTCGTGTAGGAGAAATCTTCCATCACTCCTACTGGGATGTTGGGACTGAGACTCAGATAACTCTCCTTGTCCGAGCAGATTGAGAGCGGAGGAGTATGTCCTGCGTTGCAAAGTTCCAAGGTTCCTTCGGTGAGGTCGAGGACTCCGGAAATCATTGTCTCGAACATGTTGGTGGCATTGTCGCGGCACAGGGCGTTGTTCAATTTCACCACTATGTCCCTTGCCGAGTCGTTATCCATTGCAAGCGCCCTGTACAGGTAGCTTGTGGATGCCATGAACATTGATGCCGGGACGCCTTTCCCGCTTGAGTCGCCTATGAGGAAGAACAGCTTGTCATCCCTGAGGATGTAGTCGTACAGGTCTCCTCCTACCTCCCTTGCAGGGCGGATGTATGCTCTCAGGCGGAATCCTTCGTGCCCGTTGAATGTCGGGTGGGACGGCGGGAGCATGGAGTTCTGGATTTCCCTCGCGATATGGAGCTCGTTCTCAATGCGCTCGCTCTCAGTGGTCATCTGCCGGACCTCCTCGATGTAGCTGCGCAGGGATTGCCTCATCGATTCCATCGAATCCCTCATCCTTTTTATTTCCCTCACTCCTTTCATCGTCGGGACTGGCGTGTCCAGGTCCCCGGCTATCCTCTGAGCTGAATCCGACAAAGTGGTGATGGGCTTGAGCACATTGTGGACCACCACATATATGACGATGAGCAGAAGCATCAGGAATAAGAGGTTGCCGAGGAAGGACAGAATGAGTATGATCATCATATCCGCCATTATCACACCCATCGGACATGCCATTATCATGCGCCATCCGATGGAATCATCCACAAGGGTATGGACGATCAGGCATTCTTCCCCGTCCACTGTCGACACCTGGCTGCCATTGTCGTTGGAAAAGATGAAATCGAGTGCCTCAGGGGTGTATTTCCCATAATCCCGGATGTCAACTATCGTATCTTTCGGTATTCTCGGGGATGCTATGTAACTGCCGTTCTTGCCGATGAGTTCCGTGTAGCAGAGCCGGTCCTCGTACGGGCGCAGGTTTTCAAGGAGCCTTTCATAGTCATTGAGCGTGATGTCCGCCGTGAAAACCCCCGCAAATGAGCCGTCTGAGTGGAAAAGGGGATAGGAATATGTACACAGATACTTGTCGGACAATGATTTGTCAAAATATGGGTCTCCCCAGACAGGTTTCAGGGACTCTTCCACATCACTATACCAGTCCCAACTCCTGTAGTCGTATTCCGGGAGTATGCTTGTCCTGATTTCGTTGTCTTCCGTCTTGTAGCTGTAAATCATGTAATTGCCACCCTTGCTGCCGTGCTTGAGGGCGATGGCGCTGCCGTATGTGTTCCCGCTTATCTCAAGAAGGGATTCCGTGGCTTTCGGGAAATGTGAATCGTCGTTGAAATTGTTGTAAACCTTGTCAAGGGTGGCGGCCAGGGCAAGTTCCGTGTTGTTGATGGAGTCCCTTATCACTAAAAGGGAGCCTGAAAGACGGTTGACGAATTCCTTGTTCTCCATTTCGAGGACTCTCCTCGATGAATACCGGAAATCAAATACCATCTTGACTGAGAACAGCATAATCATGAGCAGGAAAATGAAGAATGTCAGTTTCCCTGCAAACGAGTTGAAAAGAAAAGGCTTGTGGGATGGCCGTAAATTGTCGCCATTGCGTTTCATAGGTATATCATGCCGTCACATCCTTGCAAATTTCGTCAACTTGTTTCAAACAAACAATAACAATCATCCCTTTTTTGCAAGAAATCACACCGTTGTCCGATTGTCACGCCATCAAAAAAATCGGGAGACTGATTTTTCAGTCTCCCGCGCTATCTTATTCACCGTCAGATGAGTCGTCGTCACCGCTGGAATATTGGGCTATGTTGTCGTCCGGCAGGCTCTCTCCGTCGTCTCCTCCCTCCGAGTCGTCAGTGTCGTCACCGTCCAGCCAACGCTCGATGTCTTCCGCGTCATCCGTCTTCACCTTGATTTTCACCAGATAGATGGCATCCGGAATCTCCACGGTCACGGCGTAGAAACAAGACCCGTCAGGCTTGTCATACTTCATCAGGTCCGGGAAATAATCATTGAATCCTTTCGGATATTTCTCTGCAAATGCGGCTGCCAACTCCTCTGACATGTTTTCATAGCTGACTACCGCTCTCCTCTTGGGTGTTGTTACCATATCTGTTATCGTTTGTTTCGTTAAGCTTTGTTTGTGGGTGCAATTGTAGGACATTTTTTTGAATTGAGCAACAAGGCACGCACTTTTTTGTTGCATCTGCCTTTATTTTGACAAAAAACGCCAAAGTCTGAAATAATGCCTATTTTTGCAATATGGAAAACACGGCTTATATGATACCGACTTCCGTCAAGGAAGTCAAGGCTCTGGGATGGGACTACATCGATGTCATCATCTTCAGTGGAGATGCCTTCATAGACCACCCCTCTTTCGGAACGGCGGTGATTGCCAGATGGCTTCAGAAACATGGCTATCGGGTGGCGGTGGTGCCGCAGCCGAACTGGAGGGACGACCTGAGGGATTTCCGCAAGTTGGGAGCCCCACGCCTGTATTTCGGCGTGAACTCAGGGGCGATGGACTCGATGGTGAACCATTACACGGCATCGAAGCGTCTGCGCAGCGACGACGCTTATACGCCCGAAGGGCGTGCCGGCCAGAGGCCGGACTATGCCGTCACCACATATACCCGTATCCTGAAACAGATATGGCCTGATATTCCTGTTGTCATCGGAGGCATCGAGGCGTCCCTGCGCAGGCTCACGCATTATGATTACTGGCAGGACACCCTCAAACCGTCCATCCTCGTGGACAGTGGTGCCGACTGGCTTTGCTACGGGATGGGGGAGAGGCCGATGCTGGAGCTGACCAAAGCCATTGAAAGCGGGCGTAATATGTCGGATATCAGGAAGATACCGCAGATCGGCTTCCGTCTAGAAGGAAAAAGTCCGCTGAAAGAAGCAGTCTTTCTGAATTCTTACGAAAGATGCTGCAAGGACAAAGCCGCCTTTGCCGAGAATTTCCATATAATCGAGACATGCGCCAACATGATGCACGCTCCCGTACTCGTAGAGCCGTGCGGCGGAGGCCATGTCCAGATAAACCCTCCATATCCTCCTGCAACTGAGGATGAGATGGACTCATTCTGGGACCTCCCTTTCACCAAGCAGCCTCATCCGAGGTACAAAGGGAAGCATATACCTGCATACGAGATGATAAAATTCTCGATAAACACCCACAGGGGATGCTTCGGAGGATGCAATTTCTGCACTATCGCGGCCCATCAGGGCAAGTTCATCCAGTCCAGGAGCGAGCAGTCCATATTGAAGGAAATCAAGGGATTGAATGATCTTCCCGGTTTTGCAGGGAACATATCGGATGTCGGTGCACCTACCGCCAATATGTATGGGATGAAGGGTCGGGACCAGTCGCTTTGCGCTGTCTGCAAAAGACAGTCCTGCCTTTTCCCTTCTCCGTGCAAGAATATGAACCGTTCCCATGAGCGCCTTTTGAAACTATATGAACAGATTGCTGCGACCAAGGGCATCCGCCACGCATATATAGGCAGCGGCATCAGATACGACCTTTTCCTTGACGAGAAGGGCTTCGTGGACGAGACATCGGAACCTTATCTGCGCGAACTTGTGCTGAACCACACTTCGGGCAGGCTGAAGGTGGCTCCGGAACATACTGAGGATGATGTGCTCAAGCTGATGGCAAAGCCTTCCTTCAGGCTTTTCGAGAGGCTTCGCACGGAATTCGACAGGATAG
Source organism: Candidatus Cryptobacteroides sp. (assembly GCA_051870255.1). GTDB lineage: Bacteria > Bacteroidota > Bacteroidia > Bacteroidales > UBA932 > Cryptobacteroides. Next base: position 36,671 of record JBJEBR010000024.1, read on the forward strand.
TGCACACGAGCGGGAGAAATTGCGAACTGGTGCCTTATTTCATATCGGGACATCCTGGCTGCGGTATGAGGGAAATGCAGTCTCTCTCACGCAATCCTGCCCTCAAAGGCCTTTATATGGACCAGGTGCAGGACTTCACCCCGACACCGATGACTACATCCTCAGTCATGTTCTACACGGGACTTGACCCAAGGAACCTGAAGAAAGTGTTCGTGGAGAGGGACATCGAGCGCAAGAGGGAGCAGAAGTCGTTCTTCTTCAGGAAGGGGAGGCGCTGAGCCGGCACCGTCGTCATTTCTTGCCGGATATGCTGTCCATGATTGAAATCATGTCTTCGAGGACCATGTCCCTGCGAGGTTCGTTGAGGATTTCATGCCTCATTCCGGGATAAATCAGGGACCTGACGGATATGTAGCCCGCTTTCAAGGCTGCCCGCGATGCCCTTGCAAGCCCTCTTGCGCCTTTGCTGCAAGTGTCGTCAGCCCCGTTCATCAGGATGATTGGCAGTCCAGGATTCTCTGCCCTCGAGCCGTTGTTCGCAAGTCTCATCATGGCGAGAAGGTTGTATGCCCCGTTGGCGGTGAACGTGAAATTGCAGGTCGGGTCAGAGGCGAACTTCTGCCTTACCGCAGGGTCTGAACAGGTCCAGGCCTGGGGACCTTCCGAGGCGAAAGGTTCATTGAATTTATCAGATTCCATCCTCTGGAGAGCCTTCGGTCGGACATGTCCGAGTCCGAGCAGGCACAGAATCTTGCAGAGCACCATCCCCAAGCCAGCCTGGGGATTCTCGGCAGGGCTTCCGCACAGGAACAGCCCGGCAAGCCCGCTGCCATGTTTCTTGGCGTAGATCCGCGCCGCAAGGGAGCCCATGCTGTGTCCGACCAGGTACAGGGGCTTTCCCGGAAACCTCTCCCCGGCGTAGTCCGAGACGGTCTTCATGTCATCCACAAGGGCTTCATATCCACCCCTGTACATATACCCTCTGTCCCTTTCCGAACGGATGCTCGTCCCGTGCCCCCTGTGGTCGTTGGCGATGCAGGCGAAACCTCTTTCGCTGAGGTATTGCATGGCTGGGAGGAATCTTTCCTTGCATCCGCACATCCCGTGGGCGAACTGGACGATTCCCCTTATGTCCTCATCCTCTGGGATCGTCATTACGACTCCCAACTCCAGATGGTCTATTCTTGATTTCAGATGGAAATATTCTGTCATTTTCAGAAATGCTTCGGTCTCACGGATCTGCCCATTGACAAAAACAACGCCAATCCCAAATATTTGAAACAGAACATGAAAGATTTTGATATATTTTCGCCCTGGGCGATGTCAGATATTTTCATAATGGGAATGAGCGACAGCGAACTGCTATCAGACTCCCACATAATTCCATAACCGTAAAAATTCATGATAGTCGAAAAAATAATTCAGAAAAATTTGCAGTGTAAAAAATAAACGCTATCTTTGCAATCCCAAATCAAGAACAGCTCTTCATAAGAGGCTTGACGAGGAATGGATTGATTCGTTAGCTCAGTTGGTAGAGCACAACACTTTTAATGTTGGGGTCTTGGGTTCGAGCCCCAAACGGATCACAAGTTCTTTCAATAATTCTGCTTCCTTAGCTCAGTTGGTAGAGCACGACACTCTTAATGTTGGGGTCCAGGGTTCGAGCCCCTGAGGGAGCACAGAAGGCGGTTTCATACCGCCTTTTTTCGTACCCCAAAACGGCCACTGAACGCATCAGAGGCCGTTTTTTGTATAATCACCAAAATTTTTCCCTCCCTCAGATTCCTCGTCGCTTCGCTCGCTCGGAATGACAGAGAGGCGGTGCTTCTCAGAATGGCACCACATTGTCATCCCGAACGAAGTGAGGGATCTGCGGGCGACACTGTCACCACCATCGATTCTTTTATCCTGTCATTCCGAGCCCCTGCGAGGAATCTGCGGGGAATTGGGCAATTTGGGGGATTTTCTGGTCAGGAAGTCCACAGGAAGTCATATCGGCTTTGCCACAATGAAAAATATGGATAGTTTTGCGGTGGAATTTGCACGATAAGACGAATATTTATTCTTGACCATTTATGAATAGCGCAGATTTAATCCTATCCATAGGATTGGTTTGTCTTGTGTCTTCCTGTGCTTTCAGCACGGAGGAAACAGAGCCTTGCAGGAATCTCCCTTGCGAGGTTGGCTTTTGTGCGGGAGGCCCTTCCACACGGACTGCGATCTGCGATGACGGATTGTCGTCGCGCTGGACGGAGGGCGACTGCATCTCGGTATGGGCTGTGGGTCCGGGAGGCGACAATGTCTTGGACAACACGCACTTCTCCCTATATGGAATGGACCGGAATCAGGCATTCTTCTCCGCCACCCTGGGCAGTCCGATGCCGGATGATACCTATATATATTACGCATCATATCCGGTTCCACTTTCTGTATCCGGCACTTCCGCTACTTTTGAAATCCCATCAGTCCAGGACGGCAGGCTCTCGTCAGGGGCTGACATCCTCATTGCGAACCCTGTCGTATATGGTCCTCTCGGACCTGTCCCTGAAATACTCGACGGCTCAGGAATGTCCATGTCGATGGAGCATCTGCTGCACCAGTTCCGTTTCTATGTCCCGGAAGGGAGCGATGCCTTCGACGGAGAGGGCATAGAAAAGATTGAACTCGGCTTCCCACGCCCAGTGGCAGGCATCCTCCAGGCGGACTATACCGATCCCGATGCCACTCCTGTCCTGACTGAAGCATCTTCAAAGATGACATTGGTGCTTGCTGAACCGCTTACCGAGTCCTCCGCTGGAGACGTCCGGTATGCCGTGGCTTCGTTCATGCCCTCATCGTTCGGGGAAGACGAATCATTCTCCATCAAGGCATATACTGCCACCAAGTTCGGCTTGGCCGCCCCCGTGTACCTGCAGGGCAGGACTTTCGGAAGAGGTCATTCCACCCCAGTCAGGATTCTCATAGAGGAGACGCACCCTTTTTGCCGGATTGTATTCACCGTCTCGGAGAACAACATCGGGGAGGATGCCGACTCCATCACGCTGACCGCCCCGGAGGGATGTGTCTGGGGTGACACAGGCAGCAATGTATATGTCCATTCTCCCGGCTATCCGCTCACTGCAGGGGAGACATTCACATTGGAATACGAGACCGAGGAGGACTACAGGGCCTTCAGCGGGAAGGATGTCACGGTCACATTCGATTGCGAACATGTCACAGTGAGCAATGTTGTGACCATGCCCGACATGAGTACCGGATACGTTGCAAGCATTTCCTCAGGACTTCCTTATCTGCTTTATGAAGACTTCTCGGAAGTCGGGACATTCAATTCAGGTGATAAGTATTCCACCTCAAATGCAGGTGACAAATCCGCGACTTCATTCCTTGACGGATGGACCGGAGGCCGCGTCGGAGCGGAGGAGGGCAAGTGCATAAGGATTGCATGCCGCAGGGAAACTTCAGCAGATTATGATGCAAGGGTTGACTCGGCTCCTATAATAGCATTGAAGAAATCCGCGGACATAGTGGTGAGATTCGACTACGGAAGCGACAATGAATACAGCTCACTCATATTTTCGAATGGAGATGTCGGGCAGACTGTATATGTGGGTTATGTAACTTCTTCCGATGCATACTCAAGTGGTAGTACGACGGGGACATTTGAGGATGGCAACTCATTCTATACCAAACAGTATGATGGCTCGTATGACAATACTCCGTACAATGATGAGTATGTGCTCCATTCCGTTCCCGCCGGACTTGTCAGGATTACATGGAGAAGCGAGGTGGAGCATAAAGCAGGGGCAACCAACACAACGGCATGGTGCTATATTGATAATGTGAAAGTACAGATTGCACAATAAGATGAATTAAAATTTTTAACCGATTATGAAAACAAGAACAATTGCAGCAGGCATGGTCATGGCGGCGATTTCGCTCTCCTGTTCAAGACAGGAAGACGGAGCAGGCACCGGCACGGTGTCCTTCTCCGTGGCGGATGACTACCTCGTGGCCGATGCCGTGAAGAGCAATGTCTCCGACTATACGACATTGCCTTCAGTCTCAGACTTCACCCTGAAAATCACCGATGCAGACCAGGTGCAGGTCTATTCAGGTCTGCTTTCCGGATGGGATTCCGCGACAGCTCTTCCGGTTGGAGGCTACAAGGCCTCCGTCTCTTACGGGGAGGAAGGCGTCGAGGGCTTCGACCGCCCTTATTTCACGGGTGAGAAGGAATTCTCAGTCGTCGGGGGCATTTCCACGGCGGTGTCGGTCCCGGCATCGCTTGCCAACACCATCGTGAAGATGTCCTTTTCCACATCCTTCACCAATTATTTCACGGACTATACCATCACGGTGACCACCGGGAACGGCAATGTCATATCCTTCCCGAAAGGGGAGACCCGCGCTGCTTTCGTGGATGCCTACAAGTTTACCCTCAGCGGCACCATGACCGGTCAGGGAGGTTCCGTCAAGTCATTCTCCAAGGAATTCAATTCACTTGATGCCAGGACCTGCTACACGGTGACCCTGGATGCCACCAATGTCGGTTCAGGCACCATATCGGTGACATTCAATGACCTGGTGACCATCGTGGAACTGACCGACCTGGAACTCAACGAATAAGACCATAACTGAAAAACGACAGGAAATGAAAAAGATATTTGTGACAATGATGACGATAGCCTGCCTGCTTGCGATTTCATGCAACAAGGAATCCAAGATGAAGGAGTCTTTCGAGGGAACTCTTTCCTTCGAGGGATTCTCCATACAGCAGGATGACGAATTGGATACGAAGGCCACATCCGAAGCCTCCGGAAACTATGAGATAGAGATTCTCGATGCCGAAGGCAACTCCGTACTGGTAACTTCATATTCGGCAGTCCAGAACGGCGGAAGCATGATTTCCCTCCCTGCGGGACATTACAGGCTTTGCGCCCGTTCCCAAAGTGCCGTGCCGGTCGCGGCTTTCGAACAGCCTGTATATGGTGTCGAGAAGGAATTCGACATCGAGGCGGGAGGTACCACCCCTGTGGGGAACCTTACCTGTACATTGCTTTCTTGCAAGGTCACCGTCAGCTACAGCGATGACTTCCTTGCCATGGTGACAGGATCTGGTTCCGCCTCGGTGGAGGTGACGGCAGGATACCCTCTCGAATATGCTCTCAGTTACGATGCCGGAAAGGCTTCCTACGACTACAGTGCGGGATATTTCTCCGTGAACAACGGACTGTCCACCACCCTCGTGGTGACCTTCAAGGGCAGCATCGACGGCAAGAGCCAGAAGATGACCAAGACAATTGCCGGAATCCAGCCGAAACAGTGGCGCCAGATAAAGTTCATAAAAAAGGTGGATGAGGAAGGTAATGCCACATTTGACATAGTCATAAACGATTTCGTGACCGATGCGGAACTCAACGGTTTCGAGGATGATGTGGCGGAGGCCGTAATCGGGGATGACCCGGATGCTCCGAAGGGAGACGGTGGCATAACCCTTGACTTCGACTACGAGGCAGGCTGCGATGCAGGATTCACTGACCTTGGGAACATCATCATCCCTCCTCTTGGAGAGAACGGGGAAACCACTATAAACCTGCATCTGAAGGCGACGGTGCCGAACGGGATCAAGAAATTCACGGTTGACATCGAATCGACGAGCGCGACCTTCACGGCAGCTGTGGCGGCAGCAGATGCCACCACCCTCGACCTGATATACCCTACCGAGGACAACGAGATAATCTTCCAGGTTGTTCCGTTCCCTCACGGGACCGAGCTGCTCGGCCAGACTTCCGTCCAGTTCGACATGACATCGGCCCAGGCTGCCATCGTCGCCTATCAGGGTGTCCACACTTTCACGATGAACATTACCGATGAACAGGGTTGCAGGAACTCCATTCCTCTTGTCATGGTTGTAGAATAAAAACAGGACGATTATGAAAAAAACATATATCATGGTGCTTGCAGCCTTGGCTGCAATGTCTTGCACCCGGGAAACCATCTCCGAGAAAACGGAAGGAGAGGGAAGTCTCACGCTTGGAATCCGCCTGCCAGTCACCAAGGCGGCGATGACCTCCGACCAACTCCTGTCTTCCGCTCTGGTGAACATATACAAGGCTGATTTCAGCGGACTTGTAAGAGCATATACCTATTCCGACGCTCCATCGGTGATTTACCTTCCGGCAGACCAGTACAGGGTGGATGTGATTGCGGGAGAGGCTGCTATGCAGAACCCGCAGACGGCATCCTGGGACCAGAAAAGCTACAAGGGTTCCTCATCATTCGAAATAGAGTCCGGGATACAGGTCCCTGTGACGGTCGAGGCTTCCGTCAGCAATGCCGTATCGAGGATTACCTTCGACCAATCCGTGGCGGAGAACTTCTCCGAAGGATTCACATTCAAGGTGGGGCTCGATCTGGACGACGAATCGACCTGCCTCACTTACGACTCTTCCAAGTCGGGATGCGACGGATTCTTCATCATCAGCTCCATGGATGAACCTGCGTTGAACTGGAAGTTCTCTGGAACCCTTGCGAAGGACCAATCCTCATTCATCAGGACTGGCTCCATATCAGATGTCGCCCCCGGGAATTCATATCAGATGACCGTAAAGTACACGATCAAGAACGGAGACCTCGAATTCACCCTGTCCGTTGACTATACCACCGAGGTGTTTGACGACGTGCTGGTGTTCGAGCCTGTATCGACCGGACTTTCATCTCTGAACATATATGAGGTCTGGGCAGGCCATGCCACAGTACATGCCGATGTTGACGAGACTGAATATTCCGATCCTTCAGCCGTCAATTTCGCCTACAGGGCCTCGGGAGAGGATGCGTGGACCACTGTGGATGCAACCCGCTCGTCGGAAGGCGTGTATGATGCCACGTTCTACGGACTTTCCGGAGCCTCCTCATATGAATACAAGCTTGTAATCGACGGTGAGGATATCGGGGAACCGAAAACCCTTACCACCGAGGCTGCCCATCAGATGCCTAATTCAAGCTTTGAATATGTCAGCCTGGTAAGCGGGGAAAGCTATTACAAATGGTACGACCCGTCCTGTTCCGCCGAGGAAGGCCAGACCATGTTCTGGGGTTCCGGTAACGGCGAAGGTTCCGAGGGCGTGAAAGGCTCTGCCTCTATGGGACTTGAGATAACGGTCCCGGATGAAGACGACAAGGTTGACGGGGACAGGTCCGTGCGTGCCCAGTCAACTTCAATCATCGGAATGCTTGCCGCGGGGAACATCTTCACCGGACAGTTCGCCGGACTCGTGGGCACTTCCGGAGGAAAGGTCAATTTCGGACGCCCGTGGACTTCCAGGCCTACTGCACTGAGGCTCTATGCCAAATATACCGCAAGCACGATAAACATAGTCAGCTCGGTCCCGGACGGAGTCACCATCACGAAGAATGAGGATTACGACCGCGCCTCCGTCATCATAGCCCTCGGTACGTGGAACTACAAGACATATGGAGGCACCAAGGATTCTCCGGTGCTCGTGAATACCACCGATGCATCCACCTTCGTCGATTACTCCACCGACCCTTCGACCATCGCCAATGCAGAACTGATACTCTACGGGGACGGCTACCAGCAGATAAACGGAGGAGAGAAGATTTCTGCCGAGACATCTGTCTGGCGTCAGATCACCATACCTCTGAACTACCATACCCAGACGGAATATCCTACCCACATCATTGTCTCGTGCGCAGCCTCCAAATACGGAGACTACTTCACGGGCAGCGATGATGCCAAGCTGTGGCTCGACAAGATTGAACTGATTTACGAATAGTGTGTATGAGAACCAGGTTCCTGACCTCCGCCTTGCTTCTGGCCATGTCCATTGCGGCATATGGCCAGAAGTATGACAGGGGTTATGAAAATGTTGCCCCGGTGAGATTTGTCCCGAAAGGAAGCTTCATGGTGGGAGGTTCGGCAAGGTTTACAGGGCACAGGATGGACGATTATTCATTTCTGGTTGTCGAGGGAATTGATTCAAAAGGATATACGATATCATTCAAGCCGACCTTCCTGTATATGGTGGCGGACAATGTCGCAGTAGGGGCATCCTTCTCATACGGGAGGACTCTCCTGGACATGGAGTCGGCTGATCTGTCCATATCCCAGATAACGATGAGCGTGGATGACTATTACCGTCTTGCCCAGACATTTACTGGAGCACTTGTCTTCAGGCCTTTCATCCCGCTTGGCCGGACGGGCCGTTTCGCCCTTTTCGCACAGGTCGAGCTCGGCTATTCGAACACCCTCATAAACAATACGGTGGAAATCTCATCCGGCACCAAGGGAACCTTCACGGCGCGGAACAAGATGCTCGTCGGCATCAACCCCGGATTGACGGCCTTCCTCTCCAACCATTTCGCCATGGAGCTGAGTGTGGGAATCCTGGGCTTCAACTACACCTGGATAAGCCAGATCCACAATCAGGTGGAGCAGGGGACCTCGTCCCTGTCCAACGCGTCTTTCATGCTCAACCTTGCTTCAGTCAGCGTGGGACTCTCATATTATCTGTAGGAAAATGAAGAAGAGACTTATCCTTTCCTGCCTGTCCGCCCTTCTGGCGGGGATTTTGGCGCCCGCACGGGAATCGTCTGATTCTCTGGCAATCGCTCAGACCGGACATCACTCAGCCGGGAGGCACGTCGGGCTCGGCTCGATGATGGACGGCGACACCACGAGGTTTTCCCGCCGCAGCCTGAGGTCACGCCTGCTGATACCGAAGTATGAGTGGCAGGTGGGGCTGTCGGTGGCCTATATGAACCTTTCGGCCGATGACGGCGAGATTTTCCTCCTTGTCGAGGATACCGACACGGGGGCTTCGATAGTCAGGTTCTCGGTCCACGGCTCATATTCCTATATGGACAACCAGACTCTCGGCCTGAGGTTCCAGTACACCAATGGGAACTGCACCGTGGATTCCGCCACCCTCGACCTGCTCGGCAACCTGTCCCTCGACCTGTCCGATGTGAGAGCCAGCACGATGTCCTATGCAGGCTTCATCTACAACAGGTCCTATGTCGGACTGGACAACCGTGGAAGGGTGGGCCTGTTCATCGATGCCGCCTTAGGATACACCCATGCCAGGAGCAACATATTGATCGGAGAACCGACCGACACATATACCCTGAAGAACAAGGTGAGCGCGGTGATGAGCCCCGGCATCATATTCTTCCCGATGAACAATATCTCAGTCTTCGTATCCCTAAGCCTTGCAGAACTATCATACAACAACTCAAAATGCTTTTCCGGAGGTGCGGTCATCGGACATCGCGATTTCTTCAGGGCCCAGGCGAAAATCAACATCCTCGCACTCAACTTCGGACTGACAGTACATTTGTAGAACATCATGAAACGATTGATTGCCATATCATTGCTCATTCCTCTCCTCCTTGGCTGCGTCAGGAACGACATTCCATATCCGAGGGTGGTCCCCAACATAGTCTCTATGACCGTGGAGGGCGGCACCGTCTCAATAAACCCGTCGGAATGCATTGTACGGATAACCCTGGAGGAAACCGTGGATTTGAGGAATGTGAAGATCATCGATTGCACCATTGACAAGGAGAATGTCCGTCTTTCGGAAAATCTTGTGGGGATCCACGACCTTTCGGAGGAATGGCAGGTGACTTTGTCCACCTGGCAGGACTATATATGGACCATAAGCGCAGAGCGTCCGATTGAAAGGTATTTCACAGTGGACGGCCAGGTCGGTTCTCCCGTCATAGACATAGTTAACAAAAGGGCTGTGGCTTATGTAAGCAAGATAACTCCACTGGACAATGTCAAGGTCACATCCTTGAAACTCGGGCCCAGGAATGTGACGACCTATTCCCCCAATCCTGAATCCATAAGGAAATTCTTGGATACTGACGGAAATCCGACTTATGTGGAGGTGTCGGTATCCAGTTTCGGGGACACAGAAGACTGGAAACTATTTGTGGAGCAGTCGGATGTGTCCATCAACGTCAAGTCTGTGAATGTCTGGACCAAGGAAGCATATATCACTGCGTCCGGAATATCGGGACAGGACAACGGTTTTAAATACAGGATGAAAGGTGCCGGTGACAATTGGTCCGTAGTGCCACAGGCTTCCATTACATCGAATGGAGGCGAGTTCACAGCACATATTTCAGGTCTCGAACCTGCAACCTCATACGAGTATTATGCCTATACCGGGGAAGATTCCACGGACGTGGCGGAGTTTGTGACCAATGAGGACAGGCAGTTTCCGAACAGCAGTTTCGATGTATTCAGCATAGTGACCGGAAAGGATTATTACAAATGGTTCGATCCTTCCTCTCCTGACCCTGAGTGCAGGGAGAAATGGTGGGCCTGCGGCAACGGCGAGGGCCCTGACGGAGTGAACGGAACGGCCAGCCTTGGAATAGTCCTGACCTATCCGGACACGGAGGACAAGGTCGATGGCATTGCCTCGGTACGGTGCGAGTCTAAGAATTTCGCGGGAATCCTGGCCTGTGGCAACCTTTTCACGGGCACATTCGCCAAGGTCATCGGTACCACTGGAGGGTCGGTGTATTACGGACGGCCTTGGACGACGAGGCCACATGCCCTCCGTCTGTGGATGAAGTACCAAAGCGGCAGGATTGACCTGGTGAAGAATCTTCCTGTGGGCGAGAAAGTGGAGATAGGGGACAATGACAGGTGCGAGATTGCAGTCTCGGTGGGTAACTGGGATTACAGGAAGATGGGTGGCGTGCCGGATTCTCCGGTATATGTCAATACGACCGACGGCATATATTACACATCGGAGTCGGAAGGGGTGATTGCCTTCGGCCATTTGGTGATGAATGAGTCCACGGACGGTTGGCAGCAGATAGAGATACCTCTCGAGTACAAGGATCTGACCCTGACGCCGACACATATCATCGTGACCTGTGCGTCCAGCTATCTCGGCGACTACCTCACGGGTTCATCTTCAAGCAAGCTATGGGTTGACAATCTGGAGCTGCTCTATTGACCGCCATCACAGGACAATGGATGCATTCCGTTGCATGCTTCAGAGGATGATAATATAGAGAAAATTGCTAAATTTGCTCTGTTTTGGACAAACGATTTGAGAACAATGAAAAGGATACTGACGATTTTCTGCCTTTTGTCCTGCGTATGTGCTTTTGCAGGGCAGAGGGAACTGATATGGCCCAAGGGCAAGATGCCTGATGCCCAGGACCATCAGATTGCAGCGATGACTGACGAATCTTCCAAGGAGGGATTCAAGCCTGACAAGAACCGCGTGGCATATATCGAGTGGTTCGATGCCCCTTCGGATGAAACCCGTAACGGAGGCTGCATGGTGCTGATTTCAGGCGGCTCGTATCAGAACTGCTGCGATGTGAAATATATACAGCAATGGTCGGAGAAACTCACGGCCCTCGGATTCCAATGCGTGAACCTGGTGTACAGGACTCCTCGTCCGGTCGGGCTCCCGATATACAAGACGGCCTGGGAGGACGGTCAGCGCGCAATCAGGCTTGTCCGCAGCGAGGCTGCCAAGAGGGGATTCGACCCGGAGAAGATAGGAACAATCTCTATGTCGGCAGGCTCCCATCTAGCACTCCTTCTTGCAACAAGTTCACAGACAAGGGCATACTCTCCAGTGGACAAGCTTGACAGCATATCCTGCCATATAAATTGGGCCATCGTGAATGCTCCGGCATACGGCACGACGGACTCCGAGGACGGAACCATATCTACAAGGGACGGATACGGTCCGGACGTGAAGCTGAGCGATGTGTTCAGATTTGACGCGAAAACCTGTCCTATGAGCCTTCATCACGGCGGGAAGGACCCTTATGCCCCTACGACATCAACATTGGTTTACAGGCAGTTGCGTCGTATGAAAGTGCCTGCCGAGCTTCATCTGTATGCCGACAAGGGCCATGCTGCCCTCGGATTCGACAGGGCGGTTGAATTCATGCGCCAGATGGGTTATCTCGGAGAAGTCGCCCCGGAGGTTCGGATAATGGATGTATATCCGGATGACGATGACAGGGCCGAACTTATCCGTGAGGATGTCTGGCCTGAGGGAAAGATGCCTGACATGCAGGAACACCAATGCAGCCCTTATATCGAATGGCATATCCCGAAAAATCTGACTACCAAGGCAATACAGATAATTTATTCCGGCGGTAGCTACGAGAACAACAAACCTGATGATTTCGAGGTAGCCCCGGCAAGGCGTTTCCTCAATTCGAAGGGAATGACGGTGGTGACCCTCAAATACCGCACCCCGAGACCGTCCGCCGAAAGCGGCCTAGCCAAGCATACCACGGCATGGGAAGACCTTCAGAGGGCAATCCGCATAGTGAGGAGCGAGGCTGCCTCCCGTGGCCTTGACCCTGACAGGATCGGCATAATGGGAAGTTCAGCCGGCGGACATCTGACGCTGATGGGTGTCACATCGTCCTTGCATCAGGCATATAAACCAGTAGATGAGATTGACAGGCTACCTTGCAATGTACAATGGGGGATAGGCATCTATCCTGCATATGCATTGACAGACGGGGACAACCAGCACAATCGTCAGGGCGGGAACGAAGATGAGAATGTCCTCGTACCGGAGTTCTCCTTCGATATCAGGACCGCTCCGATGCTGTTCATCCACGGGGATGCGGACGGTTGGGCATCAATGAATTCCGTGAAATGCTGGGAGAAGATGCGCTCAATGGGTATCCAGAGCGAATTGCATACCCTTGCCTTGCGCAGCCATTGCTTCCAGAGGACCTGCAGTCCCGGTACCGGCAGCTATACCCATCTTGACAGGATATGGGAGTTCCTGACTGCTAAGGGATTCAATAAATAGGGGTCGTTGAGGGACTGGATTTTGCCGGAGTCAGGTTCAGCTGGTTGTGAGTGATTCTGGTACTTAGGGTTGTGCCGTTTGAGAAGCTTCTGCTTCCGCACATATCCTGTTTACGAGGACCTATCCCTAAATCCCTTTCCCCGGGAAAGGGACTTACTATCGGCCATAAATGGCCTCAAAAGGAGGTCGTTCCGCGTTTGAGTATCTTGAATTACCAGATAATATTGAAATCGAATGTGTCATTGTCGCAGAATGTGGCGGCGATGGCACATTCCTTTTCTTCCCTTGTGGAGAGCACCTGAGGCGCAGCAAGTTCCACAGCCACGACATCGCCGATTCTGAGCGAGGTGAGCACGGATGCCTCGCAGATTGCGTCCTCGATTTTCTTTGTCATGCCTTCGACCGTGCATCCGAAAACCGGTTTCCCGTCCTTCGTTAGGAGGAAACTGTTGCCAGGCTTGTCGAATACGACCGGGTTGTAGAGGGGGAAAGGGAGGATTGAGGTATGGTCGGCGCAGGAGGCCGCAGCGATGTCCGGAAGGAGGTCTCCTATATATAGGAATGAACCGAAATTCATCCCGTCATGGTATCTGGAGACGAACTTGGAACCCACGCATTTGCCTGCCTTGCAGATTCTTGCGAAAATGACCGGGGTCCAATATATGGAACCGGCACAGTCGGGAGAGTAGAAATCCCTGTTCTCCCTCTCCCATGTCGTGTCCGGACGGCAGCAGATGCTGTCTTTGTATGTCTTTGCAATTATGTTCATCCTGAATGGAACGATGGACTTGTCAGAACAATGTGCCCTGTCCGCCGAACTTTCCGCTGAGTTTCTGGAATACGTCCATCATTTCATCATCACTCAGAGGTCTGTTGGCAGCGGCTTTCTGCTCCTGCCTTGCAGCTTTCTTCTCGGCTTCGAACTGCTCCTTGAGAAGGGAGAACTGCCTTTTGGTGTCGAGGGTGAAATCACCGTTCTCAATCCAGGCGAAATAGGAAGGTTCTGTCATATAGACTTCCCGTGCGGTCTTGCCCTTGTGCTTTCCGAAGCTGATGCACGGCTCCTTCCTGTCGTTGAGGACGAGCCTTCCGGCGTAATCAACCGCCTTCTGCCTCTCGGAGAAGTTCGACAGGAAATCCACGTCGTTCTTCAATGTGTCCGGGTACCGGTCAAGCTGTCCCTTCAGGACTTCGTAGGTGGCGAGGGTGTCGGCTTCGGCGGCATGCGCGTTCTCCAGGTCCTGCCCGCAGTAGAAGCGGTAAGCTGCCTTCAGGTTGCGCGGCTCCATTACATGGTAGATGTTCTGCACATCGACCATCTTCATCCCGTGGAGGTTGATGTCCAGGTCTGCTTTCCGGTGCTTGCGCACCCTCTCGATTTCCTCAGCGAGCATCGGAAGGTCGAACTTCGTGGAATTGAAGCCTGCGAGGTCGCTCCCTGCAAGCCATTCCACCACATCCCCGACTATGTCGGCGAATGTCGGACAGTCTTGCAGGTCAGCATCGGATATGCCGTGTACGGCCTGGGCGGAAGGGTTTATGGCCTTCTGGCAGTTGTTCTCATAGTCCCACGGCCTGACCCTCCAGTTCATGACTCTCTGCTCCCCGGACGGCATGATCTTCACGAAGCAGAGTTCGATGATTGCGTCCGATGCGATGTTCAGCCCGGTACTTTCGATGTCAAAGAACAACAGCGGCCTTACGAGATTCAGCTCCATTACGAAATCATTATCGGCATTATGATTCCACATATCTTGCCGCTTTCCTCTTCATTCTCTGCAGGCACCACAAGGGCAGCCCTCTTGCTGTCGAGGAATTTCATCACGATCTCGCCACATCCCATGTTGGAGAGGATTTCGATGATGAACGGAGACTTGAATCCTATCGTGAGGTCCTCGCCGTCGTACTGGCAGCTGATTTTCTCATATGCTGCAATCGAGAATCCGAGGTCCTGGGCGGAGATTTCAAGCGAACCGCTCTTGAGGTCGAACTTGATGTGGTTTGATGCCTTGTTGGCGCATACGGACACGCGGCGGACTGTGTTCAGGAGCTGCAGCCTGTCAATCTTGAGGATGTTGGAGTTGTTCTGCGGAATCACATCGCGGTATTTCGGATATTTCCCTACCACGAGGCGGCAGATGACCTCGCTCTGGCCGAATCTGAATGAGGCGTTCTTCGAATCGAATGCCACCTGTACGGTCTCGGCGTCCTTGCCTATGATTGATTTGAGGATGCCTGCAGGTTTCTTGTGGAGGATGAACGATGCTTTCTCTGCGGCCTTGACATCTGCGGTGGTGTAGCAGATGAGCTTGTGGGAGTCAGATGCCACGAGGGTGGTGGACTCGGTGTCAATGTCGAAGAGGATACCGTTCATCGCAGGGCGGATTTCGTCATCGGCAGTCGCGTAGATGGTGCTTGATATGCCTTCCACAAGACTCTGTGCCGGGAAATCTATCACCGTGGCGGTCTCGTCAGTACCGGTTATGGCAGGGTAGTCCTCGGCAGGGAAATATGGAAGCGTAGATGCTCCGCTTGCCCAGCTGCATTCGAAGGAACTGTCCCCGGTGGTGCTGATGGTCAGCGGCTGGTCCGGAAGTTCCTTGAGGAGATCCATGATATGCCTTGCAGGAACTGCAATCTTGCCTTCCTCGGAAGTGCTCTCCACCTCTATCTGGGTGCGGAGTGTAAGCTCTGTGTCCGATGCCGTGAGCTCAAGCACATTGCCCTTCAGGTCAAACAGGAAGTTTTCAAGAATCGGAAGCGGTGACTTGGCCGGGATTGCCTTTGATACGGCCATCACACCTCTCAGAAGTTCTGAACTGGAAATTATTAGTTTCATATTTGATGGTATAAGTTAATTTCTAAATTCACCCTCGGATCTCTCACTTTGTTCGAGATGACAGGAGGCGGTTTGCCCTCGGATCTCTCACTTTGTTCGAGATGACAGGAGGCGGTTTGCCCTCGGATCTCTCACTTTGTTCGAGATGACAGGTCGGCGGCTTGTCCAAAAGGTCCCTTGTCAGGCTGTGATGACAGGTAGTCGCCATACCGTTGTCTCTCTTCTCGTGCGAGACGTGCAGAGGGACGATGTTAAGTCAACAAAAGTAATAAAAAAATCAATGAGATGGCATATTTTTTGGATTTTTCCGGCCCGGCTTCGTGCTATGACAATAAAATGAAATCAAAAATATAATAGAGATTATGAAAAGGGGAATTCTAACAGTATTGCTTTCTGCGGTTGTGGGAGGCCTTACAGCATTCGCGGTCGTCAAGGGTCACGTCCCTGAACAGACCCAGGTGGTGCAGACGGTAGTGGACGGTGCAGGTTACAGGACTGTCAATCTGGCACAGGACAACTGGCCGGACTTCACATATGCTGCCGAATCGGCAGTCGATGCCGTCGTGTATGTCAAAGTGACATCCACCCAGCAGTCTTCAAGGCAGGCGCCAAGTTCAATCTTCGACTTCTTCTTCGGCTATCCTGAAGGCAGCCAGCAGAGGGAGAGGGTAGGCAGCGGCTCCGGAGTCATCATCCGTGAAGACGGCTACATCGTGACCAACAACCACGTGATTGACGGCGCGACCAAGATCGAGGTTACCCTGAACAGCAATCAGACCTATCAGGCCACCCTCGTGGGCACGGACCCTGCCACTGATGTCGCCCTCCTGAAGATAGACGCATCCGGGCTTCCTACCATCCCGTTCGGGGACTCCAGCAAGCTCCGTCTCGGAGAATGGGTGATAGCCATCGGCAGCCCTTACGACCTCCGTTCCACGATCACGGCGGGCATAGTAAGCGCGAAGGGACGCTCGATGCCTAACTATACCGGGGAATTCAAGATAGAGTCATTCATCCAGACCGATGCTGCGGTCAATCCTGGAAACAGTGGCGGAGCCCTCGTGGACAAGGCCGGCAACCTCATAGGTATCAATACCGCAATCATATCACAGACCGGGTCATATGCAGGATATTCATTTGCGGTCCCATCCAACATCGTCAAGAAGGTCGTCTCCGACCTTATGGATTTCGGCAGCGTCAAGAGAGCGCTCCTCGGAATCACCATGCAGCCGGTTGACGACAAAATTGCAAAAGAAATGAAACTTTCTTCCGTAAACGGCGTATATATTGTTGAGGTTTCCGAAAATGGGGCTGCCGACAAGGCCGGCGTCAAGAAAGGGGATGTCCTGGTTGCCATAGATTCTACAAGGATAACCAATACGGCATCCGTCCAGGAACTTGTCAGCAAGTTCTCTCCTGGCGACACGGCTGAACTTACCATAATCCGTGACGGCAAAGAGAAGAAGCTCGAAGTGAAATTCCAGGGCACGACACAGGAAAACGGTACTGTGGCAGAGGACGGTTCCGTGGCATTCTACGGTGCGTCCATAAAGACCGCTCCAAAGGAAACCCTCGCCAAATTCGGTTTGAAACACGGAGTTGAAATCGTGGACCTCGGTCCCGGCAAGATGAAGGACGCCGGTGCCGCGCAGGGTTTCGTGATATTGTATGTCAACGACCAGCCTGTAAAGACACCTCAGGATGTGGTTGACATCGCCAAGAAGTCGAAGAGGGCCGTATTCATCGAAGGTGTGACCGCTTCAGGACGCACAGGCTATTTCGGTTTCGGCATATAGTGTTTTCATCCGATTGGCCGGCGGAGCCGGATATGCCTTCGGGCTGCCGGCCATTATGGATTGGAATGACAATATACTTATTATAATGAGACAACTGAAAATAACTAAATCCATCACCAACCGCGAGAGCGCCTCGTTGGACAAATATCTGCAGGAGATTGGCCGTGAGGAACTCATAACCGTCGAGGAGGAGGTGGAACTTGCGCAGCGTATCAGGAAAGGAGACCAGGCGGCGCTTGAGAAACTGACCAGGGCGAACCTGAGGTTCGTGGTTTCCGTTGCAAAACAGTATCAGAATCAGGGCCTGAGCCTTCCTGACCTTATCAATGAAGGTAATCTCGGACTTATCAAGGCAGCCGAGAAATTCGATGAGACGAGGGGATTCAAGTTCATATCCTATGCCGTATGGTGGATAAGACAGTCCATCCTCCAGGCTCTCGCAGAGCAGTCCAGGATCGTCCGTCTGCCTTTGAACCAGGTAGGCTCGCTCAACAAAATCAACAAGGCTCTCCAGAAATTCGAGCAGGAGAACGAGCGTATGCCTTCGAGCGAGGAACTTTCGGAGATGATAGATGTCCCGAAGGACAAGATTTCCGACACCCTCAGGGTTTCCGGCAGGCATGTGTCCGTGGATGCACCTTTCGTTGAAGGCGAGGACAACAGCCTTCTCGACGTGCTGGTGAACAACGACTCTCCGAGCGCTGACCGTGGACTCGTGAACGAATCCCTCAACAAGGAAATCGAGAGGGCGCTTTCCACCCTTGCAACCCGTGAGAGGGAAATCATCAAGTCTTTCTTCGGCATCGGATGCCAGGAAATGACCCTCGAGGAAATCGGAGAGCGTTTCGGACTCACCCGTGAGAGGGTCCGTCAGATCAAGGAGAAGGCCATCCGCAAACTCAAGAACAATTCAAGAAGCAAACTGTTGAAAAGCTATTTGGGATAATGACACCGGAATCATTCATCATAGCCAAAGCGTCTGAAGCAATTCAGGCGCTTTACGGCGTTCAAATCGACCCTTCTGCACTTCAGGTGCAGGTAACGAGAAAAGAGTTCGACGGCGACTACACCCTCGTGGTGTTCCCTCTGCTGAAGATATCGAAGACAAGTCCGGAGAATACCGGGAATGCCATAGGAGAATGGCTGAAAGCCAATGCCGAGGAAATCGCTTCATACAATACCGTGAAGGGCTTCCTGAACATTTCGTTCTCCGAGGCATGGTGGCACGGGCTGTTCGCCGAAATCGCCGCTGCCGAGGATTTCGGACAATTGCCGGCCACAGGCAGGACGGTGATGGTGGAATATTCTTCGCCGAATACCAACAAGCCTCTCCATCTGGGACATATCAGGAACAATCTTCTCGGATGGTCCGTCGCAAAACTCCTTGAAGTGAACGGAAACAGGGTGATGAAAGTCAACCTCGTGAACGACAGGGGAATACATATCTGCAAGTCGATGTATGCCTGGAAGGTCCTCGGAAACGGGGAGACTCCTCAGTCCTCAGGGAAGAAGGGAGACCACCTCGTAGGAGACTACTATGTGGCTTTCAACAACCTTTACAAGAAGGAGGTGGATGACCTTGTGGCTTCAGGGATGCCGAAGGAGGATGCCGAGAAGAATGCGCCTTCGCTCAAGGCTGCCCAGCAGATGCTGTTCAAATGGGAGCAGGGAGACCCTGAGGTCGTGGATCTGTGGAAGACGATGAACGGATGGGTCTATGAAGGTTTCGACAAGACCTACAAGGACCTCGGAATCAGTTTCGACAGGACATATTACGAGTCACAGACCTATCTTTTCGGCAAGGCGCTCGTGCAGAAAGGCCTCGACGAGGGCATTTTCGAGCGTCAGGAGGATGGCTCGGTATGGTGCGACCTTACGGCTGACGGACTTGACAGGAAGCTTCTCCTGCGTGGTGACGGCACGTCCGTATATATGACCCAGGACTTAGGTACTGCGGAGCAGCGTTTCAATGAATACAAGCTCGACGAGCATATCTATGTGGTCGGCAATGAGCAGAACTACCATTTCCAGGTGCTGAAGCTCATTCTCGGCAAGCTCGGCTTTGACTGGGCGGACAGCATATATCATCTTTCATACGGGATGGTCGAGCTGCCTGAGGGCAAGATGAAGTCACGCGAGGGTACGGTAGTCGATGCCGATGACCTTCTTGCTGCGATGTATGACACGGCGAAGGAGACTTCGATGGAACTTGGCAAGATTGACAATCTCAGCGCGGAGGAGCAGGACGCCCTCTTCAGGATGATAAGCCTCGGGGCTCTCAAGTATTTCATACTTAAGGTGGACCCGAAGAAGACAATGCTTTTCGACCCGAAGGAGTCAATCGACTTCAACGGCAATACGGGTCCGTTCATCCAGTACACGCACGCGCGTATCAAATCCATTCTGCGCAAGGCTGACGGGCAGGGCATCTCGCACAAGGCTTCTGATTTGAGCCGGGATGCGGAGCTCAGTCCTAAGGAGATTCGCATCATAAAGATTCTCAATGCCTTCCCTGCGAAGGTGGCTGAAGCCGGTGCGGCATTTTCTCCGGCCCTGATAGCAAATTACGCTTACGAGCTAGCCAAGGAGTTCAACCAGTATTATCACGACACTCCGATTCTCCGCGAAGAGAACAAGGCAATCCTGACCTGTCGTCTCGTCCTTGTGGAGAATATCGCGAAGGTGCTTTCCAAGGCGATGTCCATCCTCGGCATCACCCTTCCTGAAAGGATGTAGGAATTCCGTACATCTCGTCTTTGAAATCCCGATCCTCAGATTCGCGGCTCATGCTGCCGGCTGAGGGTCGGGATTTACAGTTCTGCCCGTTTCCCGGCTCAAGAAGACAGGACGTAGTCAATAATTTTCAGTGAACAGGATGCTGCCTCGGACAGGTCCTGAGAAGCGCTGTCCACTGTCATTCCGAGCGAGCGCTGCTTTTCTGTCATTCCGAGTGAGCTCAGCGACGAGGTCGCAAGCGAAGGACAAACAGCCCGGTGGGCTTTTGTAGCGCGCAGCCGGCGGCAGCCGGAGCCATAGGGTAACAGCGCCTTCACCCTGTCATGTCGAACAAAGTGAGACATCTCTTTCTTGTCACGGCTGACTGAGCATCACTTATAACCGCCTTCGCCTGCAGATCCCTCACTCCGTTCGGGATGACAGGGGGTGCTGTGCATGTCGGGACATTCTTTAAAAAGTCATCCTATTCTTATGGGCTCATAGATAGTTCCTGGTTGATATGCGTTTGGTATAATTCTTTCCAATTCTTGCAAAATTGGAAAGAATTAGGTAATTTTGTCGGCGAACCAAAAGAATCAGGAATATGATTGAAAAGCCTCCTCAAATAGATGCCCAAAAGACTGTCAAAGCATTATGTGATCGTCATGAAGGACTTTCAGATGAATATCTTGATCTGATTGACAGGCTATATGAAGGATATGAATACTGGGATAGTGTTAAGTATAAAAGATGTCCTGAAGGCGTGTCTAATGAAGAACTATGGGTACAAGTAAAAATCTCTCGCATGCTTTCCAGAATAGAGGTTTGGAAAAAGTATTCGATCTCTTTTGGATTGACGAATAAGATGCAGCGGATGTGCCACGAATTTGATATGAATTTTGGTGGTTCGTGGGGGGCAGATTCTGTGATACCAGCAGAAAGCAAGGAACGTTATCTCATCAGTTCCTTGATGGAAGAAGCTATATATTCCAGTATGATTGAAGGTGCTGCAACGACAAGAAAGGTGGCCAAGGAAATGCTTCGGAAGAAGATTTCTCCTAAAGACAAGTCACAGCAGATGATATTTAATAATTATCAGACAATCAATTATATTGTTGCTCACAAGAATGACCCTTTGACAGAAGACCTGTTTCTCCAAGTGCATCGTCTTATGACGGAAAACACCTTGGATAATCCCAGTGACTCCGGACGTTTTCGTACAAATGATGCTGTGGTGGTGGAAGATGGCATTACCCACGAAGTTGTCCATATACCTCCTGCATGCGAAGATATTCCGGAATTTATTCAGACGCTGTGTGACTTTGTCAATATGCCGGATGACAGTGCTGCTAAATTCATCCATCCTATAATTAAAGGAATCATAGTCCACTTTATGATTGCATATATTCATCCATTTGTTGATGGAAATGGAAGGACAGCCCGTGCCATGTTCTATTGGTATATGGTAAAACAGGGATATTGGCTCACGGAATATTTATCAGTGTCTCGTGTAATATCCCGCTCTAAAATAAAGTATGAAAAGACATTCCTGTATGCTGAAGCAGATGGACTTGATATAGGATATTTTATTGATTACAATCTTGAAATACTTGATAAGGCTTTCAAGGAACTCCAGTCTTATATAAAGAGAAAGCAGCAGGAACAGATGGCAGCAAATGCATTTTTGCATTTAGGCGATATAAATCAGCGTCAGGCTCAAATAATACAGCTGTATTATGACAATCCAAAATTGATGTTGACGGTAAAAGATGTACAAGTGAAATTTATGATAACCCCTACAACTGCAAAGACAGATCTCATTGGTTTGGTCAAACGTTCTTTATTATCGGAAATACATATCAACAAGGTCAAGAGGGGATATGTTAAAGGAGATGGCTTTGACGAGATTGTAAATAATTTATGACTGATTACGCAGCCCGGTTGGCTTTTGTGGTGCGCAGCCGGCGGCAGCCGGAGCCATAGGGTAGAAACGCCTTCGCCCTCAGATTCCTCACTACGTTCGGAATGACACGGTGTGCTATGCTATGAATTACAGGCTAAAAGCCTCCTCCTCTTGTCATTCCGAGCGAGCGCAGCGACGAGGAATCTGCGGGAGGATACTCCTTTTGTCATTGTGAAAGCGAAGCGACGAGGAATCCGAGGCTAATGACTGGGCAGTTATTCTTCTTGGTGGCATAAAGCACTGGTTTCCTGCAAAACACCGGGCACGCAGATATCCCTTATAGGCCACTCAATGGCAGATTCAAATGCGCGGTGAACACAAGTTGATGCCACCGAGCATGTTTTGTGACGCTAACTTATTGATAATCAACAAATGCTTGTGCTCGGTGATTTGCTCGGATAATAAAGACTCACAGTATGCTTGCAGTCGCTTCGCGACAGCCCCGAGGGGCATACCGCTGTCACCTTTGGTGCCATCGGGCATCTCCGTCCGCCGGTTTCTTCGAAACCTCTGTCCTCCGATGCGCGGCTGGTGCCGCCGGCAGAGGGTCGGGGGTAGGAGAGTATGTGATGTTCGGATCAACGAAAAAAGTAGGTTGATAAAATAAGTCTAGTTACCTTTGTGGT
>JBJEBR010000025.1:0-14957 GCA_051870255.1 Candidatus Cryptobacteroides sp.
ACCTATTTTGCATCCTTTATTGCAGCCTGCGCCGCAGCAAGACGTGCAATCGGAACGCGGAATGGTGAGCATGATACATAGTTGAGACCGATCTGGTAGCAGAACTCTACTGATGCAGGGTCGCCACCGTGCTCGCCGCAGATACCGCATTTGAGGTTCTGCCTTGTCTGACGGCCTTCTGTCACGGCATAATTCACGAGCTTGCCCACAGACTTCCTGTCAAGGGTCTTGAATGGGTCGGCATCGAGTATCTTGTTGCCGAGGTAGTCACCCATGAAGGTTCCGACGTCGTCACGTGAGAAACCGAATGTCATCTGGGTGAGGTCGTTGGTACCGAATGAGAAGAACTCTGCGGTGCGTGCCATCCTGTCAGCCGTGAGGGCTGCACGAGGAATCTCGATCATAGTACCGAACTTGTAGTCTATGCTCTGGTTGAGGTGAGCCTCTACCTCAGCCTTGATCTTCTCGCAGATGGCTTTCTGGAAACGGAGCTCACGCTCTGAGATTGTTACAGGGACCATGATTTCAGGAAGCGGGTTGAGACCCTCTTTCTTAAGCTCAGCCGCAGCTGTGAAGATTGCGCGGAACTGAGTCTCTGAAATCATAGGGTATGTGATGTGCAGACGTACTCCACGGTGACCCATCATAGGGTTGACCTCATGGAGTGACTCTCCACGTTTCTCGATTTCACCTACAGAGATATGGAGCTCCTCTGCAAGTTCCTCCTTCTTGTTCTCGGTCTGAGGTACGAACTCGTGGAGAGGCGGGTCGAGAAGACGGAATGTCACAGGCTTGCCGTCCATTACCTTCATAGTGCCTTTGACAGCAGCCTTGATGTATGGCTCGAGTTCTGCAAGGGCAGCCTTCCTCTCTTCGTCGCTCTTTGCAAGAATCATCTTGCGGAGCTTTGAAAGCGGAGTCTCTGAGTTCTTGCCGTAGAACATATGCTCGATACGGAACAGACCGATACCCTCTGCACCGAAGCTGATGGCGCGCTCTGCATCTTCCGGAGTATCTGCATTCGTGCGGACACCGAGGGTGCGGAACTTGTCAACGATGGCCATGAACTTCACGAAACGTGGGTTGTCGGAAGCATCCATAGTGTCGATTGCGACGTCATATACGAGACCCTTTGCACCGTTGAGTGAAAGTACATCTCCCTCGTGGTACTCCTTGTCGGAACCTTTGAAGCGGATGACTTTAGCCTCGAGATCAATCTTCATGGCCTCGCAACCTACGATGCAGCATTTGCCCCATCCACGTGCAACGAGGGCAGCGTGTGAGGTCATACCACCTCTCTGGGTCAGGATACCTGTGCAGGCACGCATTCCTTCAACATCCTCCGGAGAAGTCTCCTCACGGACGAGAATTGTCTTGATACCGTTTGCGTTGGCCTCCATTGCAGCCTCGGAAGTGAAGACGATGGTACCTACGGCTCCACCTGGAGAAGCAGGAAGACCCTGAGCTACTACGCTTGCCTTCTTCTCTGAAGCCGGGTCGAGGATAGGGTGGAGGATTTCGTCAAGCTGGGTAGGGGATACCCTCATCACGGCTGTCTTCTCGTCGATCATGCCTTCCTCAAGCATGTCCATTGCCATGTTGAGGGCTGCGATACCTGTCCTCTTGCCGATACGGCACTGGAGCATCCAGAGTTTGCCGTCCTGGATGGTGAACTCGATGTCCTGCATGTCACGGAAATGATCCTCAAGGTGAAGACGGATGTCGTCAAGCTCCTTGTAAACATCCGGCATGGCTGTCTCGAGTGACTCGAGGTGCTGGTTGTGAGGGTTCTTGGTAGCCTCGTTGAGAGGGTTAGGGGTACGGATACCTGCAACGACATCCTCTCCCTGGGCGTTGATGAGCCACTCTCCGTAGAATTTGTTGTCACCGTTGGCAGGGTTGCGTGAGAATGCGACACCGGTAGCGGATGTATTGCCCATGTTACCGAATACCATTGACTGGACGTTCACGGCAGTACCCCAGTCATCAGGAATGCCTTCGATCTTGCGGTATGCAATAGCGCGTTTTCCGTTCCATGACTTGAACACGCCACCGATCGAGCCCCAGAGCTGGGCCTCGGCTGAGTCCGGGAAGTCAACTCCGAGAACTTCCTTTACCCTAACCTTGAACTTGTCGCAAAGGTCCTTGAGCTCGTCTGCGGTGATGTCGGTGTCTGAAGCATAGCCTTTTGCCTCCTTGAGCTCTTCCATCATCCTGTCAAGCTGCTGGCGGATACCCTGACCGTCTGCAGGTTCGATGCCCTCTGCCTTCTCCATCACGACGTCAGAGTACATCATGATGAGACGGCGGTAAGCGTCATATACGAAACGAGGATTGTTGGTCCTCTCGATCATTCCAGGAATAGTTTCTGAACAGAGACCGATGTTGAGGATCGTGTCCATCATACCAGGCATTGAGCTTCTTGCACCTGAACGGCAGCTTACAAGGAGAGGATTCTTCTTGTCTCCGAACTTCATGCCCATGATCTTCTCAGTCTCAGCAAGAGCTTCGGCAACTTCAGTCTTGAGAGCTTCGGTGTATCCACCTCCGAGTTCATAATATTCAGTACAGCACTCAGTTGTGATTGTGAATCCTGCAGGAACAGGGATGTTGAGCCTGCACATTTCCGCAAGGTTTGCACCCTTGCCACCGAGGAGTTCCCGCATGGTTCCATCGCCTTCGGCACTCTTGCCACCGAAACGATAGACCCTTTTTTTGTTGTCTTCCATAAGTTTATATAATAATTGTTAATAAAATGATATATTATCGTTCAAATTGTCAACTGAAAAAGGGCAAAGCCCTTCACATATGCCTGCAAATTTAATGTTTTTCTCCGTATTATCGAAAACAATTATAGCAATTTGTCGCAACTTCACGGGAAGCCACGCTACAGGAGCCTGCTGGCTATGTCAGACAGCTCGCTTCTCTCGCCTTTTCTCAGGTTTATGTGCTGGAACATTCTCTGCCCCGCCATTTTCTCCCCGAGGTGGGTCAGACCATTGGACCAGATGTCAAGATAAGGCTGGTCAATCTGGAATATATCCCCCGTGAACACCATTTTCGTACCTTCCCCGGCGCGGGTTATGATTGTCTTGATTTCATGTGGGGTGAGGTTCTGGGCCTCGTCAACTATGAAATATACATTCCCGAGGCTCCTTCCCCTGATGTATGCCAGAGGTGAGATCACAAGTTTGCCCTCATTGAGCATAGCATCGATCTTCGTGGCCTGCTTGCTCGTGGCCTTGAAGCAGTTGCGGATGACATTCAGGTTGTCCATCAGAGGCTGGATGAACGGGCCCATCTTGCTCTTTTCGTCGCCGGGCAGGAAACCGATTTCCTGGTTGCCGAGCACGATGGTCGGCCTCGAAAGGATTATCTGGTCATATTCCCCGGCCTGTTCGAGTGCGGCTGCAAGAGCCAGGAGTGTCTTTCCGGTACCTGCGCCTCCGGTAAGCGACACAAGTTTTATCTCCTTATTAAGGCAGGCATCCAAGGCGAATTTCTGCTCATCGTTGCGTGGCCCGATTACGTATGCATACTGCTTCTTAACCAGGACAATCTTGCCGGATGCCGCATCATACCGTGCACATGCGTGACTTCCTCCGTCAGACTTGTCCCATCTGAACTTGAAAAGCTGGTTGGGTGCCGGCTCTTTCCTGAAGACATCCTTCCAGTCCACCCTTCCGCTTCCGTATGCGAGTTCCTGCAGGAGCTTCATATCCACCCCTGAGGTCTCCACGATCTCGTTGCGAGTCTCCTCCACGCGGCTGTCGTCAATCTTGTCCGTCAGGTAGTCCTGGGCCTCCATGCCCACGGCCTTTGCCTTCATTCTCAGGTTCACATCCTTGGTCACGAGGGCAGTGAAGCGGCCCGGGTTGTTATCCCTTACCCACATTGCGGTGGAAAGAATCCTATGGTCCTGAATGTCGTCCGCAAAACATCCTGCAAGGGCTGGCGGGAACGGATGGTTCAGCTCCACCTTGATGTCGCCCAAGCCTTTTCCGATAGGCACGCCCTCCTTTCCGAAAGATTTTCCCTGCGTGAGCTTGTCAAGCTCCCTCATGAACCCCCTCGCGTTGTAGCTGAGGGCGTCGTTTCCTTTCTTGAACTTGTCAAGTTCCTCAAGAACGGCGACCGGTATCACGAGGTCGTTGTCCTGGAATCTCCGTATAGACCTGTAGTCATGGAGAATGATGTTCGTGTCGAGTACGAATATCTTGGGTTTCTTAGGTCCCGGGCCCTTCCCGGGGACATTGGCATATTTCTGTGTCATATCTTATGTGTTGTGTACATTCCGGACGGACTTCAGTCCTCGCCTTCGGATGCCTGCTCGATAAGCGATGCGATGATGTCGGCGACATCTGTCTTGGTGCCAATGCCGAAATTCACCCCCGTCTTTCCGGGAGCTGGCCTGCCGACAGGGTAGTAAGCCACATCCTGAAGCAGCATCTGGGAATCGAAATAGTCGAAATTATCGTCCCCGATTTCCACAAGGACTCCGGGAACCTCTCCGAAAAGTATTTTCACAAGGTCAGTTTCCTTATATGATGAAAGCACTCCGCCCAGGTCGGCATCGATTCCGCCTCCTTCGCCCATTCTCTGCAAAGCCGCCGCGAGTCCGCCCTCGGCGACCTCCGTCCCTGCTATTACAATCCCGTCTTCCACCAGTTCCCTGACGACCTCGTAGCAATCGATGAAATAGTCCGGGTCCCCGATGGACGGAGCCATTGCCGTGCAGTCGCCCCGTGTCCAGGCAAGCAGGGAATCCCCGATCTTGAAGCTGCAAGGGTCGAACGGAATGAAAATCAGCCAGTCATCGGAATCCTTGCCCACCTCCTGGGGACATTTCCTGCCATCCTCGGCCCAAGGGTGCCTGCTCTCGTATGGGGAGGCCTTGAACAGGAACATGTCTTCCTCATTATCTTCCGTTGAAGATGAATGTTCCGCCATAGCGGCCGCTGCGCTGAAGAAACTTCCGTCCCTGGAAGTCTCCACATCATATCCGCAGATCTTCACACCAAGGTCGAAAAGATACCCGCTCACGCTTTCCACGGACTCATAGAATGCAGCCATGTTCCCGACGGGAGCCGTTTCCCAGGCCCATCTGAGGCTGACCCCGAGGTCGCCGAGCCTGAAATGCCCCTCCTTCCACAGCATGGCCAGCAAGGCTCCTGCCGTCCTGAGCATCGAGAAATGTTCCGGGCTTACCATGTTGAACGGTCTTGTGCCGCGTCCTTGACAAGCCTTGGAGACAGCCTCCATGTAATCGGCGACCTTCTCCGGCTCATACCTGCAGGAAGCGAGGGATGGCTCCCTGGTCTCATCAACTATGTCCGCATGCTCAGTTCCGTCCGGACTGCTGCCCAGAAGCACGGCCGGAGGTACATCGTGTCTGACTCCGTCGATGATATATTGGGAATAAAGGACGGATTCCTTGTCAATGGCTATGTTTTCCATATGCGGCACAATCTAAAAATGCAATCGTAAAAATAGCACAAAAAGGAACATTTACCAATATAAAAATTTATAAAAATCGACAACGATGACAAAAATCGGAAATATTATGAATCAAAAACAGAAATATATGTTAATTTTGATAAACCAATACCCTACATAGATTGGAATCCAGTCTGTCGTGTGAGGATTGACCCAATGTCATATCGGGCATGGCGCATTGCGCGAAGCCTGGATGTCTGAATTATTGTAAACAACATGAGCGAAACATTCACCGAACAAGAATACATAATGATGACCGACAACCTTTTCCACCGCTTCCCTTCATTCCAGAAGGCGGGGGCGTCGGCCTACAAACCCGGCATAGCTAACATGGAGTTCTTCGACTCCCTTGCCGGACATCCCCACAGGAAATACAGGATAATCCATGTGGCCGGGACCAATGGCAAAGGTTCGGTCTCCAACATGCTTGCCAGCGTGCTCTCGGCTTCAGGCCTGAGGACAGGACTGTACACATCCCCCCACATCCTCGATTTCCGCGAGAGGATGAGGATTGCGTCCCCCGACGGCACGATTGAATATGTGTCAAAGGAATATGTGTGGGACTTCGTGCACCGATGGAGTGAGACGTTCGACCATCTCGACCTGTCATTCTTCGAAATAACCACGATGATGGCGCTCTGCTGGTTCGCTGACCGGGAAGTGGATGCCGTCGTGCTTGAGACAGGTCTCGGAGGCCGTCTCGACAGTACCAACATAGTCACTCCGGAGCTGAGTGTCATAACCAACATCGGACTGGACCATTGTGACCTGCTCGGGGACACGCTTGCGCAGATAGCCTTCGAGAAGGCCGGAATCATCAAGCCGCGCATACCTGCCGTGGTGGGTGAAAGCGATCCTCAGACCGATGCCGTGTTCGAGCGCAAAGTGCTGTATACCAATCTTCCGGAGGCGGAATATATGGGGAACAGGGCTGCCATCATGTCATTGCTTACATTTGCCGACAAGGTGGAACCATCCTTGTGGGACCGTGCTGACGTGATTCTCCCGTCCATGGACCTGCAGGGAGTCTATCAGAGGAAGAACCTGCGGACCGTCCTTGCAGCCGTGGATGTGCTCAGGCGAATCGGGGTTTCCGGATGGGGGACGGGGTGCAGCCTTGACGATGATACGGTCGTGAAAGCCATAATGGATACCGCCCGGAGGATGGACTTCCACGGAAGGTGGGAGAAACTGTCCGACAATCCGTGGATAATCTGTGACATAGGCCATAACGAGCATGGTCTGAAATACAATTTCGCCCAGCTTGAATCAATGCTGTCCGAAGGCAGGTGCACGGAACTTATGATCATCTATGGGTCAGTAGCTGACAAAGATGTGGATGCAGTCATGCATCTTATGCCGCGTCAGGCAAGGTATATATTCACCAATGCTTCCTCGCGCAGGGCTATGGAAGCATCCGAGGTGATGGAAAAGTATCTCAGACACTGTGCCTCAGCCGGAATAGACTCTCCGGATGCAGTCGCCGCCCCCGATGTCGCCTCTGCCGTGAGGATGGCATTGGAACTCAACGGGAGGATGCTTGAGGAAAAACCCGGTTCGAGACCTCTTATATATATAGGAGGCAGCACCTACATCGTATCCGAAGCCGTAGCAATCCTTGAGAAGGGCGATTGACCGTTTCCTTCAATGT
This sequence comes from Candidatus Cryptobacteroides sp., assembly GCA_051870255.1. GTDB lineage: Bacteria > Bacteroidota > Bacteroidia > Bacteroidales > UBA932 > Cryptobacteroides. The sequence goes on from JBJEBR010000025.1 coordinate 7,148, forward strand.
TTCTTATACTGTCATCCTTTCAGCCTGTTACGGTATTGTCTGGGTGACATACCCATTATTTTATTGAACAGACGGGAGAAATAGAATGTATCGGTAATCCCCAGCTTATAGCTTATCTGATTGATTTTCATGTTGGATTCATCAAGCATGAAACACGCCTGCTGGATTTTCATAAGGTTGAAATAGAAAATCGGGGAATGTCCGGTGCGTTGCCTGAACAGGGAGGAAAAATGCGAGGGGGAATAGCCGGTGTAGTCCGTCAGATCCTTGAGCGTGAGATTCCGCTCGATGTTTTCTTTCATATAGTGCATGACATTCTCCACCATTCCATTGCCATCTGTACTCTCTTTGTTAGAGTCCCTGTACTGGCGTATATATTTCAATGTACCAAGATAGTAGTGCAACAGGCATGAGGAATATCTCAGGTTGTCTATGCTGTAGCCATTTTGCAGGGTGGCGAACATTTCCTCGAATATATTTGTCCTGTTGCTGATTCTTGACTGTATTTCCGGTTTCACATCGACAGGAGCATATGACATTGGAAGGTAATGCATGGATAATATCCCTTTGAAATGTATCCAGTATATGGTCCACGGCTCGTCCTTGTCGGCAGCGTAGGAATGTGGCTTACCGTATGGGAGAATGAAGAACTGATTGGCAGATACCAAATAATGCTGTCCGTCTATTCTGTATTCCCCTTTCCCGTCAACGCAGTATATCAATACATTCTGGTCTATCGGCTTAAGCCTTTCCCGGTAATGGTATTCAGCTTTTGGGTAGTACCCGATATCAGTTATATGGAGGGCAGACAGCATCCCGTCCTCTTCCATAAGTCTTACAATCATGGGTGGCAATACTATTGCCCGCTCTCCAGAAAAACCGTCTTTGAGTTGTAACATGTTATATGACATTGGGATTGTATGTGCAAAGATACTAAAATCGTAATATTGTCCATATAATAATCGGAAATGTCTATTTTAATTGCATTAGCAATGAACTTTCTTTGTATCGTCATTCCGTGGTTCAGACCGGCCGGAAAGCGAAGTACAGTATAATCATATACTAACTAATAACACTTACATATGAAAACAGACAACCAATTGAAACCGGTTTATTTGAAACCGGTGATTCAGGAAATCCTTATTTCCGCAGAAAACGGCATATGCCAGAGCAGTTCATTTATCACAGGTGATATTCCTGATATGGAAGAGGACACTTTTATATGGTAAAATTATGAGACGGATTATTATACTTGCAGCCATTGCTGCCATCGCATTCTCCTGCAACCGGATTGAAGAATCCTCCCTTGTTGTTTCCGATTCATCATTCAGAGCCACGATTGCCGAAACAAAGACAACACTCGTGGACGATGTAAAGACTGAATGGGTGGCTGCCGACGCCATTTCAGTTTTTGGTACTGAAGGTACGAATTACTGGCTTTCTACCACTGAAGGCGGAGCAACCGCTACATTCAGACCTGGAGACCAGAGCGTGGAAGAGGGTCTTGTTGCATCCGCTCCTTATGCATTATATCCGTATGACTCGGATGCATCCATCAGTGGTACATCCATATCCACTGAAATCGCCAAGGAACAATATGCCGTGGCTGGTAATTTCCCATCAAACCAGAAGCCGCTATTGATAGCAAAGAGTGACGCCTCAGGCAATTTGTCGTTCTGGCATGCGACTGCAGTGCTGAAGTTCGAGTTGACTGACAGTGATATAGAATATATCTATATCGAAGGAAATAATTCCGAGAAGCTGACTGGCAATTATGTGATTTCCTATGAATCAGGCAATGTGACCACTCAGGTGGACGGAGACTGGACGGAAACAACGGCATTGCTGAAAAACGAAGACGGAAGCGCTCTTGACCTTGGAACATATTATCTTGTAATGGCTCCTGCCTTATTTGAAGGAGGTTTTACTATGAAATGGGGTCCTGATAAAGATGGATATAATGCCTATAGATATACGGGCAAACAAATAGAGGCCAAGGCAGGACATATCCTTAATCTGGGTACGCTCAAGTATTGGGAAGATGACAGCACGGCACCGGAGATAACCGCATTCTCCGAATACAACATCTCCCTTGCCGCCGGAAACAGCAAGACCATTACCGTCAGCGCAAGTGACAATGCAGAACTCGCTTCAATTACATGCAGATTGTATACAACGGATTGGTCTTCCATATTGGATGAAGAGTCATTCCCTGTAAGCGGAACGGTGGCAAGTGCTGACTATACATTGGACTATGCTGTTACAGGAAGTTATTTGTTCGTGGCTTATGCGACGGATGCCGCCGGCAATACATCATCGTGGTGGAATACTTCTGTGACTATTACCGAATCAAGTGAAGATACGACTCCACCTTCAGTCACATTGAAGAGCAGTGTAAGTGCAACTGTCGGAGAGACTTATACTCTTGTGGTGAATTTCGCTGACGAATCCGGAATCTCGACTTGTTACCCTAAGGTCTGTGTCGAATCAGGTGACTGGAATGTATATCCTGCGATTGTGGGCTCCCTGCCAAGCGGCTATTGGGCCAATGCCAGCGGAAATTGGGGAACAACCGTGTCCGGAACGGACTTCGATTTTACTCTGGATTTGAGTTTCCCGACAGCGGGAGAATACAATGTATGGGTGTATGAAGTGATTTCCGACAGTGCCGGCAATTCCACAAGCAGTTCATTGTCGCTGGGCTCCATTACGGTTTCCGGCTCAGCCGAATGAACTTGGAGTGAGACCAGGACCGGTCTCAGTGACGGGTATTACGACATATCTTTCACTGCAACAAGAAGTCTGGACGGAGGGGTGGTCTATGCTGCCGCCTCCTCCGGTTCCAATGAAATCCGAAAGACTGCGCTCCAGTACGGGACAGGTGTCAAGCATACGATCAAGGGCGTCCGGGTGACTGATAGAAGCTGTACCGTAAGCTTCTGTGAAGCAGATGGTTCCCCCGCAGAATATTCCTGGTCTGGAATCGAGTACACCGTTTCGGAAGAATACGAGTTCCTTCAGGGCGGTGATTACTCCAGGCTCAATATGATGCTTGACCATGGGGTCACATACAAGGAATCATGCTCTGTCAAGGATGCAGTAGATATAGCGGTTGACAACGGATGGAACATTGTCCGCCTGAGGGTGTACAATGACCCGGGCAACTCCTCATACGAACCGTCGAAATATATGACTGCCGGATATCTCGATTCCGATGACGTCCTCGCCCTTGCGCAAAAGGCAAAGGTTGCCGGACTCAAAGTGTTGCTCACTTTCCATTACAGTGATTACTGGACAGATCCTGGTAACCAGAGTCTCCCTCACGATTGGTCCGCATACAATGAGACACAATTGAAGACGGCGGTTTATGACTTCACCAGGAATCTTCTGGTTTCCCTGAATAGTGTGAATGCCCTGCCGGACTATGTAGCCATAGGGAATGAAGTGAACTGTGGCTTGTTATTCGGTACACCAGATAATTATACTCAGGCATATTACTGCAAGTATGACAAGTTTGCGGGCTTCTTCAACCAGGGAGCGGCGGCAGTAAGGGAGGTGTCACCGGAAAGCAAGGTCGTCCTGCATCTTACCAATCCCCAACAGGATTTGGCGTGGCTTTTCGATGAACTGAAAACGAACGATGCGGACTATGATATCATCGGTTTTTCTTACTATCCATATTGGACGGATGTCACGGCTTCCGAATTTGTCAGTGCCGCGGACGGCTATGCCTCATCCTACGGCAAAAAAGTGATGGTGATGGAGACCGGATACAACTGGAGCGAAACGACTTATTACGGAGATGGCGGTCAGCTTGAAGACAATGGCCCGTATGACAGCATTTACGGTACATCTCCTGAGGCCCAGAGAAACTATCTCATGGAACTTGCAAATTCAATCAAGAAATCGGAGAGTGTAATCGGCTATCTGTATTGGGATCCTCTGACGGTCAAGCTGAATGATTTTACCGGAATGACAAATTCCGAGGGACCGAACCATGACAACGGCACCGTCACCCAGAACTCCAGCCTCTTTGATTTCGAGGGTAACAGGCTTTCTGCCTGGGATGCTTTCAAATATAACAATTAAGCGAAGCAGAAATGTATAGATTCAACAAACCTTTCATTTATTTCATCTGCATAGTCTCCGCAATGGGAGGACTGCTGTTCGGTTATGACTGGGTTGTAATCGGCGGAGCGAAAATCTTCTATGAGGAGTTTTTCGGAATTGTCGGCAACCAATGGATGATCGGACTGGCCACAAGTATCGCTCTTGCCGGATGTATGATCGGTGCCCTGACTTGCGGTGCGATGGCGGACAAATACGGTCGCAAGCCGCTTCTCATTCTGTCGGCGCTCATTTTTGTCCTGTCTTCGATTGGAACAGGTGCTTTCAACAGTTTCGTTCCTTTCCTGATAGCAAGATTTATCGGAGGCATAGCCATAGGCATCGCATCCGGTTTGTCGCCAATGTATATCGCGGAGGTCGCACCTACCGCAATCAGAGGAAAACTGGTTACTATCAACCAGCTCACAATAGTAGTCGGCATACTTGCCGCACAGATTGTCAATTGGCGGATTGCAGGAACACACGGTATGGAATGGAACATAGCTTCCGGATGGAGGTGGATGTTCTGGATTACTGCCGTTCCTGCGGCGTTATTCCTTGTTCTGTCTTTCTTTATCCCGGAAAGTCCGAGGTGGCAGGCAATGAGCGGAAAGACTGCGGCAGCGAAGCTTACTCTTGAAAAGATAGGAGGAGCACAATACGCAGCAGACGAGATTTCTGCAATGCAGGAGGCATCGGCCAAAAATGCCGCCGAAGAAAAGGGTGGACTTGGCCTGCTTTTCTCAAGACCTTTCCGAAAGGTGCTCATATTGGGGATTATAATAGCTTTCTTCCAGCAGTGGTGCGGTACCAATGTAATATTCAACTATGCTCAGGAGATTTTCCAGAGCGCAGGCTATGATGTGGACAACACTTTCATCAACATAGTCGTTACTGGCATTGCCAACCTGGTGTTTACACTCGTTGCCCTTTTTACTGTGGAGAAACTTGGAAGGCGTGCCCTTATGCTTATGGGTGCAGGCGGTCTTGCCGGTATCTACCTTGTTCTTGGGTGCTGCTACTTTTTCAATGTGCAGGGAATATTCATGGTCGTTCTCTGTGTGCTTGCGATAGCATGCTATGCCATGACGCTCGGGCCGATTACATGGGTGCTGATTTCAGAAATCTTCCCCAACAGGGTCAGGGCTGTTGCGGTTGCGACTGCAACTCTCTTCCTCTGGCTCGGCAGTTTCACCCTCACTTTGTCTTTCCCTGTGCTCAACGGAAGTCTCGGGACTTCGGGCACATTCTGGATTTATTCGGGAATCTGTCTTGCGGCCCTGCTGTATTTCGTGAAGACCCTGCCGGAGACAAAGGGAAAGTCACTTGAAGAATTGGAAAAAGAATTGATCAAATAATGATTTCAATAATCTAACGGATAATAATCATGGTAAAAGCATGGAAAGAAAAAGTGGTCATCCCTACCTATGAGGTGGGTAAACCAGAAAAGAACCCCATCTTCCTTGAGAAGAGGGTATATCAGGGGAGCAGCGGTGTCGTCTATCCGTACCCTGTAATTGAATCAATTTCAAATGAAAAGACAGACAGGGAATACGATGCTGTCTATATTGAGAACGAGTATATTAAAATGATGGTGCTTCCGGAACTCGGGGGACGTGTGCAGATGGCATACGACAAGATCCGTCAGCGTCACTTCATTTACTACAATCATGTCATCAAACCTGCTCTTGTCGGTCTTGCAGGCCCGTGGATAAGCGGAGGTATCGAATTCAACTGGCCGCAGCACCACCGTCCGAGCACCTATATGCCTGTGGATTGCACGATAGAGGAGTCCGAAGACGGCAGCGTCACCGTGTGGGTGAACGAAATGGAGAGGATGTTCCACCAGAAGGGTATGGCAGGGTTCACTTTGCGTCCGGGATGTGCCTACCTCGAAATCAAGGGCCGTCTGAGCAATCGTACCGGTATGCCGCAGACTTTCCTCTGGTGGGCGAATCCAGCAGTCGCTGTGAATGAACATTACCAGAGCGTATTCCCGCCTGACATCAATGCGGTGTTCGATCATGGCAAAAGAGCGGTCAGCAGTTTCCCTATCGCTACCGGCACATATTACAAGATGGACTATTCGGCAGGAGTGGACATTTCAAACTACAAGAATATCTACGTCCCGACCTCTTATATGGCGGTAAACTCCCGTTTCAACTTTGAAGGTGGGTATGAAAATGACACCAAGGCCGGTATGCTTCACGTGGCAAACCATCACATCTCTCCGGGAAAGAAACAGTGGACCTGGGGTAACGGTGACTTCGGACGCGCATGGGACAGGAACCTTACCGATGAGGACGGACCGTACATAGAGCTTATGGCGGGTGTGTACACCGAGAACCAACCGGATTTCACTTGGCTTCAGCCGTATGAGGAAAAGTCTTTCGTGCAGTATTTCATGCCTTACCGCGAACTCGGTGTCGTGAAGAATGCAAGCAGAGACCTGCTTCTGAATATTGAAGAAGAGGGGAGCGGTAAAGTCCGTTTCAAGATTTTCGCCACTTCAAGGCAGGAAGTCAAGGTGATTCTCCGCACTGACTGTGGCAAGGTCCTTTATGAAAAGGACGCAGTCATAACTCCGGAAGAACTTCTGGATGAAACCGTCGCCGCAGGTGAGGTGAAAATCAATGAACTCAATCTTGAAATCTACAGGAACGGGCGTATCGTGCTTGACTGGCATGCCGAATCCGATGAGGTGAAACCTATTCCGGATGCTGCCGAAGCCGCACTTCCGCCACAGCAGACCAAGACCTGTGAACAGCTTTATCTTACCGGCTTGCATCTGGAGCAGTACCGCCACGCTACCTGGAGTCCTGTGGACTATTATGAAGAAGCTCTTCGTAGGGACCCATCTGATGTTCGCAACAACAACGCCCTCGGATTGTGGTATATCCGCAAAGGACGTTTCGAAAAAGCGGAAAGCTATCTCAGGACGGCTGTAAAGGTGCTTCAGAAGAGGAATCCGAACCCTTATGACGGCGAACCGATTTATAATCTCGGACTTTGCCTGAAATATCAGGGCAGATATGACGAGGCCTACGATTTCTTCTATAAATCCACATGGAATGCCGCATGGCAGGATGCCGGCTATTTCGCCTGTGCCCAGATTTCTGCGATGCAAGCACGCTGGGAGGATGCCCATGATGAAATCAATAAATCTCTCATACGAAATTGGCACAATCACCAGGCACGTGCGCTGAAAACTGCAATACTCCGTCATTTAGGCAAGAATGAATGTGCATTGGCTCTTATTGAAGATTCTCTCAGAATCGACAAATTCAACTACGGTTGTCTTTTCGAGCGCCTGTTCATGACGGGAGAGGGCAAGGAAGACCTCGTCGGCCTGATGAGGGATGAAGCCCACAATTATGACGAGATTGCCCTTGACTACCTCAATGCTGGATTGTGTGAGGAGGCCGTGCAGGTATGGAATGTCGCAATCGAACGTGGGGCGGTAACCCCTATGACCTATTACTATATGGCTCTTGCCGACAGGGACGATGCAGAGGAACTCTATGCGAAGGCAAGTGCTGCAGCTCCGGACTATTGCTTTCCTAACCGTCTTGAAGCTATAACGGCATTGAACAAAGCGATAGATGTCAATCCGGACGACCCTAAGGCACCTTACTATCTCGGCAACCTCTATTACGACAAGAGGCAGTACTCCCTTGCGAAGAATGCCTGGGAGAGGTCAGCG
>JBJEBR010000026.1:0-3588 GCA_051870255.1 Candidatus Cryptobacteroides sp.
TACCTTGTCAAACCTCTCAATTGAACCAAGTTATTTTTTAAGCATTACTTAAATAGTATAAATTGACGCAGAAGAAAGATATGGAGGACATTGAACTGGCACAGCTGTGCGCCCGTGGGGACGAGGATGCCAGAAAGGAGCTGTATATGAGATATGCGGCCTACCTTTATGCGCTCTGTATCAGATATTCAAATGATCGTGAAACGGCAAAGGACCTGATGCATGACGCCATGATCAAAATATACGAGACCATCGGGAAATACCGCTCCGGAGGTTCTCTAAAGGCATGGTGCGCCCGGGTAACGGTCAATATGGCGATAGACAGGATCAGAAAATCCGGGAAGATTAATTTCATAAATATCGAGGCTGCCTATGATGTTGCAGAAGAACCTGCCGGAGATGATCTCGCAAAGATTCCCGGAAAGGAACTGATGAGGATGGTAAATGATCTTCCTGATGCCAAAAGAATCATTTTCAATCTGTTCTGTGTGGATGGATTCTCCCATAAGGAAATAGCAAAGATGTTGAATATCAAAGAAAAGACTTCTTCATCTCTGCTGTTCAAGGCACGGAAACAGCTTGCAGGAGAAATCAGGGAATATATTAAAAGAAACGGATTATGACGGAAGACTGGACAGATCTCATCGGTGAGAGCCTCAGGGAGACTGAGGAAACACTGCCTGCTGATGACTGGAGCGTCCTTCAGCAGAAATATGATGCGGTCCGCAAAAAGAGGCGGAAAACTGCCATGGCTTGGGTCTGCGGCATCATGTCCGTTGCTGCCGCAGCAGCCATAGTATTGATTGTCGTCCGCGATGACACACCGGTTGCAGAGCATGAAGATATTATTGCCGAAGCAGTGCAGCCGATGGAGGAAGAATTTGTTGATATGAATTCATCTGAAGATGATGATTTCATAAGGGTCATTCCTGACAAAACGCATCTGGTGGCTGATGTCCATATTCATTCGGGAGAACCTGTCGCGGGAATTATGGATGAAGACAGCGATATGGAGAGCGTAGTTGTCCAGATTGATGAAGATGGCGACAATCAGGATGTCGAAAACAATGATAATCAATATGTTGAAAAGATTGGCAATCAGACTGTAGAAAGAAATGATGATCAGTCGGTTGTTGAAAGCGGGGCAGGTTCTGGAGGGGATATGTTTTTCATGGAGGATTCACCGGAAGAAAAGATTAAGCGTCACCGCCGTCCCGTGACAGTCGGGCTGTCCGCGTCGGTGTCAGGCATCCCTGAAGTCAAAGGAAATATGGATATGTCAAATCTGACGGAAGACGGAATTCTGTCAGGAAAAGACACCTCGCTCGTGAATGTTGAAAGACGTGGACCGGCAGTGATGAAAAAACAGGAAACATATCTGGATTCATACTCCCACCACTTCCCCATTTCCGTGGGACTGTCGTTCAGATTCGGCATAACTGACAGATTGTCAATCAATACCGGTCTGAATTACACCAGATATGTTTCTACACGGGAACGCACTTACATCGGAATCCCGCAAACCATGTCTGACAGGCAATACGCCCACTATCTCGGCATTCCGGTCAGACTCGACTGGATGCCTGTGAACAGGAAGCGTTTCAATTTCTATGTCGGAGCAGGCTTTACGATGGACAAATGCATCTATGCCGTTGTCGGAGGTGAAAAGCTGAATGAAAAGCAGGTGCTGTTCGGAGTGGGCGCCGCAGCCGGCATTCAGGTCAACCTGGCTACAAGGGCCGGACTCTTCCTGGAGCCTGAGATTTCATACAGTATCAACAAAGGCTCGATCGAAACCTACCGCTCGGAACATCCGCTGATGCTCTCAGCCCGTGCCGGCCTCAGATTCAATTTCTGAGAGGAAGAGAAAACTATGAACAGATAATTGTCTTGATTTTATATTGTAACGAATGGCATTTGTCATGTCGAACGAAGTGAGACATCTCTTTCCTGTCACGGCAAGCAGAAGCATCATTTATAACCGCGTCCTCCCGAAGATTCCTCACTTCGTTCGGAATGACAACCCTATATGTTCATTCATACGGACTTCCTCATGGGACATTCGGAATGATAGCCTTACTTCATCCAATGTCATTCTGAACAAGTACTGCCTCTCTGTCATTCTGAGGTCGCAAGAGAAGGACAAACAGCCCTGTGGGCTTTTGTAGCGCGCAGCCGGCGGCAGACGGAGCCCAATGGTAATGACGCCTTCGCCCGCAGATTCCTCGCAGGGGCTCGGAATGACAGGCTGGCGGTGTCGTGAGCCGATGGTCGGAATGACAGCCTTAAAGGACTCCCCTGTCATGTCGAACGAAGTGAGACATCTCTTTCCTGTCACGGCCCAGGAATCCCACCAAATTTGTCCTATTTTGCTGCAAAATGAAACAAATTTTCAAAAATTTTCGCCCTCCTATCGCCTTCCAAGGCCGATTTCTTCACTTAACCGTGTATTTTTTCGTTACACGGATATTCCTCCCGAACTTTGCTGGCGTTAACATTAATTTTATAGATTATGAAAATTGACAATGTACCCCCGATGAGAAGGTACGCGAACCTTACCAACGACTACATGTTCAAGAGGTTGTTTGGAAGCGAGGACTGCAAGGATATCCTGATTGCATTCCTCAAGATGGTGATTCCGGATACGGATATCGTCGATGTAATGTTCAATGACAAGGAGTATCTCGGGATGACGGAGGATGATGGCAGGGCGATTGTCGATATCTCCTGCATCACAGGTGACGGAAGCCATTTCATCGTCGAGATGCAGAATGCAAAGCAGGAATGGTTCAGGGACAGGGCTATCTTCTATACCAGTTATCCTATCATGAGGCAAAGAGATATTGCCAAGGCAAGGTTCAAGGAGAAGTATCCGGATAGAGTGGATAGATTCGTTTGGAATTTCCGTCTGACACCTGTGAGGCTGATTGCCATTGTGAATTTCAGGATAGACCACTTGGAGTCTTGGTCGGAGGACAGATACCACTCAACCTACAGACTCAGGGAAGATGAGATTGGCGAGACGATGAGCGATAAACTCACTTATACCTTCCTTGAACTCGGACGGTTCGACAAGACTGAGAAGGAGCTCGAGACTCCTTACGACAAATGGATGTATCTCTTCAAGAACATCTCTTCCTTGCAGACCCGCCCTGACTCGTTCCAAGAAAAAGAGTTCGAACTATTGTTTGATAAAGCCGAAATAGCTAACTTTAGCCCTGAACAATTCGAAGAATATCAACGGAGGGAAATTATGGACTACGATTACGAAAACTGCCTTGAATACAAGTACAATGAAGGACATAAGGAAGGACGAAAGGAAGAAAAGATTGCCACGGCGAGAAGGATGCTGGCAGACGGGATGTCAGCCGATATCGTTGCAAAATATTCGGATTTGCCTATTGAGAAGGTGATGGAGTTGTAGACTGCCATACCTTGGCATGATAGCAAGCACCGGGATGCCTTGATGACATTCTGGTGCTTGTCTTATTATATAGGTTTTTTGTAGCGCGCAGCCGGCGGCAGCCGGAACCTTAGGGGGGGTGGACATTCTGGGTGATGAAATCCTTGTAATCGATTGATTTTCTT
>JBJEBR010000027.1:0-3553 GCA_051870255.1 Candidatus Cryptobacteroides sp.
CTATTACGACAAGAGGCAGTACTCCCTTGCGAAGAATGCCTGGGAGAGGTCAGCGCAGTTGGATCCGGATTTCCCTACGGTGTGGAGGAACCTTGCATTGGCTTATTACAACAAGTTCAATGACAGCGCAAAGGCATTGGACGCCATGGAAAAGGCGTTTGCGCTTGATACTACAGACAGCCGTGTGCTTATGGAGCTTGACCAGCTTTACAAGAAGATGCACTATCCGCACAGCAAGAGACTCGAATTCCTGCAGAAATATCCTGAACTTGTGGCTCAGCGTGACGACCTTGTGCTTGAGGAAATCACACTGTTGAATATGGTCGGATGCTATGAAGAGGCAAAGACAAAGCTTGACGCCCATATTTTCCACCCGTGGGAGGGAGGCGAAGGCAAGGTCCCTGCGCAGTACCAGTTTGCAAGGGTGGAATTGGCAAGAAAAGCCATTGCCGGCAGAAAATTTGACGAGGCCATAGGACTTCTGAAGGAATGTCTTGAATATCCTCACCATCTCGGAGAGGGCAAACTCTATGGCGCTCAGGAAAATGATTTCTACTATTATTTAGGTCAGGCATATGCTGCGAAAGGAGATAATGACTCCGCCCGTGAGGCATTCGGGACGGCTTCCAAAGGCAATCTCGAACCAACTGCGGCAATGTACTACAATGATGCAAAGCCGGAGAAAATCTTCTATCAGGGGCTTGCCTTGAAGGCACTCGGTCTCGAAAAAGAAGCAAACGGCAGGTTCCATGCTCTTGTCTCCTATGGAGAAAAACATCTATTCGACAAAGTCGTGATGGATTACTTTGCTGTTTCTTTACCGGATCTCCTTATATGGGAGGATGACCTGCAGCAGAAAAATGAGATTCATTGCAAATTCATGCTCGCCCTCGGCCATTACGGACTGGGAGAAACTGAAAAGGCTGAAAAATATCTCGAAGAGGTGCAGAGGCTTGACCCGAATCATCTTGGCATAAAGGCAGTCATGAATATGATAGGCTAAACTGGTTTATATGAAACCGAAGCTAATAATAATTGACAGTATGAAAGGTATTATAAGAAAAACGGCATTAGCCGCGTTTGCAGTCACAATGCTTGCCTGCTCATGTGACAATGAGGTGCCGGGAGCAGATAAACCTTCCGAAGGGGACAATACTCCTTCGGAAATACTGAAAGGAGGCGATATTTCAGAACTGACCTATGTGGAGCAGAACGGCGGCAGATATTATCTTGACGGCAAGGAGATGGATTGCGTGAAGCTTTTGGCATCCGAAGGGTTCAATATTGTCCGTCTGCGTCTGTACAACGACCCTGGCAATTCCCTCTATTCTCCTTCGAACAGACTGCCCAAGGGGATCCAGGACGAGGCTGATATCCTGTCTCTGGCACGTCGTGCAAAGGCGGAAGGTCTTAAGATTGAACTCACTTTCCATTATTCGGACTATTGGACTAACGGCAAGGATCAGGTGAAGCCTCACGCATGGTCCAAGCTTGACCTCGCAGGCCTGAAGAAAGCAGTTTATACCTATACTAAGGATTTCCTGAAGAAAATGGAAGCACAGGGGACCCTGCCGGAATATGTTTCGCTCGGCAACGAGACTCAGGCCGGAATGCTCTATCCGGAAGGCAGCGTTGACAATATGGAGAATCTTTGCGCTTTTTATTCTCAAGGGGCCAAGGCCGTCAGGGAAGTGGCTCCGGAGGCCAGGATAATCATTCATAGCGACGATGCTGGAAGCCTCAGTAAATATTCTTGGCTGTTCGGAGAACTCAGAGGCGTGGATTATGACATCATCGGTGCTTCCTATTATCCATTCTGGACCGGGCGGAAGGTCTCTGAAATCATATCATGGGCAAAGACGATATCTGCTTCTTTCGACAAGGATATCCTTATCATGGAGACCGGATACGCATGGAATCCGACTCTTCCTGACGGTACCGCAGGGCAGATTTCGAACAACGGCCCGTACAATGATATGACCAAGGAAGGTCAGAAATCATTCATGAAGGAGCTTTTCGACTCCATCAAGGACAATCCTGATGCCCGTATAATCGGTGTCCTTTACTGGGATCCGATATTCATACCTGCCGGTGATGCCGGCTGGGAACTCGGAGCCAAGAATGTAGTCAGCAACACCACCCTGTTCGACTTCGAAGGCAATGCTCTGCCAGTATTTGAAAGTTTTAAATAAACCAGATTATGACAAAAACACTGAAACTATCGGTTCTTGCTATGACATTGATCGTGTTAGTGGCAAGTTGTGACAAGGACAGGAAGGATGGCTCTGTCCCCGGTAACTATCTCGCCACAGTCGAGATAGGGACTTTCGGAGGGGATACCGTCCTTATCTCAGGTCAGGCCTCTAATATAGCTGGGCTTGCCTCAATAGAAATCGCCTGTGCTGCGTGGGATATTGACAAGGTATATGATATCGCAGCCAATGCACCCAAGGTCTTTAACTATGACTACAGGATGCCGATTCCGTCCACAGCTGAATTTCCTCAGGAGATTACAGTAACAGTGACGGACATCAATGGCCTGTACAAGTCGAAGACCATTGATGCAAAGTTCACTCCTGATGTGACAGCACCTGTTTTCTCTACATCGCTTTCCAAACAGATAGGAGTAGAACTGAATCCTGAAACCGGCTATGGCTCGTGGGAATACTCCGTTAGCGCAAGGGATGAGAGGGCACTGTCTTCCATCACTCTCGACATACCAGGGATAGGCTATTCAAAGACAGTGAAGGCTGAAGGCCGGACAGCCAATATTTCTGATAAGATTAACTTTACTGTCGTTGAAACATTGGAAGTAACTTTTACAGCTGAAGATGTAACCGGAAATAAAACGACACTTGATTGTGAGATAGTGGTGACTCCTGTTGAGGAACAGGATCCGATAGAGGATTATCTCCAAATGTACCTCTTCGATGCGGATGAGGATCAATCACAATATCTTGATGGCTACTGGCACTACATGGCCCGTCAGGAAGGAGGTTACAAGTATACGTGTAAAATCCACGCGCTGAAAGACAATTCCCATTTCTACATAGCTCCGACCAAGTCCCTTGACGGGGATCTATTCGGCGTGAGTCCTTATGTAAGCAGCAAGATTCTGAACAAGAACGGCTATGTCGTTCCTGTCACAATCGAAAAGGCAGGCTACTATTGGTTCTATGTTGACATCCTGAGCCAGACTTTCTCTATTTCTGAATATGAGACCGGAGTGCTTGAGTCTGGGCCGTTCTATATATCCGGTGTCGGTTTCTCCAATATCGGAGACTGGGGAGCAACCGATGCCATTACACATGTGGACGGAAACATCTATTCCATCGACATGGGCATCGACGGAAGCGCCGCAGCCCATCAGTATTACTTCTATACCACTGATTGGGCGACGGTTTACCGTTGCGATGAAGGTGGCGAGCAATGGTTTATCGGCGCATCCGGCCAGTGTGTGAAGTTTTCCACGGATTATGATGGGGAAGCTACCTTCTGGTTCGACCTGGGTCTTCCTTGGGGATGGGTCACTAAAAAATAGACTGATATGAAA
>JBJEBR010000028.1:0-14290 GCA_051870255.1 Candidatus Cryptobacteroides sp.
CTTTCTCAAATGGGACTGCAAAGATACGCCTTTTTTCTTTCCCTCCAAACTTTTTCTGAGTTTTTTGCACTTCCAAGGCACATTTCACACCGGATTTGCCATACACATATATATAAAGGAATAGCCGCGAAGCTCCCAACTTATTGAGCTTCACGGCTATCTGCCATATAAAGTGTTCTATTGGCTAAAAAGTGAACTTCACCATAGCCTGCACACGATTGTTGCCTATCCAACGGAGATTGTCGGTCGCAAGGGCTTTTTCATTGAAATTGTCTCCATACTGGACTGCAGTATATTGATACTCCAGACCGACGGTGAACTTGCCGAAATTGTACATGATTTCAGGATTGATGCGATACATCTGATTGATGTTGGCATATCCGTTCTTGCAGAAATATATGTCCGCCTTGTCAACAGGAGTAGAGGAAGCGCCGTCAGCAAGACCGAAATTCTTCACATAGCCGAGGAAGAGTACTCCCTGCCATTTCTTCCCTACTGAGAGGGAGAGCCATGATGAAGAGTTGCGGGTCGGAGCATATTCCCAGCTTCCGTCTTCGTTCTCTCCGACCTTTGCATAACCACCCATGAGGTTGAAATGGTCGCCGGCAGAGCCATAAATGGTCTTGGCCTTTACAGAGAACAGTTTATAAGAATACTGGAGATAGACGAAAGGAGATACCGTCGTTATCCTGTCCTTCACCTTCACGGTGACGCCCTGGCTGTCCGTTCCGGTAATCCTCGGCTTGATGCTCACCATATCCACTCCGGCACGGGCAAGAAATCCGTTGGTCTTGTATGTCACGCCGGCATACATCTCAGGAGTGCATCCATATTTGATATAGTCAGCAGAAGAACCGGCAGGACCGGCGGAGGTGTACTGCATCTGCCAGATAGCTGCGGCAGTGATCGTCCAGTGTTTTCCGAGGTCGGCATCCATCTGGACAAGAGGTGTACGTGAGAATGGTCCGAAAGGCGCTCCAACCTCAAGGCTGAACACATGAGGATGGTCGGCAGCCATCGGATGCCAGGCCTGTCCTATCTTGAGCCCGACCTGTGCCTTCTGCTCTCCGCACATAGGAAGTTCCTTCCATGCCACGGTGGCATATGCCTGACGAAGACGCAAGGTCGCGGTACCTGTGGAACCTGTGAGACCTGCATAGAAGTCAGCCTCGACCTTGGCTCCGAAATGCACATTCCCGACATGGTATCCGCTTACATCCACTCCGACACGGGATGTCAGGGCAAGGAAGCGGAACTGGGACTGCTGGTTGAGATCCTCTCCGTTGGCATTCAGGTTCTGGTCCTTCGGGAGATAGTAGAACAGGTTGCCTGTTCCGGAAACACTTTCACGGGTATCGAAGGTAAAATAATTCCTTATGAAGCCATAGAATTTGAAATGGTTTTCAAGGTGTTCCTTGACGGCCCCTTTCTTCTCACGGGCCTCCTTCTTTTCTGCCATCATCGGCACGGCCATAAAGACTGCCAATGCGATTGCAAGAGTTTTTTTCAAATACATAACATTTAGATTTTAGTATAAGTCCGTCATAATCTGTCAGAATCCGATGAACACGAGCATCATGTAGCCGAGAACAAAACCTACCACACCGAGGATTATTCCGACTGTCGCCATATTCTTGGTAGTGATCATTCCCGTTGAATGCGCAAGCGCATTAGGAGGCGTGCTGACAGGGAGACACATGGCAAGGGAGGCTGCAATGGCAATTCCGATGATCATGGCAGGTACACCGCCAAGGTTCTGGAAAGATACATTGTCCTTCATAGCTGTTCCGACCACGATGAGAATCGGGACGATAAGGTTTGCTGATGCCGAGTTTGAGATGAAGTTTGACAGGAAGTAGCATATCAGGCCGCCGACCAACATAACTACGAGGGCATTCCATGAGTTGAAAGGAATGGTCTTGATGAGGGTGGCTGCGAGTCCTGTCTGGTTGAGTGCGGTACCGAGGGCGAAACCGCCGGCTACCATCCAGAGGACTGACCAGTTTATCTTGTCGAGGTCACGTGCCTTGAGGATGCCGGTAGCGGAGAACACTGCGAACGGTATCATCGCAACGATATTGGAATTGACTCCGAACAGGCTTTCACCCATCCAGAGGATGATGGTGAGGGCGAATGTAATCCATACCACATATTTCTGGAAAGGAGTGGCCTTCGTATTGATTCCTTCTATCTTCAGTTCTATGGATTTTGCCTTGAACGGGAACATCTTCATGAGGAGCACCCATGCTATCAGCAGCATGACGATCACGAACGGAACCATCCTGCTCATCCACTGCACGAAGTTTATCTGGTATCCAGCCTCTGAAAGTGCGCCGAGGGCGATTGCGTTTGGAGGAGTACCGATAGGGGTTCCCATTCCTCCGATATTGGCTGCTATCGGGATTGCGAGTGCGAGGGATATCCTTCCGCCACCGTCCTTAGGCAATGTCGCGAAGACAGGGGTGAGGAATGTAAGCATCATCGCAGCCGTGGCAGTGTTGCTCATGAACATCGAAAAGAAGCCGATGACGAGAAGCACTCCGAGGAGGACCATCTTTGGATTCGTTCCGAAAGGTTTCAGCATCACCTTGGCCAGCTGCACGTCAAGCCCGACCTTGGTGGCTGCGAATGCAAGCACGAATCCACCGAGGAAAAGCATGATCACAGGGTCGGCAAACGAGGCCATGATGTCCTTGTAGTGCGTGAGCGCACCGACATTCTCCTTCGCGATGAGGAAGCCGAGTCCCTTGTTGGAGGTCGTGAGGAGGATGGAGACGATGGCGACAACGGAAGTCGTCCAGGTCGGGATCACCTCAAGAATCCACATCAGGGCAGTGAATACGAATATTGCTATCACCCTCTGCTGGGTCAATGTGAATATAGGCTCATGTGTAAGATGGTCGGTGCCATAGAATGAAGTCGGCACCAGGGCGAGGAAGAATGTTATGACACAAACGATGAGGAAAGAGACGCATCTCTTGACATTCATCGGATGTCCGCAAAATGAAAAATATGCCATATCTTCTTTATTGGTTATTGTTAAACGGGCTCAAAGGTGGAGAAAATATTTATAAAATGCAAAAAGTGGCGGCCAAATGTCATTCAGCCGACCACCTTCTGATATCATTGACAAATGCCTATCGCATAACAGGAATATGCAATATCTTAGATAAGGCCATGTGAGCCGAGGAATATGAGCATCACATATCCGAGCACAAGTCCGAAGGCTCCCATGATGAGTCCCGTCTTTGCCATTTCCTTCTGCTCGATCATTCCTGTAGAATGTGCGATTGCATTAGGAGGGGTGGAAATCGGGAGCACCATGCCGAGTGACGAGCCGATGGCAACGCCGATGAGCAGGGTTGAGACACCACCGAGAGGTGCAAGGTTCTCACTGACGCTGATACCGACGACCGCAAGGATAGGCACAAGGAGAGCCGCCGTTGCAGTGTGGGATATGAAGTTGGCCATCGCATAGCAGATGAGTCCGGAACCAACCACCATGATCACAGCCGGCCAGCTGCCGAATGGGATTGCGTTGATGAGGGTCTGTGCGAGACCTGTCTCCTGAAGGCCGACACCGAGGGCGAAACCGCCGGCGACCATCCAGAGGACGCTCCAGTTGATTTCCTCGAGGTCCCTCTTGGTGAGGACTCCCGTGATGGCGAACACGCCGACAGGAAGCATGGCGACGACATTGGAGTTGACTCCTGTCTTCTTGTCGAGAACCCAGAGGAGCACCGTGACTGCGAATGTGACATATACCACTATGGACCTCCAGTCCTTCTTGACTTCACCGGTGATGTTCAGTTCGATGGATTTTGCCTTGAACGGGAACAGCTTGAGAAGGAGCACCCATGCAATAAGGAGAAGCACGATGGTAAAAGGAAGCATGAACGCCATCCATTCTCCGAAGCCGATGTTCATGTTCAGGCCTGCCGGGTCGTTGAGGTATTTGAGCGCGATGGCGTTCGGAGGGGTTCCGATAGGGGTACCCATACCTCCGACATTGGCTGCAATCGGAATTGCGAGTGCAAGGGCCGTCTTGCCTTTCCCGTCAGCAGGAAGGGATTTGAGGACAGGTCCGAGGAAAGTGAGCATCATCGCTGCGGTGGCGGTGTTGCTGAGGAACATCGAGAATATGCCTGTGACGACGATGAATCCGAGAAGCACCCATTGAGGTTTCTTGCCGAACGGTTTGAGCATCACCCTTGCGAGGAAGAGGTCAAGACCGCTCTTTGATGCCGCAATCGCAAGGACGAAACCTCCGATGAAGAGCATGATTATCGGGTCAGCGAAACAATGTAGAAGCGACTTGTAGCTTGTCGTCGCTCCCAGCACCTCGGCTGGGGCGTTCCTGAAGAACACAAGGCTGCTGTCCGAAGTCACGAAAAGCAGCAGCACCACCACCATTACAGATGTAGTCCAAGCAGGGACCGCCTCGAAAAGCCACATGAGGGTGGCAAACAGGAAAATGGCCAGGGTCCTCTTCTGGATGATGGTCAGACCGTCAATCCAGGATTCCATAGGTAGGCACCATACCGTGAGCGCTGCGATTATCGCGATGGAAATGCGGATGGTCCTCGATACAAACTTCTTGTCGTCGAGCCTGTGCGCCTTCTTCCATTCGTGATATGACTCCACCAGCTGGTAGCCGAAGAAATTCTTATACATATCTATTGGTTTAACTAATAATTGCCATCTGTTTTCGAGGGCGCAAAGTTAGTTCATTATTTGATGAAATCCAATGCAGACGGCCAAAAAGTCGTCCACATTGGATTTCAGTCATGCCGCGTTTCCCAGCTTTGGAAGAGGAAACGACGGGGTATGCAATCGGTATATTAGATGATACCCTGCTCGAGCATCGCACGTGCCACTTTCATGAAGCCGGCGATGTTGGCACCCTTGACATAGTTGATATAACCGTCAGGCTGGGTACCATATTTCACGCAAGCCTCGTGTATCTGTGACATGATGTGGTGAAGCTTCTCGTCAACCTCGGCAGCGCTCCAGCTGATGTGCATTGCGTTCTGCGTCATTTCAAGACCGGATGTCGCCACACCGCCGGCATTGACAGCCTTGCCAGGGGCGAACATTATGCCAGCCTTCTGGAAAGCGGCGATTGCTTCCGGAGTACATCCCATGTTGGAAACCTCTGCGCAGAGCCAGGTGCCGTTTGCGAGGAGTTCCTCTGCGTCGGCTCCCGTCAGCTCGTTCTGGAATGCGCAAGGCATGGCGATGTCGCACTTGATGCTCCAGGCTTTCTTTCCCGGATAGAATGTTGCAGAAGGGAATTTCTGTGCGAACGGAGCAACGACATCGTTGTTGGAAGCGCGGAGCTCAAGCATATATGCGATCTTCTCCTCGTTCATTCCTTCAGGGTCGTAGATTGCTCCGTCAGGTCCTGATATTGCTATCACCTTGGCTCCGAGCTGGGTTGCCTTCGTAGCAGCTCCCCATGCCACATTGCCGAATCCTGACAATGCCACGGTCTTGCCGGCAATCTCCTTGCCCTGCATCTGAAGCATATGCTGAACGAAATATACTGCGCCGAAACCTGTGGCCTCAGGACGGAGGATTGAGCCTCCCCAAGTCATTCCCTTGCCTGTGAGCACGCCCGTATTGAACTGCTGTGCGAGCTTCCTGTACATTCCGTCAAGGTATCCGATTTCGCGTCCTCCGACTCCGATGTCACCTGCAGGGACATCCTGGTCAGGGCCGATGACTCTCCAGAGTTCAAGCATGAAAGCCTGGCAGAAACGCATGATCTCGGCATCGGACTTGCCTTTCGGATTGAAGTCCGAACCACCCTTCGCACCACCCATAGGGAGTGTCGTGAGGGCATTCTTGAAGGTCTGCTCGAAACCGAGGAACTTCAGGATGGAAGGATTGACTGACGGATGGAATCTGAGACCGCCCTTGTAAGGTCCTATCGCAGAGTTGAACTGGACCCTGTATCCGGTGTTGGTCTGGATTTCCCCGTTGTCATCAACCCAGGTCACCTTGAATGTAAGGATACGCTCCGGCTCGACGATGCGCTCGACGATCTTTGCATCTTCAAATTCAGGGTGCTGGTTGTAAACATCTTCAATCGACTCCAATACTTCGCGTACAGCCTGGAGATATTCTTTCTCGTAAGGGTACTTTGCCTGGAGTCCGGCCATTATTTTATTAGTGTCCATTATAATATTGAATAATTAGTGGTTATTGTCTCATTTCACCTCCCAGGTGGATCCGCTGCGAAGAAGGTCGTCAACACATTGGATTCTGGATTTGGCCTTCACTTCCGCCACCTGGTCTCTCACGCCGTCGTCGTAAGTGACATCCCTGACATCGCGGATGACTCCGAGGGCCACAGGGAAATCCGGATATTTCATATCGGCGAGCATCATATGGATGCCGACATTCTCGGAGTGGGCGTCATGCACCATTATATCCTTCTCGGTTATGCCGTTCTCTCCTATCTTGACCACACGCAGGCCCATTCCGTCGAGGACGAGTCCCTTGTCGCGGTTCTTTCCGAAAATCATCTTCTCGCCATGCCTGAGGATGATGGCCCTGTCTGCACGGACATCCTTGTCGGCGATGGTCTTGTGTGCCCCGTCGTTGAATATCACGCAGTTGGTCAGCATTTCCATCACGGAGCAACCGTCGTGTCTGGCTGCGGCAAGCATAATTTCCTCACTGAGCTTCAGTTCGGTGTCAAGGCTGCGGGCGAAGAAGGTGCCTTTAGCCCCGAGCACGAGGCTGCCAGGATTGAACGGATGCTCGACAGTGCCATATGGAGAGGTCTTGGTAATCGCGCCGAACTTGGAGGTCGGGGAATACTGTCCCTTGGTAAGGCCGTAAATCTGGTTGTTGAAGAGGATGATGTTTATGTCCACATTCCTCCTGATGGCGTGGATGAAATGGTTTCCTCCGATTGCGAGGGCGTCACCGTCACCGCAGGCCTGCCATACGGTCAGGTTCGGATTGGCGACCTTGATTCCTGTGGAAATCGCCGTCGCACGTCCGTGTATGCTGTGGAAACCGTATGTGTTCATATAATAAGGAAGGCGTGATGAACATCCGATACCGGACACCACCACATATCTTTCCTTGTTGTACCCAAGTGCTTCCGTAACATCCGGAAGGGCCCTCTGCAGGGCTGCAAGCACTCCATGGTCACCGCAACCGGGACACCATCTGACTTCCTGGTCGCTCTTGAATTCCTTGAATGTATATCTTGGCATTTTGTTTCGTTGTTAAATCAGGTTGTCCTTTATCGCAGTGGTGATTTCCTGCACGAGGAAAGGCTGTCCCTGCACCTTGTTGTACTGTCTGTAGCTGAACTGTGGGAATCGACCACGCAGGTAGTTCACGAAATGACCGCTGTTCAGTTCGCATACGAGTATCCTTTCAAACTTTGAAAAGATGTCCTCCGTGTTCCTTGGAAGCGGCATGATGTAGTCGAAATGGGCAAGGCTTACGTCCAATCCCTCATCACGGGCCTCCTGGACTGCGGACACGAGATGTCCGTATGTTCCTCCCCAGCCTACTACAAGCAGTTTTCCGCCTTCCGGGCTGCCATAAACATCCTGAAGAGGAATATCTTCGGCTACCTTCTCAACCTTCATTGCCCTCTCATAAACCATTACGGCATGATTCTGAGGGTCTGAGGAAAGGACACCGTCGTGATTCTTCTCCAGTCCGCCGACACGGTGTTCGCACTCTGCCATGCCAGGCACGGCCCATTTGCGCACGAATGTCTCCGGATCCCTCTCGTAAGGTTTATATGGAGTGTTCGGCTGTACGAACGGAGGGATAATCTTCGGATAGTCCTTCATGGAAGGTATGAGCCAAGGCTCCGAACCGTTTCCGAGGAATCCCTCGGTAAGCAGGAGGACAGGAGTCATATGCTCAAGGGCTATCTTGGCAGCATTGAAGGCTGCATCGAAGCATCCTGCAGGCGAATGGGCGGCCATCACCACCATCGGGCATTCGCCGTTACGCCCGTAGAGGGCCTGGTTAAGGTCTGTCTGCTCGGTCTTGGTAGGGATACCTGTGGATGGGCCTGCACGCTGGACATCTATCACCACGAGAGGAAGTTCCGTCATCACGGCAAGTCCGAGCGCCTCGCTCTTGAGTGAGAGGCCTGGACCGGAGGTGGTGGTCACAGCAAGATTACCGGCGAAGGCGGCACCGATTGCAGTACATATACCGGCTATCTCGTCCTCTGCCTGGAGAGTCTTGGCCCCGAGGCTCTTGTGAATCGCGAGTTCTTCGAGGATGTTGGTGGCGGGGGTGATAGGATAGGAGCCGCAGAAAAGAGGAAGTCCGGACTTCTCGGAAGCTGCAAGCAGTCCCCAGGCCGTGGCCTGGTTTCCTGTTATGTTCCTGTAGAGGCCTTTCTTCTGGTTTGCAGGCTCGACGGTATATGTATTAGGGATGGCCTGTATGTTGGCGGCGTAGTTGAAGCCGTCCTTCAGGACCTTCTTGTTCGGTTCTATGAGTTCAGGATGCTTCTTCGCGAACTTCTTCTCCAGATAGTTGAAGACATATTCCATCGGACGGTTGTAGATGTAGCAGGCCATTCCGAGGGTGAACATGTTCTTGCATTTGAGGATTGACTTCCTGTCGAGGCCGGTGTCCTTCAGGCTTTCCTCAGTAAGGGTGGTGATAGGCGCCACGATGATGGTCCTGTCCTCGATGTAGAGTTCTGAAATCGGGTCGCTCTTGAGCCCTGCCCTTTTGAGTCCTTCCTCGTCGAAAGTGTCGCCGTCAATGAGGACCATCGCAGTCCTCTTAAGCCATTTCGCATTGGCTTTCAGCGCTGCCGGGTTCATCGCCACTAGCATGTCGCAGAAGTCTCCCGGAGTGTTGATGCTTTCGCTTCCGATGTGTACCTGGAATCCGGATACTCCTGAAACCGTGCCATGCGGAGCCCTGATTTCAGCCGGATAATCCGGAAATGTTGAGAGTTCGTTGCCGAAGATAGCCGACATATCTGCAAAAAGAGACCCGGTGAGCTGCATACCGTCTCCCGAATCTCCTGCAAATCTTATCACAACATCTTTGGTGTCTATGACTTTATGTTGCATCGTTTTAGTTTAGATTTAAAATCAAATTGTTAAAATCCTTACAAATTTATAACAATTTTTAGAAAATATTCACAATTTTCAAATAAATTAACAAGAGGGACAGAAGTTTTCCTCCGTCCCTCGCAATATCCATGATTTATGTTCTTCTTTGCAAAACTAAAATATCAGACATGTCCGAATTACTGAACCTGTGCAGCCTGTGCCTTTGCCTGGAGCTCTGCCTGAAGTGTCTCGAGAGTGCGTCCTTCAGGGATGTTGAGTGCAGTCCTTGCTTCAGGGGTAAGGTCTATTGCCTGTGCAGGGTCAATGTAGAGCATTGAAGATTTCTCAAATACGAAAGCCACTCCCTTTGCCTTTGCCAGATCTACGACGGCCTGCTGTGCCTTGTCATAGATAGGAGCCTGGAGAGTCTGCTGAGTCTGCTGGAGCTCCTGCTGGATAGCCTGCTGGAATTCCTGGATCCTGTACTCAATCTGCTGAAGTTCAGCTGCCTTGCTCTCCCTGATGGCAGGGGTCCAGGAAGCCTGCTTTTGCTGGAACTGCTGAGCCTTGCTCTGATACTCCTCCATCATTGCCTGATAAGTTTCCTGTGCCTCGTTGCTTGCAGCCTCGATCTGCTCGCGGGCAGAGTCCATTTCAGGCATGAGCTGGACGAGCTCGGTGTAATCAACATAGGCAAATGTAATGGTCTGTGCCGTTGCAGCCATTGAAACCATTGCCATGGCTGCGATCAAAAGTATTCTTTTCATTTTATCTGTTATGTTAATATTATCAAATTCATCAGAACTGCTGTCCAATCACGAAGTGGAACTGGCTCTTTCCGTTCACAGGGTCGTCGAATCCCCATCCCCAGTCAACACCGAGAAGACCGATCATCGGGAGGAACACCCTGACGCCGACACCTGCGGACCTCTTTATCTGGAACGGGTTGAAATCCCTTATGTCTGACCAGCAGTTACCTCCTTCAAGGAACACGAGGGCATAAATCGTGGACTGAGGCTGGAGGACGACAGGATATCGGAGCTCCACGGTGAACTTGTCATAGACATTTCCTGCATAATAGTTTCCGGTGGTGTTGTATGTCGACATGGCCGTCGGAGTAAGGGAGTAGTTCTCATAACCCCTGAGGGATATGATTTCTGAACCATATGTATCATATCCGGACATACCGTCACCGCCGACACGGAATCCCTCGAACGGAGAATAGCCCCAGTTCCTGTTGTAATATCCGAGGTATCCGAACTGTGCCCTTGCCATCAGGACGAGGTCGCCTACGAGCTTGGTATAAACGGCAGCCTTGAACGACCATTTGTGATACTCGATCCATTTGTATCTTTCCTGGGAAGTCTGGAGGTCATAATTGATTTCGCGCCAATTCGTAGCCTTGATCTCATTGCCATCCCTGTCATACCCTTTTATGCCATTCTTCCTCAACAGGGAATAAGGAGGGGTGAGCTGGAGGGAGAACGAGAAATCCGAACCCTGGCGAGGATAGATCTGCTGGTCGGTGGAGTTCCTCGAAAGACTCAGCGTATAGCTGAGGTTGTGGGATATACCGGTATTGAACAGGAACTGATAAGCCCAGTTCTGAAGCCTGTAGGTCTGCCAGCTGAGCTGGTTGTAGAGCACGAAATAGTTGTCTGGCCATTTCAGGCGCTTTCCGATTCCTGCCGCGAATCCATATACCTCCATGAACTCGTCGTTGTTGAGGATGTTGAAGGCGAGGTATGAATTCGTCTGCCTCGTATAATAGAGGGATATGTTGAGCGAAGTCGGTTTCTTGCCGAACAGCCACGGCTCGGAGAAGCTTGCCGAAAGGCTGGTGTAATATGTACCGTTGGTCTGGAAACGTATTGCAAGGTTCTGCGCGTCTCCCAGAGGTACAGGCCTCCAGGCAGTCTTGTCGAAGAAACGGCGGGTAGAGAAGTTGTTGAAGCTGACTCCGACAGTGGCGACGAAAGTGTTGCCGCCCCATCCTCCTGAGAGTTCGAGCTGGCTGGAAGGCTTCTCTGTCACATTATATATGATGTCCACCGTATTGTCAAGCTGGTTAGGGATGATTGAATATCCCTTGGCAGGATCAGCTATCGATTCCGGGTCGAACTGTCCCATGGAAGCGATTTCCCTGATCGACCTTTCGAAGTCGGTCTGGCTGAAAAGATAGCCCGGTCTCGTGAACACCTGGCGGCGCACAACCCTTTCGTTGGTGAGGTCGTTACCGTTGATGACGATATTGTTCAAGGTTGCAGGCTTGCCTTCCACCACCCTCATCTCCACATCAACCGAGTCACCTTCGATATTCAGTTCCACAGGCTGGATGTTGAAGAACAGATATCCGTTGTCCCTGTATAGTTTGGAAATGTCGTACTCGCTCTGCTTCCCGCCTCCGAAAAGCCGTTTCTCCATAGTGACCACATCATAGACATCACCCTTTTTGACCATCAGAATTTCATTGAGAGTTTCTGATGAATATACAGAGTTTCCAGTCCAGGTTATGTCCCTGAAATAATACTGTTTGCCTTCATCTATCTGGAAATCTATCTGGAGCCGTCCAGGTTCGATGTAGTACATTGTATCCTTTATAATCCTTGCATCCCTGTAACCAGCTTCATTGAAGGCACTTATGAGGGATTTCTTATCGTTGTCGTATTCGCTCTCGTTGAATTTCTTGGAACTGAAGAAATTAATCAGACGGGCGTCTTTGGTCTTCTTCATGGAACGGACAAGCTTGGTCTCCTTCACATGCTCGTTACCGTCGAATGTTATCTTCTTGATCTTGACCTTCTCCTTGCGGTCAACATGGAAATTGACACGGATTGCGCTCTTGACCATGGTGTCACGCTTGGTCATGACATCCACATCCACATTGTAGAATCCTTTTTCCTTGTAGTAACGCTTGATGATGTCGGTTGCCGTCTTAGAAACATATTCCGAGAACTCACCACCCCTGCGGAGGTTGAGACGTTCCATAAGTTCCTTCTGCTCACCGCTCTTGACCCCGCTGAAAGTCCACCTCGAAACACGAGGGCGTTCGATGATCCCTATCTTGAAGAAAGCCGTGTCGCGGGTCGGTACGAGAGAATCTATCTGCACGGACACATCCTCGAAATAGCGCTGGAGCCAAAGCCTCTTGACGATTGAGGTTATCTCCTCACTCGGGACAGTGACTTCCATACCTTCCTGGAGTCCTGTGAGCTGGAGTATCTGGTCCGACGCAAGATAATGGTTGCCCTCTACATGTACACCACCTACTATATATTTTTTCGGATTGTTGTAATCGACTTCAATCCCGCTGCCTTTCTGCTGTCCATGGACGGACACGGCAAAAGCAGTGGGGAGCACGAAAAGAAGCGCGAGAAAGAAAAGTCTGCTGATTCTCATCCTTGTAATTTAATTCAAAACTGCAAATATACGCAATTATTTGACTTTTCCATAACGCCTGTCCCGTTTTGCGTATGATTCCAGCGCATCGAAGAATTCCTTCTTCCTGAAATCTGGCCACAGTGTGTCAACGAAAAGAAACTCGGAATACGCACCCTGCCATAGCAGGTAGTTGCTCAGCCTCTGCTCACCTGATGTCCTGATAATCAGGTCCGGATCCGGAATCCCGGAAGTGACGAGATACTTGCTGAAACCGTCCGTGTCCATTGAGAGGATTTCCTCCTTCCTGTCAGGATTGGCGGCAAGTTCGAGAGCCATCCTTTTCGCTGCCTGCATGATGTCCCATTTCCCGCTGTAGCTCATGAACAATATGAGAGTAAGGACTTTGTTAGATGCAGTCCTCTCCATGCATTCGTCTATGACCTTGTTGATTTCATCGGACAGATGTTCCCTGTTGCCGAGCACCATGAAACGCACTCCGTTCCTGTCAAGGCTGTCTATTTCGCCAAGCATCGCCTTCACCATCAGTTCCATAAGGGCCGAGACCTCGGCATCGGGACGACCCCAGTTCTCCTCGGAGAAGGCGAACAGGGACAGATAGCGGACACCAGCCTGTGCCGATGCCTCCACGCACGCCCTCACGCTCTCCACGCCTTCGAAATGTCCGTAAACCCGTTCCTTGCCTCTTTCCTTTGCCCACCTGCCGTTACCATCCATGATGATGGAAACATGTTCCGGGACCTTTTTGACAGCATCGTTTGCCATAAGCTGATTATTAGTTATTTTATGTTTCTGACATCTTCGCCCCAGAAAAGTTTCTCTGTAAGGGCGTTTATAAAATCGGACTGGTTGAGCCGGACTCGTCTAAGCGAAAACTGTGCCATTGCGACAGACACCTTCACATCCGAAGGGACGGAGAGGGTCCTGTTGTCCGCCGTGAATGTACATCTGCCGTCACGGGAATGCATCGAAAGCTCAATCCTTGCAGTGTCCGGAACCACCAGAGGCCTTATGTTGAGGTTGTGAGGGGCGATTGGGGATATGATGAGCACCCTGGACTGCGGGAGGACAATCGGTCCGCCGACACTCAGGGAGTATGCGGTGGAACCTGAACTCGTGGAAATGACAAGTCCGTCAGCCCAATATGTCGGGAGCATCACCCCGTCCACGGAGACATCCACACCGAGCATCGCCGCACCGCTCCGGTGTACGGTGATTTCATTGAGAGCTGCCATACGAACTGTCGGCTGTCCCTCCGCCAATAGGGCTGCATCCAGCATTGTCCTGTCCTCAATTATGTAACTTCCTTCGAGAAGAGCGCGGGAGACATCCTCCGGACGATTCTCCGACAGGAATCCGAGCCGGCCGAGATTCACTCCTACGACAGGCACGCCCAACCCGGCAGCTATGGCCGATGCGGACAGGAACGTTCCGTCGCCGCCTACACTCAGAAGCATATCCGTGTCAGCCGGTATTCCATCTCCCCTTCTGACCATTTCAACTGTCCATCCTCCGGCTTCAAGTTCCGAGACCAGTCTGATTATGCGCCCTTCCTTCTCAAGGCCCTCCTTACCTATATATATATATGCCTTCATAGCAAGATCCGACGAAATACAACCTGGAAAATGAATCCAGGAATGTTTTCCTGGATTTCTCGTGTCAAAAATAACATTTTATTGGATTATAGACCACATTTTTGTGGACAAATGAACACTTTTGTCCGGTATTTGTCCGGTTCTCCCTGCAACTAACTGTACTTTTAGATTACAAATTAAACATTAGTGTCCACTAAAAAATCATAATAGTTCTTTGAAAATATTGAAAGTTAG
>JBJEBR010000029.1:0-14018 GCA_051870255.1 Candidatus Cryptobacteroides sp.
CGCACTCCAGCATATTTGGAACTATGGTGATTTGGGATTTATAGAGGAAATATAGCAAAAGTCGAGAGCAGAGGCAAAATTATATTTTGACTATGCCGAGACCCAAGCGTATATATGAGCTTTAGCTCAAATTTATAAAAATCGCTGATAATTTGCTAAATTTGCATCCCTTGCAGTCCGAACATGAAAAATAATCCCTTCATATTGTTCATACTCACAGCCTTCCTTTCGGCAGGTTGCGCAGGCGGAGCCTCCACTCTTGCCGACTTCGATGTCCCCGTATATCTTCCGGAACATGCCGGAGGATTCTCCATCCTTGGGGCAGAAGGGAGGGAAAGCACCATCATCAGGGTAAGCAATCCTTGGCAGGGTGCGGAAGGAGTCGAGGGCAGTCTCCTGGTCAGGCGTGGCTCGGAAGAAGTGCCTGAGGGTTATGAGGGCGAGGTGCTGGACGGGGACGCTTCACGTATCGTCTGCATGTCATCAACCCATGTGGCTATGCTTGAGGCAGTCGGTGCAGCCGGGACGGTGGTCGGTGTGTCAGGACTGCGCTACATCTGCAACGAGACTGTCAGGAACGGCGGGACCGTAGATATTGGATATGATGAATCCATTGATTATGAGATTCTTGTCGCATTGGAACCGGACCTTGTGCTCCTGTATGGGGTGAACGGTTCCTCTCCTGCACAGAAGAAACTCGATGAACTTGGAATCCCCTATCTGTACATCGGCGAGTATGTGGAGCAGAATCCTCTCGGAAAGGCGGAGTGGATGGTGGCGGTGGCCGAGACTGTCGGAAGAAGGGATGTGGCGCAAGAGGCTTTCCGAGGCATAGTGTCCAGATATGACGACTTGAAATCAAGGATTGCGGAGGCCGTGAAAGACAGGCCTGAGGTAATGTTCAACACTCCATATGCCGATACCTGGTTCATGCCGACGACCAGAAGCTATATGATAAGGCTCGTGGAAGATGCCGGAGGTGATTATATCTTCAAGGAAAATCAGGGAGGAGGCTCTGTGCCCCTGGATATGGAAAAGGCTCTGCTTCTGGTGTCCCGGGCCGATGTCTGGCTGAATGTCCAGGCTGAGTCAACGGAGGCTTTGTGCAGGAGATATCCCCGTTTCAGGGGGCTGCCTTGCGTGGTTTCGGGAAGGCTCTACAACTGCGACAGGCGTATGTCCGATGGCGGAGGCAACGATTTCTGGGAGACCGGGGTCGTCGAGCCTGACATTGTGCTGCGTGAACTTGCCGGCATCCTGCATCCGGAGTTGTCCGACGAATGTGAATATGTTTATTTCAGGCGATTATGAAGACCCGTACAGGTGTGATATTCATTATACTGTCTGTCCTGACCGTATCTATGTTCCTGGCTGACCTTGCCATCGGTTCGGTCTCCCTGTCCATAGGGGACGTATGGAAGGCTCTGATCGGTGGAGATGTACCTGATGTAACTGCCCGGATCGTGAGGGAGATAAGGCTGATGAAGGCTTTGACAGCCGTGATTGCAGGAGTCTCGCTTTCTGTGGGAGGACTCCTGATGCAGACTCTTTTCCGCAATCCTCTGGCCGGTCCTTATGTGCTCGGTATCAGCTCCGGTGCGAGCCTCGGTGTGGCTTTGTTCATCCTTGGGATGCCTCTGCTCGGCATTGCAGGCAATTCAGTCGTTTCCGCCATCGGGGTTGCCGGTGCGGCATGGGTGGGTGCAGCCTTGGTCCTTGCATTGATCGCTGCTGCAAGCGTCAGGATAAAGGATATAATGGTGATCCTGATCCTCGGTATGATGCTTTCGTCTGGCGTGAGCGCCATAGTGCAGATACTTCAGTACCTGAGCGACGAACAAGCCCTCAAATCCTTCGTGCTTTGGACAATGGGATCTCTCGGGGATGTCACATCGTGTCAGATGAAGATAATGGTGCCTACCGTCCTTTGCGGGCTCCTGCTGGCCGTGGCATCAGTCAAGCCTCTGAATCTGATGCTTCTTGGAGAGAACTATGCACGGACAATGGGGCTGAATGTGAACAGGTCGAGACAGGTTGTGTTCCTGGCCACGACATTGCTTGCCGGCACGGTAACGGCGTTCTGCGGGCCTGTCGGTTTCATAGGCCTTGCCGTACCTCATATTGCCAGGGCCATATTCCGAAGTGCGGACCATAGGATCCTTCTGCCAGGGGCGGCATTGTCAGGAGCTGTCCTCCTTCTTTTCTGCGACCTGATTTCCAAATGGCTGGCATTGCCTATAAACACCATCACCTCCCTGCTCGGCATCCCGATTGTGGTCTGGGTGGTCGTCAGGAACAAATCCATTGTCTGAACATGATAGAACTTCGGAACATATCGCTCGGTTATCCCGGCAGGACTCTCCTTGAGGATGTTTCCTGCAGATTTGAGAATTCGTCCCTTACGGCCCTCATCGGACGCAACGGTTCAGGCAAGTCCTCACTGCTCAGGGCAATTGCTTCATTGTCGGACAATTACAAAGGGGATGTCCTCATTGACGGAGGGAACATAAAGGAGATGGATGCGACGCAGAGGGCAAGGTCGGTCTCATTCGTCACGACGGAAAGGGTCAGGATTGCAAATCTTACCTGCCGTGACCTCGTTTCTCTCGGACGCGCGCCCTATACCAATTGGTTCGGGAGGATGCAGGAGGATGACAAGGATGTCGTAATGGCATCGCTGGAGGCCGTAGGGATGGCTGACTATGCAGACAGGACCCTGGACAGGATGTCGGACGGCGAGTGCCAGAGGGTCATGATTGCCCGTGCCCTTGCCCAGGACACCCCGAACATCCTGCTTGACGAGCCGACTTCGTTCCTTGACCTTCCTGGCAGATACGAGATATGTTCCCTCCTTGAGGATCTGGCCCACAGGCTTGGGAAATGCATCGTTTTCTCTACACACGAGCTTGAGATTGCTGCCGGCAGGTGTGACGGAGTCGCGATTGTGGATTCCCCTTCCCTGATTCATCTTCCTGCGGACATGATAAAAGCCTCCGGGCATATCCGGAGGCTTTTCGGAATCGACATTTGACGATAATTCAGTGACTTCTCCGTAATCGGTTACTGGTCTTCCCTCATTGTCATTCCGAACGAAGTGAGGAATCTGTGGGAGAATGTTACCCTCAGATTCCTCACTTCGTTCCGTTTGTCTGAAATGACAGTTATTCAAGCACAAACCGTTTGATTACGCTATGCTTCTCTTCGTTCTGTGCGAGCACGTTCGGTTTGAAGCGGGAAGCATCCTGCTTGGTCTGCGAGAGGATGTATTCCTTGAACTGGGCAAATGAGTTCTGCACAAGACGATGGGTGACAGGTGCTTTGAGACGGAAGCTGTCGCGTTTCGCCTTATACTCCATGTTCATATTCTTGATATTCTCATCCACCTTGGCGGTGAAAGCCTCGGCCTGCTCCTGGGTCACGTCCTCATCCTCGAACTCATAATAAAAGTCATAGCGGCTTTCGGCAAGATCTGCGTAACCTGTGAAATAATTGAGTTTCAGTCCTGTGGATTCCGACGCCTGGTTGACGGCATTGATGAACTGTCCCTCATAGAGTTTCTCACCGGTGATTGTCACTATTCCGTTGACCTTCTGTACCATATGGATGCGTGGAGTGTTCCCGAACGGCGAAGCCGCTTCCACGATATCGTTCATGTTATAGCGGTAAAGGCCGCTGAAGGTGGTTACGAACGGGCAGTACTGCTGGCCTTCCACGAGTTCGTCGAGCTGGTAGAACGGAGCGTCCGGGTCGTCGAATTCCTCTGCCTTCTTGAACTCATAGTAGTGGAAATGCGGGAAAAGGACAGTCTCGATGCTGTCATCAAGCACAAGTCCGGCACGGCACTCTGATGAGAAATAGGCGAATTCCTGATGAAGCATATCCTCAGGGAATGAACCTTCGAGCTTGTCGAGATAGATGCGCGTGTTGCCACATTTCCAGGTGGTAAGCAACTGAAGGTTAGGCCAATAATGCTTCGGAAGCACCTGCCCATAACGTTTCTTGAGTTCGCGGAGTTCCTCCGCCCTCTCTGGATTCGGCTTCAGATAAGGGACGCAGGCCTTGCGCACATCCTCCGGCACATCCACCTTGTCGCTTATGGTACCGTTCTCGATATCCTTGACATACTCGTCATACCAGAAATCCACATTCTTCTGCATCTCGACCATTGTGGACGGATTGGCAGTCACCACGAGAGTGGTGTTGCGCTCTATGCCCATTCGCATTATGACATAGTTGCGTGCAGTGTAATCCTCGATATTGAATACCTCGGCAGGTGACACATACAGTTTCTTGACGAAACCAGGGCAGTTTTTCTGGGTGAATCCGGAAACGGAGCCGTAGATGGTCCCGTCAGGGGTATAGCCTTCAATCTGTTTCCCGACTATGGATACGATATATCCCTGATATACTTTCGGCCTGTTCATTATGAAGTTGAAAAGCCATACCTTGTTCATTTTCCCATATATATTGGAAATATAGGTCTGGGAGATAGGAATCCATTTCGGTTCACCAGTCGCACCCGACGTGGTGGCGTAGAGGACAGGCTTCCCCTGGAAAAGGATATCCGTCTCACCACTCTTCATCCTGTTCACATATGGCCTGAAATCTTCATATTCAGTGGGTTTTACCTGCTCCTGATATCTCTTGAAAAGTTCGTCTGCATTGGCGGCCTCAAGTATGTATGAGAATCTGTGTTCCTTGCCATAGACTGTGTCCTTGCCGTATTTAAGGATGGCCCTGAGGCATTTTTCCTGAGATTTGCGTGGGTTACGGCTTGCCGATTTAAGTTTGAGGTACTGGATACCGCCAGCAGTTCCGAGAAGGAAGTTCGGTACGAATGCAGAATGTTTGTCTTGGTTCAGTTTCATGGCTTTAGTACATTATTTGAAATTTATCGTATATTCCAATTGCGCCGACAAAATCAGCAAATTATTTCAGTAATGCATTTCCGTTCGTCATCTGTTTGATTTGGTGTAAAAAATGGCGATTTCTTGCACCAAACCACGGCTCCGACCACTGTCAGAAGGCCGCATACGACTATGGACAAATGCTCATCGCTCCTTCTACCTGGCCGGCTATTCTGCAGATTTGTCTTTGACCGGACGTACAGGCATTCCGCAAAACCTCAAGCTTGTTGCGACAGAAGGCTCCCCGCCTTTCCAGAAATCCAGGCAACGGGCCTTGTCGTGGCAATTGTCCTCATCCATATAGACATCCGCGGACCAAAGATAGGCATTGGACCCGTAGAGGTTTGTTCCCATTGTAGGCACCTTGATTCCGGCGGCAGGGATGAAGATTGATTTTCCGGACGGGCCGGTGACGATGAATCCCGGACAACTGTAGTCCTTGCTGTCAGTGAAGGACTCGATATAACGGGTGTTGCATTTGCTCAACAGTTCCTCGCATTCGGCAGCGGTCGGGGTCCTCCATCCGGAACCCAGTGCGGCCGTGGCTGCATCATATTCGGCATTTCCGGATATTGACAGCGGCATCTTGTTGTAATCCTTGTCCTTATAGACCATCCAGTCATAAGACCCGGTGTGCCACTCGGTCTCTCCCCAGGCATAATAATAGTCCCGATACTGTGCGGGCGTTTCCGTGCCGAGATTGCGGCCGCTCCAGAGCACGCTCAGACCGAGGTCAACCGCTTCAGATTCATCGACATTCAATAAGATTGTAAAAGTCTGGGGCTCACCATAATGTATGCCTCCGTCAATATTGGCCCAGGCCCTGTAGTAATAAAGGACGCCGGGTGCAAGGTTCTCAAGCAGTGCGGAATAGCTTTTGTCCGAAAGATTGTCGGAAAGGGCAAGAGACCCTCCGTTTCCCATAGGGTCAACATCAGAATTGTATGCAATGCCATACTGGACCGACTTGCTAATTCCTTCACTCAGGTCAAGAACGTTTCCAGATATCAGGAGGCTGTTGCCTTCGGAACTGAGTTCCGTGCCCGTGACGAGAGCATCTTCTTCCGGGGTGAGGAAATTCAACATCTTTATCGGATGGTCCAATTCATTGTCAATATACAAAGAGGCCACATACCTGGTCGAAGCGGACAAGCCCCTGAGTTCAGCCGTCCAGTGACTGCCTGCACCGCTTATATATGCAGTCCCGGCGGCCGACGGGTCCGAGGAAGCTGTTTCCGTGTATAAAATCTTCACATCGTGTTCTGCAACGGCGGCCATCTCCATAATGAGTTCTGCGCTATAGGATGTTACCTTTCCAAGTTCAAGCGGCCATTCCTGTTCAACAGGAACTTCAGGGACATCAGGGACATCAGGATCCGGTTCTTCTCCGGTAACGCTGTTCGGCTCACAGGAGAGGAACAATGCGGCAACAGCAGCCAGTGTCCATACAATCCGAAAATGTACTTTATTTGTCATAGAAGCTATTGTTTATGCAAAATGTAAAGTAAACCTAAATTCCGCAAACTACCAAGAGTTTTCGCTTGAAAGTCTGATTTCTTAGCCATTTTGCCTTTTGCCGTACCAACGGCTACTGAAAAACCGGCGCGAATATATAGCTTGCGATAGATGCAGCTATTTATCGAACGGATATGGGGTCTTGATGGTACGCCGGTATGTGATGTCGTATTTGGAGCGGTTCTTCTGCGGGACGGTACGTGGATTACGCACCAAAGGGTTCGGCAGCACACAGGCGATGCAGACGGCCTGCCGGATTGTCAGTTCGGATGCATGACAGTCATAATATGCCTTGGAAGCAGCTTCCACGCCATATATCCCCTTCCCCATTTCGGCCACGTTCAGATACACCTCCATGATACGCTCCTTGCCCCAAAGCAATTCGATCAAGAATGTATAATAAGCCTCGAAGCCTTTCCTGACCCATGTCCTGGAACCGAAGGTGAAGCAATTCTTCGCCACCTGCTGGGATATGGTGCTGCATCCGCGGATTTTCTTCCCTTTGCTCTCGTGTTCCTCCTGCATTTTCCGGAGTTCCTCGAAATCAAATCCGTCATGCAGCATGAACCTTCCGTCCTCCGAGGCAATGACCGCCCTTACCATCACAGGCGCGATGTCATCGAGATCGACCCATGTCCTGCTGTTCCTGAATCCCTCCTGCTCAATGTTCTCAAATAGTAAACTGCCACTCTCACATCTCACCGGAATATGCAAATCAGTGCCGTCTATGATAGACAGCACTGATAGGATAACAGAGATGGGCATTCAATTCCTTAGAGAGCAAAAATAGTCTCAAACTCCGAGCGACTGTAATTCTTCACCACAATTGAATGGCCCTGAGCCGAAAATTTCAAGTCAGTGCCCTTCTCGGTCCTGATTGGCACAATGGTGACACCTTCGTATGCGAATCCGACCGGACCGCACTTTTCAATCATTGGAGCAATCTCCCAGTAACCTGCCACGCAGAGATTCTTCACCTTCTGAGGCATCAGATTGTAGATTGCAACTAATGTCTTGGTGTCGAAATCAATCTCTCCATCCACTCCGGCAATCGTGACAGAGACTGATGATGAGTAATTGTCGGCAAGTTCATTCTTTGCAGTTGCAGATACACAGAGGACAGTGGCGAGCGAAATAATTGCGGCATAAATGATTCTCTTCATAATACTTGATTTTAGAATGATTGTTTTTTGATTGTTTCATTCTATAATGTCGCATCGAAGAAATGATAATCACAAAAATCTTGTCACATCGTTCAACCAACCGGAAGGATCGGTGAGTAATTGGAGAGGATATTCCACGAACACCCTTTGAATCGCCAGTTTCATACCACTCCTCGGCATTGAAAGGATGAGCGCAAGTACCGTACAATGGACAAAGGATATGAAAGCGGTGGACCTTGCCAATCCGCATCCTTCGATGTCGGACTGGGTATAACGGGTGTATTTGACAAATGAATGTATGTGAAAGGCGTAGGTAAAGGCTATCATCACATCGAATGCAAACATATACTGTGATGCCCCGAAATAGCGGAATGGAAACAGCATGAATGTATAGATCGGGATGCAATAGGGTGACAATGTGATAGGGAGATAGCCGATGCTGCTCTTCTGATATATGACGTGGCAGTCTCTTTTGGAGACCTGGAACTCTTCAATTTTCCTGAAAAACAGCAATGCCACAAGGGTATGGGTCAGTTCGTGGGTGAAGTGCATGAACCAATCCAGATTATGCCTGATTTTGGGAGAAATGAGGAACAGCAGGAAAATGGCGTATGCGGCGAATCCGAAGGTGAGCCCTCTCATATTGCCATTTTTGGGAGAATATATCCACATCTTCACGGCATCATATCCGAACGACTTGAGCATAACTCCGAAGAACAGGAGAGCCAAGAGGGTCCAGAAGCAAGTGGATAGCCAATATGAATATTTCCTGCACATCATCAGCAATCCTTGTCGGAGTCTTCTTCGAGATCCAGAGCAGCCTGTGCCACGCCTGTTTCGGCATAAACCCTCTCCTCATTTATCAGTGCCCTCAATGCAGCCCTTTCGGCCGAATCCCGTACGGCTTCTTCAGCGAACTCATCGTTTTCAATAAGTTTCTTTGCAAAATCCACGAATTTCTTCATACATCTGCTCTTTTTAGTCTTTACTGAATCTACGCTGCCGAATCCAATAATGTCAGATATTTCATCAAACGGCCTACGCTCCCAGTAGTATTTCTTGAAGATAGTCTTGCAAGTGTCCGGCAAGGAATCAAATGCCCTGTCGAGAAATTCGTTCTGTGTCTGCTGCTTCTCGCTCACGGTCATTTCGAAGTCCGCCATTTCTTTATGCAGGTTGGCGGAAATTGCGGCTATTTCCTCTTGGGTATGAATCCGCTTCTTTCTTATGACATTGCAGGTCGTAAGTTTTCCGATCTGTACGAGATAACTGAAAACAGCACCTTCCCGAACAGACACCACTCTCCCCTTCTTGACATTCTGCATCAGCACAATCAAGGACTCCTGGAATATATCCTCCATATCATCCTTCGTCAATCTGCCCAAAGGGAAAGCCTGCCCAATAATCGAAGAAAAACCCGGTTTCATCTTCCTGCATATATACCGCCAGGAGGACTCATCATTCTGCATTATGCCTATAAGTAATTGTGAGTCTGTCATATCTTTATATGTTTTCTCATCAAAGATATGAATATTTTCTCAGACTTCCTTCATCCACAATTACCTGGACGGCATGAAATCTGGAATCAATGTCTATGCCTGATGACGAGTATATTGTTCTGGTTGTCGATGGTGATGGTACCGAAGCGTTCCATTGCGCTCTGGCCGAGCAGCAGCGGGGCATTCTGGCTCTTCACCACTGATGCGTCGACATTGTGCAGGACCGCATCACCAATCTTCACTTCGCGGAGTGTTACAGTGGTCCCTTCGCTGATCTGTCCATTCGCAATCTGGTAGTACTTCTTTCCTTTTATGTCCTTCTCGGACAGATAGCCGTTCTTGAACATGAAGTTGGCTTCCACCGAGGAGATCGTGACATCGGATGCTCCCGTGTCGAAGATCATCCGGAGAGCCAGGCCATTGATGTCGCACGGGATTTCGAAAGTCCCACCCGGATTTCTCTTCACCGGGATTTCCGTTACTGTTTCTTCTTTCTCAGGCATCGCAAGTTCAAATTCTTTCAAATATGCAGCGTGCTTGGCTTCATATTCCTGTATAAGAGCCTTAAACTCCGGAAGGTCGCGTACTGCGTCCATATCATCATCCAGAAGGATATGGAAGAAGCTGCGATAACCCTTCTCAAAGGATAAGCGAAGCGCCGCCACGGATTCCTCCAATCGCCCCATCCTGGCGTAAAGGCAGGCACGGTCATAGTAGTTGCCGGCATCATCCGGGTCGGAAGCGATTATCTTGTCCATCCATTCTTCTGCCTCCTTGTCGCGTCCCAGGAAATGCAATGCATAGTGGCGGCAACTGCCATCATCGACAATGGTATCCTTCTGGATGAGCGCCTCGAAGTCAGCCTCCGCTTCAGCCTTTTTGCCCTCCAACAGCAGGAGCTCTCCACGCATCAGATAGAGGTAAGGATAATCCTCTGTCATCTCTATGCCCAGATTATAGTCTTCGAGAGCCTTCTTCAAGTCACCCTTCATCTCATAGCACCAGCCACGTCTGTAGTATGAATATGCTTCGGCAGGTGCCTCGTCAATGGCCGCCGTGAAATCAGCTATAGCTGCATCGATATCACCGAAAAGGCGGTAATAATCGCCGCGCTGGCAATAGCATAACCAATCGGGCTCTTTTCCCATTGCTTTTGAGATGTCGGCGATGGCAAGTTCATTCAGACCAAGTTTGCTGTAACATGCGCTACGGTAAACATTGATCTCGTCATATTGACCGAATCCGGCCTCCAGATCATCATAGGCATTCACTGCTTCGGCATAGTGATGCGTTTCCTCATAGAACTGGCAAAGAAACGCCTTCCAAATGAAAGGACTCTCGCTCTTCCTGACACGGGATTTCAGGCTGGCTTCCGCATAGTTCGGACGCTTTTTCAGGACCATCAGAATGGCCTCCGAATTGGCGTCGTTGTCTTTGTCAAACCAGTCAAGTCCGGCGTCAATCGCCTTGTTGGTCTCTCCAAGCTTGTCATAAGCCTGCATCTTGAAGCGGTAAATCTCCGGATAGCTCGCATCGTAGTTCTGGCACTTATCCAGAAGTTTCAGCGCTTCTTTATACTGCTCACGCGTGATCATATTTCTGGCAAGGCCAATCATAGCTGCCTGGTCTGCTTCATTGAGAGCGAGCATCTTATTGTAGATAACGTCGGCTCCGGCATAATCGTCCAGGTTGAACAACGCCTGGGCATAATCAAACGAAATGCTCTGCAGGTTATCCTTGTTATCTTTCTGGGCAAGCTCGTAGGCAGTCTTGAAGGAAGCAGCTGCGCTCTGCCAGTCTCCCATATCCTGATAGATGAAGGCCTTCCACCAATGCAGCGTGGAGTTCTGGACTTCGGTCTTCTTGGGTTTGTTGACCTTCAGGGCATGATTGATGTCCTGAAGGGCCTTGCCATACTCTTGCTTACGGCGAAGCAGCCTGGCGTGAAGGATAAGCGCGTCCACATTGTCCGGCGTCTCACTGAGCTGCTTGTTCACGAGGTCAAACGCCTTGCCTTCGTCCTGCTCCTCACTCAGGACCTCATAGGCCTTCTGGAGGTTGTAATTGTTGATCGTATTCTTCTGCGCGAAGGCATCTCCACAAAGGAGTCCAAGCATAATAGCTGTAATAATAGTTACGAATGGTTTCATTGTGCGTGAAAGTGTTTATCAGACATTAATCTTAAGTAGTCCACTTTGAATAAGGCTGTTCATCTCATTGACATATCTGTCAACAACATCACGGTGGCCTTATTTGCAGAACATCTTTTACATTCATTTATGTTTCCAAAAAGAAATGATAAACATCCGATCAGTCATTTTTGTGGAAATTTCTTCCAATACATTACGGATGCGAGTGCAGGATTCACATCGAATCCTGCACTCGCATTGCTGGGTTAAGTCCACTGTTGAGGAATATCTATGAGTTTGAGAGCCTTCAACTACTTCGGGAAGTTGACATCCGGGAACATCTTCCTGACCTTATCCAAGGCATATTCCATCAGGAAGGCGAACTCATAGTCCCTGTAATAGTGGGTAATGGTGCCGGGAAGATGAATCTCCTCCTCAAGAAGGTCCTGCCATTCATCCTCCCCGGCAGGGAACCGCCACCCTTCTTCATCACAGCGCAGGAGTTCCGCCGACCAGGGGTCGGAGTGCCTCCATCGCAAGTATATCATCCAACGCTTTCCTTTGGTATCGTGGAAGCGGTAATAGATCTGCGACGGGCACCAGGAGGACACATCTATGTCCCATACAAAATCCTCGTTGATGTTGCTATTTTCGGGAAGTCCGAGAAGCTCCGTGGCCTTGTCCACCTCATCATCTGAGAGGCCCTTTTCCGGGTCGCAGAGCACCAGGTGAGAGTCCTCTGCCGACGGGAAGTGTTCCGCGGTGTCTATGATGATATGTTCCTGGCAGGGGTGCTTTTCAAGGAAGGCCGCAATCCCATCGCTGCGGGTGCATCCATCAAGTAGCGGTATGCATCTGACTACCCTGTCAAGGAATGGCATGGGTGTTCCTGAAGGTGACTCTTTCATATCTACCGTCAGCACGATGAAGGTACCCGTCGTTCCGATGACGATACAAAGGTTCTCGACGCATTTCGAATCCCAGCCCTGTCCGCTACGGTCCGGCCTGATGACTCCTTCCGGATTGAGGAAAATATACTTTGTCTTCATGGCTCATTTGATATCGTAATCATGTTCGGCTCGTTAAGGCTGTCATAGCCCTCGTCCATTATTGCGGCATTGGAAAAGACGGTCATTCCGTCATTGGTCGTCCCGTGGGCCTTGTGTATGTGACCGAAGAGGTGCAGACGGGGACGAATGGTGCGTACCATTTCGAGCAACTCCCTTGAGCCGTAGAGGATACTCCCGTCCCTGTCAAGAATGCCGTAAGGAGGGGTATGGGTGACAAGAACGTCCGTGTCATCCGGAATGTCGGCGTAGAACTGCTCCTGATGACCGCTCATGCAGTCTTCCATGAACATCGGCACTCCCCAGAACTTCAGCCTCTCTATCTCCACCCCGCTTCCGCAGAGGTAATGGACATTGTCGTCAAGTCCGTCCAGATGAGCACCGAAAAGGCAGGCGTCGTGGTTGCCCGCGACCAGCACCTTGTGCCTGTAGGGAAGGTCACAGAGCCACTCAAGGAAATCAAGTGTCTCTGCCTCGGAGCCAGACATCGTGAAGTCCCCGCTGTGCACGAGGATATCCGCCTCAGGGAGGTCCCTCAGGCGGCGGTGGACACCGTGGGTGTCGGATATATGCAGGATTCTCAATTCCATGGCGTAAAGTTAATCCTTGCTGTGGACGACCTTCAGGATGATATCCCCGCTTTTCATATCAGCATATTCCGATACCTTGAGGACCGCCCGTTTGAGGGTGCGGCCGGTGATGAAGATATCCCTTACTGCGGACACCGTCTCCGCAGAGATATTCTCCTGGGAGTCCGAGTAGAGCACGAGGACGATGCTGTCATATTCATCCTCCGGCACCTCGCTGTAATCCCTGATGAGAGTCTGGAGAGTGACCGGGGAGTACTTCACGTCACCCTTGTGCTGACGGAAACGGGTCTCGTGGACAATCTTCGTGTCGAAGAGGTACTCCAGCTCTCCCCTGCCCAGTTCCGGGCAGATACGCAGCAGGTCCTTGATGCACTCCTCGACATTTGACATCCTGTCAAGCCGGGCCATCGCCCTGTCCATGCGGGCATCACGCATCCTCTTGGCGCGGTTGCGCCTCTCCTCCCTCTCCCATATCCGCTTGCAGATGTCCCAGGACATTGCTTCCCGGAAGCATTCCCTTTTCTCCTTGCGCCCCCTGGCATACATCACCTTCTGGCGGGAATGCACCTCGGACCATTTGCGCCTGTACTTGTTGTCCGGCCTCTCCATGAATGACGGGGTCTCATCCTCCGAGAAAGCCCAGTAGGTCATCTCCCAAAGGATACGCGCAGCAAGCTCCGCATCACTGAAGCTCAGCCCGTCCTCTATCTGTATCCTGCTCGCGAGGACTTCACTCCAGCAGTCATGACAACCTGTAACGTGTATCCAGTTCTCATCATCCTCGTCACGGCTCAGTTCAATCACCCCGTCGGTCTGTCCGGCTGGTTCGTTGAGCATAAGCTCATCGAACGCCTCCCTGTAGGAGTAGATGTCCTTCACGTCATATGCCCCTTTCAGAGTGGGTATGAGCTCGTCGAACGAGACCTTGCGGAGTAATTCAGAAAGTGTCATATACTGTGTCTATTGGTTTCACGTGACAAATAAAGCAGATTCTACTGCAATAATATGGCAGAATGCTTAATTGTTTGCCCGAAGATAATCCACTATCTTCCCGCACTCTTCCGGAGTGACCATCGCTCCCTGAATGCGCTTTGTCCTCCTGTCCTTGCACAAGAGGAAGTCCCCTTTTCCGGAAAGAACATCCGTAC
>JBJEBR010000030.1:0-13851 GCA_051870255.1 Candidatus Cryptobacteroides sp.
CTGTCATCTCGACTAAGCGAAGCGCATGGAGAGATCTTCTTAACTAATTGATAATTAATGGATATCTCGACTACGCACTTCGTGCTCCACTCGATATGACAGACTTATGGGTCAGCCTCTTTTATTTGATATTTTTCAGGCTGCGGATGGTCTTGGCAACGTTGACGAGGTGGTCGGCGATACGCTCGGCGTTGGATGAAAGTGAAAGATACTGGGAACCAACCTCAAGCGTACAGACACCATCAGCAAGACGCTTGATGTGGTTGTCTTCCATCATCTTGGTGAAATCGTCGATCTTCTCTTCAACCTCGTTTGCCTGATCAAGTGCTTTGAAGTCTTCATCTTCATAAGCTTTCATTGTGTATTTGTACAGGTCGGTGATCATGACCTGGAGAGCATTGATTTCGTCCAAAGCATCTTTTGAGAAACCTTTGCCGACGTTCTCCATTTCTTCTGAGTATTCGAGGATGTTCTCGGCATAGTCACCAATACGCTCAAGGTCACGTACGGTGCGGTAAGTCGTTGCCAGATAGATGTGGTCGCGTTCGCTGATTCCCTTGTGCTCGGAAAGTTTCACGACGAAGTCCACAAGGGCGCGGTTGATGAAATTGATCTCGTCCTCAGTCTTTTCAAAAGTTTCCTTCTCATTGAAGGTCAGGGTGCTGACCATATAGACGGCACGGTTGAAATTCTCCATTGCCAGAGTGGACATCCTGATGATTTCCTGCTTGGTCTGCTGAACGGCCACAGGAGGGGTCTTGAGCATGTTCTCATCCACATAGTGAAGGCGAGGCTCGTCCGGATTTGCAGATGCCGCAGAATCCGGAATCATTTTCACCACAGCCTTGACAAGAAGGTCAGTCAGAGGAAGTATGCAGAGGACGGTGATGACATTGAAGAAAGTATGGAACATCGCCAGCTGTGTCTGAGGCGCTCCTGGGAAAGCTCTTTCGAAAATGCTTCCGAAATTGAGACTGCCACCGGTGGAGAGTTTCATTATCCATCCTACAAGCATGAAGAGAACGACACCCGCGCAGTTGAAAATCAAGTGGATGAGTGCCGTACGCTTTGCGTTCTTGCTGCTGGTTATACCGGCGATGATCGCCACGACGCAGGATCCGATGT
The DNA here is from genome assembly GCA_051870255.1 of Candidatus Cryptobacteroides sp. Classification (GTDB taxonomy): domain Bacteria; phylum Bacteroidota; class Bacteroidia; order Bacteroidales; family UBA932; genus Cryptobacteroides. The sequence goes on from JBJEBR010000030.1 coordinate 1,126, forward strand.
TGGAACCCATCGTCAGATATATGCCCTGCTCAAGGGAAACGAGTCCTGTCACGACCATTGCAAGGGCGATTGAAGTCATGACCGATGAACTCTGTATGATGGCTGTGAAGAGGGCGCCGAGGATGACCAGAAGTATAGGGCTGCTGATGGAGGCGAGGAAGGTCTTCACGCTGTCAAGGTTGGCAAAGTCTTCCATCGAGCCGCTCATGAGGGAAAGACCTACGAAGAGCATACCGAAGCCTGTCAGGATGCCTCCCATCGTCTTCCACGAACTTTTCTTTGAGAACATGCTGAGGAAGGCTCCCAGTCCGGCTAAAGCCGAGAATATTACGGAAGTCGAGATCCCGTTTCCTCCGAACATACCGAGGGCGACGATCTGTGCCGTCACGGTCGTACCGATGTTTGCTCCGTAGATTATCGTCGCAGCCTGGGTCAGGGATATGATGCCGGCATTGACGAAACCGATTGTCATCACTGTCGTTGCTCCTGAGCTCTGGATTGCCGCTGTTCCCAGCGTACCGATGCCGACACCAAGAAGTTTGCTCTTGGATGCCTTTGCAAACATGTGTTTCAATTTTTCAGAACTGGCGGCTTCGAGGTTGGAGCTCATCATCTGGCAGGCAATGAGGAAGATACCGATGCCTGCAAGAAGTGTCAAGATTGCAGAAATGACTGCTGTTGTTCCCATTTTAAGTTATTTAGGTTTATAAAATGAAATAGCTTTCGGGCAAAATCGGCACAAATTTAATCAAAATTTAGCATTTTTATAATTATTTACGGAGAAATACTCCTTCCATATTACAGAAAAGGGGCTTGTTAAAGTCCCTTTTTGTCATCTCGACTGAGCGAAGCGAATGGAGAGATCTATGTAATATATTGATAATCAATAGATATCTCGACTGCGCACTTCATGCTTCGCTCGATATGACAGTCTTTTTAGTAAGCCCCTTTCTAAATTTTCAATACAGTGTAGGGATCAGTCGTAAATGGCGTCGCCGGAAAGGACTTTTCCACCGTTCTGGTCATCGCCTTTGCTGATGATTGTCCTTTTGGTGTTGGCAAGTGAACCCCAGTAGTCCCAGCGCTTGTCAACCGGGCATTGCCAGATTGTTTCAACGAAATCGCTTGATTTCTTGCCTTTGTCCGTCACCTTCTTCTGGCGCAAAACGACTGCTGTACCGGCGAAAGGTGGATAGCTTGTTTCATCCTGATTCAATTTCAGGACAAAGCGATCGATATCGTATTGGTATGAATTCCCATCAAAAAATGATTCTTCTATGTTTCCTGTAAAATATAATTGCATTGAAGGATCGTATGGAACTGTCAGGGAGTATTGAAGTGAGCAGTTATTCTTCTGGTATTCAGGGAAAGCCTTCTGTATGGTTTCATTTCTCTTTCCGCCAAGTTCAAATTCGGAGTAAACAAATGCGGGCTGCAGATATTTTGCCTGCACATTGCTGTTGCTGACGGATGAAGGGCTGCCATAGGCAAAGCTGACCTTTTTTGACATCATTTTATTTATATCGAGATTCTTGCCATCGAGTTTCTCGTTGATGAATTGTTCTGCCTCTGACTCTCCGTATGCAATGGCATAGAAAGTATGTGCTGCGGCAATCGCAATACGCTCTTCAACCAGGGAAGTTCCATATTTCCAGTCTCCTGATGTGCTTGCCTTGTCCTTTGTCTTGCGCCCTGTAGAAGGATCCACCTTGTATATGTCCTGTTTTTGGGTCTTGTAATTCTTTTTGGCATCCAGGCTGAAGGATACGAAATATGCATACTCCTTCCTCAGAGGGCCTGAAGACGGACGGACGCATATCCAATACACTCCGTTCTTGTCCATCATCACGTCTCCGGCTCCGTAGTATGGAGTTCCGTCGAATTTTGCGTTGTCTCCGACTGCAGTTTTAGGCACGAAATTGATTCTGGTAAGGCCTGGCATCTGCACAAGGGCCACATCGGCATAAGCATAGCAGTCTGCGCTCCCGACTTTTGTGAAAGTCATTGAGCCTACACCTTTGTAGGACCAGGTCCAGCCACTGCCGCTGCCCACTGTGTGCTCGTCCGTCGTGATGCTGAGGAAGAACTGTTCAGCTCCCTCATAATTGCTGACGATCAGGCTTCTCTCGGTAGGTTTTGCCTCATCGGCGACCACTCCTATTGCAGGTTCATATTGTTTGCTTTCCCATCCGTCAGCAAGCTCGTCCAGACCAGCAAGAGGCCTGAGTACACTCTGGCAGACATTCAATTTATCCATTGCTGCGGCTTCCGCCTTTTCCTCAGGGGTGAGTCCGCCCTCGGGATTCTGTTTGTTGCAGGATATTGTTATTGATGCTATTGCCGATATTATCGACAGGGTGTAAAGTAGTTTTTTCATGCTATCAATATATTTTATGTCCAGATTTATGGAATGTGTAAATTACATTAGATGACAGGTGGATTACTCGTAAAGGTCAGTGACAGGCTTGCCCTCGAACTCGTCGTCGCCTTTATCGACGAGAGTCCTTTTCGTGGTTTCGAAGGAGCCCCAGTAATCCCAACGCTGGTCAACAGGGCACCTCCAGATTGTCTCCGTGAAATCGCTTGATTTCTTGCCTTTGTCTGTCACCCTCTTCTGACGAAGCACGATGCAGTCCTCCCCATTCTTGGCATAGTCTGTCAGGTTGATGTTCCAGGTTATGGTATAATCCCCGATCGTATAAGGGTTTTGTGAAATTGATTTCACTTTCCCGAAAAGGTAATACTGCATTGTAGGGTCGTGGGTGACCGTAACGGAATATGGCATTCTGCAGTCTCTGTAGAGGTATTTCGGGAGCGCTTTCTTGATGGTCTCATTCCAGGTTTTCCCGTCATCCGACTGAGTGTAGAAGATGAAGGCGGGCTGCTGATATTTTACCTGCAAGTTGCTGTTGCTTGTCGAGGATGGTCCTGCATATACGAATGCCCGGCTTTCATCCATTACCCGTTTAAGGTCCAATCCAGTCTTGTTCAGGATGTTCTCCATAATAAGTCTGGTAGCATCGGAATTTTCATATCTGAGCCTGCTGAGGGTATGGGCGGCGGCAACGGCGATTCTCTCCTCGACAAGCCCTGTTCCATATATCCAGTTGCCTGAGCACGAGAGCTTTTCCCTGGTCTTGCGACCGTCCTCGTCCACATTGTAAACATCCTGTTTGTAGGTCTTGTAATTCTTCTGGTTCAGGTCGAATGTCACGAAATATGCATATTCCTTCCTGAGAGGACCTGCGGACGGGCGGACGCATATCCAATATACCCCGTCCTTGTCCATCATCACGTCTCCGGCTCCGTAGTATGGAGTTCCGTCGAATTTGGCATTGTCTCCGACTGCCGTCTCCGGTACGAAATTGATTCGGGTGAGGGTTGGCATCTGCACAAGGGCCACGTCGGCGTATGCATAGCAGTCCGCGCTCCCGACTTTTGTGAAAGTCATTGAGCCGACTCCTTCATAAGACCAGGTCCAGCCACTGCCGCTGCCCACTGTGTGCTCGTCCGTCGTGATGTTCAGAAAATACTGTTCCGCTCCCTCGTAGCTGCCCACGATGACGCTTCTTTCAAACGGTTTGGCTTCATCGGCAACAGTACCGATTGCTGGGCGGAATTCCATTATTTCCCAGCCCTCAGGGAGTATGTCCAGTCCTGCGAGAGGACGGTAGATGCTCTGGCAGACATAATATTTTTCAATTGCTGCGGCAACTTCCTTCTCCAGTTCGGAAAGGCCGTTGTCTTCCGTACCCTCGTTTTTGGAGCAGGAAACGACGGCAATCATCAATGCCGGGATTAATGATATAAATGATAAAATTCTTTTCATAGATACATATATTTAATTGTTACTCAATTACATGTACGAGGCGGACAGGAACTTTTGGCTCAGTCCCGTCTTCAAATTTCAAAGTGTAGGAAGCTGAAATTTCCCCAGTTTCACCAATACGGAATATAAGCGTATATTTATCCGAATTCCAGAGGCTATCCCATTTGAGACCAATCATATAAGGACCATCTTCGAGATCAGAGCCAATAGGAAATGTCAAGTGACCGGAACTGTTTTTATAACAATAATATTTATTGCTTATATCAAGCCCGAGCAGACCGTTTTCCAGGTATGCGTGCATAGTGTTCTTGTTATATTTGGCCATATTGGCGACGAGTGCTTCTACATCGCTTTTGTATGGGATTTTCCATCCTGGAGGGCATATTGCCATTGGCTGGGGAGTGCTTGGGTGGGATGGAGCCATATAGTCCGCTAGAGTGTTGTAACAGTATATGTAATTGCCTTTAGAGTATAACTCATTAACAATTGTATTAGGTATTTCCTTACCTGAAGCCGGGTACCGCACGCCTCTGTAATCCTTGCGCAGCCATATAAGGTTGCCGATTTTTACCAGAGGATATATATTGTCCGTTTCAGTTTTTCCATAAGGAAGGATGGCATTCCTGTATAAATACTGTGCAGTCACCACAGGAGTCTCATTGTCGAATTGTTTCGTAGAGAATGAAACACCCCTGAGATAGAACTCCTTGACCTCACCGACCGTTGTATTTGGTATCGGCTGGATGCGTACCTTGCCGTCATAGACGGAAATGTGCGATGGTCTGTGAATCTCATTACCAGGGAAATATCCCATATTGAACTTGATGTTTCCCTGAATAACAGGATAGATTACATTTACCCTCTTCGTCTCGTTAAGTTCAGGGATATATTCGTTGCAGACGATGGCGACTGTCTTGCCGGCATCGCTTCCGATTTTCACATCCTGAATCAGTGAAGAAGAACTTCCCGGAGTGAATTCCGGCATAGTGATCTTGACCTGAACTCCCATATCATAATTCGGTCTGTGCTGCATCCTCTCATATTGACCTGACTTGATGAATGTTTCCAATTTCTTTGCTCTCTCCTCATCGTCGATGAGTTCCCAAATCGGGACCACATCAGTCGCATCCGTAAGGCCGAGATAAGTCCAGGTTTCCGGATCGGAAGCCAGTTTCGAACGCCAGGAATCGAACTTGTCCTTCATGTCGTCTCCGATGCTTCCGGCGAGGGCTATGCCTTCCTCCTTGCCGCCTCCGAGGATTGTCATCTTGGATTCGATGCTCTCCCTATTTTCGTTGAAATGGTCATTGTAGGTCTCATCAACCGAGGCGGAAGCATCCACAATGCCGTTGTAGGCAAGTTTTGCAAATGCCGTCAGGTCGTATTCCTTCTTGATTTCGGTAGTGTTGATCTTGGTGCTCATCTTGATACGTCCACCGAGGGTAGCCTTTATGACTACGTGGGTGCCATACCTCTCGCAGAGTTTGTAGAAGCCTTCGTCCGTGCTTTCATACTTGCGGTGCTGGCCTTCAATGGCTCTTATGGCATCATCTGTGATATAGCCGTCTTCAGCCCAAAAGCTCGGGTCCGCATTGATGGAGATTCGTTCGAGCTCGCAGTCAAGATAGGCCATTGCATAGTTGTTGGCCTCGTTGGAATAGTCCATCTGGTTGAATGTCGAATTGGCCTCCACTTCAAAGCCGCAGCCGCTCCAGTTGAAGTTCATTTTGGCTTCCAGTTGCTGTGTCAGTTCCCTGATTGTAGAGCCGGTGGCAAGTTTCTCTTCGACAGTGATCTTTGAGTCGGCTGCAACGGTGATCATATTATCTTCGCGAAGTTTTTCCTTCTTCATTATAGGCAGTCTTATGGCTGAAGGTGAAATGCCCTTGGTGATGTCAAATCCGTAGCCGACGGCGAAGGCAGCCTCGCCGATCCTTCCGTCAGTGAAATTGTCCTCATTGTCAACTCCTTTCTGGTACAGCTGTACAGTGTAGTTTCTGGACTGGTCGTCAGGGAAGACCACTGTCATAAGTCCTGTCCTCGGCATAACTGAAAGGTTGTCAAGAATGCAGAGTTTCACGGTGGCGTCACCCTCTCCTTCGGAAGGCAGGGCGTAGGCGATTTCCATACCTTCGTCGTTGAAATCTATCTTCCAAGGTTTGTCGCTCTTTATTTCGAACGGAACAGTGTAGCCGTAACATTCGAGGCCGGATGAGACATTGCTGCTCTCCGGTATTGTCACGGACGGGTTGAATGTCTCCTTGCGGCAGGAGATGAGTCCTGCTACAAGAATAAGGGTGCACATCAGAATGGAGTGCGTCCTTCGGATTTTGTTGTTTTGGTTCATTGTTATATTATTTTAATTAATAGATTTCTCGACTTCGCCCTTCGGGCTTCGCTCGAAATGACAGTGTGGAGGCTTCGCTCGAGATGACGAAGTATTCACTCATAGTTTCAGTGAAGACATTGCCGTAAAGGGATTGGTTGTACATACTTGCGTGACTCCCGACGGTATGTGTGACAAGGTGATAATACAGATCCCGCAGTGTCACGTCAGGACTCTCCCCGATTTTCTCCTGGAACGCCCTCGTGAAACCGTTGCTGAGATAAATGTGCATCTGCTCGTCCCTCATGTCCGCCTTGCTCGTCTCCGAATTGTTTGCAGCAGTAATGAAGACCGTCCCCTTGTGTCCAAGACACATCTGGGCCACGGAACCGCTGTAGCACGCCTCGATGACGAACATCATCTTTCGGTATTTCCCATTCTTCTCCATAATATCCAGGATTTCGTCCAGCTCCTTGCCCGACAGATAAGTCCTGTCATAGTCCAATTCCCCGAAATCTCCGTGTCCGCTCCAGAACACCAGCACATTGTCATTCTCCGCTGATGTCAGGACCTCAGGGGTGGAAGCGGTCTCCCTCCCTGTGAATATGTTTCGCAAGTCGCTGATACCCAGGTTGCTCATCCTGTAGTCAATCACTACGTCACTGTACAGATTCTCCCCGTCAGGGGTCACTTTCACCACTCCTGGAAAGAGGTTGTTTTCGTTGTATGCGATGTCGTCCTCCGCTATCAGGATAATGTGCCCGTCGTCATATCCCCAATCTTTGAGAAGCCGGTACATCGCCAACGCATCTGCCTGATGGCGGTAATTCTCCCATCCTTTGCTTGCAGCCACAATGACTGCATGATTCCCCTGTTTCGGTGGGTATGAAACGGCAACTTCCTCCTGCTCAAGGTCCTGAATTGCCTCCACCTGGGTCGTCCAGTTCTGGATGCTTGAGACGGTCTTGTCCGATCCGTCGGCAGTCAGATATTCCAAAGTCGCATATTCCCCATTGTGAAGCCTCCAGTGCCTGTATGTGGAAGTGGTTGCGGCACAATGATATTTTGAATCAAAGGTCAGGTCGCTCGACACCCCGGTGAGGTCAGGATATGACCCACCCCCTATGCTGATTAGAACCAGAGTGACATCATCCGGGAACCATCCGAACGGTCTGGAATCCCTTCCGTCCACTACCTTTACGATATAATCTCCGAGGATGCTTCTGCGCACAGGTACTCCATATTTGTCAGTCGTGTCCTTAAAAAGCTCAGCTTTGTCTGCCACGAGTCCTGCAAGTGCATAATGCAGGATGTAGATGGCATCGAAAAGCTGCGGTTCTCCGCCCAAAGGTTCTTCGCCGAATTTCGCCCTGTAGCTTGCGTTGAATCCGGATTCCGGGTTCGGAGCCAGGTCGACTCCTTCGTAAGTGCCTGAAACCGAGGATGCTGCACGGTCTGATACGCAGATGTCGGTGCAGAAGATTTGGGTGAACCATCTGTAGACGGGGAATCTCTCTTCGAGCTCGGCAAGTTTCCTGTCGGCTTTGATGAAATCCTCATCCGAGGACGGGGCAAAGAATATATAAGGTATGCTCCTGCCTGATTCTGAAAGTTCAAAACAATCTTCGAATGCCTTCTCGACGGTCATTGAACCCTCAATCGTTGCCGTGTAGGCTGTGTTGATATATTTTTCCGTAGCCAGGTAGCCGAACCATTGTCTGAATGAATCGGAATATGAATCATTCCCCACAATAAGTGCGACCTCCCTGCTGGAATCATTGGATATCAGGTTGTTGAATCCGAAAAGTGACATCATGATCTCAGCCTGCATTATGTCGTTCTGAGTCATGCAGAAGACATAGTCCTGCTTGGCGAACACCCTCTGGAACTCGGCATTGGCAGTCTGTGGCAGGATGACAGGAATATGCTTGCCCTGACAGGCGATTGCCACTTTTGCAGCCTTGTCGGGATCGGACGGACCGATGATGGCGGCATATCCTTCATCCGAGCTTATTCTTTTGAGGATGTCATCAAGCGCAGGGTCTTCTTCGTCAATCCATTCCAAATTCAGAGTTATGCGTATGTCAGTGATTTTCTGTGCATTGTCAAATATATCCAATGCCCATTGTGCAGTGCGACTCCACCTTGCGGACATGCCCTCGGGGCATACTACGGCAACCTTGAAGACATGATTTTCCTGCCCGTCCCCATCAAGACCGTTCCTTTTCGAGCAGGCGTTGAAGCAAATCATCAAGGCCATGATTGCCAATATCCTAGAATGCCTCATATTCATCCTCCTTCAAACATGCTTCCCGTTCGTAACCGTTCATTTTTTTCTGCCAAAAATCTCCTGTGGTATCCGTTCCGCCCCAGTACATGAACGCCCCCTTCGGATCCCACCATTTGCTGAAAACCATATGTACATATTCAGAATCCAATCCTTCCGATATATGTTCCGGCAGGCACTCACCACTCGACCAGGCAGAAAGAATGTCATGAACAGCCGATCCAATGTCAATTGCTATCGAAAACGGGATATAATCGTTCTGGCCGCTGCAATCCCTGTCCATCCCTATGACCTGGGTGCGTGAAACTGCAAGATTGACCGAATTGTAGATTCCGAGATTGGCTGTCCCGGCAAGAGGAAGGATGGTGCAATATTCGTTTTCATCAGAACCATTGGTCTCCGAAACTATGATGTCAGCTTCCCGGCGGGCATCGGACAGTCTGCAGAACCCTCTTTCATCCGTTGTGAGATATATTGTGGAAAGCGGGTTGTCAGAATACTCCATATAGCCGTCAGCGAATCCCTGAACGGCTTCCCGGGTCATGGCATCGTTGCTTTTTGCGGCAATGATCCATGCTGGATGTTCGCTGACCATCGCTCCGGCGAGGTAGCATATTCCATATCTTCTGAGTTCGAGGGTATGGATGTTGGAAGCCATGGCCAGATCTTCAGATTCGAACAGGAGGATGTCGCAGTTTGGCGGAGGCAGGGGATTGTCCTGCACGAGAGGGGCGTAGTCATCGGAGGCGAGTACGATGAGTGCTTTGTCGTCCTGTGAATTCCTGAGCGCGTCCGAGATTCCCCGGTACCATATTTCCGCCTGTTCCATGCTTTTGCACAGAAGCATATGGAAAACATCGGAGGTTTCTACGGAAAATACAGACAGCCCCTCGATGACCATGTCGTAATAGCCGTTGTCTCCCGGTCCGTAATCAGGGACGATGGCGAAAACATACTTCTGACGCAGGTCCCTGTCATCAGGCTTACGAGAGCATGACGATAATGTACAGCATAAATACAATGCAATGACATTCAATAAAATATGTGAGGTCCTGCGCATTGTCCGCTACATTTCCTGCCTATAGTAATACTCCTTCGGAGTCACACCCTTCTCCTTCTTGAAATACCTGTTGAATGAAGACAGGGAGTTGAATCCGCTTTGGCTGGCGACATCAGTCATATTGACCCTGCCGTCATCGTACATGCGGTTTATCAGCTCGCAGGCGTAGGATACCCTGTATTTGTTCACATATTCATAGAACGACATTCCGAGATTGCGGTTCAGGTAAAGGGACAGATATTTCATATTGGACCCGATTGCTGAAGAAACTTCGCGCAGTGACAGTTCAGGATTGAGATACAGTTTGTCCTGTTCCATTGCCTTAGTGAGTTTTTTGCCGATCAATTCATCTTTCATAGTATTATCTTCCTGATCTGTAGTTAGTTCATTATTGTCTTCATCGGATATGGTTTCAGGGGATGCATCATTGTCAGGTTCGAGGGACAGCTTCACGACAATATGCTTCCTGGCAACAAGAAAGAGCAGCGTGAGCACAAGCATGCTGCCCAGGTTGTAGATTGCTTCGCTGAGCCATATCGTGTGATGGAACAATATGGGGTATGCGATTACGAATACAAAATAGATGATACTGTAACCAACCACCCATCTTACATCTTTGTGTTCAATATTGGAATAGTTGTCTGACAGTATTCTGTTGTATCTGGATGCTGATATGAAAACGAAAACCATAGTGGTGATTGCCATGAGAAAGGAAAAGGCATAGCCGATACCGAGAATGATGTCATTGGGGAAAATCAGATACGCCGCCAGTATTGTGAACTGTAATGACATGGCAACGGCAATCTGCAGGTTCGTCGGTTTTCCCGGCCTTGTGGCTTCAATGAAAAATGAGCATATGAGCGGGAAAAATGTAAGATCGAAGAGGTTTACGGCATTGTCAAGAAACTCGCTGTTCTTGATGCTTTCGAACATGAAAACGGAATCTTTCAGGTGGGACAGAGCCAGCCATAGTGTCGAAATGAACAGCAGCCGCATCATCCGGCTCTGTTTTCTTGCTGGGTAGAGCAGAAAGCACCAGATTATGCAGAAGATAGTGATTCCTCCTCTTATTTCGTGGGCAAATGCTTCGATTGTCATCATATCCTGTTCGTTTTGGTCACGGCAAAATTACCGAAAAGACCATAACGGCAAAAAGACGGACCGGATTTTCTTCGTTCCGCCAAATCAGAATTTCATTCAGAAACAAGAAATATTTTTATTGACCATTTTTCCCTTACGCATTCCTATTCTTTGGACTTACATGAAATCCAAATATTTTATGTATGTTTGCCGTGGCAAATATTTGTGATTATGGAACAGATACGGCAGATACCTTACGGAGTGTCCGATTTCAGGTCGGTCATAGAGCAGAACTTGTACTATGTTGACAAGTCCATGTATATCGAGGCAATTGAAAATCAGCCCAGGACCTTGATATTCATCCGTCCGCGCAGGTTCGGCAAGAGCCTGTTCATCAATATGATGCGTCTTTATTATGACAAAAATGCGGCAGGTGATTTTGATCGTCTGTTCGGGGATTTGTATATCGGGCAGCATCCGACGCCGTTGCGAAACAGGTATCAGGTCCTTTATATGGATTTCTCACAGATTGGGGGTAACATCAGCTCGCTTGAGGAAAACTTCGGAGAATACTGTGTATTGACTTTGGATGATTTTATGCATCGCTACAAGGATGATTATCCGGAGGATATTGTAAAGACTTTCTTTTCAGTCAAGACATATTCCGGGAAACTGAAGCTTATAGTTGACAATGCCAAAAGATTTCAAATACCTCTATATTTGATTATTGATGAATATGATAATTTCACGAACGTTGTCCTGAACGAACTTGGGGAAGAGGTCTATCACGCCATAACTCACGCGGATGGTTTCTACCGTGACCTGTTCAAAAAGTTCAAAGGCAATTTCGAGCGCATTTTCCTGACTGGCGTGAGCCCGGTGACATTGGATGACCTGACCAGCGGCTTCAATATAGGCTGGAATGCCTCGACAAGGCCGGAGCTGGACGAGATGCTGGGCTTCTCGACGGAGGACGTGCGTGAGATGTTTACATATTACAAGGGTGTTGGAATGCTTCCTGCGGACTGCGACATAGAGGCGATGATAGAGGAAATGAAGCCGTGGTACAACAATTATTGTTTTGCCAAGGAATGTCTCTCAGATGGCAACCGCGTATTCAATTGTGACATGGTGCTTTATTATCTTCGCAATTATGTGATGGACCACCATGCTCCTGAAATTATGCTTGATCCGAACACCAAAACGGACTACAGCAAATTGAAGAAACTCATCCAGCTGGACAAACTCGACGGCAACAGGAAGGGAGTCCTGATGAAGGTTATAGAAGAGGGTCAGATAACGGCAGAATTGTTCCCCACCTTCTCCGCAATGGATATGACCCGTCCGGAGGTATTCCCAAGTTTGCTGTTCTATTATGGAATGCTTACTATAACCGGTACCCGCGGCAGCCGTCTTATCCTCGGAATCCCGAACAACAACGTGCGCAAGCAATATTACACATATCTGCTGGAGAATTATCAGCAGACCAATGTGAATATCAGTAATTTGCGTGATGCGTTCGATGCCATGGCATTTGACGGACAGTGGCGTGAAGGCCTTCAGTACATGGCTGATTGCTATTCACGACAGTCATCTGTTCGCGACAGCATCGAAGGTGAACGCAACATCCAGGGTTTCTTCCTGGCATACCTGAACTTGAATGATTATTACATCACAGCCCCTGAGATAGAGCTCAACCACGGCTATTGCGACTTCTTCCTTCTGCCCAATCTGACTCACTACAAGTCGGAGCACAGTTACATCATAGAAGTCAAATATTTGCCTAAGAGCGAATTCGAGTCCAAGGCCTCTACGCAATGGGAAGAGGCTGTCCGTCAGATAAACTCCTACGCCGTAGCTCCCCGCGTAGAAGCCCTGCGCCAAGGCACCACCCTCCACAAAATCATAATGCAGTTCTGCGGCTGGAACCTCGCCCGGATGGAAGAGGTGTGACACTTGCCGAATCCTGTCATGTTACAATTCCGTTCAGCCGTATGATTTGAGTGCTTCCTATATGATATTTGACGAGTACTACAAGCTATACTATGGAAGAATAGTGACTTTTGCACGGTCGTATGTTAGTGATGAGATTCTGACTTTTGCATCACTTTGTACTAAAAAGTAATAAGACCTTAAAGATTAAC
>JBJEBR010000031.1:0-13610 GCA_051870255.1 Candidatus Cryptobacteroides sp.
TCCATGGCACGAGCCACAAATTTGTTTCCGCCAAGGGTGCCAAGTTCGCTGGTCTCGACCTCGGATATTCGAAGATAATCACCTGCCACCTTGGCAACGGAAGCTCCATAGCTGCAGTAGCCAACGGCAAGTCAATAGATACCTCCATGGGATTCACCCCACTCGAAGGTATAATAATGGGTACGCGCTGTGGAAATGTGGATCCTGATGTAGTCACATATCTCCAGGAGAAGGAGGGTCTCTCTGCATCCGAAATCAGCAAGGTCCTCAACAAGAAGAGCGGATTCGCAGGTCTTTCCTGCGTGTCTTCGGACGCACGTGACCTCAACGATGCCGCAAATGCCGGCGATTCAAAGGCCAAGCTCACCCTCAAGAAGCTCACATACGACATCACCAAGTACATCGGGGCTTATGCTGCTGCGATGAACGGAGTTGACCTCATCGTGTTCACAGGCGGAATCGGCGAGAACAACAGCCGTCTGCGCCGCAGGGTCTGCGAGAACCTGACATATCTCGGCGTCAAGTTCGACTATGAGGCAAATGTTGCAACAGGAAGGGATGTGATGATTTCACTTCCGGACTCCCAGGTCAAGGTAGCCGTGATTACGACCAACGAGGAACTCGTTATAGCTCAGGATACCATGCACATAGTCCTCAATGAGGAAGAATAATCCGGAATCTTAGATGTTCACTCATTTCCCCGAAATATTCGATGAGCTCGCCAGAAGGGGAGCGAAGAAAAGAATGATAGCTGCCTGGGGCGTTGACGGCCACACCGTTGCCGCCGCAGGCAGTGCTGTTGAATGCGGAATCGTGGATGTAACCCTTGTGGGTGACAGGACCTTGATAGAGCAGGCTTGCATTGCTGAGGGAGTGGATGTCACAAAGTTCACCATTGTCCACAATCCGGTCGAGGTCTCCGCTGTGGCCCAGGCCGTGGATATGATAAGGCAGGGACAGGGAGACATCCTGATGAAAGGCCTGTGTTCCACCGACAAGTTCCTGCGTGCAATTCTGGACAAGGAGAAAGGACTTCTCCCTCCTAAGGGTACGCTTACCCATGTGGGCGTGATAGAGAATCCTAATTACCACAAGCTTCTTTTCCTCGGGGACATGGCCGTTATACCGGCTCCGGACTTCAAGCAGAAGCAGATAATCATGGGACACCTTGTGAATACCGCCCATGCTGCGGGTATAGCTACCCCTAAGGTGGCTATCATCGCTGCTTCGGAACAGATGCTTACAAGCATGCCTGCCTGCATGGAGGCTGCCCAGCTTGCCAAGATGGTGGACAGGGGACAGATCAAAGGCTGCATAGCCGACGGGCCTCTCGCCCTGGATGTGGCGATTGACAGGGAGTCTTGTGAAATCAAGGGTCTTGTAAGTCCTGTTGGCGGGGATGCCGACTGTCTGCTCTTCCCGAACATAGAGTCGGCAAATGTCTTCTACAAGACCAATTCGAAGCTAGTCAAAGGAGTCAAACAGTCCGGAATGATGGTTGGCGCCATGGTACCTTGCGTGCTTTCGAGCCGCGCAGACAGCATAGAAACAAAACTCAATTCAATCGCAATCGCCGCTCTGTCGGCAAAATGAAAATTATGATGAAAGGCAGGATACTGGTAATCAATACGGGTTCGACTTCAACCAAGATCGGTTTCTTCGAAGATGGCTTGAAAGCCTTTGAACAGAATATCACGCTTGATCCGGCGGTCCTTGCCAAATACCCTTCCGTGATGGATCTCGACATAGAAGCCAGGGATGCCATCACGGATTTCCTTTCGGAGAAGGGTATATCCTTGGAGTCGATAGATGTCGTAATGGCGAGGGGAGGGCTCGTAACCCCGGTGCTTACGGGAGTCTATGAAGTCAACAAGGCCATGTGCGATACCCTGAGGACAGGAAGGGACGGTGTCCACGCCTGCAATCTGAGTGCGATAATCGCATACGACATCGTTGAGATGATAAATACCCTTCGTGCATCCAAGGGAGACGGGACAATCTGCAGGGCATATATCGCAGACCCTCCTATGGCTGACGAGATGCTTCCGGAACTAAAGCTCGGCGGCCGTCCTGAGTTTCCGCGCAGAACATTGTTCCACGCCCTTAATTCAAGGGCGGTAGTCAGACGCTATGCAGCATCCAAAGGATTGACCAACAAGGATGTGACCGTGATAGTGGCTCATCTTGGAGGAGGTTCCTCGGTATCTGTCCATCGACACGGTCTCGTGATTGATACCACAGATTCGCTCGGAGGGGACGGCCCGATTACTCCTGAGCGTGCAGGCACTGTGCCTGCTTTCCCGATTGTCGAGATGTGTTTCAGTGGTAAATACACCAAGGACCGTATCAAGAAAATGCTGGTCGGAGAGGGAGGCGCAATGTCATATTTCGGAACCAAGGATTTCAGGGCGATTTCTGCAATGGCTGAGGCTGGTGACCAGAAGGCCGAACTGTTCCTTAAGGCATATTGCGCAAGCGCGGCCAAGTACATCGGCTATTTCTCGACCGTAGTATATGGAAAGGTGGATGCTATCATCCTGACAGGAGGCATAGCGAACAACGACAGGATCACTGCCGAGATAGCTGAAAGGGTGTCTTTCATAGCTCCTGTGGTGGTATATCCAGGGGAGAACGAACTTGAATCACTTGCCGAGAACGGCTATGGTGTGCTCAGTGGTGAGTTCCCTGTCCATCAGTACGACCCGGACAGGATTCTTTAGACTCCTTCTTGCTCGAAAAGGTTTCTCCTTGGCAGCTTGTCGCTGTACAGGCTGCGGCATTTCTTGAAAAGTTCATCTGTATATTTCGTCTGTGCAGGTCCTTTCCAAGTGCTTGAATTCGTTATCATTATCCAGCATTCCCCGTCCGGGTAGCATTTCACCAGAGCGCTTGTCCCTGACAATGTGCCCGTCCTGCTCCAGCCCTTCCTGGGGTTGGTGTCGTTCCATCCGAGGGAATATTTGTCTTCGTCCGAATATTCAGTCATCTGGCGCACAGCCTCCTTGGAAATAATGTCCGGCACTTCGTCCCTCCCGTCTATCGATGCCACGAACCTCGCAATCTCTGCTGCCGAACCGCACCATGCACCTGCTCCTGAAAGCAGGGTGATGTCGTTGCCTCCGTAGCATCTTTCAACCATCCTTCCGCTTCCGTTGTATTCCTCGATGAACTTGCCGGGACCTTCCTGGGTGTAATACCTCACCTCGTTGTCGAACTTATCTTCATAATAGATTCCGGCAATGTGCATGTCGTAGCATCCAGCTTTATGGAGCACCTCTTTCTGGATGAATTCCTCATAAGGTATCCCCGAAACTTTCTCTATTATTTCAGACAGTGCGAGGTAGCCGAAATTGGAATATTTCTGCCAGGATCCTGGCTTGAAACGGAGTGACTGCCTGAGCACCAGCCTGAAATAGTCCTCCGCCGTCGGGCTGTGGTCGAGTTTCATCGAATGCATCACATCCCTTGAGGAGAAAAGCGGGTCCCGCCTGAAGCCTCCCTCATGCCTGAGCAGATGCTCGACGGTTATTTTCCTGTAGTTCCTGTCCTTTATGATTGATGTATAGAGTGAATCGTTCAGTATCCCGCGTGGACCGAACACTGTGTCCTTGATGCTGAGCATCCCCTTGTCCTGGAGTACCATTATGCCGGTAGCGGTGACGAGTTTCGAGACGGATGCCATCCGCAGGATGTTTCCCGGGGCCATCTCCACCTCGTTCTCCTTGTCAGCCCAACCGTAGCCCTTGGCGTAGAGCAGGGAGTCGTTCCTCATTATGGCAAGCGAGGCTCCCTTGATGTCCCATTTCCTGAGGTATGCCTCCACTTTCCTGTCAAGTCCCTTGAGCTCCTCAATCTCGGACATCTCGTTCGTCAGGATTTCGTTGAGCCTTATCGTGACCTCATCCTCCTGCACGACATCGTCACGATGCCTGTGGCTTGACCATGAGACCGTCGCCGCGGCCACTGCGATGATGGCCACTGCCGTCAGTGATATGATTGTCGTCTTTCTGTAGGATGGATTCATAGGCTTCGTATTGTCAGAGTAGTCCGGCCTTCGTGGCGAATGATATGATGAAATCTGCCGTGCCTTCTATTCCAAGGATGGAGGTGTCAATGCACAGGTCGTATGTCGAGGCCGCACCCCAGGCTCCGAAAGTGTAGAAGTTGTAATATTCCAGCCTTCCCTCATCCTTCTGCTGGATTATTTCACGAGCATCTTCCGCGCTGACTCCCATCCTGTCGCAGATTCTTTCCACCCTCGCATCAACCGGGGCGGTCAGGAATACATTCAGGGTATAGTCGAGGTCCCTCAGTATATAGTCCGCACATCTGCCGACGATGACTGCTGAGCCTTGCCCGGCAATCTTGCGAATCGTCTCGCCCTGCATCCTGAAAAGCTCGTTATCGCTCATATAGTCCTTGCCGACAGGTCCTGTGAACACGGATTTGAATGAGAACCTGTGCCTCTTTTCGTCCTTGTCCTTGAACAGTTCAGCACTGAATCCGCTGTCCTGTGCGGCCTTTGTGATGAGCTCGCTGTCGTACACGTCAACGCAGAGCTTCTTCCCAAGCTCCCTTGCCACGGCAAGCCCTCCGCTGCCGAACTGTCTGCCGATATTTATGACTATATGTTTCATTCTTCCATGGATTTCAGTTGGTGTAAGATGCTGCCTTTCAGATCTTGCTTCCGAGGATTGCCGGGTCGTCCCCGTCGTTCAGCTTGCCGAGCTTCCTGAAAAGACGCACCAGCAGGATTGCGGTGAGGATGAATGCGAGAGTGTCCGATATAGGGAAGCTCATCCACACCCCAAGCCCTCCGAATTCGAGTG
Source organism: Candidatus Cryptobacteroides sp. (assembly GCA_051870255.1). GTDB lineage: Bacteria > Bacteroidota > Bacteroidia > Bacteroidales > UBA932 > Cryptobacteroides. Next base: position 4,830 of record JBJEBR010000031.1, read on the forward strand.
GAAGGAGATACAGGAGCGGTATCAGCATCAGGATCTGCCTTGAAAGTGACAGAATGATGGACTTGTTCACCATGCCGAGGCATTGGAACAGGTTCGTGGAAATCATCTGCGAACCGGCGAGGACGAATGCCATGTTCATTATCCTGAGCCCTTTGCCCGACATCTCCACCAGTTCAGGGTCGCTCGTGAACAGCTTGACCGCCATCTCCGGGATGAATATGGATATAAGGAAACATACCCCGGTCACAGCTGTGGCATAGAGGGATGTGATCTTGAACACCTTCTTCACCCTCGAATACTTGCGTGCACCGTAATTGTAGCCTGCTATCGGCTGCATTCCCTGGTTGAGCCCGATACATATCATAACGAACATGAAGGTCAGCCTGTTGCAGATACCGTATGCTCCAATCCCGAGGTCACCGCTGTATTTGCGGAGCTGCTGGTTGATGAAAAGCGTCACGAGGCATGCAGCCGAATTCATCAGGAAAGGCCCGAATCCTATGGCGAGAGAATCCTTCGCAATCCTCCGGTCAAACCTGAAGAAGCCTTTCTCGAAATGCGGGATCCTTGTCTTATTGTTGAAATGTCCGAGCACGATGCAGAGAGCCGCCGTCTGTGAAATCACTGTGGCCCATGCCGCACCCTTTATTCCGAGGCCGAGCACGAAAATGAATATTGGATCGAGGACAGTGTTCAGCAGGACCGTGAAAATCGTGAGCGCCATCGCTTTCTTCGGATTGCCCGACGACCTCATAAGGTTGTTCATGCCGAAGTACAGGTGTGTGATGACATTCCCGTAAAGGATGATGCGCATATAGTCCTTTGCGTAGGGGAGTGTGTTCTCGCTTGCTCCGAAGAAATACAGTATCGGATCTATGAAAATGAGGGCGACCGCCATGAACACAAGGCTTATTACCGTGTTCATTGTGAGGACATTGCCCAGGACCTTGTCAGCGGCCTGATAGTTCCTCTGACCAAGCAGGACAGAGAGCATCGTTGCTCCTCCAAGGCCCACCAGAGTGCCGAAAGCTGTGGACAGGTTCATCAGGGGGAAGGTGACTGCAAGGCCTGAAATAGCCAAAGGCCCCACTCCATGGCCGATGAAGATGCTGTCAACCATGTTGTAGAGAGATGAAGCTGTCTGTGCGATTATTGCTGGCAGGGCATACTGCTTCAGAAGCCTGCCTATGCGTTCGGTTCCGAGTTCTGTAGGTGCTGATGCCATCTTCTATTCAGGCTCTTCAACGATTTCAATTTCAAAAACCAAAGGGCAGTAGCCGGGTATTGACGACCCGCTACCTGAAGAACCGTATCCGTAGTCGGAAGTGAATACGCCAATGCCTTTCTCCATTGCCCTCATCTGCCAGAGGGTCACGGCGAAGCCTGTGATCACCGAGGACGAACTCAAGGTTATGCCAGAGGCTGATTCTGACCAGGTCACACTCACAGGAGCGTAGGAATTGGATGCCGAGTACAGTCCGTTGTCCTTGGCAACCCTCTCGATGGTGGTGTCGAATACCAACCCGTTCAGGAGCCTTCCCGTATAGTTGATGTAGATTGTCGTATCGGTAGGGAATGACGTGGTATCAACGGCTTCCTTCAGCTGCTTGTAATAGATGCCTGAATATCCATTAAGTGTATCTGCCGCGGTCATGTCCCCGAAAATCTCCGGATGGCTTGCGAAATATCTCCCGATGCTGTCCTTCTGCCACTGGATGATGTCGTCGGTGTAATCGACCAGACGGATGTCATAGATGCAGTCCGATGCCTCCGTGGAGTGGTTCTCATACTCCTTCCTGGTGTCATATATTGAATAAGTCATAAGCCAGGACGGTATCGCAGTCTTGATATGGCCTCCGGTCTTCATCCCTACTATGGCCTCGGAGATGCCGGCATATACATAGCCGGAGCAGGTGCTGAGCACCTGGGGACCGTAATAGGTCGTCTCGGAATAGGTTCCGAGCTGTTTTGCCGTCTCTGCGTCAGTATAGGAGGTTATGTTGCCGATGAGGTCAGATACCACGTATTCCGCGATTGCATATCCTTCGGCTTCTATTTCCTTCCCGTCACCGTCAGTCTTCTCTATTATGATGCTGCCGAGTTCCGTCGATTCCGCATCGGGATGATTGACGGTCTTCCAGGCGTTGAAATATCTGATGGACGCATCGTTTGGCCCTGTGGATGCTGATTTCGCACATCCGCATGCAAGGACTGCCGATGCGAGGATGGCGATATGGATTGCAGATTTCTTCATCAATATTTGTCTGTTCTGTCGTTTACAATTTGCAAAGATATGAAAAATTGCGATACGCACCTCATTCATTGGAGATGCCTTTCACCCATATCTTGTAAAGCAGGGCTGAATTTGCAGGAATTATGCCAAACGGCTTCTTCCCGAATCCGTATTTGCCGGAAAACAGTATCTGGCATTCCTCTCCTGCCTTGACGCCCACCAGACCGTTCCTGAGCCCTTCGACGAATCCGCTTTCGGCGAGGTTCACGGTCAGTATGTCGAAATCCTGGTCCTCGAGGGACCATTTTGACTCGGCAGCCGTGTCGGCGTTGTTGGTGCAGAACAGGTTGTCCCTTGATAAACTTCCCTTGAAGGTATATCCGGCATAATAGAACGACAATGTGCCGTTTTCCTTCAGTTCCTCTCCTTCTCCCTGAACTGTCGTCACCCTGCTGGAACCTGCCCTGTATGCCACGCTTCCGGTCTTGGCCGTGTCGAGGATTGCGGTTATGTATTTGTCGATGTAGCTTTCCTGGGATGAGTATGTCAGCTCCAGTTTCTGCTTCGTGCAGGAAGCGGAAATGAGCGATGCGGCGCAGATGGCAAGCAAGGCCGCGAATATTCTGATTCCTAAGTCTTTCATTGATTCTCCTTTTCTTGTGTGAGAAATTCCCGTATGCGTTCAGTCGCATAGTCCGATGCCTCGGAGATGTCCCTTATGTCGTCAGGGAAGACTATCCTGCCACCGGATGCGTTCTCGTGTCCTCCGCCCCTGAAATACCTTGTGGCGCACCTGTTGGCGGAAGTGCCCCGCTTTGAACGAAGCGACACCCTCGCCTTGCCCTCGTCCTCCTTTATGAGTATGCTCAGCCTTACATCGGCGATGTCCAGAGGCACATTCACGAACCCTTCCGTATCGCCTTCCTCGATTCCGTATTCCTCCAGTGTCTTCTTGTCGAGGACCGTTATGGCCCCGCCTTCCGGGATTATCCTCATGCGGTCCTTCAGCACGGCGCCAAGTAGCCTGAGCCTGTTCTCCCTGTAGCTGTGCATGACCTTCCCTACTATCCATTCCCTGTCAACCCCTGCAGCAATCAGTTCAGCAGCCATCATCAGGGAGGAAGGGAATGTCGAGTTCGCGAAATTGTTGGTGTCGGTGGTCATTCCCGTATAGAGGGCCGTGGCGCAGGCCGGTGAGAGCGAGGAAGCCCGTCCTCCTGTCTGCGGCGTCTTCATCAGTATATGGTACAGCAGCTCCGAAGTTGAGGATACCTCGATTTCGGAGAAGATTACGGAGAACCGGCTGGTGTCAGGTCCTGGATGATGGTCTATGAGCACTTTCGGGGCTGACGCACGGTCAAGGGCATCCTCAAGATGTTCAGTCCTGTGGAACGAATTGAAATCGAGGCAGAAGATCAGGTCTGCGGAGGCAACCGCCTCCTCTGCGAGAGCAGGGGTGTCTTCATGAACGACTATATAATCCTCAGGGAATCCTTCTGCCATGAAACCGAGGTTGGAAGGATAGCCTGTAGGCAGCACTAGGACAGCCTTTTTCCCGAAGAATGAGTCCAGGAAATGGTGGAGCGCGATGGAGGAACCCATTGCGTCACCGTCCGGCTTTACATGGGTGACGATGACCATGCGCCCGGCCTGTGACACCAGGTCGAGCATCTTTTCTGCATCGTATCCGGAAATCTCTTTCATTCTATTTGTTCCTGTTGTTTCGACGGCGCAAAATTACAAAATTATATTGCATTTCATAAATGAAATTTCTAACTTTGTCCGGAATTTGGAAATAAAAACACAACTATAATGAATTCAATACTTAAAAAGGTTTTGACCTATCTCGTCTTCCCAGTCATTATCGTGGGATTGACCTATGCTATTGTCAGAAGTGTTATGGAACCTGTGGAGTTCAACAAACACAAGGCTTACCGCGAGAGCATCGCAATCCAGAGGCTCAAGGACATCCGTGACCTCCAGGTGGCTTACAAGAACGTGAATGGAAAATACACGTCCACGGTTGACTCCCTCATCACCTTCTATAAGGAAGGACAGATGAAAATCGTGATGCAGGTCGGATCAAAGGATGACTCCGTAGCCGTAGAGAACACCAACAGGCTCAAGAAACGCAACCCTAGAATCAAGCCTGAGCAGATGCTCGAGCTCTACAACAAGGGAGAGAAGCTCGTGTTCCAGATTGCAAACGAGATACCGGTAAGGGATACATTGTTCCATGACCGTACAGATTTCCAGGTTGACTCCCTCGCATTCATCCCGTTCTGTGGAGAGCCGGTGATTATGGATGCCACGGTGAAGATGGTTTCAGGTGTGAAGGTTCCGCTCTTCGAGGCATCGATGCCATACAAGTCCCTTCTCAAAGGTCTTGACAACCAGCTCAGGGTCAACCTTGACGCAGAGAGGAACGACCAGGGACGCTATCCTGGACTTCAGGTCGGAAGCATCACCGCACCTAACAACAATGCAGGAAACTGGGAGTAGCCGTTCCATACAGGTTGGCAGATATGACAACAACGGATAAACATCATAACGGAATATCCATTCAAGTCGGCTTGAGTGGATATTCTTTTATAAGGGAAGTCTCCGGGGAGTCCCGATATTCCGGCTGGATGGGCGCGGAACGGATATTCACATCCCCTGAGCTCCAGCAGCGCTATGATGATGTGCAGATAGGGATATTCACGCCAAAGTTCACGCTTGTCCCTTCACATTTCCATAGCCCGTCACGGGCGAGGGAAATCCTTGCAGATGTGGTTTCACTGGGAGATGCCGATTCCGTTGAGTCAGTCCAGGTGCCTGAATTCGGCTCCGTGTTAGTCTTTTCCAATTCGATAGGCGAGACATTGTCGAGGGTGATTTCGCAGTCCGTTCTCAGGACCGACGGGACAGGCGCAAGATGCCTTCCTTACATATATTATATGCTGAAGTCCCTGCAGGGCATGACCGAATACAACAAGATAGTGGCCTCTTATATGGACGGATGGCTCTATCTCGTGATCGCCCAGGGGAGAAGCCTCCTCCTGTGCAATGCATTCGCTGCCCCGGATTTCACCACTGCGGAATATTTCATTTTCCTGTCGCTCAAGAAACTCCAGCTGAATCCGGAAATATCATCCATTGCGTTCATGACTCCTCTTGGACAGGAACAGGAGATGTCGTTGTACAGGTATTTCCGCAATGTGGAGATCATCACTGAAACCGTCTGGATATGAGAATAATCGGAGGAAAGCTGAAGGGCAAGACCATATGCCCTCCAAATGGATACAAGGCCCGCCCGACCACGGATTTTGCCAAGGAAGGGCTTTTCAACATACTCAACAACGAGTATGAGATGGAAGGCCTGCAGGTGCTTGACCTGTTCGGCGGCACCGGTTCCATTTCCTTCGAGTTCGCTTCGCGTGGTGCTGCCAGGGTATATTGTGTCGAGATGCAGCCCATGCACGCTACATTCATCAAGACCCAGGCCCAGAAATTCGGGCTTGACAACCTGACGGTGGTGCGGCACAATGTCTTCGATTTCCTCGAAATATGCCACGAGAAGTTCGACATCGTCTTTGCGGACCCGCCTTATTCGATTGAAGGCCTGGACACCTTGCCGCAGAGGGTGCTCTCCGGAGGCCTGGTGCATCCGGGGGGATATTTCATTCTTGAGCATCCGGAGGAATATGATTTCAGCACTGCCCCTTGTTTCGTGAAGGAACGCAAATACGGCAATGTGCATTTCTCGTTTTTTGAAATGCCTGAAGCCATGCAGCAATAGTATCAATTTATTGGAATATTATGTCATATAGGAGAATCATATCATCCATCTTGATTTCACTGCCGGCGACGGTGCTTTCGGCCCAGACGGCCAGCAGCCTTTTCCTGCGCAGCGATTCGCTGCAGGTGAATGAGATAGTGTCTGAGACGGCTGACATGTACAAGAAAGTCGGCCATCACGGCCCGGCGGTCGAGAACAGCCATATGGCCCTGCGCATATATTTCAACGACAGCGGAGCCATCGACCTGTATTCCAAGAGCGGCAGGGGCATGGAACTGCTTGAATACAAATGGTATCCTACGGAGGCTCAGCAGGAGTCCGGTGCGGGCTGTGACGAGTACATGGTCGGCAAGACCGTGGGCTTCGGTGGCATCGCTCTCTGGGACGGCGAGAAGGAGGTCAAGCTGAAGGCTACCAAGGGAAGGACTGCAAGGGTAGGTGACACGTCCAAAGGCTCATTTGCAGAGATGATCGCCTACGGTGTCGAATACATGGGGCAGACCGTTGACATATCAATAAGGATAGATATGACGCCGAAGAGCCGTGAGGCCAAGGTCACCGCCACTGAACTTTCCGGGAAGAAGGTGATGTTCCTCACGGGTGTCAATTACCACGAAGGAGAGAAGGTTACCGTCGAGGATGCTTTCATATCCGTATGGGGTGTGCATCCGGCGAATGTCTCCACATCCCCCATACCTGTGGGGGCGGGGATGAAGTTCAATCCGAAGAAATTCGCCAAGCCGGAGAAGACAGGCGATATGGTAAGGCTTGTTTCCCAGCCGGCAAGTTCCGTGTCCACGATGATTGTGGGGGCATCCACCAAGGAGGCGGAACTGAACTCCGCAAAGAGGTTCGAGGAATACCTCAGGCGCAGGTGATGGACTTGCCTGTGCCACGCTCTTGCGAGATTTGTGTAAAATATATAGTGTATCAATTATTAGTGTAAAGCAATGAACTTGAATCTTAACAATGTGTTCAAGCCGAAATTCTTCAGCTTGTTCAAGAAAGGACGCTACGACAGGAAGACTTTCATGTCAGACCTCATCGCCGGAGTCATCGTGGGAATAATTGCCCTGCCTCTGGCAATCGCTTTCGGTATAGCGAGCGGAGTGACCCCGCAGCAGGGACTGATAACTGCAATCGTGGCAGGTTTCCTGATTTCTTTCTTCGGAGGTTCCAACTTCCTGATAGGCGGACCTACCGGTGCCTTCATCGTGATAGTGGCAGGCTTCGTTTCCCAATACGGAATGCAGGGTCTCATCATCGCAACCATAATGGCTGGAGTCTTCCTTGTCGTGATGGGTCTGTGCAAGATGGGAGCCATCTTCAAATTCATTCCTTATCCTATCGTCGTGGGCTTCACGAGCGGTATCGCCCTTACGATTTTCTCGACCCAGATGAAGGATTTCTTCGGATTCCCTCTCGACCTCCAGGTACCTGCAGGATTCATCCCTGAATGGATATGCTATTTCCAGAACATATCCTCTATCAACCTGATCGAACTTGCGATGAGCATATGCTGCCTGCTGATAATCATTTTCTGGGGCAAGGTCACGAAGAAGATACCGGGATCCCTGATAGCCCTTATCTTCGGCACAGTGGCTTCCGTGCTGCTGCACAGGTTCGCAGGCATCGAGTTCTCGACCATCGGTTCGAAGTTCCCTGAACTCGCCGACGGGCTTCCGATGCCAAAACCGGTGGCTCCGGAGTTCGACTATGAGACAATAAAGGGCCTTGTGTCGCCTGCATTCACGATTGCAATCCTCTGTGCCATCGAGTCTCTCCTTGCCGCGATGGTGGCTGACGGTGCGACCGGAAAGCATCATAATTCCAATACCGAACTCATAGGCCAGGGGATTGCAAACATTGTGACACCTCTGTTCGGCGGTATTCCTGCAACAGGTGCTCTCGCAAGAACTATGGCGAGCATCAACAACGGAGGAAAAACCCCAGTGACGGGCATCATCCATGCTGTAGTTCTCCTGCTCATCTATCTTTTCCTCATGCCTTATGCAGTCTATATCCCTCTTTCATGCCTTGCTGCCATCCTTGTTATGGTTGCCTACAACATGAGTGAGTGGAGGACGTTCAAATATCTGCTCCGCGGTGACAGGTCCGATGTGGCAGTGCTCCTTATTACTTTCTTCCTTACCGTAATCGTTGACCTTACAGTCGCAATCGAGGTGGGCGTCGTGCTCGCAATCGTGCTTTTTGTAAGGCGTGTCATGCAGACCTCATCCATTGAAGTTCTTGAAAGTGACAACATAGCTGCTACGGAGAATGATGAGGTTGCATCTCTCGAAGATACCGAACATCTTGACATCCCGAGCGGAGTCGAGGTCTATGAGATCAACGGCCCGTTCTTCTTCGGGCTTGCGAGCCGTTTCGAGGAACTTGAGAAGATGAAGAAGTCCGACACCAAGGTACGTATCATCAGGATGCGCAAGGTACCTTTCATCGATTCGACAGGAATCAACAACCTGCGCAACCTCTGCGAGAGGACGCGTAAGAGGGGAGTGACCGTAATCCTTTCCGGAGTGACCGAGAAGGTTCACGCTTCCTTGGTGAAATTCGGCGTTGACAAGGAAATCGGTGCCGAGAACATATTCCCTCACATCATCCCTGCCCTCGCCAAGGCCACTGAACTTGTTTCGAAATAGGGACGGCAGATCTTTGATATTAAATATAAAGTCTGACCCATAAGCACCTTTGCTGTCATCTCGACTAAGCGAAGCGCATGGAGAGATCTTCTTAACTAATTGATAAT
>JBJEBR010000032.1:0-13508 GCA_051870255.1 Candidatus Cryptobacteroides sp.
TATGAAAAAAATTATTATATCTCTTTTTGTAATGCTGTCGCTATGTCTTGCGGCAGCTGCACAGAACATCACCGTCAAAGGTACGGTCAAGGATTCTCACGGCGAACCTCTGCCCGGTGCAAGTGTACTCGTAAAGGGCACTACTGTAGGTGTCGTTGCCGACTTCAATGGCGAATATACCCTTGAAAATGTATCTGAAGGCGCGATGCTGGAAGCTGCGTGCCTTGGTTTCGTCTCAAAAGAAGCCGCTGCCAGACCTGTCATTGATTTCGTTCTTGAAGAAGATTTCAATATGCTTGAGGAGACTGTCGTGGTAGGATACGGTTCCATCAAGAAAAGCAGTCTCTCCGGCGCGGTGGCTTCCGTCAAGGCAGATGACATTCCAGTGGCGGGAGATGCATCCGTGGGCACAATGCTCCGTGGACGTGCCGCAGGCATGGACATCACCAATGCCAACGCCGCCCCTGGCTCTGAACTCAATATCAGCATACGCGGAGGACTATCCGGAGCAAAGCCTCTCATAGTCATAGACGGCGTTCCTCAGGCGTCTGCGCTTGCGGAGACATCTGGAACCACCTATAACGGATCTTCAAAGGACCAGGGACTTGTCAGCCTCAATCCTAACGATATCGAGAGCATAGACATTCTCAAGGATGCCTCTGCTGCGGCAATTTACGGCTCGGACGCTTCAGGTGGCGTAATCCTGATTACTACAAAGCGAGGTGCATCCGGCAAACCGCAGGTGGATTATTCAGGCTCCGTATCCGCTTCATGGATCAAGGATGCACCTGCATTCCTCGATGCAAGGGACTATATGATTGAACAGAACAAGGTCTTCGATGAACTTGGACGTTCGTCAGAAAAGCATTATACCCAGGAGCAGATTGACGAGTTTGTAGGCAAAGGTACCAACTGGATGGACGAGGTCACCAGGACTGCCGTCATAACTGAGCACAACATCAGCGCACGTATGGGCACTGACAACACTAAAGTCCTGTTCTCTGCAAGTTACTATAACCATCAGGGCGTAGTGAAGAACAATGACATGAACCGAATAACAGGCCGCCTGAACGTGGACCAGAATTTCGGAAAGAAGATAAAGGCAGGTGTCAACGCCACATTCTCCCAGATCAAATACAATGATGTGCCTCAGGGAGATGCCCGTCAGGATCAGTCTGCAGTGCTTTACTCTGCCATGACTTTCACCCCTGTGGTTCCTGTATATGACGAGACCGGTGCATTTTCCACAAACCCTGTCAGGGACATCTATCCTAACCCAGTGTCGTTGCTCGACGTCACCGACAATACCGCCCAGCGCAACTTCAACGCAAGTGCTTTCATCGAGTACCGTCCTGTGGAGGGACTCCTCATCAAGGCTACCGCCGGTTTTGATATGAAGGACCTCCAGAAGGACCAGTACATACCTACAACCACGAAACTCGGTTACAGTACTGACGGGCAGGCCAGCAAGAAGAACGGCAAGTCACAACTTAACCTTGTGAATGTCATCGCCCAGTACAACAAGGTATTTGCCGGTAAGCACGACTTCAGCGTGATGGGAGGATGGGAATACAAGAAGTCAAGTTGGGAAGGTATGGGCATCGTCGCCACTCAGTTCCCGTTTGACAATGCGCTGTATAACAATATGGCTGCCTCGTCACAGACCAGTCCGGATATATCTTCCTATAAAGGTTCAAGTGAGATGGCTTCATTCATGGCGCGTCTTAACTACGCGTTCGACGGCAGATATATCATTACTGCAAATCTTCGAGTGGATGGATCTTCAAACTTCTCTGTCAGCCATCAGTGGGGCGTATTCCCTGGTGTGTCTGCAGCCTGGAACATGAAGAACGAGTCATGGCTCAAGAGCGTGCGCAATGTCTCGACCCTGAAAATCCGTGCAGGAGCCGGCCAGACCGGTAATGCAGGTTCGCTTACGGGAATAAACTCCTACTACGGTATAATGAACGGGGCCTTCGCTCCGGGTGGCATCCTGGTAAACGGCGTTGCAATGTCCAAGATAGGCAACCCGAATCTCAAGTGGGAGACCCTTACGGACTACAACATAGGTATTGATTTCGGATTTTTCAACAATCGCCTGAACGGAAGCATAGATCTTTATCAGCGCATGCGCGAGGATGTCATACTCTCCAAATCCCTGATGTCCTACCATGAACTTACGACCATCGACTACAACTCTGGTGATGTGTATCGTTCCCGAGGTATAGACCTAGCACTTCACTCCGTAAATATAGACAGCGGGAAATTCTTCTGGTCAACTGACATCAATTTCTCATTTTACCGAAATGCCACCGTCAGACGCGACGCCGACTGGATTCCTGCGGGTTATGAACCTACTGTACAGGATTGGGGAGACATCTATGGATGGAAGACAGGAGGCCTGATAAACGGTCAGACCTATGCTCACCTTCCAAATTCCAAAGACGGTTGTATTCTCTATCTCGACAGGAACGGATATGTCTATGACGATCTGGGAAACAAACTCAAGGATCGCGAGGGACGCTATATCTCCAGTGGAGAGGCGGACGGTACACTTGACGAGATGGACTATACTAAACTCTTCAACAACACCCCGATACCTTTCAGTATCAACAATACTTTCCGTTGGGGTAACTGGGATGCCAATATATACATCTATGGTTCTCTCAACGGCTGGAAAATCAATGATGTGAACTATCAGTCAGTATATGGCATCCAGGATATGACCTACGGTCTGAACGCAATTGCTGCAATCAAGGACAGATGGTCTCCTTCGAATCCTGACGGTACTATGCCGGGAGTATATGAAGCGAACTCCGGATTCGACCCCCAGCACAGCGATTTCTTCTATGAGAAGTCCTGGTATCTGCGACTTGACAATGTTTCAGTCGGATATACTATTCCGTCAAAAGCGTTCAAAGACAAGGTACGCAGCCTGAGAATGTACCTTTCTGCCCGCAATCTGTTTGTCCTTACCCCATATGGTGGTATGGATCCCGAGACAGGCAACGGCATAGGTGCCTATCCAAACTACGCGTCTGTTTCTTTTGGAATCGACTTCAAATTCTAAAGAGTGTATTATTATGAAAATTATATTCAGACATTTAATTTTTGTCACTGTACTTATCGCGGCGGCTTCTTGTACTCTATCGAGAGAGAATTACACAGAGATTACGCCTGACAATTTCTATAAGACAGAGACGGACCTCGAACTGGCTGTCAACGCCCTCTACTATGATTTCAACACGGGAGACTGGAACGGAGTCTATGACCCCGGATATCACGGATATATGACGCTTTCAGACATGGTGACTGATGTCATGTGGTGCAATTGGGGCTGGGAGGCAGACAGTTATCACTTCATGCAGATCGGCAAGACAGATTCCGCCATATCCGATGATATGTGGACAGACTTCTCCCGTTACAACTTCCTGTCAAAAGCAAGGAATGTCATCCGCAAGATTGAGGATTCCGAAGTCCCGGACGAAACCAAGAAGCCATATATCGGTGAGGCAAAGGCCCTGCGTGGTTGGATGGCGCTTTTCCTGTATGACCTTTTCGGCCCGGTGCCGGTAGCTCCTGACGAAGTGCTTGACGACCCTCAGACTTTTGTATATCTGCCTCGCCTGAGTGAGGATGAGTATATGGATATGATGGAGTCAGACCTTCTGGATGCCATCGAGTATCTGCCTGCAAAGGCTTCAGAAAGAGGGCGCATGGACAAGGGCGCAGCCCGTATGATACTGCTCAAGTACTATATGATCAAAGGCGACTTCGAAAAGGCCGAGCCGGTTGCCAGAGCATTGTACGAAATGGGACAGAGTGGCTTGTATTCCCTCCAAAGTGACTATTCATATGTGTTCAGCAAGGAAGGCAACGGAAATAATGAAGTCATACTCTGCATTCCTTCCAGCAGCAGTGCCACATCGACCAGCAATTATATCGTGGCCGAATGCCTGCCGACCGACATGCCATGGACTGACAAGGCAACCGGATGGGGTGGATATGTGATGCCGTGGGCCTTCTATGACACCTTCGAGGCTGGGGACGCCAGGCTGAAATGCCTTTGCGACCATTATACCAATACAAAGGGAGTGGAAGTCTCCCGTGACGCCATGTACTATGGTTCCGTAATATGCAAGTACGGAAAAGATCCGGAGATGATGGACGCCCGGTGTTTCATAGATGTCGTGATTTATCGCTACGCAGATGTGCTGCTCAGTTATGCAGAGTGCATGGTTAGAAACAGTGGCGGCCCTACTCCTCTTGCAATTGAACTTGTCAACCAGGTCCGCGGCAGGGCTGGGCTTGACGAACTGGATGCTTCTGCGACAGGGAGTCTCGATGCTTTCATGGATGCCCTGCTGCTGGAACGAGGCCATGAGTTCTTCCTTGAGGGACTCCGTCGTCAGGACCTCATACGATTCGGAAAATTCGTGGAGAATGCAAACGCCCGCATTGATGCTGTAAATGAAAAGGAATCCCGTGGATACATCCACATCGACGAGACCCGTGAGCGCTTCTTCATACCTGAATATTTCATCAAAGAGTCCAAGGACAAGATTACCCAGAACCCTGGTTATTAATGGATTATTGTTATGAGAAAATTTATGTACATAATAGGTGCAGTTGCTATCATCCTGTCAGCATGCACCAAGGACAAGTTCAATGGCTTAGCTCCGGAAATAGTTCTGGATTCAGAGTCGCTGGAGGCTATAATAGATGCCGACCTCAACATATCCGGCATCATCACCGCGGAGAATGGTATTTCAGAATTCAGCATCAGGAACGAAGCATACGCCATAGACAGAGTCAGTTCGTTCCCTTCCGGCGGACAGCCGGCAGAGTATGCCTTCACCTGTGATTTCTCTGTACCTTCCGGACTCACAGAAGACGAGACCATCGTCATACGTGTGACGGATGCAGCAGGTCTGACTGCAACCAAAGAAGTGCCTGTGAAGTTCCTGAAGGACATCTCAGACCCTGTCGTCACGCTTGCCTGTGACTCATTTACGGTTTATTGTAATGCAGAAAGCGGAAAAGGAACCTGCATCGTTTCGCTGACTGCAGAGGATGACCAGGAATTTGACCGTGTGAGCTTCAATTGCGCAGCTCTCGGCCTTGATTATTCCGAGATACTCTATGGGGCAGAAGTCGAGTTTTCATATGAAATCGCAGACATCACTGACGGTGATTATGAGGTTCTGGTGAGCGTCTATGACAAGACTGGAAACCATACTGACAAGATTTTGTCAATCAAGGCGGTTACCGATACGCAGGCTCCTGCCATCTCTATAGAAAGTCCGGCTGAGGGCGTTGAATTGACGATAGATGACCAGACCGGAAAGGTGTCCTGTTCCTTCAAGGCAACAGTAAGTGATGATGTCGCCCTACAGGCTCTCCAGGTCTATCTGATTGCTCCTGACTGGTCCGTGGTCTATTCATCCGAGACGATAGACCTTTCCGGCAAGACGACGGAGGCCGTGGAGAGGACCTTTGAGTTTTCCACCAGTGGATCATATGCCATTTATTATTATCTGAATGATTGTTCGACTTCCGTGCAGAGCTGGGGGAATGCCATTGAAGGAACAATCTGCTTCACTGTCGTGACAAATGACAATGACGCACCTGAAATCGTGATGAACAGTGCATCAAGCTGCCGGTTGGGAGATACCTATACGCTCAGCCTCACAATTTCTGACCGCACGGGTATCGCCGAGTGCTGGCCTTGGATAAAGGTCTACAATGAGAACGGTACTGAACCTACCGAGATCAAGAACAACTGGTCCGGATGGTGGCCTACGGTTTCCGGTACGGAATGTACCGTATCGCAGACGCTGACCTTTACGGAAGAAGGGAACTATAAAGTCTATATACCGGAAATTACCGATCTTGCGGGGAACTCAACCGAGGCGAAAGAGTGGTTTACTATCGTAGTCTCGTCGGCTGAATAATAACTGAAGAACGAAATGAAAAGTATTGGAAATAGCAAAATAATCATGGCAGTGTTTGCGCTTGCAGCGGGACTCACCGCTGAAGCGCAGACATATACACTTGATGCTCCGGATGAATGGGAACCTATCCACAGCGAGCATTTGCAGATGGGAGGCAAGTCTCCTGACGGCGGAACGATTGAAGTCAACAATTATTACATCATCCGTGACGGAAAACCTGTGATACCAGTAATGGGAGAGTTCCACTACTCCCGTTATCCAGTGGAACAATGGGAGCAGGAAATTCTCAAGATGAAGGCAGGTGGCGTAAACATAATCCCTTCCTATATTTTCTGGAGTCTGCACGAACCGTACGAAGGGGATTTCCGTTGGGAGGGGAATCTAAATCTCAGACACTTCGTAGAGCTTTGCAAGAAACACGATATGGATGTCATCATCCGTATAGGACCTTTCGGACACGGTGAAATACGGTCCGGAGCCCTTCCGGACTGGCTGTTTACTAAAAATCTGGATGTCCGTTCCAATGATCCGGAATATCTTGCCTATGCAGGAAGACTTTACGGAGAGATTGCCAGGCAGCTGGAAGGCCTGTACTACAAGGACGGAGGCCCTATTATAGGCTGCCAGATTGAAAACGAGCACCAGCATTCCGCAGCCCCATGGGCAATCAATTATCCCGGCGAAAAGGTACTTGACTTTACGGCGGCAAGTTATGACAAAGGCATCACGAAACTCGGCGTGTCCGTACAGGAAGGGAATATTGATGCGACAGAACTGGGCGACAGGCACATGATGACTCTTCTTGAAATTGCGCAGGAGGCAGGCATAAGAACTCCGTTCTATACGGCGACCGGCTGGGGGAATGCGGCGATCATTCCTGGCAAGGCGATTCCGGTAACGGCAGGATATACATACCCTACGTGGTTCCCTGATCAGAGGAAGAGTGATTTCTGTATGTTCAAGAACCTTTGGGCTGCCCCTGATTACAGCCCGGTTCGCTACAATCCTCTGGATTATCCTTCTGCTTCGGCAGAGATGGGAGTTGGCATACAGATGGTCTATGACAAGCGTCCTATATGTACTCCAGAAGCAGCGGAAGCCCTTATGCTCCGATGTCTGGCAGGAGGCTCGAACATCATCGGTTATTATATGTACCACGGGGGGTCCACGCCGCGCATGAACGATGGATACGGCGAATTTTTCAGTGACCAGCCGATGGGACTTCCGAAAATAAGCTATGACTTCCAGGCTCCACTAGGCGAGTTCGGTCTTGAAGCACCAAGTTATCGTCCACTGAGGATAATACACAGTTTTTTGGCAGATTTCCAGAATATCCTTGCTCCGATGCAACCTGTCATGCCGGAAAATGTGAAGACTATGACTCCTGACAACAGGGATGAACTTCGTTATGCGGCACGAATGTCTCCGGACGGTGAAGGCTTCCTTTTCCTTGTCAATACGCAGGATCACGACCTCATGCGTCACGACCAGTCCGGTCTTTGCGTGAAACTGAATCTTCCTGCAGAGACTCTGTCCATACCCGCTGACGGAGGCTTTACCCTTCCCAAGAATACCTCAGCCATCATTCCTTTCAATTTCCATATGGAGGGCGCTTTATTGAAATATGCTTTGGCTCAGCCTCTTATGAAAATTGATGACAACGGAATTGCACATTATTTCTTTACCGTTCATGACGGTATGCTGCCGGAATTTGTATTTGACAGTACGACAGTGAAAGGAAAATACAAATATTCAGTCGTTCCGGGTTTCAAGAGCACATTCAAAGTGACTCCTCGAAATGGCATGGCTTTCAAGGTAACTGTATTGGAATACAAGGATGCGTTGAATGCAATAAAAATCAACGGGAAACTTCTCATTACAGAGGCTACAGCAGTTTCTGACGGTGATGATGTGCGGCTTCTGAGCATGGGGAATCCAGACATAGATTATATCGTATATCCGTCCAGGAATGGATTTTCCGCTCAGACAATCAGTGTGGAGCCGGTTGCTCCTATTGTCGGGATTGACAAGTCGGTTCCGTGGAGGATGGAAATTGAATTTACGGAAAAGGCGGAAGACTATCCGCAGGTAAATGAGTTCTTTCTGTCAGTCCCATATACCGGAGATCTTGCAATGGCATTCCTGGACAACACGTTGATACTCGACCATTTCTGGCAGGGAATGCCGTGGAGGATAGGCCTAAACCGCTTTGCATCCAAGATGGATGATGGAAAGCCTATGGGATTCTATTTCCGCCCTCTGCGACCTGATGCTCCGTTCCTTCCTGATATCCCGAAGGAGTCTGTCCCAGATTTCTCCGAAGGCCCTGTGCTTGAAATCGGGGAGCCAGAGATTGTGCCGGAATATCAAGCAGTTGTCAAGTTATGAGAAAATGCCAAATAAGAGGGGCTGACTCAATTTTTGAGTCAACCCCTCTTTTTACTTATCTTTTTGTCAGGCAGGATGCCAGACATCTGGTCAGGCTCAAGGCCTCATGATGATTTCGATGAAATTGCCCTGGGAGAGGATATCGCCTACGAGCTTTCTGATGCCGTCGATGCTGACGCTCTCGATTGCAGCGTCAATTGCGGCATCGTAGTCTTCGCCATAGTCGAGATACCTCTTGATCGCATTTGCCCAATAGTTGTTGTTGATCCTGCTTTCAGGCATGTTCTTCTTCATGTTCTCCTTCGCCATGTCAACCTGAGTCTGGGTAGGACCTTCGTTGGCGAGCTTGCTCAGACCTGAGACTGCAAGGGCTGCGAGTTTCTCTGAAGACTCGACATTGGTGTCGAAGTAAACCTGTATAAAGGCCATTTCCTCCGGCTCCCTGTTGAAGTCCACATACACTCCTGCACCGTATGTGCCGCCTTCCTCCTCGCGGAGAGTCTCGGTGTAAATCATGTCAAGGATGAACTTGGCAGCATCGAGGGTGGCCTCGTCGGCGACAGTGTCCGGCATATAGGCAGTATAGAGCTGGAGAACGGAAGCCTTCGGGGTCTCCATAGGAGTGCTGAAGTGGTTCCTGACCTCACCTTTCACGAACCGTGGAGTGTTGTCGTTGCATACGCTTGCCTTCTTGCCCTTAGGGAGAGAACCCATATATTTCTCAACCAATGGCTTGAGGGTGTCGAGGTTGACATTTCCCGTAATCACGAGGGTGGCTCCTGCAGCGTCATTGAAAAGCTCCTTGTAGCATTTCTCCATTGTGGCGAGGCTGACCTTTTCAAGGCTTGCGCTCTCGAGAGGCACTACCCTCGGATTGTTTCCGTAGATGGTGGTCTGAACCTCCTTCTGAAGCCTGAAGCCCGGCTGGCCTTCAAGGTTAGGAAGGACTGCCTCGATCTGCTGGATGGCAGTGTCGAACTCCTGCTGGTCGAATCGCATGTCCGTGAACGTCAGGTACATGAGCTGGAGGGCAGTCTCGATGTATTTAGGTGAGCATGAGCCTTTCACTCCATGTTCCCTTCCGCTGATGAAAGGATAGGCGGAAGCAATCTTTCCTGCAAGCATCTTGTTCAGGGTAGTCTTAGGGAACTTGCTCACACCTGCGCATGAAAGGAACACCTGCCATACATTGTCCTCGAAGGAATAGAGATCCTCGTCAGCGATGAGGGTCTTTCCGCCTTCCTTGTAGAGGTTGAAGTTGACCTGGTCTTTCTTGAACTCGGTAGGTTTCACGACTACCTTGAGACCATTCTTCAGGGTCCATTCGGTAGTACCGTAGATGCCCTGTGTCTCCTTTGCGACCTTCGCACCCTTCAGGGCGGCGGCATTGACCAGAGGTTCGTTGGTGCTCTCCTCCTCATTGGCGCTTATCTCGGCCTCCTTAACGGCTGCGAGGACGGCCTTTATGGCCTGAGGGTCAGGATTCTCAAGTCCCTCTTTCTCCGGACCGTTGTATATGATGGTGATGAACTGGTCAGCCATGAACGTAGGGGAAGTCTGCTCAAGCATCTGCTTGATGATGCCGGCGTTGAACTGCTCGCAGATTGACTTTGCAATCTCAAGGCTTGTCTCAGGGTCCATCAGAGGCTTGTTGTCATAGAAATTCCTTAGGATAGGGCCGATGAAATCAGGGTTCTTGCGTGTGGATGCAGCCTCTGCAGCTTTCTCATAATAGCTGATGATGTTGTCCTTTGCACGCTGTACCTCAGCCTCGGTAAATCCGAATCTCCTCATTTTCTCGATTTCAGTCATGAATGCGGCAAAAGCGGTCACAGCCTCTCCGTCCCTGAAGGAGATGTTGCCCATTACAGCGTCGCATTCATTGCACAGACCTCCGAATCCGAAACCTGCTCCGAGGAAAGGAGCACCTGGCTTGGAGGTGATGTCATCGAACCTTTCGCTCATGATCTCTTCCACGAACCTGTGGATGAAGTCGAAGGTAAGTCCTACATTGGTGTTGGCAAACTCGAGAGGGAATGCCTCTGATTTCCAAAGTATCTCAATGGATGAGCTGGATGCTTCCTTGTCGGTGATGATGGCAACGGCAGGTTCCTCGTTCATCTCTACTGGATATACCGGTTTCACGGTAGGTGTCTGAGGGGCAGGGATGTCGCTGAAAATCTTCCTGATTTTCTCTTCCATCATCTTCACGTCGAAGTCTCCTACCACTACAAGAGCCTGCATGTCAGGCTGATACCATGTCTTGTAGAAATTCACGAGACTCTCAGGCTTGAATGTCTTGAGCTGTTCCTCGCCACCGATGAGAGTCCTCCTTGCATACGGAGTTCCTGTGAAATAATAAGGGAGGGTCTGCTCGAACATCCTCCACTGCGCAGTCCTCCTGGTCCTTCTTTCCTCAAGGATGACGCCTCTCTCGGCATCAATCTCGGCAGGGTCGCAGGTCACGAAGTGTGAATAGTCGTGCATGACGAGAAGGCAGGAGTCGATGATGCTCTCACGCACGATAGGGATGTTGTTGAGCATGTATTTGGTCTCCTCGAATCCTGTTGAGGCATTGATGTTCCTTCCGAATTCGGCTCCTATGCTCTGGAGGTAGTTGAGAAGGTCCTTACCAGGGAAATTCTTGGTACCGTTGAAGCACATATGCTCAAGGAAGTGTGCGAGGCCGTCCTGGTCTTCGGTCTCCTGGAATGCACCCACATTGGTTGCAAGATAGAACTCGGCCCTCTGTGCAGGAAGCGGGTTGCTCCTGAGGTAGTATGTCATGCCATTGTCAAGTTTCCCGATGACGACATTCTCATCCACAGGAAGTTGCATGACTCCCTGAGCCGATGCTGCGATTGCCGTGAAGACGGCAACCAGAATGATAAAGATTCTCTTCATTACTATAATTATTTTTGAAGTTGTTCCGTATTCATCCCTCCCATCCCGGACAGGAATGGAAGAAGGTTTTCATACCTGAGGGGCAGGTATCTGTATTATAGACGCCAAACTCCTCAAAAAACTACAAATATATATCAAAATAATACAAATCTACCTTAATTTATGTATTTTTGTGGAATGTCATAACCCATATGCCAATGTTCGAGGACTTCAAGATAACGGTGTTCCAGACAGTCGCTTCGCAAGGCAGCTTCACCAAGGCGGCCTCAGCCCTGGGCATATCCCAGCCTGCCGTCAGCCAGAATGTCGCTGAACTGGAGAAACAGGCCGGGGTGAAGGTTTTCCTTCGCGAAAGAGGGCTCGTATCCCTTACTCCTCAGGGACGCATCCTCATGAAATATGCATCAAGGACGAGTTCGCTGGGGCTTGCCGCCGACAGGCTCTTCTTCAGCCTCCCGGAGATGACGGTAAGGGTTGCCGCCTCCGACGAGGTGTGGGGTTTCCTGCTGATGCCTGTCCTGGAGGATTTTATGGTTCTCCATCCGCAGGTCGGGTTCGTGAGGAGTCCTCTGCCCGACGCCGACCTGTCCCTGTCGCTTGTGCCTTCATCTGTGGTCGCGCGGACTGAGGGGGCCATTTTCAAGGTAAGGGCAAGTGCTTCTGCCATTCCGCAGAGCATGGGAGACCTTGCTGCGGCACATGAAAAGACAATTTATTTCGATTTGCTGTTCCTGCCGGAAGGGCAGTTCGCTTCATCAGATGCCTGCCGTCTTCTCAAGGACCTGCTGACTGATTCGATAAGTCTATAGTAGAATCTGATTCCCATTCCGACCCTTCATCCTGTCATCCCGAACGTCATGACGGCACAGTCATACCGACCCCTCTTCCTGTCATCCCGAACGAAAGTGAGGGATCTGCGGGCGGAAGCTTCATTCAGTGAAGAATGACATTCCTGATGGCATGAATCAGAATACCCAATAAAAAAAGAGGTGACAGGAAACTGCCACCTCTTTCAATATAAGCCGCAAATCAATTATTTGCCAGCAAGCCTCTTGTAAGTCTCAAGACGGATCTTTGCAAACTCCTCGGTCTTCTGGAGAAGTTCTGCAGCCCTGTCAGGGAACATCTTGTAGAGGGAAGCGAAACGAACCTCGCCTTTGAGGAAGTCCTGGAACTTGCTCCAGTCAGGCTCCTTGCTGTCAAGGGTGAACGGATTCTTGTCAGTTCCCTCGAGAGCAGGGTTGAACCTGTAGAGATGCCAGTAACCGCACTCTACTGCGAGTTTCTCCTCCTTCTGGCTCAGACCCATACCGGCCTTCAGACCGTGGTTGATACAAGGTGCGTATGCAATCACGAGTGACGGACCGTCGTAAGCCTCAGCTTCCTTGATGGCGTTGAAGTACTGGGCTGGAGATGCACCCATCGCAACCTGTGCGACATATACATATCCGTAGCTCATAGCCATCATACCGAGGTCTTTCTTGCGGACCTTCTTACCTGAAGCGGCGAATTTGGCAATTGCACCTGCAGGAGTAGCCTTGGAAGACTGTCCACCGGTATTAGAGTAAACCTCAGTATCAAGAACGAGGATGTTCACGTTCTCACCTGAAGCGAGCACATGGTCGAGTCCGCCGTATCCGATGTCGTAAGATGCACCGTCACCACCGATGATCCACTGGCTGCGTGCAGGGATGAATGTCTTGTATTCAATGAGTTTCTTGCAGGTGTCGCAACCGCATGCCTCGCAAAGCGGAATCAGAGCGTCGGCAACCTCGCGTGTAACCTTGGCGTCGTTGCGGTTCTCAAGCCACTTGGTGAAGAGGGCCTTCATCTCGTCTGAGCAGCAAGAGCACGCGATGCCTTCCTCCATCAGGCGTGCAACTGTTGCGCGTGCCCTGTCGGAACCGAGCTTCATACCGAGACCGAACTCGCAGAAGTCCTCGAAAAGAGAGTTTGCCCAAGCCGGACCATGACCTTCTGCGTTCTTGCAGTAAGGAGCTGCCGGATATGATGCACCATAGATTGAAGAACAACCTGTTGCGTTTGCAACCATCATGTGGTCACCGAAGAGCTGGGTGATAGTCTTGATGTATGGGGTCTCACCGCAACCTGCGCAGGCACCTGAGAACTCGAACAGAGGCTGTGCGAACTGAGCGTTCTTCACATTTGCTGCCTTGTTCTGGACATTCTCCTTGTAGCCTACATGAGCGTGGAGATAATCGAAGTTGGCCTGCTCTGCAACCTGGGTGTCGAGAGGCTTCA
>JBJEBR010000033.1:0-53479 GCA_051870255.1 Candidatus Cryptobacteroides sp.
CATACCACAAAGGTAACTAGACTTATTTTATCAACCTACTTTTTTCGTTGATCCACAAACGCCCCTACCCCCGACCCTCTGCCGGCGGCACCAGCCGCGCATCGTAGTGCCGGAGTTTCGAAGAAACGTAGGCACGGAGATGCCCGATGGCACCGAAGGTGACAGCGGTGTGCCCCTCGGGGCTGTCGCGAAGCGACTGGGGGTGAGAGGCATGACGACGGCTATGCCGTCGTCGGGGGTTCGACTCCCTCTGCTCCCACCAAAAAAAGAGACTCAGAAATGAGTCTCTTTTTTGGTATATACCACCCTTCAACAACAGTACACCACCGAGCTGTCGCGAAGCGACTGCAAGCATACTGTGAGTCTTTATTATCCGAGCAAATCACCGAGCACAAGCATTTGTTGATTATCAATAAGTTAGCGTCACAAAACATGCTCGGTGGCATCAACTTGTGTTCACCGCGCATTTGAATCTGCCATTGAGTGGCCTATAAGGGATATCTGCGTGCCCGGTGTTTTGCAGGAAACCAGTGCTTTATGCCACCAAGAAGAATAACTGCCCAGTCATTAGCCTCGGATTCCTCGTCGCTTCGCTCACTCGGAATGACAACCTGAAGGTTTTACCTCGGAGTCTGTCTTATCGGCTGCCGCCGGCTGCGCGCTACAAAAGCCCACAGGGCTGTTTGTTCTTCGCTTGCGACCTCGTCGCTGCGCTCGCTCGGAATGACATGGAGAGGCGCTCGCTCGGAATGACAGTGGGCAGCGCTCCTTAGAGTGACCGTGAGGCAATGTTCCTTAAAGTGACAGTGGGGGCTATGCTCCTTAAAGTGGCAATGGGGCTACGCTCATCAGAATGGCCCTCCTGTCATCCCGAACGGAGTGAGGGATCTGCGGGCGAAGGCGGTTATAAGTGATGCTCAGTCAGCCGTGACAAGAAAGAGATGTCTCACTTTGTTCGACATGACAGGGCGAAGGCGCTGTTACCTTATGGTTCCGGCTGCCGCAGGGGGCGCGCTACATAAGTCCGTCGAGTAGTTTTGAATAATTAAGGGCTTTTTTACACAAAATGCTTCAGAAAGCTTGTTTTGTGCAAAAAAGCCCAAAAATTTCATTGTTTGCTATAAAAAATTCCTCCGTTCACCGATTCTTGGATCCAGCGAGGCATATGCCATGCCAGGGATGTCTCATTTGCCAGGATTCGGCTGTGCACCGGAAAGTTTGTCAAATTCGGCTTCGGTGATTGTATGGCAGTTGCCGTTGAAAGTGGAGCCAAGCTCGACGGAAAGGCGTTTGACATGAAGGTTGCCGTTCACCACGCAGCCTTCTTTCAGGGCAAGAGTGTCCTTGACGAATATGTTGCCGTCGAGGTTTCCCCACAGGTCAACATTTTCGCAGATTACATCACCTTTGATGACTGCGTTCTCCCCTATCACTACGCGTCCTTTGCTACGGATGCGTCCTTCGAAAGTGCCGTCGAGACGGATGTCGTATGGGGAGTCGATTTCTCCTTTTATGAATGTACCGGCTGATATGCGGCTTACTGAGTTTACGTTCAGGTTTGCTTCCACTTTTGCCATATTTTGGTTGGTTTTTAGTTGTTCTTTATTTTGTTTTCGGTCTTACCCGCAGATTCCTCGTCGCTTCGCTCACTCGGAATGACAACCTGAAGGTTTTACCTCGGAGTCTGTCTTATCGGCTGCCGCCGGCTGCGCGCTACAAAAGCCCACTGGGCTGTTTGTTCTTCGCTTGCGACCTCGTCGCTTCGCTCGCTCGGAATGACAACCTGAAGGTTTTACCTCGGAGTCTGTCTTACCGGCTGCCGGATGGGGTTGCAGGCAAGGGACTAAAGGCCCTTGCCATGGCAGTTCTTGTATTTCTTGCCTGAACCGCAAGGACAAGGGTCGTTGCGGCCGACCGTCTTCTCGACATGGACAGGCATCTTGCTCTTTGGTTCGCCTGAATTGGTGACAAGGTCGGTGCGGCTCGTCTGCATGTTGCTCATGTCCGTGCGACGCTGCTGTGCCGGAGCCTGTGCCTGCGAAGCATCACGGAGTGGGATGAATGCCCTGAGAAGGAATGAAAGCACATCCTTGTTCAGGTCTTCCAGCATCTGGCTGAACAGGTTGAAACTCTCGAACTTGTACACGAGGAGAGGGTCCTTCTGCTCGTATGTCGCATTCTGGACGGACTGCTTCAGGTCATCCATGTCACGAAGATGCTCTTTCCAGTGTTCATCTATCTGGTAGAGGGTGATTGTCTTGCTTAGAGCCCTCGCAATCTCCTTGCCTTCTGACTCATAGGCCTTCTTCAGGTTCACGGAGAGGGTGAGCATCTTGCGGCCGTCTGAAATCGGAATGGCGATGTTCTGGTAGATGGAGCCCTGTTTCTCATAGACTTCCTTGATTACAGGGAATGCCTTCTGTACCATCGTGTCTATCCTTCTCCTGTAGGTCTGGGCGATGTGCTCGTAGAGCTTCTGGGCCATATCCTTCGGTTTGGCGGAATTGTAATATTCCTCATCGAAACCGAGGTCGATGGAGAGCGCTCCCATGACAAGTTCGGAGAATGACTCATAGTCAAGTCCTTCAGCCTTCTCCGCAAGTATCTCGGCAGTGTCCTGCATCATGTTCATCACATCGATCTCGACCCTTTCGCCGGACAGGGCGTTACGCCTCTTGGTATATACGACCTCCCTCTGGGAGTTCATCACATCGTCGTATTCGAGGAGTCTCTTACGGATGCCGAAGTTGTTCTCCTCTACCTTCTTCTGGGCCCTCTCGATGGAGCTTGAAAGCATCGGGGCCTCAAGCGCCTCGTCGTCCTGCATTCCTAATTTGTCAACCACGCCTGCAATCCTTTCGGAACCGAACAGACGCATCAGCTTGTCTTCGAGGGACACATAGAAAACTGATGAACCCGGGTCTCCCTGACGACCAGATCGTCCACGGAGCTGTCTGTCAACGCGGCGGCTGTCGTGGCGCTCAGTACCGATGATGGCGAGACCGCCTGCATTGCGCACTTCCTCGGAGAGCTTGATATCCGTACCACGGCCGGCCATGTTGGTCGCTATGGTCACCGTGCTCTTCTGACCTGCATGTGCTACGACCTCAGCCTCCCTTGCATGCTGCTTGGCATTGAGGACCTGATGCTGGATTCCGCGCATACGGAGCATCCTGCTGAGGAGCTCGGATGTCTCCACGTCCGTCGTACCCACAAGGACCGGACGACCCTCGCCGGTAAGTTCCACGACCTTGTTGATCACGGCCTCGTATTTCGCCTTCTTTGTCTTGTAAATCAAGTCGTTGTAGTCGAATCGCGCGATTGGCCTGTTGGTCGGGATCACGACGACATCGAGCTTGTAAATGGACCAGAACTCACCGGCCTCTGTCTCTGCCGTACCGGTCATTCCGGCAAGCTTGTGGTACATACGGAAGTAGTTCTGGAGTGTGATTGTCGCGAATGTCTGGGTGGCAGCCTCGACCTTGACATTCTCCTTCGCCTCGACTGCCTGATGGAGACCGTCGCTCCAGCGTCTGCCTTCCATGATACGGCCGGTCTGCTCATCGACGATCTTGATCTTGCCGTCCTCGGATATGACATAGTCTATGTCCTTGTCGAACATCGTATAGGCCTTGAGGAGCTGGGTGACCGTGTGGACACGCTCTGACTTGAGGGCGAAATCCGCCATTATCTCATCTTTCCTGACCTGCTTCTCCTCTGCGGAAAGTTCCGGATTCTTCTGAACCTCGGCAATGGCTGCGCCGACATCCGGAAGGATGAAGAACTTAGGGTCGGAAAGGTTTGCAGTTATGAGGTCGCGTCCCTTGTCGGTCATGTCCACGGAATTCTGCTTCTCGTTTATGACGAAGTAGAGTTCGTCAGTGATGAACGGCATTTCGCGCTCGTTGTCCTGGATGTAGTAGTTCTCGACCTTCTGGAGAAGCTGCTTCATACCCGGCTCGCTGAGGAACTTGATGAGAGGCTTGTATTTAGGATAACCCTTGAATGCCCTGAACAGGAGGACTCCACCGTCTTTCTCGTTTCCATCGGCGATGAGCTTCTTGGCTTCGTTGAGAAGGGATGTCACGAGGCTCTTCTGGTTGTTGTAGAGGCGCTCGACATATGGTTTGAACTCCATGAACTGCTGGTCGTCGCCCTTAGGGACAGGACCGGAGATGATGAGCGGGGTACGGGCATCGTCTATGAGCACTGAATCGACCTCATCGACGATGGCGTAATGGTGTTTGCGCTGCACGAGGTCGTTCATCGATACTGCCATGTTGTCGCGGAGGTAGTCGAAACCGAATTCGTTGTTCGTACCGAAGGTGATGTTGCAGGCATATGCCTTCTTCCTGGCTTCGCTGTTCGGTTCATGCTTGTCGATGCAATCAACCGAGAGTCCGTGGAACATATATAGAGGTCCCATCCACTCGGAGTCTCGTTTGGAGAGGTAGTCGTTGACCGTGACGACGTGGACTCCCTTGCCGGCGAGGGCATTGAGGAAGACCGGAAGGGTGGCCACGAGGGTCTTACCTTCACCGGTCGCCATCTCTGCAATCTTTCCCTGATGGAGGACGATACCGCCGATGAGCTGCACGTCATAGTGCACCATATCCCAGGTTATCTCGTTTCCGCCGGCCATCCAGTGATTCTGCCAGAGGGCGTATTCTCCGTCTATGGTCACGAAGTCCTTGGTCGTGCTGAGGTCGCGGTCGAAATCGGTCGCCTTGACCTTGATGACCTCATTCTCCTTGAACCTGCGGGCCGTGGATTTCATTATGGCGAATGCTTGTGGGAGGATTTCGTCGAGGACGGCCTCAATCTTTTCGTCAACCTTCTTGACGAGCTTGTCCGACTCGGTCGCAAGGGCTTCCTTCCTGTCAACCGGTATATCCGTCTCGAGTTCTTCCTTGATTGCGGCGATTCTGGCTTCGTCCTCCGCGATTCTTTCGCTGATGAGGGCCTTGAGGCTATCGCACTTCGCCCTGAGCTGGTCGTTGTCAAGTTTGTCTATCTCGGCGTACGCAGCGAGCACCTTGTCAAGCATCGGCTTGAGCTGTTTCATATCTCGGTCTGCCTTCGTGCCGAATATTTTTTTGAAAACATCTGTGAATGACATATCGTTTCTTTTTATTTTCCTGTAATATATTGTTTTGTTCCTATAATATAAGAGTCATCACGACCAATTGGAGCGCATGGAGAAATCTTCTTAATTGATTGTCAATCAATAGATGTCTCGACTATAGCACTTCGTGCTTCGCTCGATGTGACAGGCTTTTCGAGCCTCCATCATCATACTACAGAAACAGGTTGTCCGTATATAATGACACAGACAACCTGCAAAAATAGTGAAATTTAATTATTTGTCAAAATCCGGGACATAGCCAGGGTCGGGAGGGAGAATCTTTCCCTCTGCTACGGCTCCTGCTCCCGCCGCTACCGCAAGAGCGTCGCAGCGTTCATTCTCAGGATGGCCAGCATGGCCCTTTATCCAATGGAAAGCCACCCTGTGGGCTGCCAGAAGGGGCACAAGACGCTGCCACAGGTCAGGGTTCTTCACTTTCGCAAAGCCTTTGTGCTTCCAGTTCTCGAGCCAGCCTTTGTTGATGGCATTGACGACATATGAAGAATCGCTCCAGACATGCACCTCGGCATTGGACCATTTTATGGCTTCCAAGCCTCTGATGACCGCCAGAAGTTCCATCCTGTTGTTGGTCGTCAGACTGTAACCTCCTGACATTTCGAGCCTTCGTCCAGCACATTTGAGGACGATGCCATAGCCCCCTGGGCCTGGATTCCCGCTCGAAGCCCCGTCAGTATAGAGTTCTATCGGAGGTCTCGGCTGCTGAACCTGGGTTGCCATCATTCGATGATTCTTCCGCCCTTAGGCTTTATCTCGGTGTCGGGCATCTTGATCTTCATCCTGTTTTCAAGAAGCTCGTCATAATCAGCCCTGTTGTTGTAGATATCTATGGCAGTGTAGATTGCAGCCATCATCGAGCGTGGATCCGCAAGGTCGCGCCCGGCCATCTCGTATGCCGTGCCGTGGTCAGGGGATGTCCTCACGATCGGAAGTCCTGCAGTGTAGTTCACACCTTCCTCGAATGCGAGGGCCTTGAACGGGGTGAGTCCCTGGTCGTGGTACATGGCGAGGACTGCATCATATTTGGAATAGTTGCCGAGGCCGAAGAATCCGTCAGGGGAATATGGTCCGAAGGCCATGATTCCCTCAGCACAAGCTTCCTGGACTGCAGGGAGGATTATCTGGCTTTCCTCGTCTCCGAGAAGTCCGCCGTCGCCGCAGTGAGGGTTCAGGCCGAGGACCGCAATCTTCGGGGCATCGATTCCAAAATCCCTCTGCAGGGAGGCTTTCATTAGGCGTAACTTACTGACAATCTTTTCCTTGGTTATGAGTGAAGGCACATCCTTCAGCGAGACATGTCCGGTGACTACGCCCACCTTGAGACGGTCACATACCATTATCATAGCCACCTCATCGACTCCGAACTCCTTTTCGAGATATTCGGTGTGTCCGGTGTAGCCGAATCCTTCGTTCACCATCGCACGCTTATTGATCGGCGCCGTCACGAGCACGTCTATATATCCGTTCCTGATGTCCTCAACAGCCATACGGAGTGATGTCATAGCCGATTTGGCAGACTCCGGGGTAGGCTGTCCCGGCTCCACGAACACATTTTCCGGCAGGCAGTTGACGATGTTCACCCTCTTGTTGTGCACATCCTTTGCGGAGGTGATCACATTGGTATTTATCTGGTCGATATTGTGTATCTGCTTCTTGTAGAAGCCGAAAATCTTTGAGGAACCATATATCACCGGGGTACAGATGTCGAGCATCCGCTCATCGGCAAGGGCCTTGATGATGACTTCGTATCCGATGCCGTTGCCGTCTCCCTGGGTTATTCCTACGACTAATTTCCTTGACATATAAAGATGGTTTGTTTCAATTTGCAAATATAAACAATTTTCATGACTCTGCGGTTTGGCAGGATACTATTTACGGATTTCCCCGCTCTGGAGATACCACAGGAAGGCGGATACATCTTCATATCCCATCCTGGTCCATATGTCCGCATATCTGCGGAGCTGGGTCTCATATTTCTTATTATGGGCCCCTGACTTGTAATCTATTATGACGACCTTCCCATCATCCACGATCACCCTGTCAGGACGGTGTACGCTGCCGTCCACATCCACTATGGATGTCTCGTTCAGGACCTTGGAGGAATCCTCCGGGAACCAGCCGTAACCGACTCCTTCGGCGATACGCTGTCCGAGAAGCGCCATTACCTCCTCCGCTTCTTCAGAGGTCATTTCGCCGGACATGACTGATTGTCCGACAGCATTTCCGAGGTCGGCGGGGACAAGCACCCTGGACATTATGTCGTGCAGGACCACGCCACGGATGCGGTTGGATGCAGATATCCCTGCCTGCCCGTCCTCCGAGAAGAAATCAAGGGAATCGGCTGAGAATTTCAGCCTGCCCCTTTCCCTCACATCCACGGTTTCATCGCCGGAATCAGGATTCAACGGGAATGACGGCAGTTCTCCATATTCGGTGACAGGAAATTTCACGGACTGTTTCTCTTCCTTGCGCATCTCATTGAAAGATACGATATTGCCTATATCATACCTCTCCACATCATCGTCCGATGACAGGACGATCTCCCCCGCCCTGCCTGACTTTGCCACGAACCACCACAGCAGTTGGGAGAAATCCTTGAACTGGGACATATCCGAGGCATCGACGGCATTCACGCACTTGGCGGGAGGGGTCTTGGCTATAATGTGCATACCAAGCACGGCCCTTGTCATCGCCACATAGAGTATGTTCATATTGTCCACGAGCTGGAGAAACGCTTCCTTCCTGTAGTCGTCGGCGAAAAGCGTATCCTCGCAGGAACTTGAAAGGGTCACATCATAGACTCCCTCCGCGATGCCTTCAAGGGCGGTGCCTGTGAGCTTCGGAGAACACCAATGGCTTCCGGCCTTGTAGAATGATATGTTTTCGGCAAACGGGATGATCACATAGTTGAAATCCAGGCCTTTGGACTTATGGATTGTCATTACCCTGACACTGTCCCCGCAGGAAGGCGAGCTGATGGAAGGGTCGGCCTCGGCGAAATGCTTCAGGAACCCTCTCAGGTTGTTACCCTCGGAAGCCACATAATCCTGGAGGCAGTCGAAGAAGGACTGGATGTGCAGGGCCTCCCCTCTCCAGGATTCCTCGTCGTCGCTCTGTCTGAGGCTCCTGAAAAGGGACTCGGCAAGTTCCTCAAGGGAATCGTACCTTTGCGGAAGCTCCACATTCAGGGATGAGGCAAGGAAACCGCTCACAGTGTCCTGAGGATTCTCCGCATATGACATCAGGGAGACGATCCGCCTTACGGTCAGGGAGCTCCTTACCCTCAGGGAATCATCCGTGATGACTGGTATCCCGTTGGCTGTCAAGGCCTCCGACACGCGCTCCCCTATCGCGTTGCTCCTGACGAGGATGGCTATGTCCGAATAGGTGGCACCGGACTCTCGCACCTGAGTGATGCTTTCCAGCACCTTGTCAAGTTCTGCATCCTTCGGACAGAAGGTGAGGCTGACTGAGCCTCCGGCATCGCTTTTCGGGGAGGTCTTCTGCTCCACGTCGGCATAGATGGATGAAAGTTTCGGGTCCCCGCCGCAAAGTTCGGAGTCAAGCACCTCGGCAGCGCTGCTGAAGAAGGCATTGTTGAAACGCACGATGTTCCCTAGGCTTCTCCAGTTGGTGTCGAGACAGTGAAGGCTATGTTTCGGGAATTTCTCCGGGACTGTCTTGTCAAGCAGGTTCCAGTCGGATCCACGCCATCTGTAAATGCTCTGCTTGACATCCCCGACAATCAGGTTGCAGCCGCCACGGGACTCGCTTTCCTCAAGCAGGGGCCTGAAATTCTCCCATTGTATCGTGGAGGTGTCCTGGAACTCGTCGAGCAGGAAATGCTCGTAGCGCACCCCTGTCTTCTCATATACGAAAGGAGCGTCAGAGCCGTCTATGATGTCGCGCAGGATTGTATTGGAGTCATCGATGCAGAGCACATTCTTCTCCTTCATTATCTCGTTGAATGTCCTGCCCAGTTCCACTGCAAGGCCGAGTCCGTAGATTTGAGAGTCAAGTATCCTGGCCGTATTGTATATTGCATATTCCTTGTCGAAAAGCCCCGTCAGCTGCATCAGGGGTGCCTCCAGCTGGGGATAGACAAGTGGCAGGAATGTGGAGGACTTCGCTTTCGAGAACCATTTTTCCGGTTCGGATGCATATTTCCGGAATGACGGTTTCAGGGCCGGGACCTCATCCTTGTCAGATAGTTCCTTGTAGTCATACAGGCCGAGCATGAATTTGTAGCTGCTGTCCTCCGCCCTCACCCCTGCGGCTTCAAGTATGTCCAAGGCCTGGGAGGCATATTCAATTGCCCTTCTGCGGAATGATGCGGTGATCTCACGGCATTTGCCGCGTATGTCCTCGAGGCGTTCCAAGGAGAAATCCGGTTCCTTGGTGAATCCGGCTTCCTTCAGGGCTTCCTGCCTCTGGGTGGATTTTAGGCGGACTGCCATGGACAGGAGGTTGGCGTCCAGGCTGTATCTCTCCCCGTTTTCTATCCTGTCGAGCACATTCTTCGTGAGCCACGAGAGCAGGTCGCAGTCATCCTCGGTAAGCGAGTCGAGCACGCGGTCCACGCTCTCGGCTACAAGGGAATCCTTGTCAAGTTCGACCTGATATGAGGCGAACTGCCCGATTTCCTTCGAGAAGGCCTTTAGGGTCTGCTGGAAGAAGCGGTCTATCGTACTGACTGAGAATGCGCTGTAATCGTGGAGTATGTCGTGGAGCACTTCCCTGGCCTTTTCCTGGAGCTGCGACTCGGATGGGAATACCGACGGCACGAACTCCTTCCTGTAAGGGGAGGCTGAAGGGTCCGTGGCGAGCCTGTGGAGCTCCAGCAGGATCCTTTCCTTCATCTCGTCGGTGGCCTTGTTGGTGAAAGTGACCGCAAGGATGGTCCTGTAGGTATATCTGTCCTTCCTTTCAAGAAGGATACGGATGTACCTCAGGACGAGGCTGTATGTCTTGCCGGAACCAGCCGACGCCTTCATTATCTGTATCATAGTGTTACCACTCTAAAGTCTTGCAAGTTTCCTGTCTGTCCGCAGGACCGTGGGCCTGCAGGTGCGGCATCGTCATCTGCCGCAGATAATCCTGAAAACACAGTATTGGCACACGTTCAGGTCTTCGGTGCGAGTGAACGGGATCTCCGGGTTATGGATTTCATCTATCAATCCAGCGAGCCTCTCCGTCATCCTGTCGATGAAGACATTGCTGCACGGTATCTCAGGGGGAGGTTCCTTGAAAAGCATCGATGTGGAATAGACGCTGTTCAGGAGTGTCCGTCCCTCAACCTCTGGAAGGCTGCGGGACAGTATGTCATATATGAAGAACTGCAGGGCAATCTTCGGCCTTTCCTTGGTGGCAGGGTCGAAAATCATGTCCGCTATCTGTTCCGCATTGCCGTCGTCAATCGAATAGTCGTTCTGAAGGACCTTTCCGGTCTTGTAGTCCACGATCCTCGCCGTACCAGGGACATGGCTGTCGAGCCTGTCTATGTAGCCGATGAATTTCTGTCCATGGATTTCTCCGCTCACATAAACCTCACGGCCAAGAATCTCGAAGGAGCCATGGTCTGAGAGGAGTTCAAGGTCACGGCGAAGCGTCTGCATCACATATCGGACGATGACATCCGCCACTACCAGGTTCCTTCCTGTGACCTCGAGGGTGTTCATCTGTTCCCGTATCAGGGATTTCACCTTCCTGCGTATATCGTCGGGGCGGGAGAGCCATCCCTTAATGTATGGGGCATCTATCCTTTTCAGATACTTGATGTCAGTTGTCGTCCTCTCGCCCTTGTGTCCGAACGAGAAATCCTCCTCCATAGCCTTGGGTGAGGCATAGAGCGCCCTCATTGTCTCATGATATACCGTGCCGAACATCCCATAGTCCAGATTCTCGGCAACTTTCTCCTCCGGCTGCAGCCACCTGACAGTGGAATAATAGAATTTGGCCGGACAGGAGAGATAATTCTGAACGGCGGAGGCTGAGAGGTTGGAGGCCTTGATATTTTCTATGTCCTCCGCCGTCTTGGTTATATCCTGGATATGGGCAGCCTCCATTATGCCGAATCCCGAAACATACCTTTTCAGAGGCAGGCCGAAATGATATTCCAACTGCTTGATGTAGCGGCTCTCCTCACCCGATTTCATGCCCTCGGTACGGGAGTCCACCAGCATCCAGACATTCTCTGCCCTGGAAATCATACGATAGAAATAATATGCCCATACGGCATCCTGATACTCGTAGGTCGGCAGTCCGAAGCCTTTGCGCAGCTCCGGAGGGATGAACGACGAGCTCACGCTCCTGTGCGGGAACACTCCCTCGTTGGCCGACATGATGACTAAGTTGCGGAAATCCAGAGCCCTGGTCTCCAAAGGACCCATTATCTGAAGGCCTTTGAGCGGCTCTCCCTTGAAATGCACGGACACCGGGCCAAGCAGTTGGGAAAGGAGCCGGACGAATGTGACCGGCATCACCTCAAGGCCGATGTCCCGCAATATGTTCACGCCTTTGTAATATTCCTTGGCAAATTCGAGTTCGAGTGCCATCGACGGGTCGGCTGACATCGCCGGGGCAAAGGCCGATATGACCTTGCCGAGATAGTCTGCAAAGCCGTCAATCTGCTGACTGTCGGCAGATTTGAGGTCCGTGAGGGCAGGACGGAACACTGTTTCGAGAAGCGGGGTGACGCAGAGGTCCTCCTGAGGGATATAGTATTTCGCGGATTGTTTGATCGAGGCTACGGCATTCACCGTGTCTTCGGATGCCGATTTCCTGAACACCGAGCTTGCGAAAAGGTCCCAGACCTGCTTGTGGTAGAAGAACCATTTCCCTCCGCGGCAGACAGTGTGCATCTGGATTGCGCAGATGCAGGACATGAATGTATGGAATGCACTGGAGGTCATCTGAAGCCCCATCGTGACATTTATGTCGGCAATTTCCGGGGGGATGGAGTTGAGCACGGGCGACAGGAGATTTTCGTCCGGAAGGACGACGGCGCAGGAGGATCCGTCGCTGAGCATCCCTATCTTCGAGAGGTCGCCTCCGGTCTGGCTGTCAGCTATCGTGCGGAAGATGTCGGGCAGCCTCTTGGCCTGTCCGAATGAAGACGGGACACTTATCACATTGATTTGCGGGACAGGAAGGCCTGAGGCGTCCCATTTTGCAGCCTGCGGGAATTCCCTGACATTGTCCGCCATGAAGAAGGAGGAACGGTTCTGGGGGTCCTGAATCATGCTTCCCGACCAGTCCCAGCAGAATTCGGCGGCGGATGCGTCACGGAGTTTGCGCAGGAGTACCTTCTCACATTCGTTGAGGGCGTTCAGGCCCACGAACACATATTTGGTCCCCGGAGCTGATATTTCCCTGAGCACATCGGTGACAGGTTCGGTGCGGAGCCTTTCGGCAAGACTCCTGTAAACCATTCCTTCGTATGCCATCCCCTTCTGTTCCAATGCCTTGTTGAAACTCTCATACAAAGGGAGAAGGATGTTCCATATCTGGAGGAAGCGTGCCTTGACATCCGGGTTGTCGCTGCCTATGTCCACCGTAAGGCGGCCTGATTTGTCGTTGAAATGGTTCAGGAATGCCTCCAATGCCTTGCGCTGGGTGTCGGTGAGATAGGAGAATGTGTCCTGTATCTGTTTGAAATCGGCCACATTGGTGAAAAGCTGGGCCGGATCCGCAAGATATTTGTCCACATCGTTGAAGTCGCCGAGGATGACATCCCCCCAGAATATGAATTCATCCAGCGGCTCTGCCTTTTTGTTGAGTGCCGAATAGCAGGAATGGAGTTCGAGCAGAAGGCGTACACGGTCCGATGTCTGCCTCCCTGCCGCCAGGGAGAAGAAATCGTTGATGGTGTACATCCGTGGCGCAATAAAAGGAGTCTGCGACGGTCTGTCGCAGACATATTTCCAGAAAAACGCCATTGAGCGCCTGTTGGGGAATATGAAGCATCTGCTGCTCAGATCTCCAAGTGCGCGGTAATGCTCAGCCACCTGCCTGAGGAACGGGACCGGGGCTTCTTGTCCTCTTTCTGCCATAACCTGTCTGACTCAAATCCGGGTTTCCCAAAGATCATATCAGGCTAAGCACGAAGTGCATAGTCGATACGTCTCTGGGACTCCCATAATATTCAGTCAAAGTTAGGCGTTCCTGCGCAGAAATGCAACAGGGAAAAAATCATTATTTCTTCCAGAGGCGGGTCATGTCTTCGAGGGACTTTCCTTTTGTCTCAGGGACAAGTTTCCATACGAAGACAGCTGCGATTATACAGATTATGCCGTAGAGGAGATATGTGAACACATGGCCGAAGTTCTCCATCGAGCCGAGGCTCATGTTGTAGAGCGGCAGGAAGGATGAGGATACTATGAAATTGAATATCCATTGGAAGGCCACGGCCACGGCTACAGCCGCTCCGCGTATTGTGTTCGGGAATATCTCGGATATGAGCACCCAGCAGATCGGTCCCCAGCTGAACATGAAGGATGCGCTGTAAACCATTATGCTCACGACGGCCACTATAGGAGGCAATGCCTCGAATGCGCTTGTCAGGGCAACTCCGGCTGCACCTATCGCCATTCCGATGGAACCCCAAATCAGGAGAGGCTTGCGGCCCCATTTCTCTACGGTGAGGATGGCGAGCAGGGTGAAGGATATGTTCACGATACCCATTATGACGGTCTGCATCATAGGGTCTCCCATTCCGAGGGACTCGAATATCCTCGGTGCGAAATAGAGGACGGCGTTGATGCCGACAGCCTGCTGGAAGACGCTGAGCATTATGCCGATGAAGATGACCATCCAGCCGTATGAGAGCATCTTCTCCGTCTTCACCGTGACAGTCTCGCGGATGTTTGCGAGGATGGATTCCGCCTCGCTGCGTCCGTTGATTCTCGCAAGCACGGAGAGGGCCTTGTCGTCCCTGCCTGTCATCACGAGATAACGTGGAGTCTCAGGCACGAGGAAGAGCAGGACGGTGAACAAAAGGGCTGGAACTGACTCGCTTACGAACATATATCTCCATCCCTCCTGGATAGACCAGGCGGCCTCCTGCGGGTTGAGGATGGCATAGGCTCCGCCTCCGATTTTCTCTATGGCCGGAACGATATGGTCGCCGAGGATTACGAAGTTCACGAAATATACGACGAGCTGGCCGAAGATGATTGCGAACTGGTTCCATGAGACGAGAGTGCCACGGATGTTGCTCGGTGCTACTTCGGCGATGTACATCGGACAGATTGCAGAGGCAAGTCCCACTCCGACGCCCCCGAGTACCCTGTAAAGGTTGAATGCCACGAGAAGGGAGAGGGTCGGCTGTCCTTTCGTGAAGAATATGAACTCCGGGTTGAAGGAGCCGAGGGCGGACAGGAAGAAGAACAATCCTGCCATTATCAGGGATTTCCTGCGTCCGAGGCGCGTTGCGGCAATGCCTGAAAGGGCACTTCCGATGATGCAGCCGATGAGGGCGCTGGACGAGGTGATTCCGTGCAGGAAATCGGTATATACGAAATCCGTTGCCTGGAGGAAGAAGGCCTGGAGACCTTTCTCCGCACCGGAGATCACGGCTGTGTCATAACCGAAGAGCAAACCTCCGATTACGGCAACAAGGACTATCGAGAACAGATAGCCCTTGCTGCCTTTTTCCGGACAGGCTTCCATCAGCAATACATGTTGACTATTGCCTCATAAAGTTCCTGCTTGCCGCTGGTCTGGGCTGGCTCACCGTGCTCCTTGGCATAGGAAACGAGGTCTTCGAGGGAGAGTCTGCCATCCTCGAACTCCTTGCCCTTGCCTGAGTCGAATGAGCTGTAGCGTGCCTTGAGCATCTCGCAATATGGTGATTCTGAAATGATTGCTGCAGCAGCCTCAAGTGCGCGTGCCATTGCGTCCATTCCTGCGATATGAGCGATGAAGATGTCTTCGAGGTCCGTGGAGTTGCGCCTTACCTTAGCGTCGAAGTTCGAGCCGCCGGTGCCGAGTCCGCCGTTGCGGATGATCTGCATCATGGCCTGGGTAAGTTCGTATGTGTCAATCGGGAACTGGTCGGTGTCCCAGCCGTTCTGGTAGTCTCCACGGTTGGCGTCGATTGAGCCGAGCATGCCGTTGTCAACAGCCACTGCGAGTTCGTGCTCGAAAGTGTGGCCGGCGAGGGTGGCGTGGTTGACCTCGATGTTCACCTTGAAGTCCTTGTCGAGGCCGTGGGCCTTGAGGAAGCCGATGACTGTCTCGGTATCGACATCGTACTGGTGCTTGGTCGGCTCCATTGGCTTAGGTTCGATGAGGAAGGTGCCTTTGAATCCCTTTGAACGGGCATAGTCGCGTGCGATTGTGAGCATTTGGGCAAGGTGTTCCTTCTCCCTCTTCTGGTCGGTGTTGAGGATTGACATATAGCCCTCGCGTCCGCCCCAGAACACATAGTTCTCGCCTCCGAGCTCGATTGTAGCGTCGATTGCGTTCTTGATCTGGACGGCTGCGCGTGCTACGACATCGAAATCAGGGTTGGTGGCTGCTCCGTTCATATATCTCTTGTGGCCGAATACATTGGCGGTACCCCAGAGGAGTTTTATGCCGGTCTCCTGCTGTTTCTGCTTTGCATAGGCCACGATTTCCTTCAGGTTGGCCTCATATTCCTCGATGGTGTCAGCCTCGGAAACGAGATCTACATCGTGGAAGCAATAATATCCTATGCCGATTTTCTGCATGAACTCGAAGCCTGCATCCATCTTGTCCTTGGCTGCCTGGAGCCTGTCCTTTGACTGGGCCCATGGGAAGTCCTTGGTGCCGCCTCCGAACTGGTCGGCTCCTTCGGCGCAGAGGGTGTGCCACCATGCCATTGAGAATCTCAGCCAATCCTTCATTTTCTTGCCGAGGATTACTTTCTCTGCGTCATAATACCTGAAAGCCAATGGGTTGCGGCTTTCTTTTCCTTCGAATTTGATTTGTCCCACTGATGGGAAGTACTCTTTTGTTGCCATTGTTCTGTGTTTTATAATGTTGATTAAATTTCGTTTTCAAGACATTCGTTCCAGCGGTTGTAGGCGTCGATATATTGCTGACGGTCAGCCCATCGAGGCTCCACGACATCCAGCAGCCTGAGAGAAGCGAAAGCCTCCTTCGGACCGGCATAGATTCCGGCACCTATACCTGCACCTTTGGCCGCGCCTGCGGCTCCGTCAGTGTCATAGAGCGAAATCTGCGCACCTGTCACGGTTGCCAGGGTATCCCTGAATACCTTGCTCAGGAACATGTTTGCCTTGCCGGCGTGTATCTTCTTGACTGACAATCCCATATCTTCCATTATTCCGATTCCTTTGCAGAATGAGAACACTATCCCCTCCTGAGCCGCCCTGACGATATGGCCGCGCGAATGGATGTTGAAGTTGATTCCGTGGAGTGAACATCCAGGATTGCCGTTCTCCAGCAATCTCTCAGCTCCGTTTCCGAAAGGAAGTATGCTCAGGCCATCAGAACCAGGACGGACTGACTCCGCAAGCCGGTTCATGTCCTCATAGGAAAGGCCCTCGGGAGCGACATTCCTCTTCACCCAGGCATTGAGGATTCCTGTCCCGTTGATGCACAGGAGCACTCCGAGGCGTGGAGCCTGGCTTGTATGGTTCACATGGGCGAATATGTTCACACGGGAACGGGAGTCGTATGCGACCTTGTCGTTGACTCCATATACCACTCCTGAGGTTCCGGCCGTGGAGGCGATTTCTCCAGGCTCGAAAACATTGAGTGACAAGGCGTTGTTCGGTTGGTCACCTGCCCTGTACGTGACAGGGGTGCCTTCCTTCAGGCCGAGTTCAGCGGCTGCCCTGGAGGTCAGTTCGCCTTGACGGGAGAATGTCGGGCGGACATCCGGAAGCAGCGAGGCATCTATCCCGTAATGAGAGAGCAGGAAATCGGCGACGCGGTTCTCCCTGAAATCCCAGAACATTCCTTCGGAAAGGCCTGAGACCGTGGTGCAGAGCTCTCCTGTCAGCCTCATTGCGATATAATCTCCCGGCAGCATGACCTTGTATATCCTGTCGTAGATGTCCGGTTCGTTTTCGCGGACCCAGGCAAGTTTGGAGGCAGTGAAGTTGCCGGGGGAATTGAGCAGATGCCCGAGGCATTTGTCCTGTCCAATGGATGCGAAAGCCTCCTGCCCGTATGGGACTGCACGGGAGTCGCACCAGATGATGGCGGGGCGAAGGACATTCAGGTCGCGGTCCACGCATACCAGTCCGTGCATCTGGTAGGAAATGCCGATTGCCTTTATGTCGGCGCTGTCAACGCCCGATGCTGCGAGGACATCCTTGGTGGCGAGAACCAGATTCTCCCACCAGTTTTGCGGGTCCTGTTCAGCCCAGCCAGGGCGCGGCGCTGAGATGGGCGCCTCGGTTTTCGGATAAAATGCAGAAGCCACACAGCGTCCGCCTTCTGCATCCACGAGAGAGGCCTTCACCGAAGAACTCCCTATGTCATAACCAATTAAATACATATTATAGTTTACTTTCCTTATAATTTACTTTTCTTGTAGGCTTTGCTGTCGTATTTGTAATAGCGGGCGGCACGGTGTCTCTGCCCTTTCTGCTTCTCTTCGAGCGGCACGAGGTACGGCATCATTGCGACCTTCTTGTAGAAGTTGCCCGGGTCTATCTTCGTGCGGAACACCAGTTCATATAGTTTCCTGAACTGGAGAATCGTGAATTTCTTGGGAAGCAGCTGGAAGAAATATTCGTTGTTGAAATATGCCAGCCTCGCGAAATAGTCCACAGCCGCAGCGACAATCTCGTTATGGTCAAATGCCAAGGTAGGCAGGCTGTCCACCGGGACCCAGACGAGTTCCGACTTTCCGGTTTCCTTCAGCGTCAGCTTGTTGATTCTCAATATGGAGAAATATGCAACCGTCACTATGCGGCTTACCCTCTCGTTCTGTGAACGCTCCAGCCATTGGACATCAGCCGGATTTGACGTGCGGTCCAAAGAGCCGAAAGACTGGAACTGCACCATCTCCATCCCTTTCAGACCCGTGAAGTCGGCCATTATCCTCGAGGCGGCCTCGTCGAGGTTCTCATCGGCATAAATCAGGCTGCCTGGCAGTTTCATGTCGTGGAGCTGGAAATCGTTGCGTCTGAGCAGCAGGACATTGAGCCTGTCCCCGTCGAAACCGAGAACGACGCAATCGACGGATATGTGGTTGAGGGCGAAAGCCCTCTTGGATGTTGGCAGGTTATCAGTCATCGTGGTTGTCAGTCAAGCACCGCAAATGTACAAACAATTTTCTAATAAACAAATTTTTGTCGGCATAAAATATTAGTATTCAATATATTAAATATTGTAAATTTACAATATCATCGTGGAGTTATTGTATATATCACAACAATAGAATCATGTCAGTTCCGGATATAACACCCACAAGGTAAAAGGGTTGGGAGATAAGGCCGCACATTCATATTGTAAACCTGGAATGGAGCTGAAATGCTCTTCAAATGACATTCTGGGGGCTGCGTCTTGTGTCATTCTGGGGATGCGCCTTGTGTCATTCCAGGGGGGCGCGTCTCGTGTCATTCCGAACGTAGTGAGGAATCTGCGGGGGAAGGCATTACCCTCGGATTCCTCGTCGCTTCGCTCCTCGGAATGACAGAGAGGCGACGCTCCTCGGAATGACAGAGAGGCGACGCTCCTCTGAATGACTCGAAG
This sequence comes from Candidatus Cryptobacteroides sp., assembly GCA_051870255.1. Lineage (GTDB taxonomy): Bacteria > Bacteroidota > Bacteroidia > Bacteroidales > UBA932 > Cryptobacteroides. The sequence continues at coordinate 18,839 of JBJEBR010000033.1, forward strand.
GCGGTGGTTCTCGGAATGACTGAAGGGCGACGCGTCGCGGAATGGCTGGAGGGCAATGCGTCTAAGAATGACTGGGAGGCAATGCGTTTCGGGCCATTCTGGGGATGCGCCTTGTGTCATTCCGAACGTAGTGAGGAATCTGCGGGTGAAGGCATTACCCTCAGATTTCTTCCGGGAGGGAGGATTCATGTTTCAAAAAAGGGAAAAATTGAAGTCGGTACTTTGTGAAATGAATGATATTGGTTATATTTGGAAGTTGTATAAAACATAACGATTAACTTTTTCATTTTTGTCTGATTATGAAAAAACTAGTATTTGCCATCCTCTTCATCTTTTCTTCCGTCCTGCTTTCAGCTCAGAAACAGGTTGTTGTAATCGACTATTTCAAATATGCCAGTGGCGTATCAGCCTCCAATGCCACAGCTCTCCGAAGCTCGGTGATTGCAGGCATAAACGCCATGAACCGTGTTCATCTGATAGATGTCGATACGGAATCCTCACTCCAGATGGAGGTAGGCAGAAGGAATTCCGAACTCGCCATGGAAGACAAGACTGCGCGTGCAGGAGCAATGAAGACCCTCGGTGCCAACTACCTCATTACAGGAGTCGTCTCCAGGATGGACGCCACATACAAGACAAATGATGACGGGTCATCATATTATAACGGAAACATCATCTACGCCCTTACCGTCATAAACGTGGAGAACGGTACGATCGTAGGCACAGAGAACTATACATATTCAGGCCTGTCCGGCAACACAGGTTCCACCGCTTCCGACGCCGTGATTTCCACGATGAACAGGGTAAAGCAGAGCATGGACAATTTCGTGAACGAATATTTCAAGCTGGACGGGAAGGTCGTCGAGATGAACGAGGCAAGCAAGAAGGGTGACCAGGCCAAGAGCCTGTACATAAGCCTCGGCTCTGAAGCAGGCATTGACAAGGACCAGGTACTGGAGGTCTTCGAGGTCAAGATGATAGCAGGAAGGGAGGCCGAGAGCAACATCGGAGAGATCAAGGTGGAGGAGGTCGTGGCTTCCGACCTGTCGATGTGCAAGGTCACCAAGGGAGGCAAGGAGATAATGGCCGCATTCCAGAAAGGCTCCGAGCTGCGCGTGAAGACCAGGAAGGACTCAGGCTTCAAGAATTTCCTGACCGGAGTCGCTGACACATTCAAATAAAAATCTCAAGTGATGAAAAGGATTTTCACAATTGCCGCATCAATGATGCTCTGCCTGATGGCTGGGGCTCAGGAATATCCGATGATAGTTAACTGCGAGTCATTCGACGGGAAGACGGCGGTGTTCACATCGGCAGGAATATCCGACAAGGTGAAGGATGTCCAGGACAATGCCGTGCGTTCCCTCTTCCATACTCTCTTCTACCAGGGAGTTGACGGGGTCAACGATGGCAGGCCTCTGATCACGAATGACAACAAGTCATACGTCGAGACATTCTTCAACACGAGGATGCCTTTCTTCGTGAAGTCGGTCACTGAACTGTCAAAGCCTGTCAAGAACCAGTCAAAGCTTTTCCAGGGCTCATATTGCGTAACCGTCGTGTATGAGAATCTCATCAAGGACCTGGAGCGCAACAAGCTGTATGTCGCACACAAGATGGATTATTCCGAGGTGGAGTCCGAGGCGGGGATGGTTCTCCCTACGATCATGGTGGTTCCTTACAAGAGGGACGGAGAAACCTATTCATCCGTCCTTGAAAGCGACTACGACCGCCGCGTTGCAGTTGCCAAGGTCCAGGACGGGTTCGAGAGCCGCAACATCACGACCGTGGACATCGAAGGCAAGCTCAATGCCGTCAGGAGGAATGCGCAGTTCGGTACGAATGACGCCGACTCCAACGACAGGCAGCTCCTGATGAACTCCGGTGCAGATGTATATGTGGTCGTTGACCTGCACAAGGACATCAATTCCGATGGCACGAGGATATCTCTCGTCATGAAGGCATACGAGACCGCGAGCGGCAACATCCTCGCATCGAAGGACGCCATGACAAGGAGATATGCCAAGGCCAGCACCGACGCCCTATGCTCATATGCCATCCAGGACGACCTGCCCGGATTCCTCGACGACATCTGCAAGAATTTCTCGAAGCAGGCTGCCGGCGGCAAGAGGATCAGCCTGATATTCTCCATCTCAGGTTCTTCGGCAGCGAGCATGAACGACAGGGTGGGACAGGACAATCTCCCGCTCTCCAACGCAATCCGCCAATGGGTACGCAAGAACTCATGGCAGGGCAAATACCACCTTCAGGGGGTCGTGGATGAAAGCATCATCTTCGATTATGTCATGATTCCACCGAAGGATGAGGACGGAATGATGATGGATGCGGCTCAGTTCGGATTCAGGGTCGAGGACTGGCTGAACGAGGTCGCAGGAGTCCCATGTTCAAGCAGGGTTGATGGCAACACGGTATATATCACCATATTATAATACGCTTTGGTATGAAATCATTCTTTCAAAGGATAGTCACGGCGGCAACGCTTCTCGCAATCGCCATCTCGGCTGGCGGGCAGGCTCCGTCCTGGGTCACTTCCAGACCTGTATCGGATACCGATTACATCGGAATCGGAATGTCGTCCGTCTCTGACAAGGATTTCCAGCAGATTGCAATGACCAATGCAATGCTGGAAATCGCATCCCAGATAAGCGTCAGCATCGAGAGTTCCTCATTCATGCAGACGGTGGATGTGGACGGCAGGTCCAAGTCGCTTTTCGAGGAAAAGGTGAAGGAGACGCTTGCAGCGAACATCGAAGGGCAGGAGCTGAAGGACTCGTACAATGACGGGAGCCGTTACTATGTATATTACAAGCTGAACAAGAAAGCTTATCAGAAACAGGTAAAGGCCCGCAGGGAAAGGGGTATCAGCCTCGGCCTGGACTGGTATGGCAAGGGACAGGCTGCAGAGAGGATCCACAACTTCAGCGGTGCAGTGCAGATGTATGCAAAGGGTCTGGAGGCCATAGAGCCATATCTCTACCTTGACCTCACTACCGACTATGCAGGCCGGAAATTCAATGTCGCGACGGAACTCTATGACGCATATGTCAATGTGTTTGCAGGTATGGAGTTCGTGCAGAACGCCACGGAGATAGGCGCAGAGGCATTCAAGCCGTGCGGGGACCCTCTGACCGTATGCCTGATGAGGAAGGGGGACATAATGTCCAATGTATTGCTGAAATGTGCCTTCGTTTCCGGAGAAGGGGAAGTTAGCGCGCCCGTGAAGACCGACGGCGAGGGCCTTGCAACATTCTACATCACCAATGTCACTTCCAAGCAGAGCATCCAGACAGTGGAAATCACCATCGAGGACTCATTCATGTCAGCGCTTCCGGAATCCTACCGCGTCCTGATTCAGGGTGTCAGCATTCCGACGGCAAGATTCACGGTGGTACTTATGAACCCGAATTACACGGCATATCTGATGGTGGAGAAGAATGACCTCGAAGCTTGCGAGAAACAGGTCAGGAACATCCTTGCCAACAATTATTTCGAGTTTACGGAGGATACGGCAGCCAACCTTTTCGTGTCGCTTTCGACATCAATGGAAGTAGGTTCGACCTTCAAGGGCGAGCTTTACGACATGAACGAATGCCTTGCTTCATTGACACTCAGGATCTATGACAATGTAAGGCAGACACAGTTGCTTGACTACAATGTCAGCCAGATAAAGGTACTCGTACCGGCGGACAAGTCCGAGGTACAGGCAAAGGCCATGTGTTCGAGGGAAGTTCTCAAACGCGTCAATGCCGAACTTCCGAAAACACTCAGAAAATTGAATATAAATCTTTGATAATATGAAACTTGGACATTTCGCTATTATATTGATAGCTTCAACTGCAATGGTTTCCTGCGGTACAGCCAGAAAGGCTGTTCCCGTACAGAAACCTGTCTATACATATGTTCAACCCGGTTCAGACCTTCCTGCAGAGAAGGATGTGCTCCGTGCATGGGCAATGGGCGTCTCTGATTCGGAGATGACTGCAAGGAAGAAAGCTATCGCAACGGCATCGGCGGAACTTGCCCAGATGCTCCAGTCGGCAGTCAAGAGTACGATTGAGGAATACTGCGTATCCCTGACCGAAGGAGAAGTCGCCAGATCGAAACAGTTCCTCAGCGCGAAGACCGAAATCGTTTCCAAGCAAGTGCTTACCGGTGTCATTCCGATTTTTGACCAATGGGAGCCCAAGGATGCAGAGGGAATGTACAGGAACTACATCGTGCTCGAACTCAGAGGAAATGAGTACATCAAGAAACTTATGGAGGAGATCGGGAAAAACAACGCTTCAGGGGTCAGGATTGACGAGAATCTTCTCAACGAACTGTTCCTCAAGGCTATAAATTCCGGAGTCGAATCCAGATAAACACGGCAGGCCATGAAATTCTGTTTCAATTGCGGTGCATCGCTGAGCGGCACGGAGAAATTCTGTCCGAAATGCGGACAGAGACTCGCACCTGCTGCACAGCCGCCGGTGACTTCCGATGAGCAGCCCGGAGGGACTCCGGAACATAAGCCTCAGCCGACGGCAGGAACCTCTGCTGAGCAGCCTGTCGGGGCAACCGGTGCAGGGCAAGGGGACAAGGCACGGACCAGGAAACGGGACTGTTCGCGGCACGGCATCATATTCACAGACACGAAAGCCCTGTCATCGTTCATGAAATGCAACCTGGACGACCTGAAGTTTCTTTTCGAGAAATATGCGGAATTCATGGCACTCTCGGACATCGACTACCGGATGGTGGATGTTTCGGATTACACATTCGTATCAAAGGCTGCAGGACGCAGAGGCGAAAAGGCGTCTATGAATGTGAACAGCCCTTGGTGGGACTACCAGCATGTCCTGTACGATGTCATGTGTTACGAGAAGGAACACAATCTCCCGGAATCGAACTACCTTTTCATCATCGGAGGCCATGAAATCATACCTGTCCCTGTCATAAACCACTATATTCCGCCCAAGTCGGAATATGATGACAAGGACATAGAGACGGACCTGCTATACTGCTACCCATATGGTCCTCACACCCAATATTCCCTCGAAAGCGGGGAAATCTTCACACAGGAGATGTATTTCTTCGCAGGAAGGCTCCCGATACCTGAAGGAGTCGGACCGGATTACCTGAGGAACTACCTCCAGAATGCGGTAAACTGCCGCAACGGACTGCCTGTCAAGAAGATATATTCACAGACAGACCCTCACTGGAAAGAATTGACAGCCTGGATAATGAGTCCATACAACAAGGCAGGGATGCTTCCTGACAGAAGCCATATATCCGGAAAATACAGTTACGGGAATGTCATGCTCGGCCCGGATGTCACAAGCAAGGACATCCATTCAGTGATGGACAAGGACACCGACCTGATTTTCCTGAACCTGCACGGGAGCAACGCCCCTGAAACAGGATATTACCTCGGTGAGTTCCCGCAGCATTCCTGCAAATACGCGCCGATATTCCCGGTGGAGGCCATGCTGATTCCGGAGGGATACAATGTATTCGTATCCGAGGCTTGTTACGGAGGCAGGTTCGTGGGCTATGACATGACTCATTCGATGGTGCAGGCCGGGCTTTCCAACAAGACCATCATCGCAGTGGCTTCATCAAGGGTGGCATACGGCGGCCCTACCCCTCCGGGGGGCAACGCTGACACGCTTTGCGGGATGTTCGTGGCATATCTGCTGAGCGGTTACAGCAGCGGGGAGGCATTCGTGCTTGCAAGGGCGGCCTTCTTCAATGAGGAAGGTATGCTCTCCCCTTACCAGGCAGCCACGATTACGGAGTTCAACCTGTACGGCGACCCTTCACTCCACGCAATCGGAGTCGCGGAGGACGGTTCGAAGGTGGCATCCGTAAGCAAGAGGATGGCTCCTGCGGACTTCCCTGTCGGTTATGAAATGGAAACCGTGAAGAGTGCCTCCGGTGAGCAGTCCCTGCTTGAGAGGGTCCGCAGTGCGGTTGACGCAAACCTGATGGAAATCAGCAGAAGCATCGGGAATTCACTTTACGCGCAGTACGGGCTTACACCTCGAGAGCCTCAGACGATAAGACGCCTGAAGTACCGCAACGGGAAGCAGAGGCTTGTGTACACATATGCCAACGGCGACTCGTCCTGGGTGGTGACGGCAACTCCGGAAGGAAATATTGAAACAGTGATGACATCCAAAAATTATTGATAACATGAAAACATGTCCTAAATGCAATACACCGGCTGAGCCGGGTCACCTTTTCTGCACTGAGTGCGGTTACAGGTTCGAAGATGGGCAGACGGCCGAGACGGCATCCGATGTTCCGGCAGAGGAGCCTGCGGCTGCAGCCGACCTGGACAAGGTGGAAAACCACATAATGTGGAACATCCAGCCGGGCCAGGTGGCAAGGCTCATCACGGAGAAGGAGTTCAGCCAATACAGCGATGCCGCAGGACTGATTGTCAGCGAAGGCTCGAGGGTGCTGATACGACGCAATGCCGAAGAATACACAATGATGTCAAGCGGGGTATATACATTCCGCAGGGAGACCGCGCAGACCGGTGACGGGACAAGGCCGGGAGGTTTCCTCAGGAATCTCAGGAACCTGGACAGGCAGGCTGCCAACGAGGATGCCAATCCTGAATTCATGTCCATCCTCCTTGTCCGTGACGGGGATTTCCCGGTGATATTCGGAGGTGCAGGAAGCACGGGGGACAATTTCGTTCCTATGACAATCCCTGCCAGGAATCTCGATTTGGAGGTGGGTGTAAGCGCAATGCTCAGGATAGGCAGCATGCAGGTGTTCGCATCCAAATGGATGACGGACAGGACCAGGCTCTCCACCTCGGAACTCTGCGGGATGATTTCATCGAAGGTCGAGAAAACCTTGAGGGATGTGCTTGCAGATGTCTATGTTTCAGAGAATGGTATCCCGGAGACTGCCAGGAAGGAAATCGAGGACAGGCTCATAGGGCTTTCAAGGGAACTCGGAGGCGTGACCGTATCCAGCATCGGGGAAATCCGTACCGGGAACGAGGCCTTGGAAAGATTCCGGGCATTGAACTCCGAATTATACCTGACTGAAAAGGAACTTGAATATCTCGAACGCACCAACCAGTTCAAGAACAGGCTCGCAGCCGTGCAGAATGCCCAACAGGTGGAGGAGGCACGAAACGACCTCCAGCTGATGAGGGCGCTCCAGCAGATAAACCAGGACAAGATACTTGCAGAGGACGAACTGGAGAAATTCTATATGGTCCTCTCCCGTGAGAAGAAGATCCGTGAGGCGCAGAACGAGGAACAGATTGCCGCAGCCCTGGCCGACATAGAGAGGACCGGGCTTGTGCGCGAAGAAGACCTGAACAGGCTGAAAGACCAGATTCGTTCCGACGAGCATCGCAGAGGCCATGCCTTCAGGATGATGCAGAAAAGGGATGAGCTGGAATTGGAGACCTTGCAGAGGGAATTCGACAGGAGGATCCGTGAGGAGGACTATGAATTCGAAAAGAGGAAGAAGGATGACGAGTTCGGACGCTTCAAGGAACTCGAGCAGATAAGGAGGGAGAAGGAAGCGGAGGAGCACAACAGGAACATGGAGGCCCTGCGCGAGATGCAGAGGGCGAAGCTCGAGAAGCTCAGACTCTCCAAGGAACTGACTCCGGAGCAGCTCATGGCCATCGCCGCCAACGAGAATCTGTCATCTGAGGCTGCAGCTGCCTTTGCCGAATCCTTGGGGAAAGGCAGGGATGCAGAGGCTGAGCGCCGCCATCAGGAAGACATGGAGAGGCTTGTCCAGGCAAGGATAGACGATATGAAGGATATGTCAAGGACGGAACATGAGACCGTGAGGGAACTTATCCGTTCCATGGCTCCGAACCAGAATCCTGCAGGTCAGCCTGCCGCCGGCGCAAGCGGTTTCAGATTCTGCCCTCAATGCGGGAACAAATGTGAGGCTTCCGCGAAATTCTGCATGAACTGCGGGAATCCTCTCAACTGACAGATAGCCCAAAGACAGCGCTGAAGATTCCATATACAATTGAAAATCAAGAACTATGAGCAATACAGTTAAATGTCCGACCTGCAACATGGAGGTGACACCCGAAAGCTTTTCAGGCAAGTTGTTCTGTCCTGAATGTGGCAACGAGATACCCCAGGCTCAGCCTGAGCCGAAACCGGCACCTGCGAAGGATGCAGCATCCTCACCGGTTCCGGATTCACGGACACCAGAGGCTGGGGCATCCATCAAGGACGGGATGGGCATAATCGAAAACAGCCGTAACAAGGTCGGTGCGGTCGAATCGTTCAGCGACAACAGCGTCACCAACAATACCACGAACAACATATCCAATATCACCAAGATAGAAGATGACACCAAGAAAAGCGTGACCTGCGAGATTTCCGGGAAACAGGTGCTTGTGACATCAAGCGTGATATGTCCTGTCTGCGGCAGGAGAGTCTCCAACCAGTATTATGACGAGGAAAAACTCCGTTGCAGCGAATGTGAGAAGAAGGCGGTCTCCGATTATGAGGGATTCTACCGCGAGATGACCTCCGGGGTCAGGGCGATTGACAAGGAGCTTCGCAGCGTTCTGGACAACAAGGCTGCCGTGCTCAGGCTTACCCCGGCACAGGTCAAGGAGTCCGAGTTGAAGCTGCGCAAGGCTACCTCCGGGAAGGATGCCCATCTGAGTGACATCAAGCAGAAGGACTTCGTCAGGACGATGAACCAGTTCCTGAGCGGAGACCTGAACATCCAGGCGTGCCTGAACAAGGTGGAGGCATATGCCAAGGTCACCGATGACGAGACTGTCCAATGCTGGTATAATCTTCTCCTGGCTGTGTCGAAGCCTGAGTCCTACAGGAAGGAGCTTGCAGAGGCCACCTTGGACGAGTACTGGAAAATCTATTGGGACTTCGCGGCGGCCGTCCGTCTTGACAAGACCGCAGAGGCGGTCAATGCGCTGGAGCTTGCGAAAGAGAAATATCCTGAGAACATCAATGACCTGATCCTTGCCCAGATCATGCTGGAGCAATGCCAGTTCTTCATTTCCAGGAACCAGGGTTATCTCAACGATGCCCAGGAGGACATGAAAAGCCTGGGCAATACCGAATCGGGATGTCTTGAAATCCTGAAGCAGAATCCTGAAGTGATTTCCAGGCTCATAGTGACAGGCGCAATTCCACCGGCACCAAAACCGGTTGAACCTTCTCAGCCTGCACAAAGGCCGGCACAGACGCCTCAACCAGCGCAAAGACCTCAGCAGCCAGCTCCAAAACCGGCACCAACGCCTCAACAGCCTGCCCAGAGACCTCAGCAACCGGCTCCAAAACCAGCACAGACTCCCCAGCCTGCCCAGAGGACTCAGCCTGTTCAAGTACAGAAACCTGTTCAAAAGCCGCAGCCTGCACCAAGCCAACAGGCTACATCAGCCAAGGGAGTGGTGCTGAACAATACTGCCGGCGGACCTCGGAACCCTGAAGTATCCTTCGCCACGGCGAACAAGGATTCAGGTAAAGGGAAAGGCGGCATGGTAGCAGGAATCATCATAGCAGTGATTGTTGCAGCAGGTGTCGGCGGTTATTTCCTTTTCGGAGGGAAATCCGAACCTGCAGAACCGGCACAGGAGGTGACTTCCGTCGCAAAGCCTGCAGAGCCTGCTGTCACAGAACCTGTCGTGACAGAGCCTGCCGCCACAGAGCCAGTCGTCACGGAATCTGTCGTCAATGAGCCTGTCGTCGAAGAAACAAGACCGGCAACAATGGCGGAGAAAGCCCAGACCATGGCCCAGCAGAAGGCTGCATCGGAAACTACGGCTGCGCCTTCAGGTGCGGGAGCCGAGGATTATGCCAAAGGAATGGAAGCATACGGCAAGGAAGATTACAAGACCGCCTACGACCTGCTGAGGAAGGCCGGGACGGCAGGTAACGCAGAGGCCTGCTACCAGGTAGGTCTGATGCTCTCGACGGGCAAAGGCTCGGTTGCAAAGAACATCCTCCAGGCCAAGGTATGGCTCAAGAAAGCAGTGAGCCTCGGCAAAACCGAGGCCCAGGCAGCGCTTGATTCACTTTAGAATCAGTTTTTGATATATTTCTGCATTTTACCAGTCACCTTCTGAATGTAATCCCTCGTCTCTCCGTGAGGCAGGTATTTCTTGAGGTGACTGAATAGTTGGTCGTATGTCATCGAGTTGATTTTCGGGATGGCCTTGGATATGTTGGTATCCCCGGTGAAAGCCCTGCTGACATTTCCCGCACCTGTGTTGTATGCGGCAATCGCACAGAGCATCCTGCATCTCGAATCAGTCACATTGGCGAAGCTCGTCGTCATGAGCAGACGAAGGTATGCAGTCCCGAGTTCTATGTTGTTGCCAGGATTGAAGAGATAATCGGCAGTCGGCACCTTGTCCACCTTGAACACGTATCTGTAGGCATCCCTGCCTCCGGAACGGGGTACGAGCTGCATGAGCCCGTATGCAGGGACGTGGGATTTTGCGGCAGGGTTGAATGCGGACTCCTGTTCCATTATGGCGAAAATCAGAGGTTCGTCCACCGTGAATTTCCTTGAATTGGCATTCACGAGTTCCTTGAACTGCTCCGCACGCTTCGGGATATGGTCTTCCACAAGCTGCAACTCTATCTTGAGGATTTTCTTGTCCCCCGTCGAGGTCCCAACGACTTCCGCCTGAGGTTTCTGCTTTTCCACTATGGACTCGGCTACTGCAGCCTCCCCAGAAGCGGCCTTGGCCTCCTGCTCACGCCTCAGCTGCTCCTGTCTTTCCTGCTCCAGCCTCAGCTGTTCCTGACGCTTCTGTTCCATCTTCTGAGCCATCGTGCCTTCCTGAACAGTTCCACCGGCACCTCGCGATATGCTGAGCTGCCCTCCCTTGCTCAAGGCTGGATTCACTTTGGGCAATGATGTCCCGGATGTCTGATAATCCGACACGACGGATTGATATTCAGACAAATCAAGTTGTCCGGCCATGATAGGATATTCCGTGATGGGCTCATCCTTCGCCACCTTGGAGTCGAAACCGATTGTCCTGCCACAGCTTGTCATCAGATGCCCTATGGCACTTACAAGTCTTTCATTCAGCAAGGCGTCATCGTCGGAAGCCTCCCCGAGGACCTCCACAGTCACGGTTCCGTTCTCGAAATCCACGATGGTCCTTGTGGAATCATCATTCCCATATTCCACCCACACCTTCCGGGAACTCTCCACCATCGACTCGTCTCCCCATTGTGCCATCACCTTCTCCTTGTATTCCTCGTATTCAGCCCTGAGCTGGCGTTCATATTCAAGATACTGTTCCAGGGCCTCGGCAAACTCCTGGTTGCGTTCCACGGACACTCCGGCCATGTTTTCCTGGGCCTGCCTGACAATATTGTCAAGGGAATCCCTGGTAACCTGTCCCGACAGGATCACGGGGACAAGCATAGGCAGGATAAAAGTCGCAAGTCTCTTCATAACCCATCCTTTTATTGCTGAGCAGATACTTTATCAATCAGTTCCTTCCGTGAAGAAGGAATCTCGTCAGGAGTCATATAGGCATGGCGGAGGACACCTCCGGAACATACGATCACCCTGATACCGGAAGGGGCCTCTCCCAAAGGCTTGCCTATCGCGCTTGTGGTGACGACCGGGATGTCCCCGTCGGCAGTCACATAGTTGTCATGTTTGTGGCCGCAGAATACGGCATCCACATCGCATTCGCGGAATATTCCGAGATATGTCTCCCTCTTTTCGGGCCTGATGTTGAAATATTCCTCCGGCTCGTCAGGGGCGGTGAGGAAGAACGGATGATGCCCGAAAACGATTGAGATTTCTCCTTTCCGCTTGGATGACAGGCTGTTTCGAAGCCAATTTATCTGTTCCTCTTCCATCGGGGAATCCTCCGTGTATTTCAGGATGTCGGTGTTCATACCTGTCAGAAGCACATTCCCTACCCTGTCGCAGAACCTGTCCGGTCCGATATGTTCAGTGTACGGAGTCATATCGAATTTCCTGCCCTTAGCCACGATGTCGTGGTTCCCCGGGATGTAGAACCTGCGGATGGAAGCGTCGAGCATCCCCTCTATCCTCCTGAACTCAGTCCATTGGGCCTCGTCCTTGCAATCGTGCACAAGGTCCCCCGTGAAGACCACGGCATCAGGATAAACTGCGTTGATGGCTTCCACGGCTTCCGTGAAAGTACGGGTTTCATATTCCATATCCCTGTTCCTCGCATAAAAACCCATCTGAGTGTCGGAAACCTGGAAGATGACCACGGTGTCATCAGAGGTGCATGCCGCCATAATCAGGGCAGACACAAGAAAAATCAGTCGTTTCATTTGCCTTTCATGATATTAGCTATTTGACAGGGAATATAGTAACTCTGAGGGTGGTGGAGCCGTAAGGGACAAGGTCTATGACGGTCTCGCTGCCCTCTTTTGTCGTGAACTGCTCAGGCAGGGCCGGAGTGAAGCGGTTTTCCTTGAGTTCCCAGCCATCCACCTCGGATACCTTCACCCTGAGCTTGACCGGAGAGCAACCCTCGTCGAACGGGAATCCCTTGGAACCTGTGAAGACAACCTCTATATCTTCAGGAGAGCAGTCAGCAAGCGCATAGTTCCATTTGCCTGACGGAGTCATGCTCCAGCTCTTGAAATCAGGATTGGCCGATTTCTTACCGGCGAGGTTCTCATATACCTCGGTATCCTCGGTCTTGTCGGAAGGGATGCTGTATGAATACACGACCGGTCCCCTGACTATGCTCCTGCCTGTTACGGCATTGTCCTCGAACACCACATCCATAGGGAGGGAGAGGCTGAACACATCCCCGCTCTTCCATTCCTTAGTCTCTGTGTGGAATCCAGGTTCGCCTTCCCTGCACCATCCAGGAATCCTGTAGGTGAATGGCATTGAATGCGGTTCGCGTGAAAGCTTGCCATCCTTGTAGAATGTGAAACGGAAGTCGATGGCCTCATCGAAAGGATAGCCTGTCTGCTCGTCAATCCTGACGGTAAGCCCGTCACCGAGGTCATATACGACGCTGCAAGGTCCGTAAAGGGTGGCTACAGGGCTGCCGGAGGCATCCTTCATCCACATCCTTGACACATAGTTCGGGAAATAGCGGTGCAGGTTGCCTATGCAACATTCGGTCTCGTGAATAGGACGGTATTCCATCCAGGTCTTTCCATATTTGAATCCGTTATGGTCGGATGTGCCCGTGGCGATGAACTGGTTGGGGCAGGAGAAATATTGCATGGCCTTGAAATCCTTGGTGATGCAACCAAAGGCGGCGTTGAACATACATTTTTCTATCCTGTCAGCCCATGAGGCATCTCCTGTGGTCATCAGGAAATAGCCCATCGTCCAGCAGAAGTCGCTGATGTCGCAGGTCTCGTGGCTGGCGAGAGGGTCGTTGCCGGCAAGACCTTCCGTGCTGGAATTGACTCCGTCCACGAGCATGTTCGGCTCTTCCATCTTGCGGCAGGCGTTCAGCGCAGCCTGGAGATATTGCTCCTCTCCGGTATAGGCATACAGGATCATAGGAATCTTGAGCATCTCGTTCATTGTCACTCCGTGCATATGCAACTTGCTGTCATCGAGGCAGTTCGTCTGATTCAGCTCCGAATAGGAATTGTCCCATGCCCCTTTGGCCCTGCGCAGGAGTTCCTCATTTCCCGTGATTGAATATGTCCACAACATTCCCTCTACATTCACCACGAAGCGGCTCATTGAGAGTTCGCGCTCGGTATATGAAAGATAGTTCTTCTCAAGGGCGGCAGGTATCCTTTCGTCCCCGGTCGCCTCATAGCACGCCTTCATGGCCCTGAAGAACACGGCGAAAGGCCATGCCATTGATTCAGTCTCAGGACCGAGCCTGCCTTCCGGACGGTCAGCGGCGCGGATTTCCATCAGCTTGCGGGTGCGCTCCGCCTTGAAACGCTGATAGTCATTGACTTTCGGGTCGGCGGTAATCTGTGCCACGAAGTCGTCAAGGGCGGCGATTTCCTCCTTGGTAGGCTGGACGCCTTTCTTGAACGGGAGCGGATTGGCAAGTACATGCTCAAGGTTCTCGTTCCAGACTCTGAGGAAGTCAGGGTCATCGGTGATGAATGCATGCCTTGCAAGGCCGTCCAGATAGTAGGCGGTCTGCTCGAAGCGCCACCAGTCGGCACCCCTGAATTCTGAATCCCTCTTGATTTCACCAGCCCAGAGAGGGCTGTTGTAAGGATAGTCCATTGCCTCAGGATGTCCCGTAAGACCTTCCTTCTGCCTGCGAAGTATCTCCGCAAGCCATCCCTGCGGCTCTATGTCCGCGATGAGTCCTTCCGTAAAGACAGCATGCTCCGGTGCCGGAATCTCCGTCGCACATGGCTCCACATATCCTCTGGAGCATGCCAACGCCATTGACAAGGCGATAAAACACGATAATGTCAGTCTGATTCTTTTCATTGTTATTGTTTTGGTTGAATGATAGTGTCAATCTACAGCCTGAACACGACGGAGGAATAGGCTCCAAGCACGAGTGTGTACTTACTGCCGTTCTTCGCTACCTTCGCATTCCCCGACAATCCTATTGCTTCCTCAAGGCGGTCATCCATCTTTATGGACGATGGCTTTCCGCTGAAATTGTGTACCACAAGTATTCTTTCATCACCTGACACCCTGTAATAGGCACAGATCTGGGTAAAGCCCGAAGATGAACTGTTGTACACCGGATGCCTTTCCATCATGCCTGTCGCAAGTGCTGGATATGTATTGCGCAACTGCCCGAACCGGCGATAGAAATTCAGCAACGAACCTTCATCCTCAGACTGGGCCTCAACAGAAATTTCCGGTCGAAGCATAGCCTTGTCAATTTTTCCACCGAGCAGGCCTCCTGCAAGTTCCGTTCCAGTCTTGCTCCACATCATCGGTGTCCTGACATATTCATCACCATTATCCTGAACTCCCCAATATCCGAGTTCCTCTCCCTGATAGATATATGGATCGCCTCCCGCTGTCAGCAGGACAGCAGCCGCGAGACGCATCTTTTCGAAGGAGCAGCCCAATTCGCTTCCCGTCCGTTTCTCATCATGGTTCGAGAGCTTTGTCGGCTCTATGAAATCCTGACGGTAGTGGGCGTACTGGGAGCGGAATCCAAGTATCTCATCCACGAATCCGTCTCCTTGACCTTTATTGATTCCATCCCTGAGCTTCGTCCAGAAAGCGAACTCAAACAATGCCGGAAGGCCCTTGTAATAAATGGCGACATTCTCGACCTTGCTTGTAAGCACTTCTCCGACCGTATAGAAGCTTTCCTGCCTTCCATTCCCTACGCTCCTGTATATCCTGTCGGTCTCTTCATACCATTGACGGAGGAAGGTCGGATTCTCGTCGTTGACCATATTCCTGTATATGTGCTTGACAGCATCCAGCCTCAATCCGTCTATTCCGAGCCGTATCCAATGCTCTGCCGACCTGAGCAGTTCCTTGAAGGCCGGCGATTGAGATGCCTGGTCCGCCGGTCCATAATTGAAATCGGCGTATTTGTCAGTCTTGAACAAGGAATGCCACCTCATCGGATTACGGAAGTAGATGTCGGCAGGGTCAAACGCCGAGGTCTTGGCGACAAGCTTGAATGGCTCTCCGAACTTTATCGGGACATCCTTTGAGGAAGCGCCGTATTTGTCCGGCCATCCGGTCTCGGCGGAAGTGATCAGGAATCCCCAGTCCGACTTGAAGTCAAATGTAATCTCGTATTTCCCGCCGCCTTTGTCGTAAAACCGTTTGCGTCCGCTCTTGCTGTCGTAATGTATGTACATGTCAGCCGGACCCTTTTCGGTGTTGTCCGGGTCTATGTCGGATTCGGAAGCCTCCTGCACAGTCACCGTAGGCTCATCCAGATTGCTGAAATCGAGCATGAATCTCAACACTCCTGAATAACCCGTATTCCCGCTCAGGACCCTCCATTCATCGTACGAATAGCCATCTGCGCCTTGAGTGGCTATCTGTGCTATCTTTCCGGCAGCTATGTCCTCCAAAGGATTGGATGAGAATGCGAACCAGTCCCTGTAGATGCTGTTCTCATCTGATTTGGCATCGAGAAACCACGGGTTGTCGCTTCCGCAATGGTTCAGGACATAATCAAGATAGACCTTGATGTTCCTGGCATGAGCCTCGTCTATCAGGTTCTTCAGGTCCTCTTCCGTCCCGAATTTCTCGTTTACCGCGAAATAGTCGCTCACTCCATATCCGTGGTAGGACATACATGGATGAACAGGAGAAAGCCATATCGCCGAGACCCCCATTTCGTCGAGGTAATCCAATTTCTCGGCGATGCCTTTCAAATCCCCTATGTCGTCAGCATCGGTCGGGGTGTCGGCGAAGCTGTAAACGAGAAGCTGGTATGTGATGTCCGCCCTTTTCTGCCCATCCCACCTTGAGGGAACCGCGACCACAGCCGAGCCGGCGTAAGCATCCAATTCACCCGTCCCGTCGTCTCCACCCCCTGTCGCAGGATGGTCGATTGAATCGGCGCATGACGCTGCAGACAGGGAGAGAAACAACATGGAAAGCAGCATTTGTTGTAATTTCATATTTACCGTCATATTGATACATCATGAGTACATGCCACTTTTCTTTCATTAGGATAAGCCTCAATCAGCAGGTGCGGGATCAGGGACCATCCTGTACCTGAACGGCCTTTCACCGAGATAAACCTCCCAATGATACCATCCTTCTTCAGCATTGAATCTGATGTTGCCGGTCGCTCCGCCAATATTCTTCACTCCGATTTCACCGCTTTGCACACCGTCAGAATCCACTGCATCGTCCGAAGATCCGCCGCCTTCGAGGGCAGGTCCCCAGGTATCATTGGCCCTGAGCTTGAACTCCCATGTCTTGCCGTTGCCGGGAGCAGGTACCGCCACATTGTCTGTCTGCTCCTTAGGCACATAGACAGTCTCGGTCTTCCATACGCGCTCCTCCGGATAATAGGTCAGTTTGGCACCTGTCCCCCATGGCTTGCCGTCAACCTTGTTGCTCTGCATCTGCTTGCTCATGCTGTTGGCCCACCAGAGATAGTTCATATTCCTCTGTCCCACGATGTTGAAATCGCCACGGAAACGCCATATCTCAATGGTTCCGGCACTGAAATCCACCTTGATCCTATAATATCCATCAGCCGTGAAACTTGCATCGACATCGCCCTCGCCGAATGCTCCTGGCATAATCGGTCTGCCACCGTCCGACTCCTTCACCAATGTCAGTTTCGAACCTTTCTCGGTCGAGTCAGACAATCCCCATCTTGTCTCGACATCCGTGTCCTCCACGAGCCATATTCCGTCCGCTCCGTCAGGGATATATGCGAAACCGACATACTGTCCGTTGAAATCCGGGGAGAGAAGCCATTCTCCGGAAAGCTTGGATGCTGACTTGTCGCTTACGAAATACAGCCTGTCCGGGTCGTTGGAAAATACATTGGCCTTGAATTCAAAGGCATTGGAATAGATTGGGGTGTAATTGGAGCCGATCATTGCAGCGACCCTCATCAGCATCGTGTTCGTGCTTCCTTTCTCGGCACCAGAATTCACGAGCCAGGTGTTCAGGTCCTTTACAGTGACATCAATAGTCTTGTCGTTGAGACTGGCCACCGTAAGCCAATCCTCCTGTCCGGTCTTCCTCGCGACCTCTATGTTGTATGTGACTGCGACGCTGTATCCGAAATCTGCCGCAGACCATGAGAGAGATGCGAACATATTCTCCGCTTCGTCGCGTTTCAGGACAATTTCATCGCCCTGTTCGAAAAGTGAGCCGTTCTCCAACAGATTCCATTCGCTCGGGACGAATTTGTCGGGATTCAGGATATACCTTCCGTCCTCCGAGCAGGAGAGCAGCAGTGGCAACGCCACCATCAATATAAGTTTTATTCTCTTCATAATCATTTGTTTTTGGTTCCATGTGGGATTTGCTTCAATCTATTCCGCTGGCACATGATAGCCAGGGTTCTGGCTGAGTTTAGGATTGACTCCGAGATCGGATTCCGGAATCGGGAAGAGAGTACGGAAATATGGGATTGACACACCTGTCCTGATTCCGCCTTTGAACTCCCAATTATAGTCACTTCCGGCATATCTGTTCCAACGGATGAGGTCGGTACGGCGGAAACCTTCCCAGTAAAGTTCGCGGCCTCGCTCCTTGAAGATGTATTCAAGGTCGAAAGATGCCAAGTCCGGCGACTTCCCGGCGCGTTCCCTGAGCTTGTTCAATGCCGTGACTGCCTTGGTGTCGGAACATTCACCGCCGGAAAGACGTACACATGATTCAGCATAGTTGAGGTAGGCTTCGCCAAGACGCATCAGCGGATAGTCAAGACTAGGGAACTGAAGCGGATCGTTGGTGGTGATTTCATTCCCGTCCTCATCCACATATGAAGGGAGGGTGCCTGTGCTTGTGATGTTTGACCATTTGTATGAAGGCCAGCCGTAAGTGAAGTTCGTCGCTCCGTCGTTCTCAAGCATAGGAAGCGTGCACTGACGGGTGAAGAAGATTGCACGGCGGTCTTTCTGACGGACCTGACCTCCAAGGGTGCCGGTCTCGGCTTCATGTCCGAATGCAAACCCAGGCATGCTTCCCGAATACGGAGTGGTGACCGGATCCACGACCTTTCCGTCCACCATGAAGCTTTCGATGTCCTCCCAGAAGGAGTTCTTCAGGAATGCCATGGTGACACGGTTTCCCTTATTGGTCTTCCAGGCTCCGCTGGTGGTCTTGTATGAATTGTCTGTCGGTCCCCTTGAGCCGCAAACCAGGAAGTAAGGCGCATATGACTGCGTCCAATAGCCGTCGAAACGCACAGCGAAGATTATCTCTTTGCGTGATTCCGGGTTGGAGCCGTTGTCGGCGAGGAAGAGGTGGTCATAGACATTGCAAAGGTCGTATGACGTATCCATCACTTTCTCGGCGTAGAGCTTGCTCTTGTCGTACATAGGGGTACCGAGCGACACCAGGTTGCCGGAATCGTCAAGAGTGCTGAGATATATCTCCGCATTGAGATAAAGTCTTGAAAGCAGGAGCCATACGGCTGTCTTGTCTGCCCGGCCATACTGGTTCGTGCGGGGTTCCGCCATATCCTGACTGTCAGACAGGTCGAGCAACTCGCCTTCAATGAAATTGAAAAGCTGCCCACGGGTATATTGCGGAGGCAGGAAGGAGCCGATAGGGTCCGACTCAGTTATGAACGGCATGTTGCCGAACACATCGAGTCCGTAATAATATACCAATGCCCTGAGGAAACGGGCTTCAGCCCTGTATTGCCTGATAACCGGCCATGAACTTTCCTGCCCACGTGCCTTTACCTTGTCCTCAGAGGTCTGTTTCAGATAATCATTGCAGAGGGTAACGGTGTATGTAACCCTGTAATAGAACCCGGATATGATAGGATTGTTGATGGTTCCATAAGTGTTGTAGTCAAGCTCCGGGGTACCGGTGTCTCCCGTCTGTGCCCATTTGCACTCATCGGTAGTGAACTCCTGCAGATACCACAGGGACCTGACGAAAGCGGATGTTCCGGCATCGGTGTTGGCTATCTCGGAGCTTGCAGCACCGTTCTGACCGGAAAGCCCGAGTGCCGAATAGAGCTTGGCCAATCCCTGGATATAACCTGTCTCATCCTGATATGCCTTGTCATCTGTGAATATAGTCTCATCAAGCGGCTTCGTGTCCAGGTCGCCTACGCACGATGGAAGCAAAAACGGCACGAGAGCCATGGCAAGGATAAATATATGTTTCTTCATATTCATAATCATCTTCAATTAATAGTTGATTGTCAGTCCGAACACAAATGTACGAGGGCGTGGCCATGCATTGTTGGCGATGCCGCTGCTTACCTCCGGGTCAGAACCGCTGAAACCGGTTATCGTCGCGACATTCTGGGCCGTGAAGGAAATCCTTGCGCTGAGGTCGGTCTTGAAAAGCCTTCTGAATGTGTAGCCGACCGTCACATTGTCAAGTTTCCAGAAAGATGCGTTCTCAAGGAAGAGGTCACTCTTGGCCTGTGCCACGGTAATCGGGTCCTTGAAACGGTATTCATAATATACCGCCTTAGGGACATTCCTGACTGATGCAGGGTTGCTGAAGGTATAATCGGCTGAACAACGGGCCGAATTGTAGTCATTGAAGACATAGTTGCCGATACTTCCATGGGAATTGAAGCCAATGTCGAATGACTTGTACTGGAATTCCATGTTGATTCCGTAATATACATCCGGCCTAGGGCTATGCTTGCGCACGAGGTCATTGTCATCTATGATACCGTTGTTGTCCTGGTCGATGAACACTCCCTGGACAGGATAGCCGTTCTCGTCATAGACCTGTTCGAACACATAGAAAGTATTGGGGGCATAGCCTTCGCTATGGATCTGGATAGTCGTTCCCTGGCCTGTACTTATGCCGCCTGTAGGAACTCCGACATATGAAGGGTTATATACTGCCGTGAGCTTGTCAATCTTCGTATTCACCCATGTGGCATTCAGGCCGATGTTCCAGTAGAAGTTCCTTGTCCTGACTGGGACGAGGTTGAGGTTGACCTCAACACCCTGTGAGCTGAGCGACCCGATGTTGGATGTCATCTGGTTGGTGAAGTTGGAGCCGGCAGGTATCGGAATCGAGTTGAGAAGGTCGGTGGTCGTCTTGTAGAAGTATTCAGCCGAACCGTTTATCCTGCTGTCAAGGAATGAGAAATCAAGACCGACATTCCATGTGGTTGTCGTCTCCCATTTGATGTTCTCGTTGTAGGCCTTTGGCGCTATGAGCTGATAGACTTCGTCGTCGAACATATAGTTGGACCCACTGTCCGACTTGGAGATGCTGTACTGAGGGATATATGGATAATAGTCGGTACCTATATCCTGCTGTCCCGTCTGTCCCCAGCTGGCTCTAAGTTTCAACTCGTCGAGATTTGACGCGTTGGAGAGGAATCCTTCCTCCGAGATTCTCCAGGCAAGGGCTACCGACGGGAAGAGTCCCCAGCGGTTCTTCGGGGAGAATCTGGATGTGCCGTCATCCCTCAGGGTTGCCGTTATGAGATACCTGTCCATGATGGACCAGTTGATTCTGCCGAAGAACGAAATGAGATAGTATTCCTTAGGGGAAGCTATTCCTCCCTCGATGAAATCCGAAGCGAAGTCTTCAGTCTCGTTGGAATAGGTCCAGCTTATGTCATCCCTGTAGAAATGCTGCCATGAATAACCGGCGGTAGCGCTGATCCGGCTTCGGATTGCCTTGATGTCGGTCTCGTAGTTGAGGTAGAAATCAAGGAGCATGTTCCTCCGCTTGCCTTCATAGTCTGAATACCGTCCCTGTCCTGCTGGAAGGATGGAATCTGTGAGAGAGCTGTATGAGCCCGGAATGTTGCCGCTTCTTCCTTTCTGGCTTGAATAGTCCATACCGAGGTTGAGGACGGCATGGAGGTCAGGAAGGAAATGCATGGAATAGTCTATCTGCACATTTCCGAGCACCCTGTATGCATCGTTGCTGTCATAGCTGTTGTCCAGGAGTTGCGAGACAGGGTTCTGGGAGGCGTTCTTGTCAATTCCGCCATCAGGGGTAAGCCACTGGAAATAACCTCTGTTGTATTTGCCGAGTCCATCAAAGCCGACAAGGTTGTCCAGACTGTTGTCGGTCGAGGCATAGGCATATACAGGCTTTGTAGGGTCGAATGATGCGGCCGTATTTATGACTCCGCTGCTGACTTTGTCATTGGCATTCTGCATCGCCTTGGCATTGATGTCAATCCGGAGATGGTTGTCAAAGAAATTCGGCGAGAAATTCACAGACTCCGTGAAACGCTCCAGGCGGGAACCCTTCAGGGTACCGGTGCGATGTGTGTAGCCGAAAGAGACCCTGAACGGGAAGCGTTTGCCACCTCCTGACAGGCTTATGTTCTGGTCAGTAGTGAAACCTGGCTGGAAAATCATGTCCTGCCAGTTGGTATTGAACTGGTCGGATACCGTTCCGTCCGGGTATTTGTAATTCATCAACGCATGGGCGGCATCTCCCTTTGCAGTTCCCACCGGATAGAATTCATCCATGTAAGCGCGGAACTCCTGAGGAGAAAGCACCGGGACCTGAGATGTGTTCACATCCACGCCATAGGTGCTGTTGTAATTGACCTTCAAGCCTTTTGCCCCGGAACCTTTCTTGGTCGTGATGATGATGACACCGTTGGATGCCCTCGAACCATAGATGGCAGTCGCAGAAGCATCCTTGAGGACCGTATATGTCTCAATGTCATTAGGGTTGATAGCAGAAAGCACATTTGACTGCCCGACATTGGCATCCCCGGACACCGGTACGCCGTCGATGACAATCATCGGACTGTTGGTGGCAGTGAGAGAAGAGCCGTTGCGGATCCTGATCGTAGCTCCGGAACCCGGCGTTCCGTCCCCTGGGACGATATAGAGTCCTGACACCTTGCCGACAAGCTGATCGGTCGGAGACACAGAGGTCACCTTGTTCAGTTCAGAAGTCTTCACCACGGCGACCGCTCCGGTCGCATCTTTCTTCCTGACGGTACCGTATCCGATGACGACCACCTCGTCAAGAAGTTCCCTGTCTTCGGCAAGGACGACATCGAGGACATTGCCTTTTCCGGCCTTTACGGTACTGGATACAAAACCGATAGAAGAGAAGAGGAGTTCGCCACCCTCGGCCACGGCTATCGAATACCGTCCATTGATATCCGTAACCACTCCTCCCTTAGTCCCGACAACCTGTACGGAAACGCCCACCAAAGGCTCCCCGTTGCTGTCCCTGACTATACCTGAAACGACTTTCCGGTCACCATAGGTGTCCGCCTGCGCAGCATTGGCAGCTCCGTATGATTGCGAAGCCGATGCGATTCCCGAAGACAATCCCAGGAACGATGCCACACAGAGAATTGCAAGAATTTGTTTCCTGTTTTTCATTGGTGCATTGGTTTTAAATATGTGGTTATAAAACTTTCAGTCCGACAAGAGGCTGCGGCTTTGGTTTCTCCGGGAGCTTCCTGCCATTTATCCTTACATTGTCAAAAAGTATATCCTCACCATTTTCAAGACAATATGGGACAGGGACATTACCGACCCTCACATTCTTCAGGACGACATTCCTGACAGGGAGTTCGCTGAATCCGGCAAGGTATATCCCACATTCGGATGACTGCGTACATTCGATGTCCTCGATTATGAAACCACGGAAAAGGGTCGGATTGAATGAAGACCTTTCACCCTTGTAATTCGGTTCGAAACGTATCAGGGCTGTACGGACTGAATCAGCCTTGATGTTGCGGACATATATGTTCTCGATATATGCCCCCCTGTCGAGGTTTGACTTGAAATAAATGGCATTGGACGACTTGGGTATCGATATGTTCTCGATGAACACATTGCGAACCCCTCCGGCAATCTCGCTGCCTATGCACACTCCGTTTATCTTCGAACGGAAGGTGCAGTTGCGGATCACGACATTCTCCGTGGGTTGTCCCACACGCCATGCATCATTGTCCCTGCCTGACTTCAAGGCGATGGAATCGTCACCGGTCGAGAACGTGCAGTCCTCGATGAGAACATTACGGCAGGACTCCGGGTCACAGCCATCATTGTTGTAGTTGTGGCTGATGACACTCACTCCCCTCACGATGACATTGCTGCAGAAAATCGGATGTATCACCCAGAAAGGGGAATCCGTCACGGTAATGCCCTCTATCCTTACATTCGTGCAGCCGAACGGCTCAATGAATCCTGGACGGAGGCGGAATCCTTCGCCGAACACTCGCCTGTACACCGGGACATTGTTCCTGCCCATGTACCTGAGCATCTCCTGCTCCACCTTCTGGACATTGTTCCATGGAGAGAATTTCCTTGAGCCGTTGCCATTCACGGTACCCTCACCGGTCAATGCGATGTTCTGCACATGATAAGCATATATCAGCGGAGAATAATTGAACAATTCCGTCCCTTCCCAACGGGTTATCACGGCAGGAAGATAATCCTTCTCGTCGATGCTGAAATCAAGGACAGCTCCCTTCTCGAGATGCACGTTGACATTGCTCTTGAAATGCAGGGGACCGTTCATGTAATACTGCCCGGCAGGGACATTTATCGTCCCTCCACCGTTGTCGCTGCATGCAGTCATGGCCTTGTCGAACGCCTCCTTGCACGGAGTGGTCCCGTCACCGACTGCCCCGAAATCGGTTATCTGATACACGACATCGGGAAAAGTGACAGGGTCAAGCCCGTTGACTATGGCTTCAGCGCCATCCCACGGATTCTGGGCTCCCAGACTGATGCAGGCAACAACCTGCATCAGGAACACAGAGAAAAAGTTTTTTTTCATGATTGGATACTGTTTAGTGATTCTATGGTTGATTTTGATGATCATCTGTACAAATCCGCGGCTGCCTTGACGGACTCCGCCAGATTCCTTTCAATACGGTCAGGCTCGATTCCCACATATCCTGTATAGCCTACCCTTTCAAGAAGCCTGAAGAACCCTCCGTAATCGAAACCGTCCGTGCCTGTGGGGATCGACCTGCCCGGTATGCCGGAGATATGGTAGTGTGAAATGTATTCGTGGTATGATTCGATGTCCTTGAACACATCACGCCCCATGTCGTTCATATGCCAGACATCATACAGAAGCCTGAACCGCCCGGACCCGATTCTGCGGCACAAGGCCGCACCCCATTCAGGATTGTCACATACATAACCTTCAAACCTATGCTTTGCGAATATCTCGGAGGAAGACCTGCTGCTGACAAGTTCCATCACCAAGGTCACCCCATATTCCTCCGCAAGCTCCACAATAGGTCCAAGTCCCTCCTCGCACACATCCAAAGCATCTTCGGGCGAGTCGCAAGGGCTTATGCCTGAATAACATACTATCTGGCTTATGCCTCTCTCGGCCATTTGGGGGATGTAATATGAATATCGTTCCTGAAGGGACTTGTGCCACCGTCTGTCACAGAATCCCCTTTCGAGTCCGAGGTCAGCGCCATCGGCCAGTGCTATTTCCATCCCTTTCCCGATGACGGTATCCCATTTCAGCGGATCGACAAGGTCCAATGCCCCTATCCCCTCTCCTTTCGCCATGTCGCAGAGCAGAGGGGTCATGGTGCGGAACCCCCATTTGGCAAGGGAAAGGAATATTTGCCCGTCGGACGACCCTGTCCTGCGCGCAGTTTTCTCTCCGGTGAATTCAGGGATATTCCTCCATTCCGGATGACGGCTGCCATTACACTGGGTGTCGGTGGATATGCGTTCCATCTCTATCCCTGTGCAATCATCGAGGACGAATGGGGGTCTCTCATCCAAGGACATGAGATTGAAGTGTATGTCTTCGAAAGAGATGTTGCGTGCATGCCTGACATAGAATCCGTATGCAGGCAGGTCCGCACCGAATATCTTGTTCTCCGGATAGGTGTTCTCCGCTTCCGGAATCGTCCTGTCAATATGGGACTTGCGGCCTCCTCCCGGGCAGTTCAGGACAATATGGCTGAACCTTATACCCTCGACATCACGCTCAGGAATGCCTGTTATCGAAGATGTCATCAGGCTGTTGGAAGACGCGGTGATGTTGCTTATCGAGACATTGGAAAGGGTTCCGGGGACATCGGTACGCCTCTTGCCAAGCCTGATGAAGAAAGGTGTCAGCGTATTATACATGGTGATACCGCTGATGACCACCTGTTCGAGAACCCCTCCGTCCACAAGTTCAAGCGCAATCCCGGAATTGTTCGTATAATTGTCGGTCACACCCGGCACTATATATTTCTTGTAATCGAAATAATCATTCTGCGACGGGGCCTTTATTATGCAGTTCGAGACCACGATATTCCGGAATCCCCCTCTGGAAGCGGTCCCAAACTTGATGGCGTTGCAGTTGCTTGAGACTATGCAGTTCGAAATGGAGATATTCTCACAAGGCTTGTCACGATAGTAGCTTTTAAGACAGATTCCATCATCTATGCAATCTATGATGCAGTCCGAGACCGTGATGTTACGCCCGTCTATATCTATGCCGTCATTATTGAAATAGCTTACCGAATGTATCCTGACACCTCTGATGCTGGCGAAGTCGCAGTCATCGAGACGCAAGGTCCAGAACGAGGCATTCACAATCTCCACATCAGAGACCCTGATACCTGTGCAATGCTCGAAATTGACCGCATATATACGGAAAATTGATTTCGGTCCCGAATGGAACACCGGATTGCTTCCGTTCGCATCTATCCTTCCTTCTCCGGTAATGCCGACATTGGATACATGTTCGGCGTGGACAAGTCCTTTCCTGCTGATTTCAAGGTCAGGGTAGTCGGAAAGGTCAGGGCTGCCCTGGAGCACGGCTCCCTTCTCGAGATTGAGAGTGACACCGTCCCTGAGGAAAACAGTGCCGCATACGATTGTCCCCGAAGGGATGTTGACTATGCCTCCCCCTTCCGACGAGCATTTGTCGATTGCATCCTGGACAAGTCTTGTCTGCACCTTGCCGGAACCTGGCCGAACTCCATATTCAGTCACATCATGGACGGATGCCGATGAATGAATGAAAGGTATTACGGTCAGGCTGAATGCCAATAAAACTTTCAGTGTCCGCATTTGTCTGGTCATTAGCTTTTGGCAAAGTTATGAATGCGGTCCTGAAAGGGGATTCAAATTATGTTACACAATTTGTTCCCTATGTTACAATTCACTGCTTGCTGCGGTATTTGGACGGGGTCACTCCATATGTTTCCTTGAAACATTTGGTAAAATACGAAAGGTTGTTGAATCCCACCCTGTAGCAGACATCGGAGACGGCCACCCCGTCTTTCGACAACATCTCAGCGGCAATCTTCAAACGGAGATTGAGTATGAAGCGGCTTGGAGACAAATCCGTCATATATTTTATCTTCCGGTACAGATGCACCCTGCTTATACCCAGATACTCACCGAAGTCCTCTATGGTCAGGTCCGGGTCGTCAAGATGTTCATTGAGGAAATCATAACACTTCCTGAGGAAATCCTCGTCATAGTCCTTGACCTTGACATTCAAGTCATCCGGACTTACCTTCTTCTGGAAATACAGCCTCTGCCTCTCATTGTTGTCAATGAGGTTTCTCACCCTCGCGAGCAGGATGTCAAACTTGAAAGGCTTGAAGATATAGTCATCCGCACCGGCTTCCAGGCCAGCCTTGACATGGGGGTCGGAGACATGTGCGGTGAGAAGGATGACCGGTATATGGTTTATCTCCGGATTCGACTTTATCCTGCGGCATAACTCCACCCCATCCATCACAGGCATCATGACATCACTTATGACAAGGTCCGTCTCAATCTTGTTCAGAAGCTCCAAGGCATCGTTTCCATTGGCACAGTCAACAATATTGAAAATTGCCGACAATTTGTCTTTAAGGTATTTCCTGACTTCATCATTATCCTCGACAATCAATATCGTCCTCTTCTCATCATAGCCAGTCTGACGGGGCTCCGTCCTTTCCTGTGAAGGTTCCTCATCCTGGACTGCAAGTACCGACGTATCACATTTCTCTTCCGACATCTCCCCGGCCTGCAGATGTTCACTGCCCACAGGAAGTATGAAACGGAAGGCCACCCCGTCATCCGTATTCTCCGCCCAGATGTCACCGTGATGCAGACGCATTATCATCCTGTTGAAGCTCAGCCCTATACCTGTCCCGGGACGCCCTTCGTCCGATTTCAGCCGGTAGAAAGGCTCGAATATCTCCTCGATCTCACCCTCAGGTATCTTGTTCCCCTTGTCTGATATGGTCGTGAGCACGGCTTCCGACACCGTCCTGTCAGTCCTGCCTGCATACCGGCTCCCCTCCATGCCAATGACCTCCACACCGATCCTGATGGTACTTTCCTCATCAGAATACTTGAATGCATTGATCAGCACATTATAGAAGACCTTCTCCATAAGCTGCGGATTATACCATATTTCCAGCGGTCCTTCAGGAAGATCATACTCGATATGACGGTTCTGTATCTTTGACAGTTCGGAGAACACCATGCCCATATCCCGGACGAAAGGCACGAAATCATTGCACGAAGCCCTGAGTTCCATCCTCCCGCTGTCCTGTTTGCGGAAATCCATCAGTTGGTTCACAAGCTCCATCATCTTGTCAACATTACGCCTTATGCTGTCCAATGCCGTACGTTCATCATCCGGACATCGCTCGATGAGATCCGTCACGGAGCCTGACACCAAGGTAAGAGGCGTTCGGATTTCGTGGGAGAAATTCGTGAAGAGGTCCAGCCTGAAACGGTGCATCCTGTTGAGATTGTCCTTCTCTATGCTCTTTATCTGAAGGCTATGCTCCAGCTGGATCTTCGTGTTCTGGTAATACATGAAGGCCACAAGTATTGACAAGCCTGCGATGCAATATAGCAGATAGGCCCACCATGTATTCCAAGGGGCACGCCTGATATGCACATCGAGGAGGTTCACCGGCTCGGACCACTCTCCATTGCCGTTTGAGACAGACAGCAGGAAACTGTAGTTGCCGGCAGGAACATTGGTATATGTAACCTGCCTGTCGGATACCGGGGCACTCCACTCGTTATCGATACCCTCCAGCATATAGCGGCACAGGTTCTTCCCCGGATATACATAGTTGATTGCGGCAAATACGAAAGTGATATTGTCATCATAGTATTTCAGGGTCACCGTCCTGTCAATGAAGATTCCCTGGCGAAGGGACACATCAGCCGGGCGATTATGTATCAGCAGGTCAGTAAGCACTGGCTTGGGAGCATTGCTGTTCATCGGCATTATCTCAGCCGGATTGAACGACACCACACCGCTTTCCCCACCGAAATACATCATTCCGTCATCATGGTACAGGCAGCTTGACGGTTTGATGTGATGCTGAGGAAATCCGTTGTACGGACCGCAGGCGACAAATTTTCCCGACTTCTCATCATAATATGCGACCCCGTTGAACGAGCTTATCCATATCCGCCCCGAGCTGTCCTGAAGCACTCCGCATATGTTGTTGCTGAGTCCGCTGTCCGTAAAATCGTAGATTCCTTCCACCTCTCCGTCCAGATTCATGCACACAAGCCCCTGTCCGAATGTCCCAACCCACAATCTCTGACGGTCATCCATATATATGCAGCAGACCGAAAGGTCCTTCCTTCCGTCCACAGGGATTGACGAGAATGTGTCATTCACGGAATCATAACGATACAGGCCGGAATTCCTCGTACCCACATAGAATATGCCTTCCCCGACTTCACTCATGCAGAATGCATCCTTAACGGACAGGGAAGCGTCTTTCGGAAGTATCGTCCTGAATGTCTCGTCCTTCTCATCAAACAGGCATATCCCTCCCTGGCCTCCGTTCACTCCAATCCATATCCGTCCGGAGGAATCCTCCAAAGCGAAATTGACCCGGTTTCCAGGTAACGGACCATATCTGGAGAATGTGGAATACTCCCGGACAATACGACCGGAGGCCGGCTCGACCAGCCTGATGCCATGGGACTCCGTACCCACCCATAACAAGCCGTCATGCATCAGCATCGGCTTGCACTCCGGCAAAGGCCGGCCATTCTCGGATAGGTCGTAAAAGACCTGCCTTCCCGTCTCAGGCCTGAACCATGTGATTCCGACATCTCCGCTGCCGAGCCATATTCCATCCTTCCAAGGAACCATAGGCCCGATGACTCCCGTAGTCTGCTTATGAGGGCGTTCCACCGGATTGAGATGGAAATGATTCAGGAAACAGGAATGGAAATATACACCTTTATAATATGTGCCTACCCATATGTTGCCGTTCCTGTCCTTGTATCCGCAGGTCAGCATGAGCCTCTCATCGGACTCGTCTTCCAAGGCATTAGCCTGACACAATGTCCCGTTCTTCCTGTCATAGAAAGATATTCCATCGCGCTTGGTCACAAGCCACAGCATGTCACCGACCTCCACTATGGAATTCACATTGGACGAATCACCGGAAAAGGGTTCCCCGCACGGAAGCAGTTCAATCATGCCGGACTCCTCAGAGACCCTGGCAAGCATGGCGAGATTGCTCCCAAGCCATATCCGGTCTTCACTGTCACAAAGGATGGAAAGGATATTGATGCGTCCCCCGGAAGCGAGAGGTATGGTTTCCGGACCTGTGAGATCCATCCCGCATCTGAAAAGTCCGTTGTGGGTTCCTATATATACGCAGTCGTGGTCAGGACACCCACACAGGACATTCGTCTCCATGCCGAATGCCGGATGCTGAGGGGAAGGGATGAAGGATCCATGCACCGTGTCATACAGGGAGACACCCTTGTCCGTGGCTATCCACAGGATCCTGCCCCCAGGTTCGAAATACAAATCATTTATCCTGTTGCCCTTGAGTTCCGGTTCATCATCACATAAGAATGAGCTGACCGAGCCGTCAACGCGATCGATGCAGTTCAGGCCATTGTCGGTTCCTGCCCAGATGCGGTGGTCCTGGTCTTCTGAGATGCACCGCACCTTGCTGTTGGAAATCGAGTTCCTTCCAATTGACTCACGGTAAACCTTGTAATCATATCCATCATACCGGCACAGGCCGTCCTTTGTGGCGAAATACATAAAGCCCTCACAATCCTGGAATATCTTCTGTACGGTATTGTGGGACAATCCGTCAGATACGCTGATATTCTCAAACACAGGGTCAGGGGCCTTGGTCACTGATTCAGCGCAAATCACGCCGGGCAGCAACAAAGCGGCAAGCAACTGGAAACGTCTGATCATTCTATATTCGTTCATCGTAAGGCATTGGACTTCTTCATGGCTCGACATATCCTCGTGAGCAAGGTAACGCGAGCAGCGACAGAAGCAACAAATGATATTCCATAATGTTATGTGGTAAGTGGTACATTCTTCAAACAGGTTTCCAGGTCAGAGGCCTTCCTGCAGGACTTCGGAGTTCCGGTAAATGAAAATCAGCATTATGAGCACAAGCACCGCTATGATTACGAGCAGGTACAGGATGTTGATGGCCAAGGCCTTGAAGAAACTCTTGATCCACCCTGTCCCAGGATGGTTGTTGCGGATTGCTATCATCAGATATATCTGGGCCGCGATTGCGAACAGATGCACGAGCCAGTCCGGGTCCCAGAATGCCGATATGCACATATATATGAGGAACAGGATCTCCACGAAGGCGCTGTAATGGAGGGCGAATACGAAATGCTCCATATAGGGCCGGTGGGTGCGGAGGTTGCACAGCTGGATGAACAGTCCGAGCAGCGGAGTCATCAGCAGCAGGAGCAGAGGGAAATATGTCTGGAATGTGGATTTCAGGCTGTCGGACAGGGCGGAGTCCGCCTCGGCTCCTTCAAAATTCATTGAGCCAGCCGAAAACAAGAACAACGCTATGACAATGACCAGCAGGAACATATTCATCTTCAATGGATGAACATAGCTGTTTATCCTGCCCTTGAAATATTCCTGCGTAAGGGCACCAGGACGGCAGAAAAGCAGTTTCAGCGTAGGCAGGATGCGTTTGTCGAACTGGAAGGCGTTGGATATGTATTCCATGATGAAACTGCCGAAGGACTGGTTCAGGTCAACGGCATACTGGCCGCAGTTGTGGCAGTACGGCCCGTGGAGCGGCGTGCCGCAGTTGCGGCATACCTCCTGTGGGACGGGAGGAACGGCTGATTTTCTATGTTTCCTCTTCTTTTTCATCCTGGATTGTCCGCTCATTCAACATCCGTCTCATTCCGCGGAGACTTTCCACCTCACCCTCCAGATTCCGTCATTGAAGTCGTGGCTTATGATGCGGAAGGAACCGATTTCCGAAGTATCTGAGACATGGGCTCCTATACAGGCGCAGTCGTCATAGTCCCCCACCCTCACAATCCTGAGTGTCTGGGAGGCATCCTCAGGAAGTTTGGACAGATCCACGATTTCTGCGGCTTCGTCCCGGCTCATATATTCGATGGTGACAGGAAGCGAGGCCGCTATCACTTCATTGACCTTGGCCTCGATGGCAGCCACCTGTCCGTCGGTCGGGCAGGCCGGCAGGATGTAGTCGCATTTCGATTTCTTCCTCTCGATATGGGCGTTGCGGCTTCTTGGACATCCGAACATATTGACCATAGTCCTGTTGAGTATGTGCTCCGCCGTGTGGGCAGGCTCATATTCCGACTTGTTGTGGGCGTTGAGAACCGGTTGTTCCATACAATCATTGTTTTATGAGATTCAGGAACTCGTTGCGCGTCCTTTCGTCGCGGAGGAATATGCCTGAGAATGCAGATGTTGTGGTCATTGCATTCGCCTTCTGGACACCGCGAAGTGTCATGCAGGTATGGGAAGCCTCTATCACCACCGCCACCCCGAGCGGATTGAGCGTCTCCTGGATGCAGTCCCGGATCTGCATGGTCAGCCTTTCCTGGACCTGGAGCCTCCTGGCGAATGTCTCCACCACCCTGGCTATCTTGCTCAGCCCCGTGATGGTCCCGTCCGGGATGTATGCCACGTGGGCTTTCCCGATGAAAGGCATCAGATGATGTTCGCAGGTCGAATACAACTCGATGTCCTTGACAAGCACCATCTGGCTGTAATCCTCGTTGAACATCGCGCTGCGGAGAATCTCAGCCCCGTCCTGATACTGTCCGTGCGTCAGGAACTGAAGGGCCTTCGCCACCCTCTCAGGCGTCTTCACGAGGCCTTCCCTGTCAGGATTCTCTCCCAGGAGTTTCAGGATTTCACGATAATGCGCCGCTATCCCGGCAGTTACATCCTCGTCATAGATTTCATTCTTGGAATATGCCATATTGTCTGCACTGTTTTCCGTTTTGGGCCTTTTTCCAGATGACATCCCCTATGGTATGATACTTGATAAGAGGAAGCATCTGAAAAATAAATATATGCAAAAATAACAAAAAGAACTTCATCATTTGTTTTTTTTGTCTATATTTGCCGCCCCTTATGGGGAACGATATACCTTATTTGTTGATAATTAGAAATTTAAAAAGTATAAAACTATGTATTGGACACTTGAACTCGCATATAGGCTGGAAGATGCTCCATGGCCTGCTACAAAGGACGAACTGATTGATTACGCAACCCGCTCCGGCGCCCCTCTGGAGGTAGTAGAGAACCTCGAGGAACTCGAAGACGACGGCGAAATCTACGAAAGCATCGAAGACATCTGGCCAGACTACCCAACCAAAGACGATTTTTTCTTCAACGAGGAGGAATATTAATAAAAGCTTATGCAACTTATAAGGCGAGGATCCCCAAATCGTGGTCCTCGCCTTTTTTGTGCCCTGATGAAAGGAAACAGCATTCTTTGCAAACGAGTCCTTTTCCTTCCATCAGGCGATGGGATGGAATAGGTTGGAATGGGCATCCCTGCAGCCGTCAGGTCAACGATGTCATCATTGGCTCCTTATTACGATAAATCAGAATTTTTTATTCTCCCAACAATTCTCTGATTTGCTTGTCAAAGTCAGAGTCAATCCTTTGAGTTTTGTTGAAAATATCGTATTCGCTTTCAGCTTTTGCTTTAGCCTGGGAAGCTGAGATATGACCTTTGTCCGGAAGAATCTGATAATCATTAAATGAAAGGAACTTGTTGACGCTTGCAGCAAATTGTTCCATAGTGAAAGTATTATGGCGTTCAATCTGATTTTCGATGTAATCAAAATATGATGTCACAGTCCTTTCCAATTGCCTGATCTCCTTTTCGCTCAGATAATTTTTGGCAACAGACACATCCGATTTGAGAATCCGGCCATCTGGAGAATTTTTCCATGTAGTCAGTCCCATATGATCTTTTGTATGATCGGCTTTCGAATAGATAATCTCTGCTGCTGTCTGCCCTGTAATCGCATAATGAAAGCGATTCTGTACCATTGCATAGAACTCTTGTGTAGTCAGAGAGTTTTTGTCATAGTCAATGCTGCACTCTGCATATATGTCGGTGATTTGTTGCCAGATACGGCGTTCACTGGCACGGATTGAACGTACTCTTTCCAGCAATTCCCGGAAATAGTCTTTTCCAAATATTGCCGTTCCCTGCTTTAAACGCTCATCGTCAAGTACAAACCCTTTTTTGATATATTCATTTAGAATTTTGGTCGCCCATTGGCGGAATTTGGTTGCTTTTGGCGAAGAGACTCGGTAGCCTACGGCAATAATCATATCCAAATTATAGAAGTCAACCTGTTCTTCTACCTCCCCTCTGATGCCTCTGTTTACGACAGTTGCAATTTTTGCAACTGTCGTGTCTTGCTGCAGTTCATCTTCCTTGAAAATATTGGATATGTGGCGACTAATACCGGACTTGTCAATACCGAAAAGCTGTGCCATAGCCTTTTGGGTACACCAGATAGTTTCGTCTTTGATAACGACCTGGACTTTCCCTTGTTCATCAGGCAAGGTATATAATAAAAACTGTATCTCTTTACTCATTGATAGTTCATTTTCTGACTTTTATAATTATGCTACTGCTTGTGGCAATGTTTTTATTTGTCCTTTTCTTTTCAGCTAAAACCACTTTTAGTCGGTTGATATCAGTTTCCATGTCATCCAAAATTGTTATTGTACAACAAATATAGTGAAAGTATTTCTCATATGGCGGCTACTATTGATTATTTGTAATTACCCATTAGTGTCCACTAAAAAATCATAATAGTTCTTTGAAAATATTGAAAGTTAGGT
>JBJEBR010000034.1:0-3152 GCA_051870255.1 Candidatus Cryptobacteroides sp.
TAATCCTTTTTCTGGGCATCGTACCTCAAAAAACGATCGGACTCAACGAAATTCCTCCGAAAAGCCTTACCGCCACGAAGAGACCTGAGAGACTGCAAATAAGCTCCAAGTCCCACCTGAATCGCATTCAAAAGCGTAGTCTTACCAGCAGTATTATTTCCAATGGCAACGGTCAATTGACTGTTGAATTCAACCTCCTTATTCTGGAAGCCCTTGAAATTCAACATCTGTATCTTACGAATCCTCATATACAAAGAGTTTGTTTGCTCATGAATTGCAAATTTAGTGAAATATCTCATAATTTGATTTTATAAAGTCCTTTTTTCAAATAATATGGTATTTCCTATATGAAGTCCTCAACCCTCAACACCTGACCTTTCTCCTGGTTCAAGAGCCAGTCCCCGATGTCAAGTCCTTCGGCTTTGGCCCTGTCATCAGAGTTGCGGCTGAGCCACATCGAGAGGACTGCATTTCTCAAAGTCGGGATGCTGTTGGCCAGCTTCACCCATTTATCCTCAGCTCCGAGGTCAGGAAAGAGGAAGATCCTCCGTCCCATCAGGCAGCGCGTGGTTTCTTCGCGCAGATTGTTCAGGCCGCCGGTGGCAAGCCAAACGGTGTCCGGAAAGAAGATGCTGGCGATGATGGCCGTCTTCTCGCTTTCGACTATGGCCACAGCTTTGCCGTTGTCTTCAAGCAAATGTTCACCGAACAGGCATTGCTTCAGGTGAAAGTCCGAGAACATCGGCAGCTTGTGAACCCACATCACCTTGCTGGTCGGATTCTTCACTCTGTGGCCGGTATACGGGTCGTAGAGCATAATCTTTCCTGTCCTGCATCGCCCTTTGATGTCAATCTGCCAGAACACAGTTGCACCGTCCCAATATTTGCTGGTGCCGATATTGTAATGGAAGGCAGCTTCAGCGGACTTCACTATGCCGAACCTGTCGAGCAGGAAGTTCATCAGGTTGTTCTCCCTGAAATTCTTCCTGGTGGCCTCAACAAGTTCCTTCCTCACAGTGCTGAACGAACTGGAGCGCAGCCGGTCTTCAGGTTTCACCTTGGGGAAGAAATACTCCTTCGTGCTGGGCCGTCCGTTCTCGGCAAAGAAGTCGCGCGGAGTCTTGTGATATCCGCACTTTTCCTCACGGTCGCATCTGCCAACATCAGTGGAAACATATTCACCGGTCTGCACATCGATGTACCTGACGAAAGTCCGCTTTTCACATCCGGGACAGATATGTTTCCGCACTTTCGGGTCGTAGGTTTCCAGTCTGTATCTATACTTCAAATCATTGCTGTACATATCTCAGTCGCAGTTTTTATGTGATTCTTGCTCCGGTGGAATGGAACATTCCGGATGTTCCGACTGTTCCGTAGTTTCCATTTTTTGAAAAGTGGAAACCGTGGAAACTTCCGTCACTTTCAGAAACTGTGTAACATCCGGCAAGTTTCCACTTCCACGCTCCTTCAGCTCGCCTTCGCTGATAAGATCAGCGATAACCCTGTTCACTGTCGTGTGGCTGTAGCCGGCGGAAGCTGCGATGCTTCTTGCGCTCCGTCCCTTCGGGTACTCACGCTTGATGAACTCCACAAGCTTTTCCTTCGGCATCGGGTCAGGTGACTCCAGATGGTCAATCTCCATAGCCTCGCCGAGAAATTCAAAGCGGAGGAAATTCGAGTCCTTCACAATCTTGCACAGAAGCACATTATCCTTATCATAGAGATACCTGGTGTTCCGGCTCTTGATCTGCTTGATGTAGTGCAGGCTGATTTCCTGACGGCTGTCACCAATCGCAAAAGCCGAGTCAATCAGGTTCATAATCTGCTTGCTTCCGCTCAGGTCATTCTTCGTAATGGGCCGTGTACACAGGCGTTTGGGAGTATGCGCGAGAATAAGGAAGCTGAAGCCGTTTTTCTTCTTCACGTTTTTGAGCATTTTTATCAGCGGTGCGGCAGCCTTGCTCTTTTCCAGTTCATCGCCAAGAAAGGTGATGTTGTCTATGATTCCGACCTTCGCACCGGAGCGCAGCATCACGGACTCGATGGCATCGCAGATGAACTGCGTGAAATTGCCTCTCGGACAGACTGCATCCTCATTGATTTCAACCCTGATGAAATTCCTGTCCCACTTGTAAGGATTCTGGCCGTCGATTGAATACCGGGCATAAAACTGAGGCGCCTCCATCTCGAAATCAAAATACACCACGGGCTGTGCGACGGCAGTAAGTTCCAGCGGAGACAGAGGCACACCACGGGAAATTGAGTCGGCAATCTGAACGGCCAGGATGCTCTTCCCGGCATTCGTGTCAGCAAACAGAACGGAGTTTTCACCTTCAAACCATAAATCACCGGCCAGTTTCTTTCTTATCGGGATATTCTTCGCCTCATCCATCCACTCAGTTCCGGTCCTCACCTTGAAATAATCCTCCAGAGGATTGGACTCCTGAACCTCATCCTGAAATTTCTTCTCTTCCATACTCATTCCTCCATCAAACCATTGCCGGAGCATCGGGTGAGGCTGTACGGAACACAGCATCCATTGAACCAGGCATTATCATCATAGGTCTGAGCCATCAACGCATTCAGATCACCACACCTGTCGCTGACCGCGAAACCATATCCGGAGAACTCGGACCGCAGCGCATCGAAAAACTCTCCGTGCCGCCGCCAGTCATCATTGTCAAGAGGGACAATCGCAATCACACAATCTCCATCAGCTGACAGTGTGATATAGAGAACCCACGGCTTGCTTTTGAGTACCGACACGATACGCATCCTGTCATCACCTGCAGGAAACTCCAGCGCAATCAGACGGTTGTAAGACTTCACCCATTTATCGGGCGGAAAACTGAAATCACGGCTCCAGACCTTTACCGGAATAATCGCGTGAGGCAGCAGGCGGACAACAGCATTCTTTCTGTCATCCTCACTCCGCAGACTGCGAACCTTCTCGCACAGCCGCCTTATATTCTTGTCACCTTTCAGAAAATCCATCAGAAGAACACTGGGCGGCCCAATAAGCATATTGTTAAAATCATTTCGTTTCTGTTCGTCCGACAGTCTTCCGTCCGTATCAGGAAGAAGATGAGGGAGTACGCTAACGTTATAGGGCTTCGTGTTGCGTGAAGCGCAATTTGGAGCCCTGTTGTATG
>JBJEBR010000035.1:0-4043 GCA_051870255.1 Candidatus Cryptobacteroides sp.
CAATACATCAACCAGAACAAAGACCGTTTCTTCGACGAACTTTTCTCCTTGCTGAGAATCCCGTCTGTAAGTTCACTTGAAGCCCATCGTCCGGATATGGTGCGATGCGCCGAAAGACTCGTGGAACTCCTTCTTGAAGCAGGAGCCGACCAGGCCGAGGTATGTCCGACCACAGGTCATCCTGTCGTGTTCGGAAGCAGGATGGTGGACCCGTCCCTGCCTACGGTCCTTGTCTATGGCCATTACGATGTACAGCCGGTGGAACCGCTCGAACTCTGGAAATCAGACCCTTTCGAGCCGGAAATCCGCGACGGGGCCATCTATGCCCGTGGTGCCAACGATGACAAGGGACAGCTTTTCATGCACATCAAGGCCTTCGAGTACCTTGTCAGTAGCGGCAACCTCAGGCACAATGTGAAATTCATCTTCGAGGGCGAGGAGGAAATCGGAAGTCCTTCACTTGCCGCCTGGGCAGCCGGGAACAAGGAAAGGCTCGCAGCCGACATCATACTTGTATCCGACACTACGATGATTTCAGAGTCAGTCCCTTCCATAAATTGCGGAATGAGAGGGCTTTCGTATGTGGAGGTGAAGGTGACCGGCCCTGACAAGGACCTTCATTCCGGTCATTATGGCGGTGCCGTGGCAAATCCGATAAATGTGCTCTGCGACATGATTTCATCCCTGATTGACAAGGATGGAAAAATCACCGTGAAGGGATTCTATGACGATGTGGTGGAACTTTCCGACGAGGACAGGGCAAAGCTCGCGCGTGCTCCATTCGATCTCGAGGAATACAAGAAATTCCTTGACATAGCCGAAGTGAAGGGGGAGGCCGGATATACCACGATGGAACGCACCGGCATCCGTCCTTGCCTGGATGTGAACGGAATCTGGGGAGGCTACACTGGCGAAGGTGCCAAGACCGTGCTGCCTTCAGTGGCCCATGCTAAGATTTCAATGAGGCTCGTCCCGAATCAGGACAGCGCTACCATAACCCGTCTTTTCACGGAGCATTTCAAGTCAATCGCCCCGGACTATGTGAAGGTGGATGTCACGCCTCATCATGGTGGAGACGGATTCCTCATCCCGATTTCTTCTAAGGCTTATCAGGCTGCTTCAAAGGCAATTACAGAGGTTTACGGAGTCGAGCCGGTGCCATCGAGGGGAGGCGGAAGCATCCCGATTCTCGCTGACCTGCAGAGGATTCTCGGAATAGACCCGCTGCTCATGGGATTCGGTCTCGAAAGGGATACAATCCATTCACCTAATGAGAGTTACCTCTTGAGTCAACTTTTCAGAGGGATGGAATCCATTGCCTTGTTCTATAAGTATTATCAGGCTTAATCTCTTTGTCATTTCGAGCTACAGAACGTACATTATAGTAACTTATTTGTCATTTCGAGCGAAGTCGAGAAATCTTTTGTGATATCAAAATGAACCGAGAACAACTATACACCCAGATAAAAGCAAAGAAATCAATGCTTTGCGTTGGCCTTGACGTCGATTTCGATAAGATGCCGGACCATGTGAAAGCCCTTGCTCGGAGCGGTGAGTTGGCAGTCAAAGGAGAGCTTTTCAAGGGGAAGGCCCGTTCCATCCTTACATTCAACAAGGCAATTATCGATGCCACAGCCCCTTATTGCGTTGCGTATAAGCCGAATCTTGCATTCTATGAATGTTACGGAACAGACGGCATGAGGGCTCTCGCAGCTACCGTGGACTATATCAGGACCAAATATCCTGATATGTTCCTGATAGCGGACGCAAAGAGGGGAGACATAGGCAATACGGCAAAGATGTATGCCAGGGCTTTCTTCGAGGAAATGGATTTCGATGCAGTCACTGTAGCCCCTTACATGGGGGAGGACAGCGTTGCACCGTTCCTCGGATACAAGGACAAATGGGCGATAGTGCTGGCCCTGACGTCGAATGCCTCGGCCATGCAGTTCCAGACGGCCCAGAGGGATGGAAAGCCTCTGTATCAGGTCGTCATGGAGGATATGATGAAGATTTCCACACCGGACAACATGATGTTCGTTGTAGGTGCAACCAAGGCTGACAAGCTTGAGGAACTCCGTTCGTTCTGCCCTGACAATTTCTTCCTTGTGCCGGGGGTAGGTGCCCAGGGTGGTTCTGCGGAGGAGGTGATGGTCCACGGAGCCAACGACCATGGTGGCCTGCTGATAAATTCCTCAAGAGGCATCCTCTATGCGGGAAGCGGAGAGGACTATGCTGCAAAGGCTGCGGAAGCTGCCTCTACGACAGCCTGCTGGTCAATATGATGATTTATATTCAGACGGGGTCATCCCCGTCTTTTTTTTGAAGAAGAGGGTGAAATGTGACGGAGTTGAGAAATTAAGGTCGTATGCAATCTCCTGTATCGTCAGATCCATTGTCCGGAGCATCCTCTTCGCTTCGTTCAGTGAAAACTCGTCAATCCATTCCGACGGGTTCTTCCCGGTATTTTCGAATATCGTATGTGTGAGTTTCTTCGGGCTGACACCGATGGTATGAGAGTAATATGAAACCTTTTCCCGTGATCTGTAGTTTTTTGTAAGGACCTTGAAGAATTCCTTGGTTATTTTGTCTTGTTTGGTGTAATTTTTCAGGCTCCTGTTGTCCCTGAACAGAAGGAGACGGCAGGCCTCCAGAATAACTACCTTGAGATATCCGTTGATAATCTGGTCTATATAGCGTTTCTGCTCCTCAGTGGTATTTGCATATTCTTCCTTCAGCTTGTTCACATATAAAAGGATAATATGGAACATCCTCATTCTCATATCATCAAGCTTCAGGACGGGGACTATGCTGGTCAGATGTTCGAATTGTGGCCTGACAGTTATGTCATCCACGATGTCAAAATGTGATTCCGCTATTTTTATGGCATCGAATTCATATCTTTTGTCATGGGTGACGGGCTGGAAAGGGACATTGGGGGGAATAATCAGCAATTCTCCCTTTGTGATGGTTATTTCATCCATGAGAAATTTGTATTTCCCGATTCCATCATGACACATTACGACATGCAGTGATTGGCTGGTGATAAACGCCTTTTCGTATTTTGTTATGTCGATAAAATGGTAATGACCGGAATAGTTATCGTATACATCTATCTCCATTGATTTTTTTTGCAAAATTATAAAAAAGGCTCAAATATGACAGGAAATATCCTTAAAATGATAGTCGGGGGGGGGTATTTGTGGATAACTTTGTACTTGTTCTTGTGAAAGAACATTCTTTAACACACACAATTCAATTCTAATTTTTCTTTTGGCGGGGCTTCGGTCCCGCTTCTTATTTTTTGTGGCAGACAAGGGCGGTGCAGACATTCAGGAGAATGTAACCTGAGAAGCTGACGAGGACGGCGAATGACCAATTCAGCTTCAGGATGGCTGCCAGCACGCAGGATGCCACCACGATGACAAGGAATGCAATCCTTTGGAACACCACACGTTTCAGCGCCTTGTGCCCTTTCTTGAACTTCATTGAGAACATCGGGATTTCGCTCACGAGAAGAGCGGAGAGAACGATTGAAACGGCCGGAATGAAAAATCGGGATGCAGCCCATCCGTGCAGGATTCCAGCCGGCTCCTTGCCTACGAAATAGACGAACGAGCCGCACAATATGGCGCAAGCCGGCGTAGCGAGCCCGATGAAATTCTCGCTCTGCCTCTCGTCCACATTGAATTTTGCGAGCCTGAGTCCGGAGAAAACGGCGATGACAAGCGGCACAAAGCACAGCAGTCCGCCTTCAGGGACCTCCGAAACCATCAGCCTGTACATCATGAGGGCAGGCAGCACGCCGAAACTGACCATGTCCGAGAGGGAGTCAAGCTCCTTCCCTATGTCCGAATATGCGTTCAGCAGCCTTGCCACAAGTCCGTCGCAGAAATCGAAGACCGATGCGGCGAGCATCAGGCAGAACGCCGTGTCCATCCTCCCCTCGAAAGTACAAATCACACCCAGAACGCCGCAAAGCAGGTTCATGGATGTGATTGTATTGGGAATATGTCTGACAATCTTCATTTCAGGACAGATTG
>JBJEBR010000035.1:4143-5584 GCA_051870255.1 Candidatus Cryptobacteroides sp.
GGCTTGTCGCTTCCGTAGCAGAGTCCCGGCATTGCATCCTGAGGAACGATTCCATAGTCGTTGATGACGTGGAGGACATCCCCGAAGGAACTTCCTGCCGCAAAGTTGAGGTGACCGTCGAGCCTTACATATTTGATGGCCCTGTCGTGGTATGACTTGCCGACCACGAACATTTCGGAAAGGTCGGTCTCGATGCCCTTGGTCCTGAGGATCTCGGACTCTATGAACGAGAGTGCGGAGAAACACCAGCAGGTGCCTGAACGATATTGGTTCTTGATCGATGTTACAGGATTCTCCTTGATGACCGTGAACTGATAGTCTGGAGATTCCGGCTTCTGGGGAGCCTTCTGTGCCGCAGCAGAGAAAGATACGAGGAGCGCGGCGCCAA
Source organism: Candidatus Cryptobacteroides sp. (assembly GCA_051870255.1). Classification (GTDB taxonomy): domain Bacteria; phylum Bacteroidota; class Bacteroidia; order Bacteroidales; family UBA932; genus Cryptobacteroides. The sequence goes on from JBJEBR010000035.1 coordinate 4,532, forward strand.
TAAGGAATGATTTGATGTCCATGTTGTATAAAATTTATGTTTTTACATTCAATCGGTATGTCGGGCCATATACCTTGATATGGCAAAATCCTAACAAAGTTAGCAATTATTTCCGAAACACTTCCTAACTTTGGGCTCAGTTGGGCCGGAAGCAGGCGTATTTTGTCACTTTTTTCTGTTTTTATGATTCAAAACATTCTTTACATACACGGAATGGGCGGTGGCGGGGACAGCCGGATACCTTCCATATTGAAGGAGAACATCGGGAAATACATCCCGGAAGGTTCGGATGTCAGCCTGAATGTGGTCGTGAGGACATATTCCTTCGACCCGGAGCAGGGAAGACGCCAGATCGAGGGATGGGTGGAGGAACTTTCCCCGGTCCTCGTGGTGGGGGAGTCCCTCGGTGCTGTCCAGGCCCTGAGGATAACCGGTGTCCCGCACATCCTCGTCTCCCCGTCCCTGAACGCCCCGGTATATCTCGGCTATCTCGCATTCCTCGCCCTCGTCCCCGGGATGACACCGCTTCTTGACAGGATATATCGCCCGAAGGAAGGGGACAGGCAGACACTGCATTTTTCATTCAGGACATTGCGCAAGTACCGTGACCATCGCAGGTGCGCCCTGCAGTCTTCGACAAGGAATGGTGGCAAGGACAGATTCTTCGCCTTCTTCGGCACCCGTGACCATTACAGGAGAAGCGGGATTGTCTGCATCCGCACCTGGAAGAAATACTTCGGGGACACGTTCATGACATATCCCGGCACCCATTTCATGGAAGAAGAACATATCCTTTCACTTTTGATTCCTGAAATACTCAATCAATTGGGTATAAAATAATAAAACAAAAATGTTTTTCTGAAAAACATTTTTGTTTTATTATTCTTTCTCCTTTGTTTGGATGACCTGGGAGCGCAGTTCCCGTCATTCAGTACGACCAGGATATGCTTTCAGTCCGGCTTCAAGTATGTCGAGGGCCTTCTCCATTTCCGGAACTTCGAGAACATAGGAAAGCCTTGCATGGTTGATGCCCTTGCCCGGAGTCTTGTAGAA
>JBJEBR010000035.1:5684-9915 GCA_051870255.1 Candidatus Cryptobacteroides sp.
CGCGCTCCGCAAAGATTGTATCTCTTTGATACTGAATCAACGAGTATGATGTTCTGGTCCATGTCAGGAATGTGCATGGCTGAGAAATGAGGCACGTCCGTGTAGCAGAACTCGCGGTAAACCTCGTCTGAAATAAAGAAGAGGTCGTGTTTGCGTGCCACTTCACCGAGGGCGAGCATATTTTCCTTAGAATATAGTGTGCCGCTCGGGTTGCCCGGGTTGCATACGAGGATTGCCTTGGTCCTGTCAGTTATAGCCTTCTCGAATTCCTCAATCGGAGGGACCTGGAAGCCTTTCCTGATGTCGGTAGGGATTGCCTTCAGGGTGATGCCGTTCATGAACGCGAAAGTGTTGTAATTGGTGTAGAACGGCTCCAGCACGATGACTTCATCTCCCGGATTGCAGGCGATTTCGAGGGCGAGGTTGACGCTCTCGCTTCCTGCTACGGTTACTAGCAGTTCGGAGACTTCGATGTCGATGCCTATTTTCTTGTAGTACTTGTTCACGAGTCCTTCCCTCAGTTCAATGAGACCGGCAGAGTTTGAGTAGGATACGTGGGTGAGTCCATTGTTGCGGATAGCCTCGAGGGCGCAGTCCGGAGATTTTATGTCCGGCTGTCCAATGTTCAGGTGATATACCTTCACACCATCCTTCTTGGCCTTGTCTGCCAATGGAACGAGTTTTCTGATAGCTGATGCGGGCATCTGCACCGCCTTCTCTGAAATTTTTGCCATTACTGTAATGAGTTTTGTTGAATTATGGTCGGTCCGGTTGAAAAACCGGTGCAAAGATAAACATATTTTTTCGTGATACTATTGCCGATTTTATTATCTTTGCGCCCGACTTAACAAAATAATCAACATTTTATGGCAACATTTAGACAAAGGGCTTTGAATGAGGCAGCAACTCATCAAACCGGACGATTCTTCGTCGAGGAGGGACCTGTATCCAAGTATTTCGGAAGAAATGTATTTGACCTGGACAAAATGCGTGTTTACATGTCCCAGCAGGCCTACGAGGCTGTCCTTGCGTCTGTGAAATTCGGTGCCAAGCTTGACAGAAGGTTCTCCAACGAGATCGCTTCAGGAATGAAGGCTTGGGCAATCGAGATGGGTGCCACTCATTATACCCACCTTTTCCAGCCGCTTACCGACGCTACAGCCGAGAAACATGAGGCTTTCATTGCCGTCAAGGACGGCAAGGCATTCGAGAAATTCAACGGCAGCGCCCTTGTCCAGCAGGAACCGGACGCCTCCAGCTTCCCCAACGGAGGTCTCCGCAACACATTCGAGGCAAGAGGTTATTCCGCTTGGGACCCGTCTTCGCCTGTCTTCATCATGGACGGCACCCTCTGCATCCCGTCCGTATTCGTCTCCTATACGGGAGAGGCTCTTGACACCAAGGTTCCGAACCTGAAGTCACTCCAGGCACTCAGCGCGGCTGCGACATCAGTGGCAAATCTTTTCGATGAGGGAGTAAAGGGCGTATCAGTCAATCTTGGTCTCGAGCAGGAGTATTTCCTCGTTGACGAGGCACTCTACAACGCAAGGCCTGACCTCATGCTTGCTGGCAGGACCGTCATCGGCCATACATCGGCCAAGGATCAGCAACTCGAAGACCACTATTTCGGTGCAATCCCTTCAAGGGTAAGCTCTTTCATGAAAGACTTCGAGACTGAGGCATACAAGCTTGGCATCCAGCTGCAGACCCGCCATAACGAGGTCGCCCCTAACCAGTTCGAATGTGCTCCTATTTTCTGTGAGGCCACGAAGGCTATTGACCAGAACATGATGCTCATGATCCTTATGCAGAAAGTGGCGGAAAAGCATCACCTGAAAGTCATTTTCCATGAAAAACCGTTCGACGGGGTGAACGGTTCCGGCAAACACTGCAACTGGTCCATGATGACAGATACAGGAGTCAACCTTCTTTCACCCGGCAGGACGCCTATGAAGAACCTCCAGTTCCTTTCATTCTATTCATCAGTTGTCAGGGCGGTTTACAAGCATCATTACCTTCTTATGACATCGGTTTCCACCCTGAGCAATTCATATCGTCTCGGTGGCAACGAGGCACCTCCTGCAGTAATGTCAATTTTCTCTGGTTCAACTCTTTATGGTATCTTCCAGGCTATACTCAACATGAAGGACCAGAACGAAGAATCCGTGTCACAGGAATCAATCAAAATCGTAAACTCCATACCGGAAATCTTCCCTGACAACACAGACCGCAACAGGACATCTCCTTTCGCGTTCACAGGAAACCGTTTCGAGTTCCGAGCAGTGGGATCATCCCAGAATGTTGCATCGGCGGTATATGTGCTCAACTCGGCAGTTGCCGAAAGCCTGAAGGAGTTCCGCGCAGAGGTCGATGCCTTCGAGGCAGCAGGTGAGGAACGCTCAACCGCTGTAATGTCCGTAGTTCGCAAATTCATCAGCGAGGCTCAGGACATTATGTTCGAGGGCAATGGATACAGCAAGGAATGGGAAGAAGAAGCCCAGAGGAGAGGCCTGCGTGCCGTGAAGAATGTGCCTGAGTCATATGAGGTTTACAAAGAGAAGGATACCGTTTCCCTCTTCGATAACCTTGATGTCCTTGCTCCGAATGAGGTGGAGGCCCGTTTCGAAATTCTCAACGAGACTTATGTCAAGAAACTCCAGATCGAGGCCCGCGTAATCGGAGACATCTGCCTGAACCACGTGATTCCGGCTGCAGTGAGGTATCAGAACATCCTCATCGAGAATGTGAAGGGTGTGAAGGACATCTTCGGCGAAAGCTTCATGGATGTATGCCAGTCGGAAATCCGTACCCTCAAGAAGATATCAAAGTATATCAATGACATATCTGTGGATGTTGCCGCCCTTGTGGAAGCCCGCAAGAAGGCCAACAAGATAGAAGATATAGCCGAGAGGGCCAAGGTATATTCTCACGAGGTCAAGGATATGATGGACAAGGTCCGCTACAGTGCAGACCATCTTGAGATGATAGTCGATGATGAGATGTGGCCTCTGCCTAAATACAGGGAGCTCCTGTTCTTTTAATGGACGGGCTTCCTGAATAATGACGGAAAATATGTTTTTGGAAAGTATTGCTCCGGAAGAAATAGAAAAGCTCGAATTTGCCTCTTTCCCGGGCAAGATAGAGGTTATAGACAGTGTCGGCTCTGAGTTCAACAGGGCCGTCACTTATCTGCGTTCACAGAAGATAATAGGATTTGACACGGAAACGCGTCCATGCTTCTCCCCAGATCAGCCCCGTTATGGTGTGGCGCTCCTCCAGCTTTCAGGTCCGGAGAAAGCTTTCCTGTTCAGAATCAACAATATGGGGATGCACAGGAGACTGTGCAACCTGCTTGCAAACGACAAAGTAATCAAGGTCGGAGCCGCAATCCATGACGACATCAGGGGCCTTCAGAAACATAGGGATTTCAAGCCTGCTGCTTTTGTGGACCTGCAGAAAATCGTATGGGAATGGGGCATCCGTGACAAGAGCGTCAAGAAGATGTCCGCCATCATACTCGGATTCAGGATTTCCAAGACGCAGCAGCTCTCCAACTGGGAGGCTGAAATCCTTTCAGATTCGCAGTGCAAATATGCAGCTACTGATGCCTGGGTGTGCAGGGAGATGTATCTGAAGCTCCTGCGCTCACAGAAGTGTCCACTCGAAGAACAAACAGGTCTATGATAAAGGTGATATTGAAGAAGGGGAGGGAGGAATCCCTATACCGTTTCCATCCTTGGGTGTTTTCCGGTGCCATCGCACAGGTGGCAGGGAAGCCGTCGGAGGGAGACATTGTGGCTGTACATTCTTCCGAAGGGGAATTCCTTGCCTGCGGACATTGGCAGATTGGCTCGATAGCCGTGCGCATCCTCAGTTTCGACGACAGTGCGTTGAGGCCGGATTTCTGGGAGGTGATGCTCTCAAGGGCCCTGGAAGTGAGGAGGGCTGCCGGGTTGGCGTCCGACGGGGTGGATGATTCCCGGCCAGTCCTTACCAACTGCTACCGCCTCGTGCATGGGGAGGGAGACAATCTCCCTGGTCTGATCGTGGATTATTATGACGGTGTATGTGTGCTTCAGGCACATTCCGTGGGCATGTTCCGGGCAAAGAAGCAGATTTCGGAGGCATTGAAGAAGGTCTATGGGGACTCCCTGAAGGCTGTGTATGACAAGAGTTCGGGGACAGCCCCTTTCAAGGCCGGACTGGAGCTGATCGACGGCTACCTGTACAG
>JBJEBR010000035.1:10015-48637 GCA_051870255.1 Candidatus Cryptobacteroides sp.
GCAGCCCAGACAGGCAGGAGTGTACGCATACTCGACCGTCTCAACCAGCCGGCTGACCATTCGGTGAACATATATCATCCGGAAGGAGAATACCTGAAAGGTCTGCTCCTATATGTGGAATAAGGTGTGACTTGTTGAAAATCAATAATTATCATAGGTGATTTCAAATATTTAATTGCTTATATCCCACTGCTTGCCTCACTTGGAAAACAAATTCCAGATCGATTATGTGAGATACTGCACGAAATAGCATGTTTGTCTTGATTTGAATTATTCCTACGATAAATGTGCAAAAAATGGAGTATATTTGAGCCATGGAATACCTGTCAAGACAACGATATGACGAGATTGTGACCGAGTTGAGGTACCTTGTCGACGAGGTGTACCCAAATGTGCAGGAAAGTCTTGCTGAAACTGCTGCACAGGGAGACCGGAGCGATAATGCGGGATATCGGGAAGCCAGGCGGATTCAGGCGAAGACCATCAGCCGGATACGTTTCCTGCAGAAGATACTGGAACATTCCCGCGTTATTGATCCTGATGCCCTTCCCAAAGACAGGGTTTGCCTTCTGAGCACGGTCGAATTTACGAATCTCGCGACCAATGTTCGGATGAAATACGAAATTGTCAGCCCCCATGAGATGGACATGGAGGCTGGCAAGATTTCTCTGAAATCACCTATAGGCGCCGCTCTGATGGGCAAGAAGGTAGGCGAAGTTGCCGTGGTTACCGTTCCCTCCGGAACACTTCACCTGAGAATCGACAATATTTCGCTCGAATGAACCTTCGAACTTTCCTGTGGGGTTGAGAGACTGAATGGCTGGAAGATTGTTGAAATGTGACGAAAAAAATTGTATGCTGCCCTGTCACATTTGATACGGATAGTGCATCTAATATGATGCGATATAGAAACGTTTAATGCTTGACATGAAAAAATTTTTATTCATCATTCTGATATTTGCCAATATGGCACTCATGTCTGCTCAGCAGAAATCAGATTTGCCTCCATACAAAGGAACTCACAGCTTTGAAATCGGAGCAGGACTGAATGCTTACGGAATCCTTGGGGCGGTAGGAGGACCGGGCAGATATGTGGGCCCGGGAGCATATTTTGAATACAGATATGCATTCGCAGAACATTTCGACATAGGAGCACAGCTGAATTACAAATACGGTAAAGGTCATTCTGCGGACTGGGGAGATGCTATGCAATCTTATGGATTCACCTGTAATCAGATCGCATTCAAAGCCACTGCCGATTATGATGTTTGTCCGTCCCGTCTTGCAAGCCCTTACATCGGCGTAGGCCTCGGAGTCGGCGGAATCTTCGAGAAAACTACAGAGGGTCAGAAATCAAAAGAAGCATACGGGACCTTCTGCCCGAGGATAGGTGTCCGGGTGTGGAAGTTTGATTTGTCATTGGAAGTTGACCTGGCCTATAACGGAAGATACGGATTCCTGTCCACACCTACATCCACAGCATTGAGCCTCGGCTTCAGATTCTGACACTATGATTCTGAGAGACTTCAATATGGAATCTTGTCGGTCTTGGAGTCCCATTTGCGGAATGCCCTCAGGGCCTCGTTCCTCATGAAATGCTCGCACTGGATGGAGCGGTCCTTATAGGCGAGCTCCAACTGGTCGTAGATGAACGAGTCATCGAAGTCGATAGCTTTGGCGTCATCCTTCGTATTGCCGTAGCACAGCCTCGTGATTCCTGCCCAGTAAATTGCGCTGAGGCACATAGGACAAGGCTCACATGAACTGTAGATCGTACATCCGGCAAGGGAGAATGTTCCGAGCTTGGCGCAGGCCTGCCTTATGGCCATAACCTCGGCATGTGCGGTAGGGTCTGTGTTGGGAACCACCCTGTTGGCACCGGTCGCAATGACTTCACCGTCCTTAACTATGACGGCTCCGAACGGACCGCCCCCGTTGTCAATATTCTCTTCGGAAAGCCTTATGGCCATTTCCATGAACTTGGCATCCTCAGCTGAGAAGTCTGTCTTTTCGGGCAGTCCCTTTGCCGGGGACGTTTTGCCCATAATGTTTTCTGTCATAATATGTTAATGTTATATTGTCTTATTATTTCCTTAGCCATTCGCAGGAGGATGTGTTCCCTGCAATCCAGACCGTGTCGCCGGACCTGAAACGGAAGTCTGCCTTCGGGTTCGCAATGAAATCCCCGTCGCGCATAACGCTTATCATCATGCACTGGAAATCGGCGAGAGAGCAGTCTTTAAGGGCTTTGTCTGTCAGGTAGGATTCTTCGTCAAGTGTGAATGATACCACCTTGAACTCCTCGTTCGCGTTGGAATCCTCAATCTTCGGGACGGAGTCGGTTATGATTGACTTCAGCCTGGACAGCTGTTCGGTGGTCCCTACGGCAACGAGTCTGTCGAAAGGATAGATGCGCACATCCGAGGACGGGATGATGATGTTCCTCTCGCCCCTGGCTATCTTTATTATGCTGGCCCCGCTTTCCTGACGAATCGGGACGCTCCTGAGCCTGTGTCCGGTGAATTCGGAATTCTGTGGCAGAATTATAGTCTCGATATGGACATCGTAACCTTTCATCCTTTCGTTGAATGATGTGGTTACTGGAGCAAGCTTCCTGGTACGGTTCTCCTTGCTGGTCAAGTTGTCGAAGAATTGTTTTTCAAGTCTTGAATATTTCCTGAAGAAATAGCGTCCTGCCATAATCAGGACAAAGCCTCCGATTACGATTGCCAGAATTGCCCATCCTGAAAGGGTTACCCTTGCGGCAATGACTCCGAGGATTGCACTTATGGCCATGAACACCCTCGCGAGGATGACCCCGAAAATCGGGAGTATGTTCCTGTTGCTCTCCTTCAGGAGCTTTATCACATGGGACGAACCTGATGGGCTTACTCCGAGTCCGTATATGAACGGTGCTATCGCTACTAGGGTAACCGTCAGGTTGATGGCGGTCACAGCCTTATCGCCCAGGTCTGGGAACAGCTTGAGCAGGAGTCCCGGCAGATAGTTCTTCGTGAGAAGGTCCACGGCGAGTATCAGGACGCCATAGACGATGGTTCTCAGGAGGAATGTCTTGATCAGGAGCTTCCATTCGCTCTGTTCCGCTACCGTGGATGATTCCTTCCTTTCCTGCCCGATATGGCTGAGCAGCTTTTCCGGGAGATGTTTCTGGAGGAATCTGTAAGCCGGGTCGGAAAGCTTTATCATATATGGGGCTATGAAAGTCGTGATGACGGACACGGCTATTATGACAGGATATATGAACTCCCTCATTACTCCGAGCGAACATCCTACACCAGCTATGATGAACCCGAACTCTCCGAGCTGTGCGAGGCTGAATCCTGCATGGACAGCGTTTTCAAGCCCCTTGCCCGCTATGATCGCTCCGATTGTCACGAATAGGATGTCGGCGAAGAAGATGAGCAGGGTGATTATGAGTATGGTGCCCCAATGCTCGGCGATCACGGCAGGGGAGACCATCATACCCACGGAAACGAAAAAGACGGCTCCGAACAGGTCCTTGATGGGAGTCACGAGCTTCTCAATCCTTTCCGACTCGATTGTCTCCGCGAGTATCGAACCCATTACGAATGCTCCGAGGGCCGATGAGAATCCCACGCCTTCTGCGAATGCCACCATTGCAAGGCAGAGGCCTATGCTCACTATCAGCAGAATCTCATCGTTGATGTATTTCCCGAATCTCTTGAGCAGGGAGGGAATCAGATAGATACCCACGAGGAACCACAATATCAGGAAGAATGCGAGCTTGGCAAGGTTGAACAGCATCTCGCCGCCTGCGAATTTGTTGGATACGGCGAGGGAGGACAGGAGCACCATCAGCAGTATGGCTATCATATCCTCGATTATGATTGTTCCGAAGACTATCGGCGCATAAGGCTTGTTCTTCAGGCCCATCTCGTCATAGGACTTGATTATCACGGTCGTGGAGGACATCGACAGCAGTCCGCCCAGGAAGATGCTCTCCATCGTGGACCACGACATCGCCATCCCGGTCAGGAATCCGAGTATGAAAACCCCGAGGAACTTGCTCGCGGTGGTGATCAGGGCAGGTCCTCCCACCCGGACGAGCTTCTTGAAACTGAATTCGAGTCCGAGTCCGAACATCAGGAAGATGATGCCGATCTCGGACCATTGGTGAACAGCCTCAGTGCTCGTTATTCCGAAATAGAATCCGATGTTCGGGCCGATTAGGAATCCTGCGATTATGTATCCGAGGACGGATGGCTGTTTCAGTGCTTTAGATATGATCGTGAAGATGCCTGCGGAAATCAGAATGACCGCCAGGTCTCTTGCTAAGGTGATTTCTTCGTTCATTTGCAATGGGGAGTTTCAGGTTCTTCTATCGGGAAGGGTTCTTCTATAAGGAAGAGAGGAATCCGAATGAGCTGTGCCACCATCCGTTTCCCAGTTCTTCAGGACTCAGCATGAAGTTGAGCAGGCCGCAGTCGTAAATTTGCAGGGAGTCGAGCCCGTCTGCCTCCGAGTCAATCTGCAGCAGGTTGATATGGGAAGGGAAAGAGTCCCGTGCATCCGCGCTGAACGGCACACCGAGCAGCTTGAGTCCGTCATCGCCGTCTCCGCAGAGTGAAAACTCCATCTTCAGAGGCGGCTGTGACAGAGGTTCGTCCTCATCATCCACCATTATATATGATTCGAAAGTTTCGGGATTGATGACCTTGGCATATTTCACCTTTACCGCACCTTTGGGCCATCGGCCCATTCCGAAGTGATATGGGGTCTCGTAGCCGAGGTATTCATCCATCGCTGCAAAGAAATACAGCATTCCTTCCTCCGGCAGACTGCTTCCCGGGCAGAGGGCTGCGATGTCGGCGCAATCTATCTGGCAAATGAAGGTCAGGGGATATTCTTCTGAGTCATCCCCCTTTACCATAGGGTAGGCCATTTCTGCCGGCATGTCGGGGTCTCCCCACCATTTGCTGCAGCAGAAAAGCCTTGAATCTGTTTCTGACAATGATATTCTGATAGCCATCCTTGAAAATTGTAACAGGGTTCCGGGTGTGCGGAACCGGAATTCTGTGCAAATGTAGCAATTTTAAGGAAAAGCAGGAAAATCACTCCTCACGAATGGCTGATTTTCTGAATCTTGCAGGGGAGACCCCTTCGCAGTTCTTGAACCATCTGCCGAAGAATGACGGGTTCGGGAATCCGAGCATATAGGTTATCTGCTTGACCGTCAATGACGGGTCTGCAAGCAAGTTCTTCGCTTCTGCCAATGCTGCCTTGGTTATCAGTTCGAGGGGAGTCATCCCGGAACGGGACTTTATCAGTGTGGAGAAATACCTCGGGCTGAGGCATTGCTGCCTTGCATAGAACTGCACCTCCCTGTGCTGCCTGACATTCTCCTTTATGGAGAACAGGAAATTCAGCAGGACGGTGTCGCTCCTGTCCGAGCCGGGCCTGACCTCGTGCGCCTTCTTCTTGTAGATTTCCGCAATCTCGTAGCACAGAGCCTTCCACAGGGTGAACAGAGGCAGGCTTTCATGCCCTTCCTCTGTCACGAGCCGTTTCTTTATTATTACGGAGATATCCCTGATCCTTTCCACTTCATCATCATCCAGGTGGGTGTAAGGATGTGACAATATGCTCATGCTCTCCGCGGCATCGACGGTACGGGAGGCGATCTCAAGTATGTTCTCTATGTCGGCTACGCCGATCATGCCCGTTATGTCAGGTGTATAGTCCCTTATATAGACGGTACTCTTCACAGGATAGATTATGATGTCGTTGGGGCGCATCACATAGAACCTGTCGTGGTCGCCGATCGTCACGCTTCCACGTGTGCAGATGAAGAATCCGCTCTTGGGTAGCGGCCAGAAGTCGCCTATCCCGGCAATGTCCTCGGAAGTGACTTCCTTCAGCCCCCAGGCGGGCAGATTCTCAAGGCTGTATTTGTCCGTTTTGTCCAATTTTACCTCCATTTTTATAATCTTCGAAAGTACAAATTAACACAGTTTTTGCATATATTCCACCTTATAAATGCAAATTTGTAATATAAATCGTACGAATTGGACATAATTGCTGATGTATTGCTCTTTCATGGCTTGTGAGGGAGCAATACCTTTGCGAAGATTTTAGACGACAATAAAAAAAGATTGAAATGAAACGATTTTTATCAAGAGCGGCGGCAGCCGTACTATGCTTTCTGACGATGGCAGGCTGCGCCAAGGACGGAGTGAAGGGATTCGAAGGCAGGTATTCCTACAAGATCAGCGGGATCGTGGCACTTCTCCCGACTGCCTATGTCAATGCCACTGAGCAGGAGAAGCAGATGATGGCGGCTGCCGGCATTACATTCACTCCTACATGGGTGCCTCTCTATCCTGAGCAGGGACAGATGCATATCAATGTCAAGGACAAGGACGAAGACCTTGTCATAGTGACTTTCAATGACATTTTCGGAAATGTCTGCGTGACTGACGCCGTCATAGACTCGGATGTCATAACCATCGCAGATGGTGCGGTGAAGACCGCGGTGCTCACGGACGGCTCCGAGAAGATAGCCTCCGGAATCGTATCTTATTCAGGTTCGGGGAACCTGTACGGGGACCAGGTCATCATGTCGATGAAATATGCCGGCACGATGGTCTTGAATGACACTGACATGACAATTGTGGCAAGCAGCGTCGATTGCGTAGCCACCAGGAACTGACGGGAGGGGAGGAAATGAGACATATATTCACTGATGTGGCCGCAATGATGTTGTGTGCGGCTGCCTGTATCTCCTGCAAGGAGGCGGAGAGCCTGAAGGACAAGCTCCGCAAGGAAACTGTGCCGGAGCCTGTATGCGTCAGCGTGATGGAAGTGACCGGGACCGACGATGTCTGTCTCAGGAACTATGTCGGGCGTGTGGAACCGTCCCAGAATGTCGTTCTCACGACGCAGTTCCCTGGAAAGGTCGAGGCTGTGAACATCAAGAAGGGCCGTCAGGCCAAGGCCGGGGATGTGATAGCAGTCCTGAAGTCCGAGTCCGTGGAGTCTGCATACGCAATGGCTCTCGCGACTCTCGAACAGGCACGAGACGGATATGACAGGATGATGCAGGTCTATCCGAAAGGTGGCGTGACCGAGGTTCAGAAAATGGAAATCACAACCCAGTTGAAGAAGGCCGAGGCCTCTTATGAGGCAGCGAAGGATGCTTTGGAGAAATGCAATGTCAAGGCTCCTTATTCGGGCGTAGTTGATGAGGTCTTCGTCGAGGAAGGTGTGGAACTGGGGCTTTCCGCTCCTATAGCCAGAATCCTGAATGTCAGCGATGTGGAGATACATTTCCCTGTGCCTGAGAATGAAATCAAGGGCATATCGGCAGGTGGAATGGCAGAGGTCGAGGTACCTGCGGCGGCAGTGACCGTGGATGCAAGGGTTGTGATCAGGGGGGTGAATGCTTCTGCGCTGTCCCATTCGTACGACTGCGTCCTCGTTCCGGAGACGGCCTGTCCTGACATCCTGCCTGGCATGGTCTGCAAGGTTAGGTTGAGGTCAGACAACGGACGCAGGATCATAATACCTATGCGCAGCGTCATGACCGACTCGCAGGGACGCTATGTCTGGTGCGCAGCTTCGGACGGGACAATCCAGAAGAAATATGTCGTGACGGAAGGTTTCGCCGAGAGCGGCGTCATCATTTCCGGAGGCCTTGAGGAAGGGGACCGGTTGGTTGTTGACGGCCACCGTAAGGTCTCTACCGGTATGAAGGTCAAAGTCAAAGAGTTGTGACCATGAAGAAATTCAGAGGAATAGCGGGTATGGTGAAATGGGCCATAGCCCAGAAACATATAGTCTATACCCTTGTGTCCGCATTGTGCCTGGTGGGCATAGTCGGACTTGTCAGGATGAAGAAGGATGAGTTCCCGTCCTTCACCATCAAGCAGGGTGTGGTGGTCGGAGTCTATCCGGGTGCCACGGCCGAGGAGGTGGAGAACCGTCTGACCAGCCAGCTTGAGGACGTGCTCTTCTCCGTGCCGGAAATCAGCCGTGACGACCTTCGGAGCATCAGCAAGGACGGTATGTGCTACATATATGCCGACCTTACCTGCAAGGTGTCCCAGAAGAACGAGGTCTGGACCCGCATAAAACAGAAAATAAACGAGCAGAAGGCATTCCTTCCGTCAGGCGTGCTTGCCGTGATGGTGCTGGATGACTTCAACTCCTTGTCTTCCATGATGATAGCCCTCGAGTCCGAGGACAAAGGCTATCCGGAACTGCAGGACTATGCCGACCAGCTGTGCACGGCTCTGCGGAGGATTCCTGACCTCGCGAAGGTGCAGATCCTCGGGGAGCAGCAGGAGGAGATCGCCATTATCCTCGACAGGGAGAAGATATCGGCTTATGGAATCAATCCTTCGTTTCTTTCCATCAGCTGGCAGGGCGAGTCCATTCCGATTCCGGGAGGTACATTCGACAGTTCCCAGGCCACCGCTCCTATCCATGTTTATGGAAATATTGGTGCGGAGAATGAAATCGCCGAGAAAATCGTCTATGCAGACCCTATGGGCAATGTCATAAGGCTCAGGGACATAGCTACAATAACCAGACGATATGCGGAGCCTGACGACTTCGTAAGCTACAACGGTCACGCCTGCCTGATACTTTCTGTGGAGATGCGTCCGAACAACAATATCGTGGCTTTCGGCAAGGAGGTTGACGATGTGCTCGGACCATTTGCAGCATCCCTGCCTGCGAGTGTGACCGTAAGCCGCATCACAGACCAGCCGAAGATAGTGAACGACTCGATCGTATCGTTCCTCCACGACCTCTTGCTTTCAATGCTCGTGGTCATCCTCGTGATGCTGACCTTGTTCCCGTTGAAATCCGCCCTCATCGCCGGGTCCGGTGTACCTATCTGTACGGCCATTACCATAGGGATAATGTATATGTGCGGAATGGATCTGAACACGGTGACCCTCGCCGCCCTGATAGTGGTGCTGGGAATGATCGTGGACAACTCCATAATAACGATGGACGGATATATGGACAAGCTCGGTTCGGGGATGCGCAAGGTGGATGCAGCCTGTGCCAGCATCAAGGAGCTTTTCGCCCCGACCTTTGCCGCCACGCTTGCCATAAGCGCTATGCTTTTTCCTATCAAGTTCCTGATTACAGGATATCTGGGTGACTTCGTGAAGCTTTTCCCTTGGGTAATCGCAATCGCGATGTTCGTTTCCCTGATATATGCTGTGTCGGTGGTTCCGTCCCTGGAGGTCAAATATATATCATCCGCCACTCCGGAGGGCAAGAGTTTCATATCGAGGATGCAGGTGAAGTTCTTCTCATGGCTTGAGAAAGGCTATGCCGTAGCTGAACGCTTCTGCTTCAGGCACCCTGCCATCACTATCACAACAGGCGTGCTTGCAGTGGGCCTCGGATTCTTCCTGTTCTCAAGGCTGAACATCCAGATGATGCCGAAGGCGGCCCGTGATTTCTTCGCCATAGAGCTTGAAGTCGAGGGAGGACACGGAATAGACAGGACTAAGGAAGTCTCCGACTCTCTCCAGAGGATGCTTCTCGAGGATAAGAGGGTGACTTCGGTGACATCGTTCGTGGGTACCAGTGCTCCGAGATTCTCTGCCACATACGCCCCGGTGACTCCTGACAAGACCGTGGCCCAACTGATAGTGAATACAGGTTCAGCCAAGGAGACCGAGAGCATAATCAAGGAGTACGAGAACAGGTATGAACATATATTCCCGGATGTATCAATCCGTTACAAGCAGATGGACTATCAGGATGTCGAGGCTCCGATCGTGATAACGCTCAAGGGTGAGAACCGCGACGAACTCATCTGCGCAGCCGACAGCATCAGGATGTTCATGTCCGGAATGGATACACAGCTCAAATGGATACATTCGAGCGCAGACAACATCCAGCCTTCGGTAAGTGTCACACTCGATGACGAGGAGGCATCCCGCCTTGGCGTGAACAAGGCACTCCTTGCATTGTCGATGTCCGGGGTCTATGACGGGCAGAGCCTTGCCACGGTCTGGGAAGAGGACGAGGCAATCGGAGTCAATCTTTACACCGAGGGTGTGGATGCTGGCATGGATTACGATGCAATCGGCTCCATGATGGTCTCCACAGCCGTACCGGGCGTGAGCGTGCCGCTCAGGCAGGTCGCTTCAATCCAGCCGCAGTGGTGCAGCTGTTCCCTGGAGAGAAGGGCAGGGGAGGAGACCGTGAGCATATTCGCGGACATGAAATATGGCAAGAGCCAGCCACGCGCAATGAAGCAGATTACAAAATACATTGAGGCGCACATCAGGCCGATGCTTCCGGAAGGTGCCGTGATTGAATACGGAGGACTTACCAGGACCAACCGCAAACTCGGTCCGGAGATAGCCTGGTCGCTCTCCGCTGCCGTGCTCATTCTGCTGGTGTTCATGATATTCCATTTCAAGAAAGTCTCATTGTCGATATTGACTCTGGTGATGAGTCTCCTGTGTCTGTTCGGTGCTTTCTTCGGACTTTGGATATTCAACCTCGACTTCGGACTTACGGCGGTGCTCGGCATTGTCAGCCTCATCGGTATCATAGTGCGCAACGGAATCGTGATGTTCGAATACGCCGAGGAACTCAGGTTCACGAAAGGGCTCGATGTCAAGACCGCGGCGATGGAGGCCGGAGCGAGAAGGATGAAGCCGATTTTCCTTACATCCTGCACTACTGCTCTCGGAGTCATCCCGATGGTCATTGGCGGAGACCTCCTGTGGCAGCCTATGGGCGTGGTGATATGTTTCGGAATAGTGTTCTCCATCCTTCTGATAGTCCTTATCATGCCTGTCTCTTACTGGCAGGTGTTCAAGAACCAGAAGACTCCGGAAGGACTCGATGAAGACGGCCCGAAGGCAGGACAGCCTGTATTGGCAGCCCCGGACAATGGTAAAGATAGATAATATGTACGCGAAGATGAAAAACAAGACATTATATATATTGGCGGCCATGCTTCTGCTTCCCATCGGGAAAGCGGAGGCAGGGAACCGCGTGGGGCTTTCGCTCGAACAGTGCAAGGCGATGTCCGTGGAGAATGACGCGGACATAAGGAACGCTGCCCTGGACGTCAGCTCGGCGAGAGCGCTCAAGCAGGAGGCCCTTTCCGAATACTTCCCGAATATTGCCGTCAACGGATTCGGCTACTATGCCTTCAATCCTATTCTGAAAATCGGCCTGAAGGATGTACTTGGGAATTCCGACGGAGCACAGAACATCATCGACGCCATTGAGGCAGCGGCTCCCATGTACGGAATAGGTACGACCGCTTCCTTCCTCGATTATGGCTACAATGCTTCCGTGAGCCTTACCCAGCCGATCTATGCCGGAGGCAGGATAGTGAACGGGAACAGGCTCGCAGCCCTGAATCTTCAGGCCTCTCTCCTGAAACAGTCATCGGCCTCGAGGGACAAGTCCGTGGAGGTGGAGGAAAAATATTGGAAGGTGGTCTCGCTTGAAGAAAAGATGATTTCCCTTCAGCAGGCCATCTTGACCGTGGACACCTTGGGCAGGGATGTGCGCAACGCCTGCCTCGCGGGGATTGCCCTCGACACGGACACCCTCAAGGTCAATATAGAACGCAACCGTCTCCTTTCGACGATGACACAGCTCCGGAGCGGAATCCGCCTCGCCAAGATGGACCTTTTCAATGCAATAGGTCAGGAATATACATATCTCTCGGCGGCAGCGACTGATTCTGCCCCCTGGATTGACGACATCGTGCTGACGGACCGCCCGGCTGCTCTGCTTCCCCCTGAAAACTACCATGTCGATGAGAGGGAGGCTGCAATCGGGAGCGAGGAGTCACGGCTGCTGTCGATGAATGTGGAGTCTTCGAGGCTTCAGAAGAAGATGGCTCTCGGAGAGGCCCTGCCTCAGGTAGGGGTCGGAGTCGGATACGGCTATGGCAGGATGGTCGGAGACCACGGAAGATGGAACGGGGCGGTATATGCCGTCGTGAAGATTCCTCTTACGGACTATTGGAAGGCGTCCTGCAAGATGACGAGGATGGAGAACGATGCCCGGAAGGCGGAGAACACCAGGGATTATCTGAACAGCCAGCTCGTGCTCCAGATGTACAAACTCTGGGAGGACCTGACCTGCGCTTACGAGAAAATCGCAATAGCCGAAGATGAAGTCAGACTTTGCGAGATTACCGAGGCAAGGATGTTCGACCGCTACCGTTCAGGCCAGGCAACCGTCACTGACGTGCTTACGGCGCAGACTGAACTGAGGCTCGCCCAGGACGGGTTGACGGATGCTCGGATAGGCTATGCAACCGCCCTGTCGGCATATAGGTCAAAATCAGTGACAGACTGAGGTGACCGGCAGGATTGGGGTAACAGGACATTTCCTGAACAAGAAAGAGGATGACCCGGTCACCCTCTTTCTTTTATAATGGACTATGTGTCAGGCTTTCAGCAGACGGCGGTGGAACACCCCTCCGGAATAGGCATGCACCATATGGTTGGGGATTTCATCGGCAGGTGTCATGTCATCCTCGAAAGTCACGTTGGGCAGATGTCCCCACAGGCGTTTTACCTCCAGCATCAACTCCACAGGGATGCACTCGTCTGCGTGTACGTGGAAGAATGACAGAGGCAAGGTCGGAAACCAGCCGTCAATCTGCCGTTCTGCCTTCGAGCATCGGCTGACAAAGGCGAACAGGTTTCCATCTGGCATATATGCCTCAGGCTTGAACAGCCTTGATGTGCGTGTGCCCAATGCCTCAACCACGATTTTTACAATATCCTTGTTGCCCACCTGCCTGGAGGCAATCGCCTCGACTATCCCGGTGGCGAGTCCGTCCTCGGTGAGGAAATCCTCGATGCAGATGTCCTGTTCCAGACATTCAGGGTGGTAGTTCAGATGGCTCATCACATTCATCACGGAATATGCGCCATACATGTATCTGTCCCATCCGGATACGACATCGTTCAATACATCCGGGGCATATGGCCCGTCCGCACACCAGGTCCTCTCGAGGGGGAACATCCGTCTTTCTTCTTCAGTGGCCGACGTCTCCATGTAACGATGGACGGCCAAGGCGTCGAATCCGCCCTGAGAGTGGCCGGAATTCAGCACGGGGAGAGGGGAGTCCGTCAGATGGTAATGCTCAGACAATATCATCTGGGCGGCGATGACCGCATCCACGCTGGAGCGTGCCGCCAGTTTGCCGCAGATATAGCACAGAGGCCTGTCGATGCTGCTGCCGAATCCCATCAGGTCAGGTGAGACCAGAACTCCGTGGCGAAGCACGTGAACTTCTCCGATGTTCCATTTCCGGGTCGGGACATTGTTGTCTGAAGACTGCGTGGCGCGGTTCTCGAGCCATAGGTGCCTGGCGTTCAACCGTCCATTCTCACGCATCACGAGCATCAGCGATGACATTGTCACCGGCTGATGTCCAAGGTCCGTGGAGGAATAGTCATAGCAGATGGATGTGATTGTCGCATCTTCGGGAAGAGTCGCTGCAACTTCGTTCAAGGCAGGCTGGAGGCGCGGGTGGTTCTCATCCATGATGCGCACGAACTCTGCCAATGTAAATGTCTGTTCAGATGTAATTTGATAGTTCATCGCAAAGATTTCTACATGGCAAAGTTATTCATTTATGACAAGACAAGCAACACTCGGCGGAGCGCAAAGGCAGGCTGCAGGGTGTCATTCTGAGGAACGGAGTGACGAAGAATCTGCGGGTAATGGCGCCGTCTCCCTCGGATTCCTCACTCCGTTCGGAATGACAGTGAGGCGTGACGGTTCGGAATGACAGTGAGGCGTGACGGTTCGGAATGACAGTAGGGCGTGACAGGCTTTAGCTCATGCTGAGAATGGGGGAGCTACAGGATATTGAGGCTCTGCTCCTTGATCTTTTCCAGTTCGTCCTTCATCCTCACCACATATTTCTGGATTTCCGTGTGGTTGGCCTTGGAACCTGTGGTGTTGATTTCCCTACCCATCTCCTGGGCAATGAAACCGAGCTTCTTGCCGGGATATTCCTCGTTCTCGAGAGTATCGATGAAATATTTGCAATGCTGCCTCAGACGCACCCTCTCCTCGTTTATGTCGAGCTTCTCCAGATAATATATCATCTCCTGTTCGAGACGGCTCTGGTCAGGTTCAGCCTTCAGTTCGGCAAACCTGTTCAAAATTTTTTCCCTTATCTGGACAGTCCTTTCGGTCTCGTATTTCTCGATTTCCTCCGAGAAACCGAGAATGTTCGCAACCTTAGCCTTCACGTCGTTGCTCAGCACGGCCCCTTCCTTCGCCCTGAAGGAATTGATGTTCTCCAGCGCCTTGTCAATGCAGGCCTCGACAGCAGGCCAGTTCTCGTCGTTGATGACGTCCTGTTTCTTTGAATCAATGACATCCGGCATACGGAGAATGGTGGCAAGGAGGTCGTTAGGGTTGCTGTTCCACAGGTTGACCGCCCCTATCTTCGACCCCAGGCTGCTGATCTGCCGATAATATTCCATTGCAAGCTCCATGTTTATCTGCTTCGCGTTCTCCGCGGCATTAGGCTCGTATGTGATGAAGAAATCTATGTTGCCACGGTTCAAAGCAGCGGCAATCTTCTGTCTTACGACGATTTCCTTGTCTTTCGGAAGGAGTGATGTCTTGATGCTTATGTCGGCTGTCTTGCCGTTCAGAGAACGGATCTCAACCGTGATCTTGCCTGATTCGACGCTTGTCTCGGCCTTGCCGTAGCCTGTCATTGATTTAACCATATCCTGTAGAATTGTCCGATGTTATAGTTTCAAAAAATGTTGTGGAACTAATTGATATAAAAACCCGGTTCCGGAGGGCAAAAATACGGTTTTTTATCTATATTTGCGAGATTATTTGCAAAAATGGATGCACGGCGGCGTGCCGGGCTTCAAAAAGAAGAAAATTAGACAATCATATGGAAGAGCTGAACAAAGAAACGACAGAGACCAGGAACCTGAATTTCCTGGAGGAAATCATAGAGTCGGACCTCGCCTCCGGCAAGTGCGATAGCATAATGACCCGTTTCCCTCCGGAACCGAACGGTTATCTTCATATAGGTCATGCAAAGAGCATATGCATCAATTTCGGCCTCGCCAGGAAATACGGCGGCAAGACCAACCTCCGTTTCGACGACACCAACCCCGTGAAGGAGGACACCGAATATGTGGATTCCATCAAGGAGGACATCAAATGGCTCGGCTTCGAATGGGAGAACGAAAGATATGCCTCCGATTATTTCGACCAGTTGTATGAGTGGGCTGAACTCCTGATACAGAAGGGATTGGCATATGTGGACGACCAGACGCAGGAGGAAATCCGCGCAGGAAGGGGAACCGTCCAGGTGCCAGGTACTGAAAGCCCTTGGCGCAACCGCAGCGTTGAGGAGAACCTCAGGCTTTTCCGTGAGATGAGGGATGGCAAGTATGCAGACGGGGAGAAGGTGCTCCGTGCGAAGATAGACATGGCGCATCCGAACATGCTTTTCCGCGACCCTCTGCTCTACCGCATCATCCATGCGGACCATCACCGTACGGGCAGCAAATGGTGCATCTACCCGATGTATGACTTCGCCCACGGCCAGAGCGATTCCATCGAGCATATCACACATTCCATATGTACCCTCGAATTCGATGTCCACAGGCCTCTCTATGACTGGTTCATCGAGAAACTCGGCATCTTCCCTTCACATCAGTACGAATTCGCCCGCCTGAACCTCACCTACACGGTGATGTCAAAGCGCAAGCTCCTCGAACTCGTGAAGAACCACTTCGTGAGCGGCTGGGATGACCCGCGCATGCCTACCATCTGCGGTATCAGGCGCCGTGGTTACACACCAGAGTCAATCAGGATGTTCGCCGAGAAGGTCGGAGTGGCCAAGAGGGAACAGCTTATAGACCTCCAGCTTATGGAATGGTGCGTGCGTCAGGACCTCAACGAGCGCTCCAACAGGTACATGGTCGTTCAGGACCCTGTGAAGCTCACCATCACTAACTGGGAGAAAGGAAAGGTCGAGTGGTTCGATGCACCTCTGAATCCGGCTGACCCTGAGGGACCTTCACGCAAGGTTCCTTTCACCGGGGAGGTATATATCGAGAGGAACGACTTCATGGAGGAACCTCCCAAGAAATATTTCCGTCTCAAACCGGACGGGGAGGTCCGCCTCAAGTACACCTATATCGTAAAGTGCGAGGAAGTCATCAAGGACGCCGAGGGCAACATCACAGAGATCAGATGTACATACGACCCTACATCCAAGCCAGGAGCAGGGGAGTGGCGCAGCGTCAAGGGTACAATCCACTGGGTTTCAACTGAATATGCCAAGGAAATCGAACTGAGGCTTTATGACAAGCTTTTCACGGAGGCCGAGATGGGCTGCATCCCTGAGGGACAGGACTACAAGAACTATCTCAATCCTGATTCCCTTGTCATCGCCAAGGGCCTCGCCGAGCCTGCACTCCTTGAGGACAACTCAGGAATCGCCGTACAGTTCGAGCGTGTGGGATATTTCTTCAAGGACCCTGACAGCACCCCTGAGCACTTCGTCTTCAACAAGACCACCTCACTCAAGGACAGCTTCAAGTTCTGACAAATGCGGGATGACTGAAAAATTGCTTTTCACTCATCCCGCATTTATCGTTTTACAAAGAAAAACGGAACTTCTTTCATACATCGGCATCTTCCGCTTTCGGGCTGAGGATGCCGATGTCCTGTATGCAGTGCAGCTTGCGGTATCTGCTCAGCGACATCCCGGTCTCCCTCTTGAAGAATTTGCCGAGCGATGTGGAGTCGGTGAAATTGAGACTGTCCGCAATCTGCTGGATGGTCTCGTCGCTTCTCTCCAGAAGTTTCTTGATTTCCCCGACCAGCGTGAAGCATATCCATCCATATGCGGTCCTGTCCGAGTTTGACCTTACTATCTTGTTCAGATATTGAGGGCTGACGCACATCCTTGACGCATAGAAACCCACATTGTGTTCCTTTGCCGCATTCCTGGTGACTTCATCAATGAAGCGGATGAAAAGGTCCTTCTTCCTGTCGGAGGACATATCCGGACTTGTCCTTCCCTTTTCCTTGGCGTGCCTGTCTGCGATGTCGAGCATCAGCATCCAGTTCGCGCTGCGGAGCATCTCTTCGTGGAAAATGTGGGATTCGTCATCGCATACTCCCTTGATTCCCTCCATCCTTTCCGCAAACAGGCGGCAGACGGGAGGATAGAGCGTAGTGACGGGCTTCTTCCTGATTTTCATCGTATATGAGAACGGTATCGGCAACTGGTGTCCCATCACCTTCCTGACGAATTCTGTCGTATATACGAGCAAATATGCCTTCGCGTTGACTGATATGGAACATATGGAGAAAGAGAGCCTGCCTATCAGGTTGGCGAATCCGTTGGTCCCCACTATGAATCTTTCTCCGTCGGAGACGATTTCGGCAATCCCGTCGCATACGAGGAAATGTATTATGAGGCTCCTGTCTTCATCCTTCCTGCAGATTTCATCCATGGGGAGGTCGAACGGCAGGTCAGCGGCAGTGCCTGAAATCTTCCAGAACACGAAGCCGTCCCTGCGCGAATGGTAATCTTTCCTTTTTCCTGACAAGTCTTTACAGTCCATATCCTTATATTTTTCCAAAACCATCGGGCAATCAATAATTTCCGTGCCACAGACCTTGCAGCAAGCACATTTTTTTCCGATCAGCGGAAGAATGTTGACATATCTTCTGTTTGAGTTTCGCTTTTTTCCAATCCGGCCCGGACTTTCCAATCTGTTTCAAAAAGGGCAATATAATTATAAAAATGGGAATACGCATTATTTTTCCGACCATCTATTTTTACAGCCGGAATTTATAAGATTTAAAGGAAAAATATGCACAAGAAACTGATTGTAAATTGTTTGCTTGTCTTTGTCTGTGCCTTTGCCCTGACAGGATGCCACGGCGGTACGCCTCAGCAAGCCCCGGCCCAGTACAAGACGATGAAAGTGTCCGTATCGGATGTTACCGTGACATCCCGTTACCCTGCCACCGTGAAGGGATTGCAGGACGTGGACATATATCCCCAGATCACGGGTCTTCTCACGGACATATGCATATCTGAAGGAGAGCCTGTAAGGAAGGGACAGGTCCTCTTCGTGATCGACCAGGCTACATACCTTGCGGAACATGCCACCGCAGCAGCAGACGTTGCGATTGCCGAGGCCGCACTTTCTGCCGCACGCGTCAGGCTCAGGCCTATCCTGATGACCGCCCTGACCCTCGTAGTCGGAATGTTGCCGTTGGTGTTCGCCTCCGGGGCCGGAGCAAACGGGAACATCTCGCTCGGAATAGGTGTGGTCGGAGGAATGATAGTCGGAACGACGGCGCTTCTGTTCATAGTGCCGGTGCTGTTCATCATATTCAGGACGGTTGAGGAGAAGGTGATGAGGCGGCATAACGTCCCGCTCGAGGATAATGACAGAATCGTTGAACCGTAGAAAACATTTTGGAAGATGAAACGACACAGCATATTCTTTTTGACGCTCCTGCTTGGGATGAGCCTGTCCTCCTGCGGGATATATACTAAATATTCACGGCCTGAATCCTTGCCGGTGGACAGCCTTTTCCGGGACAGCGTCGCCGGGGACACGGTCAGCATCGCGGATTGCCCCTGGAGGGAGATATTCACTGACTCCTGCCTTGTCAGGTGGATAGAGACGGCGCTCGACAGGAACACCGACCTTCAGGTTGCGCGTCTGAGGACGGAGGAGGCTTCCGCTGCCCTTCAGGCCTCACGCCTGGCCTTCCTTCCATCGCTTTCCCTCGATCCGCAGGCAGGAGTGTCATATCTTGACGGCTCCACATCCTTCAGCTACTCCCTTGGCGGAAGCGTGTCGTGGGAGGTGGACGCCTTCGGGAAACTCCGGAACTCCAGGAAGGGGAGCGAGGCCTCATATCTCGAGCAGCAGGCCTACCAGCAGGCCGTGATGACCTCTCTCGTGGCATCGGTGGCGGAAATGTACTACTCGCTGATTGCAATGGACAAGAAACTGGAAATAACCCGGCTGACACTCGAAAACCGCAGGGAGAGCCTGAGGGTCATGATGGCCCTGAAGGAGTCGGGGACATATACGGAGGCTGCCGTTGCCCAATCCCGGGCTTCGGTGCTGGAGGCTGAGAACTCCCTCCTGTCGCTGGACAGGCAGATAAGGGAGCTGGAAAACTCCTTCTCTGTACTCGTGGGCATGACTCCGAGGGATATAGGGCGGTCTGACCTTTTCGGACTCACCTTCGACTCGCCGCTCACTGTGGGAGTGCCGGCATCCTTGCTGGAAAGGCGCCCGGACGTGCGTCAGGCCGAATGGAAGCTCGCAGGCAGATTCTATGCCACCAACAAGGCCCGTTCTTCATTCTATCCGAGCATCACCCTGAGCGGTTCGGCAGGATGGACCAACAGCGCAGGCGGAATAGTAGCCAATCCCGCCGACTGGCTGCTGAATGCCATCGGCTCCCTCGTGCAGCCGATCTTCAATCTCGGCACCAACAGGGCGAACCTGAAGATTGCGAAGGCACAGCAGGAAGAGGCCCTGCACGAATATGTGGGCGTTCTGCTGACTGCCGGGGCGGAGGTGAACGATGCACTTGTGAGGTGTGAGTCCGCGAAGAAGAGGATGCAGGTGGATGCCGACAGGGTGGAGAACCTCGGTAAAGCCCTCGAATGTACCAGGAGCCTGATGAAATACGGCACCGTGAACTATCTCGAAGTGCTTTCAGCCGACAGTTCGCTGCTTCAGGCCAAGCTGGAACAGGTCAGTGACAGCTACGAATACATACAAGGAATCATAAATCTCTACCACGCCCTCGGAGGAGGGACGAGATAGATTCATACCCGGATGCGGTCGGTTCTTTCACACACACACACAACTGTTTTCGTTCTTTCTTGGTTTCATTTCCGACTGCTCCGGGTTTCTCTTTCATCCTGTCAGGGTATATCGGCCCTGCCCGGAAGTCATATGGCGTCTGCGACTGCCGCCATGTCACATTTCTCCCTGTTGAAGGCCTGAGGGAAGGCGATTCCCTCACGCAGGAGGCTCAGACCGCAGGCGAGGGCCTTTTCTTCGAGAAGCTTTACGCTTGCCGGGGCCCATGTATAGGATCCGAAGGCGAAGAACCGCCTTGCCTTGACGCACCTTGATGCGATTGCCTCCATGAATTCCACGGCGGGAGGGAATATGCCTGCGTTGTATGTGGGTGCTCCCACCGCGACAGTGTCATATCTGAACAAATCCCTGATCGCTCCTGAAAGACCGAGGTCGGACGGATCCCCGTCGCCGAGACACAGATCGTGCAGGCCGTAAGGTATGCCCCTTGCCTCGAGTTGCCGTGCGAGTTCCCGTGCAGCCTCGGCAGTGTTCCCGTACATCGAGCCATATGCTATGCAAACCCCTCTTTCAACCTCGCCACGGCTCAGCCTGTCATAGAGTGCCACCACATCGGCCGCCTCGGATGTCCATACGGGGCCGTGGGTGCTGCAGATCATCCTCACGGGAAGTCCCGCGAGCTTCTTCAGGGCAGCCTGGACCGGGACTCCGTATTTGCCCACGATGTTGGAATAATATCTTGTCATTTCCTCCCTGAAGCCGTCAAGGCAGGTCCCGGTGCTG
The DNA here is from genome assembly GCA_051870255.1 of Candidatus Cryptobacteroides sp. Classification (GTDB taxonomy): domain Bacteria; phylum Bacteroidota; class Bacteroidia; order Bacteroidales; family UBA932; genus Cryptobacteroides. The sequence continues at coordinate 30,661 of JBJEBR010000035.1, forward strand.
ACGGATGCACCATGCAGATGTCCCTGTCCGAATGTCCCTTCAGGACAATCCACGGCTCCGAATGTGCCGAAAGCGTCCCCGGAGAACAATGTACCTTCTTCCTCAAGCCAGGTCATCATCGTCTCTGGCCAATGAACCATTGGGGTCATGAAGAACTTGAGTGAACAGGAACCGAGGGAAAGGCTTTCACCGTCCTTGACTGCCATTATGGATTCGGATGCAATCCCGTGGTATCCGATAATCATCGGGACAGCTTTAGGGCTTGTGACTATCCTGATGTCCGGCCACAGCTCCATCACTTTCTTGATAAGTGAGGAATGGTCAGGTTCCATATGATTGACTATCAAATAGTTCAAAGAACGTCCGTTAAGGGCTTCTTTGATTTTCCCGATATATTCTTCCTCAAAGCTCCCGTCTGCGGTGTCAATAAGCGCGATTTTATAGTCTGCTACTATATACGAATTGTAGGTGACGCCGTAAGGCAGAGGCCAAAGGCCTTCGAATTTCTTTTTTTCATAGTCGGAAACTCCGACATAGATGATTCTGTCTGATATGTTTCTCATTGTTTACTGTAATTTCTCAACTAAGTATATACTGTTATTATAGATATCTCGACTTCGTGCTTTGCACTTCGCTCGATATGACAAGTTGTTCAACTCGATATGACAAGTTGTTCAACTCGATATGACATCATTTGATTACAGGGAGCAGCACGATGTCCTCGGTGGCAAGCCTGAGCTTCAGCCATTCCGTGAGCTTTATCCTCTCCTCGGTCCTGAGCGAATCCGTACATCCCGGAATCACGAGCAGGCAGTTGGCAAGACTGTCTTTAGCAACATACGCGCCACGGCCTATGTAGATATCCTCTACCTGAGGATAAGACAGGCTTATTTCCTTCTGGATCTGCAAGTAAGGAATCTCTTCGGCCCTGAGCATCTTCAACTCTTCCCTAAGCCGCTGGATTTCACTGTCCTTACGGCTGATTTCTGAATCGGTTCTTTCGAAGAGGCTCTTAACAAGCTCTATCTGGTCGGCCTCCTCGGCTGTGGAATGTTCGCTTATTATAAGCTGTTTTTCCTTGATTCCATATTCCATAGCACTTGCCAGGAGATTACCCCTGGCAGACGGGCTCAGCGGCTCACCGGTGAAGAACACTTCGATTTTAGAACCGTCCACATGGCTGATTTTATAGTCATATAGAATGCATTTCTCTATAGACCTGTTGTGCTCGACGAATGCGAGAGCTTTGTCCTCGAAATTATTCTGCTTCACAAGCAGGACTGCAGACCAGATGCTCGGAACAATGAATATTATTATAAGGATGTAGGAAACTATTTTGGTCCTCTTGCCTATTTTTTCATCAGTGAACTGTACTGCCTTGAATTTCAAATATTTGACCATTGTATAGGTCGCAAGCATAATGAACAGGCAGTTGATGATGAAAAGATAGAGAGCGCCTATGAAATAATGGAAGTTCCCGCTCGCCAGACCGAAGCCTGCGGTGCAGAGAGGAGGCATCAAGGCGGTGGCGATGGCCACTCCTGAGAATACGGTGCCCTTCTCCCTGCGGCATTGCTCGAAGATTCCGGCGAAACCGCCGAACAGCGCAATCAGCACGTCATAGATGGTCGGATTTGTCCTGGCGAGAAGCTCGGTAGGGTTCGACAGGCTCAGCGGGGTGATGAGGAAGTACAGGAATGAGGCCACGAGACTGATTCCCATCATTACGAGGAGGTTCTTCCCTGCCGACTTCATCAACTGGAAATCATTGATGCCCAGTCCAAGTCCAAGTCCGAAGATAGGACCCATCAGAGGGGATATGAGCATTGCTCCGATAATCACCGGGATGGAATTCACATTCAGTCCCACTGATGCAATCACTATGGCGATGGCAAGAATCCATGCATTCGGGCCCCTGAAATAGATGTTGCCCCTGATTGCCTTCTCGGCTGATTCAGTATCTATATGTTCTGAAATATCCAGAACTGTTTTCACTGTATGAACAAAAGAGTTCCAAAAAGCCATAAAATGAAATTTTAAGTCGCAAATTTAGCAAAAAAATGCAGTATTATTCATATATTCGCAAAATGGGCCGGGCAAAATATTCAAAATGTAAACAAGTCAGGCTACAACCACATAATCAACAACAGACAATGGAAAAATATATCTTATCCCTTGACCAGGGAACGAGCAGTTCCCGTGCAATCGTCTTCAACCAGGACGGCACACCCGTGTCAGTCTCGCAGAAGGAATTCACCCAATATTTCCCCCAGCCGGGGTGGGTGGAGCACAACCCAATGGAAATATGGTCTTCCGAGGCGGCCGTGATCGCTGAGTCTATCAGTGCAATCGGCATAAATGGCAAGAACCTCGCGGCCATCGGAATCACCAACCAGAGGGAGACCACCATAGTGTGGGACGCTGAGACCGGGACGCCCGTGTATAACGCCATCGTATGGCAGGACCGCAGGACTTCGGAATATTGCGACTCCCTGAAGGCGGAGGGGCTGACCGACTTCATCAGGGCCAAGACGGGACTTATCATAGATGCCTATTTCAGTGCTACGAAGATTCGCTGGATACTGGAGAATGTGCCCGGAGCAAGACGCAGGGCCGAGGAGGGCAAACTGCGTTTCGGGACCGTCGATACCTGGCTCGTATGGATGCTGACAAGGGGAGAGGTCCATGTGACCGATGTCACCAATGCTTCGAGGACGATGCTTCTGAACATCCATACCCTGCAATGGGATGAGGAACTTCTCGAGCTGTTCGGTATTCCTGCATCCATGATGCCTCAGGTCAAGTCTTCAAGTGAGGTATATGGATATACCAAGACCACCTTGTTCGCCCACGCAATCCCTGTGGCAGGTATAGCCGGAGACCAGCAGGCAGCCTTGTTCGGACAGATGTGCATAGAACCAGGTGCCGTGAAGAATACTTATGGAACCGGATGCTTCCTTCTTATGAACAGCGGTACGAAGCCTATAATGTCATCAAACAATCTGCTCACGACGGTAGCATGGAAAATCGGAGACACCGTGAACTACGCTCTTGAAGGCAGCATATTCGTGGCAGGCTCCGTGGTACAATGGCTCCGTGACGGACTTGGAGTGATCAAGTCCTCTGCCGATGTCGAGGCTCTTGCGACAAGCGTGCCTGACAACGGTGGAGTGTATTTCGTGCCTGCCCTCACAGGTCTCGGGGCACCGTATTGGGACCAGTATGCCAAAGGAAACATAAGCGGAATCACAAGGGGCACCACCGCGGCTCATATCGCCCGTGCAGCCCTTGAAGGAATAGCTTTCCAGACGATGGACATAGTGGGAGCGATGCGCAGGGACGCAGGGATTGACCTGAAGGAACTGAAGGTGGACGGAGGCGCATCCCGCAACAATTTCCTGATGCAGTTCCAGGCCGACATCCTCTCGACCAATGTCATAAGACCGGAGGTCACCGAGACCACCGCCCTCGGAGCCGCCTACCTGGCAGGACTTGCAGTGGGCTATTGGGACAGCCTCGATGCCGTCAAACGTCAGTGGAGACAGGAAGCATCATTCGTTCCGTCCATTTCCCAGGAGCACAGGGATGCCCTGCACCAAGGATGGCGAGAAGCCGTCGTAAGGACTCTAAGTGGTAAATAATCAAACAGTTGCAGCTATGACTCTTTTTTCTAAATGCTTGTTCGAGTTCCTCGGGACACTCATATTGATACTTCTTGGTGACGGAGTAGTCGCATCCAATCTTCTCAACAAATCCAAAGGACAGGGCGGGGGATGGATAGTCATCACGATGGCCTGGGGATTCGCCGTGATGTGCGGAGTCTTCGTGGCAGGGCCGTATTCCGGAGCCCATCTGAATCCTGCCGTAAGCCTCGGACTCGCCATTGCAGGACATTTCGAATGGGGATATGTCATACCTTATATGATAGCCCAGATGCTCGGCGGATTTGCAGGCGCCCTGCTGGTCTATGTGTTCTACAAGGACCATTTCGATGCCACGGACGACCCTGAAGCAAAGCTCGCCATATTCTGCACGATGCCAGCCATCAGGAACAACTGGCGCAATTTCCTCTGCGAGTTCATCGGAACCTGGCTTCTCGTCTATGTCATCCTGCTCTTCTCACATACTGAGAATGTCCCTCAGGTCGGAATGGGAAGCATGGGAGCCTTCCCTGTGACTATGCTGATCATGGCAATAGGAATGTCTCTCGGCGGTGCTACGGGATATGCAATCAATCCTGCACGTGATCTCGCTCCGCGCTTCGCCCATTTCCTTCTCCCGATTAAGGGCAAGAGGGACAGCGGCTGGAGCTATTCATGGATACCGGTGGTCGCTCCTCTTTGCGGAGCAGCCTTCGCTGCCCTTACCCATTATGTCATTTTCTCGATAGTGGCTTGAGAAGATAATAGTTATGATAAAGATACATTGCATCAATACGGGAACTTGCAATATGTTCCAGGAAGGAATGACACTTCTCGAAATGATTGATTCCTTCGACTTTCCGAAACCATATCCGATACTGGCGGCAAAGGTGAACAATGTCGTACAGGGCCTGAAGTACAGGGCCTTCAACAGCAGGGATGTGGAGTTCCTCGACTACACATCATATTCAGGACGCAGCGTCTATTGCAGGTCGTTGTGCTTCCTGCTCTGCAAGGCTGCCAAGGATGTCTATCCGGATTGCAGGATAGTCCTGCGCCGCCCGATATCGAAGGGATATTTCTGCGCCATATCCAAGGGAGACTCGTCTGAGTTCACCGCCGACGACCTGCAGAAGGTGAACGACAGGATGCACGCCATAGTCGAGGCCGACATCCCGTTCCGCCGTCACGAAGTGCGTCTCGAGGAAGCTATCGAACTTTTCGCCTCCCTCGGCTATACGGACAAGGTAAAGCTCCTGCAGACCTCGTCGGATGTTTATGTGAATTACTACACTCTCGAGGACACCCCGGACTATTATTATGATGCCCTTGTTGCAAGTTCGGGCTATCTGAAGGTGTGGGGACTGTCGATGTACAAGGGCGGCATCCTGCTGAGGGTGCCGGACAGGCACAGACCGGAGCAGCTCGCACCATTCGTGGAGCAGCCCAAGACATTCGATGTGTTCTCGGAGAGTCTCAGGTGGAACAAGATAATGGGACTGGACAACGCCGGGGATGTGAACATGGCATGCCGCAGAGGTGAGGCCCCTGACCTGATAAAGGTTGCGGAAGCGCTGCAGGAGAAGAAGATAGTGCAGATTGCCGAGGAAATCGACAGGAGGCTCCATGCCGAGGACCCTGTACGCGTAGTGCTCATAACCGGGCCGAGCAGCAGTGGCAAGTCCACCTTCTGCAAGAGGCTCAGCATCCAGCTCAAGGCCTGCGGAATCAAGCCTATATCATTCTCCACGGACGACTATTTCGTGAACAGGCTTGACACGCCTCTCCTTCCGGACGGATCATTCGATTTCGACAACTTCGACACCGTCGATCACGAATACCTGCAGAATGATGTCCTGAAACTTCTCGCAGGAGAGACCGTCGAGGTGCCGGAATACAATTTCGTCACGGGACTGAGGGAGTTCAACGGCAAGAAACTCAGACTTCAGGAAGGCACCGTCCTCCTTATCGAAGGCATCCATGCCCTGAATCCGAGGCTGACCGACAAGATAAAGGAATCTTCCAAGTACAGGATATTCATAAACACCATCACGAGCATCTCCCTTGACAACCACAACTGCATCCCGACGAGCGACAACAGGCTGCTGCGCAGAATCCTGAGGGATTTCAACAAGGGGGCATTCTCTGCAAGGGAGTCCATAGCCAACTGGCCGAATGTACGCCGTGCGGAGGTGAAATGGATATATCCGTACCAGGAGAACGCAGATGTGCTCTTCAATTCGTCATATATCGTGGAATTCCCTGTGATAAGGGCCCATGCAGAGCGCATACTGATGACCGTCCCGAAGAACTGTCCGGAATATTCCGAGGTCCACAGGCTGAAGAAGTTCCTCAGTTATTTCGTGCCGGTTTCCGACAAGGACGTGCCAGCCACATCACTTCTTCGCAGCTTCATCGGAGGCAGCAGCCTCTGACAGGGAGCTTTCCTTGGACTTGCTGCGGCTGACGATCACCACTCCGCCGAACACGAGGACGGCAGACAGGACCTTCTGCCAGGTGAGGGTGTCCATCCCTATGCATATGCTGATTGCTGTCGCGATGATCGGCTGCATGTAGGCGTACATGCTGACAAGGGTAGGACGCAGGCGTTTCTGCCCGAACGGAATCAGATAATAGCTCACGAATGTGGCGAAGAACACCAGGTAGCCCAATTCCCATAGAATCTTACCCGGGATTCTACCCCAGTCAAGCCTTGTGAGTTCGCCCGTGGTGAAAGGCAGCGACACGGCCGTGGAGAAAAGGAAAATCCATTTCATGAAGGTACAGACGCTGTATTTGGAGATGAGGGGCTTGAATATCCCGAGATAAAGGGCGAAGCTCAGGCCGTTGACTATCAGCAGCAGGATGCCCTGAATGGTGTTTTCCTGCGTCCCCGAGCCGTTCATCCCGCTGAATATGAGCAGAAGCATGCCGCCGAAGCTGACCAGGACTCCTGTCGCCTTCTTGACCGTGATAGGCTCCTTGATTGCCACGGCTGCGATGAACATCGTGTATATCGGTGACAGGGAGCTGACTATGGAGCTTGTCATCGGCGTTACCTGCGGGATTGCCATCAGGAATGACAGCTGGCACATGAAATAGCCGAGCATCGATGCGATGAAGATCCTGACATAATCCTTGCGCTCCACTTTCTCGTGAGGCAGGAACAGGGAAATCAGCCAGAAAAGCGAACCGGCACAAACCGACCTGATGGAAAACAGGGCGAGAGGGGAGAATGTATGACTTCCCGTGAGGTCCTTGCATATCACTATGTTCAGACCGAATATGGCATAGGCCATAAAACAGGCCGCGTGTCCCGCGGCCTTGTTGAATCTATCTGTCATTCGTCAGCAACATCTTCCATGGCATCCTGGGCCGGGGCTTCCACGCTTTCCACAGCCTCATCCTTGTCGAAGCAAGGCAGAGGGGATGGGAGTTTGGCCCAGGCGAAAAGGTTGCAGAGCCAGAGCACTGCCAGCACGAGGACGAGGCAGGCCGCGCTGATGGTCCACTTCTTCCACGGGGCGATGCCTTTCTTAGCATAAGGGTCCTTCAGCTGGAGCTTCGGGAACTTGGCGATGTCGGTGAGTGTCTCCCCGAACATTATGCTTATCTTGGACGAAGCGTTGATCGCCCAGCCGTTTGCATTCAGCAGTGGAGCGATGTTCCTGCGGCGGAGCTTCATCCAGGCCATTATCATGGCAGGACCGGAAATCACAAGGATGATTCCGACGAACGAGAGGATCAGCTGCCACCAGGTGAGGGCGAAAATGCCTTTGGCAAGCGAGGCGAGAGCCGTTCCTATCATGCCCAATGCCATGCCCAATGCAGCGAAGATACCGGCGAACTTACCGATGTCGAAAGGCTGGGCCTCGGCCTTGGCGGCTCCCTCGGATGGGGCCTTTGACGGCACTGCGTTGATCTTGTCGGTGGCCTCCTTCATTATCTTGGCATCCTTCTCGGCCGCGTTCTTGTTTATCAGGTTCTCGATGGCCGTGGCCATCCTCCTGTAAGGGGACCAGAATGCCTGTGATATGCTTATAGGGTTGTCAATTATCTTGGTAATCACGGCATCCCATTCCACTCCGGCATTGTCATAGAAGATGGCGTTCTTGCCTACCACCAGGTCTCCGATGTCCCCGACGGTCACGGCAGCCACGATCTGGAGCTTCCCTGCCTTGTCCTTGGTGGTGCAGTCGCAATAGACCAGGAACATCCCGCTCGATGCTGCCATGGAGTTGTGCTTGCCCATGTCTGCAACCTTCATGCAGAAACGGCAGGCCCTCTGGTCGATGAGGAGGGTTCCGCACTGGAACACTGCGAGGGTGTCCCTGTCCTTGTCATAGAAATCCTGGAATGTCACGAAGTTGCGAAGGAGTCTTCCGAAGTCGCGGAGCAGGTGGAGGAACTTGTCCACATTCTCGATGTTGTCCGCCTCGTCCTTCAGGGCAGCATCCTTGGCAACGAGTTCGAGCAGGGCAGCCTTCCTGTCCTTTGCGAGCAGATCCTTTACACTGTCAGCTCCGAGAGACTCCACGGCGGCACCTGCCTTGGCAGCCTTCCATGCGGAATATTCCGCGAAACTCTGCCCGATGGCATTCCAGTCCTCCTCGGTGAGGACTTTCTTTCCAGGTTTGATGGCAATCTTCTTCAATGTCCCGAAGTCAGCAGCCCAAGCCGGGTTTATGCCTCCTTCGAGGTCGATTTCCGACTTCCCGTCTATGTGTGCGAGAGGGTAGGATGCGATTTCATCGGTCTTTGCAGTGAGGTTGTCTCCGCTTATGGACTCGATTCTCGAAGTCTGGATGTCGAGGGCGGATGCGCTTGCAGGAGAGAACTTCGCGAGCCTTGAACGGAGGAAGAAGTCCTTCACCTTTGCGTCGAGGGCGTTGTATGCGGCCAAGGCTTTCTCGGTGTCATCCCCGTAAGGAGCCTTCACGGCAGCCTCGAGCCAGGCGCTGTAGTCAGCAAGATTCTTGTAGAAGCCCTCTATCATTGCGGCATCTACCCCAGGGGCTCCGCTACGGTCCGTCACACTGCCCATCGTGGCAATCGCCGCTGAAATGGCAGCCTTGTCGTCAGCGTCGTCGGAGGAAGCCTCGGTGATTATGCCGTCGCCGTTGAACCTTGTCTTGGCGAAGATTGCTGCGATGTCTGCTGTATCGGCGAGGGATATTTCCTTCTCATCCTTGCCGAGATTGCGCAGTATCTGCCTGGATGAGTCCTGGAGCTTCTTACCTTCAGGAGTCTCCGCGTTGAAGCATCCTGTATCCATCCTGTCGCTTCCGCCAAGGATTATGTTCGGGTCCTTGACCACGGATGTAATCCATTTCGAGGTCCTTATGATGTCGTTCACGCGGATTCTGCCGTCCGAGTCGCAATCGACGAACCTGAGGCTTTTCTCGTCTATCTCAAGCCCGCTCACGGGGCAGGAGAGCACTGTCCACATCTTCGGGTCAAGTTCTTCAAGGTGGGCGATGTCCTCGCCGGAAGTGATTTTCACGCGTGTGGAACCTCCGATGTTCTCGAATGTCCAGTCGTATTTCTTCGATTTGATTGCCATGGTTGCAAATTGTAGATGATTAAGTTGTATAAGGTCATTTCAACGCACCTTCCGGTGCGGTCTGCAAATTTATACTTTTTTCGGGATTTAGGTCATCCTGCACCATCATTTCTCGATGTCACCGTGAATTTTTTTTCATGTTTTATATTTCCAGGCGGACAAATCGGATGAACGGGCATCGACAAAAAAAAGAGCGGCCCTCGGAGTAACCAAGTCGCGAAGCGACCGAGCCGGATAGGCTCGAGATGCCCCTAATAGGGGCTGTAGACGATAGTCTACAGGGGTTAAGAGGGTCAGTTTTTCGAAGAAAAACGAAGGAGGGTGGCTAAAAACTCGTTTTTAGCCACCCTCCTTTGCAGATCATGATGAAAGACGATTATTTGCGGTAGCCGCATTTAGGACATACGCCGTTCTCGTCGAGGGAGATTCCGCAGAGAGGGCAACGGTCGATGGTGCCGTTTACAGGGAATTCTGCCGAAGCAGCGTTCACGCCGCTTGTGAAGGTGATCTTGGCGATGTTGAGCTTGTCCTTCAGAAGGTCATAGACGATCTTTATCATTCCTTCCACAGTCATTGTCTCCTTGGTAACAACGAGACGTGCGTCAGGGTATGCAGTTGCAAATTCTGTCTTGAAGGCCTCTCCCTTCATCTTGTTCTGAGGATGGCCGTTCCTGATGCCCTGTTTCTCATATACGTCGAGGATTGCAGGAAGGAGCGGGTCGTCTTCGCGGAGGATGAGTGCATGGTCAAAGTTCTTGAGAAGGCTCCATGCCACCTTCTGGATTTCGTTGCATGGATATACCATGTTCACACCCATGTTTACGCTGTCTTCAACTTCGATTGTGAGGACTCCTGTATGTCCGTGGAGGTACTGTGCCTCACCCTGAAATCCATAGAATCTGTGTGCGTACTGCAGGTCAAAAGTTGTGATGCTTCTCATTTCTTAATTCTCCTTTTTTTATTGGTTATAAAGATATATGTTGTTTCCGAAAGTGCTTCAGAATCAAATTCCGGGCCTTTCCGAATGCAAATTTAAGAACTTCCATAGATTTTCCAAATTTTAATTATTAAAAATTAGAAAAATTTTTGCACCCTCATGAAAGACCTTGTTTCCGGCAGGCAGGGGAATGGTTCGGATATGTCCGGATGAGGCCTTCAGACCGCATTGAATCGACATCGAGCCGGACGGATTCCAGGCTCTCAAATACGGGCCACAAGTTCCATAGGGACGCGCTCGTGAATGCGGTCCAGCCGCATACTGGATAACCCGTTACACATCCCTCGACATAGCCCGTCTGCTCCGGAGCAAGAGATTGACGTTCACGGAAATATCAGATATGTTCGGTTTCTCCTCCGAGTCCTATTTCAGCCGCTATGTCCAGAAATATCTCGGCGCCCCTCCATCCGAATTCACCGAATGAGGCTCAGGATTTCCTGCGCAGTTTCCTGACGGCATTCTCCAATGATTCCGTCGGCTCGATTATGTTGTAATCCTTCCAGTATTCCTCGTCCCAATATTCCATAACCGCATCATAGAATATCCTTGTGGGCTTGAATGCATCGCTGCGGCTGATGACACGGGTAGGATGTTCGTCACGTTCCACCACGACCATCTCGGAACGCGCCGTGTAGGTGGATGAGAACAGACGGCGCTTCCAGTCGCATTTGAAACGGATTTCATTGCGGATGTAGTTCAGGCAGCTTACCTCGCCGAGACGGCGGTAGGTGACGAGGAAATTCACTTCAAGCGGACGGAAAACCAGTCCGGCAGGTTTCTTCCTGAGCACGGCGGCCACAGCCTTCTCCCGGTCAGACAGATCGAGCGAGAACTCTGCCCGTGTGAATGACAGGGTCTCCCTGTCGATGAATATCCTGCCCTCCAACAGCGCTTAACTTGTGATGACGCACGGATGGAAGCTGATGACATATTGCATACGGTCATCAATCATGACTGAGGCTTCCTGTGCGAAGGAATAATAGTCCAATGTCTTCTCATCGAACAAGGCATCTCCATTCTTCACGACATCCATTATGACCGGCTGGCTCGGCCCTCCGGCCACTTTCACTGCCAGGGTGTCCGATTTCTCCTGGCTCAGGAGGCGGCGTGCCCTGAGAATCTGCACCTTGTCCCTGTCCATTGTCCTCTTCACGTAGGAAGTCTTGTAAACATCCATCATGGCTTCGGAGACGGCTATGTATCGCTGTCCCTTCTGAACGGTTTCCCGATAAAACGCGCTCATCATGTTGTCGGAGTCGGGATAGTTGGCAGGGATTCTCCTCAATGCCTCCTCCACAATGCTGCGGGCATCGCCTCCGCATATCACAGCCTCGTCCAGTTGCCGGAATGCAGGCGTCATCCATATGGTCGTGGCCATGTCGGCAGTTCCCTCGGGCACGGTGGCGGAAAACTGAGTGTTCCGATAGCCTATATGTGACAATTCCAGCTGGGGTGCGGATACAGAAGCGGGAATCTTCAGGGAGAAGAAACCCTCGTCATTGGTCACCGTCCCGATGGAACTCCCTGCAAGGACTACCGTCACATTCTCCAGTTTCCTGCGGGTCTCACGGTCACGGACGGTACCTGTTATGACAAGCCCGTTCTTCACTGTTACGGCAGGCTCCTGCGCCAAGGCAGGGATTATGGCAGGGCTTGCCGTGATAAACAGCACGCACATCGCGATGATTCTATGGAATGTTTTCATGTTGCGGCTCGTTTTGGTGGTTTCCTGATGCAAAAATAGGAATATCTCAACTGGCCTGTGGAATAACAGTCAGGGCTGCAGGATATCATTCCGTCTCCTTGATGCTTTCAAGCTGGGAGATGAGTTCTTCGGTTGAACGGATGATTTTCCTGCGGATACTGAATCCTATTATCAGTCCGATGATGATTCCGGCTCCTGCTCCGCAGATGAAGGCTATCCTGGATCCTTCGGCGAAGTCGCGCACGATGATTTCCCCGACCATCCATCCTATCCAGAACAGCATGAGCAGGATGCCGTATTTGAGCCATTCGACATACATCATCTTGAATCTGGAGAGCCCCTCGGCAGCGCTTACAAGGTCGCTGTTCATATCGGGCAGATGTCTGTTGGTGATGACCGTGGCGATGATGCATCCGATCATCATGAGTTCAGTCAGGCCTACGAACCATATGGAGAATCCGTTCAGGTGCAGACTCGGGGCCAGCAGCATCGCAACGGCTGCGAAATAATATGTCGCCGATGACCTGGCCTTCAGGGAGGAAAGCCCGTTCCGATATGATTTCTTCAAAATCCTGTTGTTGACGATCTTCTGGTTTTCAAGCTTTTCCCGAAGTATCTGCATCTGCTGGCGCATTTCGGTGAGAGTATCGTTGTTTTCCATGATTCACTGCATCTTTTTAAGTTGTTCCTTGATTCTGACAAGACGGACGGATACATTCTTGGTCGAGATACCTACGATCTGGCCGATTTCCTCATAGCTGAGGTTCTCAAGCCAGAGCAGGACTATTGCCCTGTCGAAAGGGCCGAGCCTTGAAATCCTTTCGCGCAGCATCGATGCCTGTCTCGTGGCGTCGTCGGTGTCGTCGAAAAGGTCAATGTCCATGTCGAGAGGCTCCGTGCGGAGACCGCGCTTGCGTTTCCTGTCGTAGGATATGCAGGTGTTCAGGGCAACCTTCCATATCCACGAGTTCATCGAAGCCTCGCCCCGGAAGCTTCCGGCGCCTTTCCATAGGTTGATCAGGATTTCCTGAAACAGGTCGGCCACCTCGTCCTTGTCGGAGGAGAACATATAGCAGACGGTATATATCGTCCCTTTGTTTCTCCGGATGACCATTTCAAATTCTTGTTCCGTCATCGTCTTGTTTTTGCTTATAAGACGCAGCAATCGGCGGAAAACTACATTCCTGTCCCGAAAAATCCGATAATCAGGGTTAGATTCCCGGAAATCAGGGTTTTTCATGGACACGATGATTGCCTGTCCGTCGCGCAAGTTATCAATTCCTCCGGAAAAGACAAAGCGTGTTTTGGAATATTCATTCAGAAATGGCTATATTTGACCCGGTAAAAAATTAGGAACAGTCATGAATAGAGTCTCAAGTGTATTCCTTGTCCTGATGGCCGTAGTCATATCCTCAGCCTGCGGAAAGAATGAAGGGAACGGCGGTGACGGTGACGCCTTCAACACCGTTATGGAGGAACATTGGTGCGGCCCGGAAGGCAGCCGGATATACGGCAAGATCTATAAGCCAGAGAACTGTCAGGGCAGAATACCTGCCGTGATACTGTCGCACAGCAGCTCGCTCACCCACGAGGCAATGGCAGGATATGCCGAATCAATCGCCGGAAAAGGCTATGCAACATATTGCTTCGATTTCCGTGGAGGCAGCAAGGAAAGCCTCAGCGACGGAAGCGAGGATGAAATGACCTTGTTCACGGAAATCGAGGACCTGAAGACCGTCTATGCGGAGATGACGTCCCTCGACTATGTGGACGCCGCAGCAATCTACCTGATGGGCTCCAGCCTCGGAGGCGTCGTGTCCGCCCTTGCAGCCGAGGAAATGCCTGCCAAGGTCGCCGGACTCATCCTGTTCTATCCGGCATTCAACATATCTTCCCTCGTGGACAGGTTCTCCTCATTCCCGGGAGCGGCGACTGCCTTCACTGAGTCGCTGAAGGATTATGATATCATGGAACATATCGGAGGTTATCCTGGACCTGTCATCATCGTGCAGGGAACCAGCGACATCATAGTGCCGTCCTCGGTCGCACAGGAAGCCGCTGCCAGATATGACGATGTCGAGTTGCATCTGATAGAGGGTGCGAACCACGGTTTCAATGCCGCCAATCTCGGCAGTTTCGGATCATACCTGTCTGGGAACTATGATGAGAAAGTGATGCCGATCGTATATGCCTGGCTCGAGACTCACTGAATGTTTTCTCACTCATTTTTATTTATTCCCACTTATGAAACTCATAGATTCAATCAAGATGGGACTTGCAGCGGCAGCTGCTTTTCTGCTGCTTGCAGGCTGCGGCGATTCGAAATGCAACCGTGCGGTTGACTATCCTTTCTATGTGACGGCATCCTTCAGAGTGCCAGAAACGGATATCGTCAGGGTCGAGTGTACCGACAGTGCCGTATCCGTGACATTGCTCACGAAGTTTATTCCGGGATACTGGTTCAGATGGTCTGAGAATACTGTGATATACGCCGACGGAAAGGCATATCCCGCCATCGGAAGCGATGATATAGTGCTCGGGGAGAAAAAGAAGGTAGGGGAGAGTGGCGAATGCATCTATACCATGCATTTCGCGCCTGTTCCCGCCAGGACAAGGACAATCGACCTTTCCGAAGGGCTTGAGCCGGGATACTTCAATATATGGGGCATTGACCTGACCGGAAAAGCGAAGCCAAAACAGAATCCGGTGATACCGAAGCCTGTATATTCCGATACTTTGCCGGGATTCGACGAAAGTATCGCAAACAGCACCATCAGGGTGCATATGCTCGGATTCCGCAAACCGATGTCCGAAGATATTACATTGCATATCAGCCAAGTAATCAAGACAGAAGATTTGGAAGCAAAGGTTGGGGAAGATGATATCGTGGAATTCAACTTCAAGCAATACGGAACAGCATCCTTCGAATGCGTATGGAATTACGTTTCCATCGGCAACGGAACAATTGCTCCAGGAGAGACCCTCGATGTCTATTATGATGTTGCATCCCTCGGTCAGGAGATGATGTCCAGCCTCAGACCTGATTACAGGAATCCAGACATCAGGTACAAGGGCGTTTCCCCAGGCAAATATGCCTGTGCCGAATCTTGGAACCCGCCGGTGGATATCGTGCTTTTTTCCAAGGATTTCATTCCGGATTGCCGGAACATTGACGCTGACGGCTACTATGACGCCATGATGTCAAAGTATCGCGATGCGCTTGCGGCTGCAGACACCCTTGGATTGTCATCGACTGAATTGCAGCTTACCCAGACAGCTCTCATGCAGACCTTGATGACTGGCATGGTCAACAGCAATATGTTGATTCAGAACACTTATCTTCTGCAGACCGGGAATATGCCGGATTTCAATCCTATAGAACTTGACAAGCGACATTTTGATGTCCTTTTGTCCGAAATGGACTATTCAGATCCCCTTCTTCTCACCTATTGCGACACTTACGGTCTTTCAAGATGTTTCTGGAGTCTCATAGCATCAGGATTCCTTACCCAAGGACGGCCTTACGAGATCGGGAAGAGTGCAATGATAGCCTACGAAGCCCAGAACAGGAAATTCACCGAGGAAGAGCGACGGGAAATTGACGGGATGGAATGGTCCTTCCTGAAAACAGCCCTTTATCAGTTCGAGAAGGATTCCGAACAGATAAGGAATTCATTGACTGCTAATTATCAGACCGTGGAAGACTGGCCTGGAGCAAAGGCATGGATTGATTCCGTACTTGCCCCGCACAAGGGCAAGGTCGTGATGATTGACTTGTGGAATACCTGGTGCGCGCCCTGCCGCAGTTCCATAGCATTGAACGAGCCTTACAAGAATGGTGAACTCTCCAGCGAAGACATCGTATGGATATACATTGCGGACGAGTCTTCCAATCTGGCAAAATATGTCGAAATGATCGAATCCATAAGAGGAGAGCATTATTTGCTGACTGCATCCCAGAAGAAAGAACTTTCGGCATTGCTTGGAGTTGACGGCATTCCGTTCTACGTCCTTGCGGAGAGAGACGGCTCCTACGCTTCCCGCCCTGACCTCCGCGACCACAACAAATTTGTCAAGGAACTCAAGGACAGGATTGCTGATTAGGCAACGGACAGACAGACCGGACTTCCGGGAGAAAATGGCCTGAAAGCATTGGCCGAGGCATTGTACAAATAAAGCCATATCGCTATCTTTGCCTGTACTTTACAAAAGAAAGCATGGATAGAAAAGAACTGCAAAGTGCCGTTTTCCCGGACTGCCCGATAAGGAACATCCTGGCACGATTCACAGACAAGTGGACCCTTCTGGTACTCTATACATTGGAGCAGAAGGGTACACTCCGTTTCAATGAACTGTATCGCAGCATCCCGGACATTTCCCAGAAAATGCTCACGATAACATTGAAATCCCTGACGGATGACGGGTTCCTGAAGCGCACCCTCTATCCATCTGTCCCTCCCAAGGTGGAATATTCCCTTACAGACCGCGCCCTGAGCGTGATGCCCCACCTTGACGCCCTTCTCCAATGGTCAATCCAGAATTTCGATGCCATAATGTACGACCGCCAGCACAACGGCTCCGATGACTTCTGATTGCCTTTTGTCTGACTGGCTGTGCTGGCTCCGGAAATGGATGACGGCAATCAGTCTTCCTCCCCAAGTGACATCCAGCGCACCCTGACATCCATCCCGAACTGCTCCTGAAGCTCGCGTTCGACTTCCTCGCGGATTGCTTTCTTGCGACGGGCCTCCGCTTTGGCGAATTCGCGGTCTTCCCGTCTGCGCCGGCAGTATGCCTCCCATTTTGCCTTGTTCGCCCTCAGCCCGCTTTCCATCCTTGCCATGGTTTCATCTGATATCTTTGGCTTCAGTTCGCATTCCCAAACCGTGATGACGCTCCAGGACAACGACTCCAACCTTTGAATGGCAAGTTCGTCACGCTCCTTGTTGCGCCGGACCTTTTCCACCCAGAATTCCGTATTCGTATGTGGCACAGTGTATTGCTGGCATCCCTTGTGCCCATGCCAGAAGCATCCGTTCACGAAAATGACTGTGCGATATTTCGCCAGCACGATGTCAGGTGTCCCAGGAAGCCTGCGAAGATTGACGCGGTAGCGATAGCCTGAACGATGAAGGTGGCGCCGCACGATCATTTCCGGCTTCGTGTCCTTGCCACGAATCCGGGACATATTGTAATGCCGCTTCTCTTCCGCTGTCATTTGCCCTGCCATCCTGTGAAATGATGAAATATCTTGTTCCGTTGCAATCGGAGTTGTGTATATGTGAAGTACTCTACATCAGGGTATTATACGGGCTGACGAATTCACAACCCCGATAGGTTACAGTCCTATCTCGAAATCCTCAGATTTGAAATTGCTATAATACCGGCCACGCACTGTCGTGAAACGCAGTACACAATAGTCTGGATCAGACACCCCGGCGGGATAATACACCTCATCACCCTCACGCCAGATGCGTTGCCTGGCTTCATCCGTTTCCAGCACTTCCATCGTCCCGACCAGGCTTACCCCGCGGAAAGACCTCCTGTCCACGAAATATACGCTCGCCTTGGGATTCGCCCTGAAGCATCTGACCTTGTTAGAAGAAGTATTGGTAGAAAACCATATTGTCCTGACGCCGTTCCTCTCACGTGGGCTCAACATTGCCTTGGTGACAGGAAACCCACATTCATCCACATAAGCCAGATAACAGGTCGCCGATCTGTCGACAATCCTCCCGATGCTTTTTTTTCGATGTCCATCATGCTGATCTGATTTAACCATGACAAATTTACTTAATATATCCGTAATACCAACCGCTCCCGTGCACTTCCCGTGATTGATTGGAACTCAGACAAAAGTCCCCACGAAAGCCTTAAAGAAGGCAAGGAGACTTTCTGCGAGGAATGACATTGGATGGCGTAGGGTTGTCATTCCGACCATCGGCTCACGACACCGCCAGCCTGTCATTCCGAGCCCCTGCGAGGAATCTTCGGGCGAAGGCGTCATTAGCATAAGGTTCGGTCACCTGGACATTTGGGGTGATGGATTTCTCTAAAAAAGTTCCATGTGG
>JBJEBR010000036.1:0-48325 GCA_051870255.1 Candidatus Cryptobacteroides sp.
GGCAATTGCCGCGATTCCCAATAAATAAACAAGATGTTTCATAATCACTACTAACAATCATTAAGTGTATATGAAACATCTATTACAAATTTTGTGTAAAAACGATATTTTCAGAAATAAATTTTAAGAAAAATCTTAAAATCAGTCAAGAATCTGCGCTGCATGGTTCTTTGTGTCAACCTTCTCGACTATCCTTGTGAGGATTCCGTCCTCGTCGAAGATGAAGGTGCGTCTGAGGGTCCCGACGCAAGCCTTGCCGCACATTTTCTTCTCTCCCCAGGCCCCGAAATCCTGAAGCATCCTGGTGGATGTGTCGGACAGGAGGGTGAACGGCAGAGAGAACTTGTCGATGAACTTGCGGTGGGATGCCGCACTGTCCTTGCTCACTCCGACCACATTGTAGCCGCGAGCCACGAGGGCCTCGTAATTGTCCCTGAGGCTGCATGCTTCGGCCGTGCAGCCTGGAGTGTTGTCCTTGGGGTAGAAATAGATTATCGTCTTCTTGCCTTTGAAATCGCTTGATGCGACTTTGTTGCCGTCTTGGTCGATGACCTCGAAATCCGGCATTCTGTCTCCTATTTTCAACATGGTGCATTGTTTTTATTCCATCGGATTTCTCCGTTGGAGGATTAATTATGGCTTCCTTCGCAAATTCCTCGCCAGCAGTGGATGGAAATATGATGACAGGCGGAGTCTCCTCCGCCTGTATGGTTCATTTATTCAACATCAAGGTTGACTGTGGCTGGCCTGAGACCTTTGGAAGTCACCGTCAGGGATGCCGGGCCAGGAGTCTCGCCTGCCTGGAGGATCACCGTCAGCATACCTCCGAAGGCGTGCATCTGAGGCTTGTGGAAAAGGTCGAGACAGGTAGGGTCGCCGTTGGCCGAAGCCTTGTAGGAAGCCGCTCCCGAAGCGGAGAACTTCACGAGATTCCCTGCCGACGGGCACAGGTTGCCGTCCTTGTCCACTATCCTCACCGTCAGGTAGCAAAGTTCCTTTCCGTCAGCCTTCAGGGCTGGGATTCCATCGCATCCGATGAATGAAAGTCCGCTCACCACCTCGATATGGTGAGGCTTTCCTGCCGTGCGCACCGACTTCTCGGCGACAGCCTTGCCACTGTCGTCATATGCCACTACCTTCAGCTCTCCCTTCTGGTAGCCGACACCGTCCCACATCAGCCTGTAACGGGCCTCATGGTTTTCTGTCTGTATTCCCTCCGCCTTTGCCGTAGGGGCCTTCCTGCGCCGTCCCTGGCTCACTCCGTTCAGGAAAAGCTCAGCCTCAGGCCATGAGGTATAGACGAATACCGGGATTTCCTCTCCTTCGCGTCCCTCCCAGTTCCAGTGAGGCAGGATATGGAGGGTCGGTTCATTCCTGTTCCATATGCTCCTGTACAGATAGAACCTGTCCTTCGGGATGGAGGCGAGGTCTATGATTCCGAACATCGAACTATGGTTAGGCCAAGCATCCGTGTCGTAAGGAGACGGCTCGCCGAGATAGTCGAAACCGGTCCAGACGAACTGCCCCATCGTCCATGGATAGTCGTCTGCGAGGGCGAAATCTATGTCCGGCACATTGGACCATGCGCAAGCGTCGAGGTCGTAGCCGGAACATTGGTGGTCATCGTCCACGCTGCCGAACCTCTTGACTGCCGGGAACTTGTAAACTCCCCTGGAGCTGACCGTAGAAGCTGTCTCGGAGCCGAGGATGAACCCGTGAGGGAGGTCCTGATATGCCTCCAGATACCTGAATGTGCGGTAGTTGAGTCCTGGGATGTCAATCAATGCGGCGAATCCGTTGTCAAGCACGCACGACACCTGGTCCATTCCGCAGGTGCAAGGGCGCGTAGGGTCTTCGCGATGACAGATGTCCTGAAGGAATCTTGCCACCTTGTAGCCTTGGGCGTCACATTGGGTAGGCACCTCGTTCCCGATGCTCCAGAGCGCGACGCAAGGGTTGTTCCTCCATCTGCGGAGCATCCTTACCATATCCCTTTCAGCCCACGTAACACCTTCGATGTCAGATTGTTCATTGAAGAATCTGTGATAGCCGTTCCGGCATTTGGCGATGTCCCATTCGTCGAAAGGCTCAATCATCATCATGAATCCGAGTTCGTCGCAGAGATCCACAAGTTCAGGGGCAGGCATGTTGTGCGAGGTACGGATGGCATCGCAGCCCATATCCTTCAGGAGCAGGAGCTGATGCCTCAGTGCCGACACATTCACGGCAGCTCCGAGCGGACCGAGGTCATGGTGGTTGCACACTCCCTGGAACTTGCGAGGCTCTCCGTTCAGGAAGAAACCTTTCTCCGGGATGAATTCCATCGTACGGAATCCGAACCTGGTCTCATATACATCCGCAAGCCTGTCCCCGTCATACAGTTCGGAAACGGCACGGTACAGGGAAGGAGTCTCTGGACTCCAAAGCATAGGATTGTCAACTATGAAATTCTGCACCAGGGGCTGTCCCTCGCCCGTCTTTCCTGCAAAGGTCTTACATGCGGCAAGCGAGCCGTCTGGGGCATAGATGGAAGTCGTAATCTTCAGCGCGCATCCGGTCCCTCCCGTAACCTCTGTCTCCAGATGGACGGAAGCATAGTCCTTCTCCACATGCGGAGTGGTGACATGGGTTCCCCAGACAGGCACATGAACCTTGTCAGTGGTGACCAGGCGCACATTCCTGTACAGTCCGGCTCCAGGATACCAGCGTGACGAGAACGGCTTGTTCTCAAGCCTGACAGCAAGCAGGTCCTGTTCTCCCGGGGCATTGAGGAACTCGGTCACATCGACATGGAAGGGGCTGTAACCGTATGGAGAATAGCATACCTCCACCCCATTGACATATACATGGGCCTCGCTCATGGCCCCGTCGAACACAAGTTCCGCATTCTTGCCTTCAGGTACATCAAAAGAGCATCTGTACCAGCCTGTCCCCATATATGGAAGTCCGCCTGTGCGGCCTGTCTTCAATGTGGCGGTTTTCTCGAAATTCTGTGTAACTGCCACTTTCTGCAGGTCGTTCTCGATGTCGAATGGCCCTTTGATGGCCCAGTCGTGAGGAACGGTCACGCTCTCCCACCCTGAATCGTCGAATTCAGGCAACTGTGCAGCAACTGCATCTTCCGGGAAGAACTTCCATCCCTTTTCAAGCAAGGTCTCGCTTCTCTGTGCGGAAGCGTCGAGTACAGACAAGCAAACAGCCGTGACGCACAGAACGGCACGGCATGTCGGATACTTGAAATCAATATTCATATGTTTTCAGTTTTAGTGATTCAGCAAATCAGTCGATGACCTCGAGGACAGCCTCCCGGTTTCCGACCATTATCCGGTATTCTCCCGTATCAAGATATCTCCGGCCTGTCCTGTCCACGAAACCGAGGTCGCGGAAAGGGTCTATCTCGAATGTGAAAGTACGGGACTCCCCTGCCGGAATGTTCTGTTTCTCAAAGAATTTCAGTTCCTTCACAGGACGGGTTATATGGCTGTATGGGTCGCATATGAACCACAGCACAGCCTCCTGGCCGTCGCGGGTTCCCGTGTTCCTGACCTCGACAGTGGCTGTCAGCCTGTCCTTGCGGCTGACCTTGTCGCTGCTGAGGGTGAGTTCGCCGTATTCGAAAGTCGTATAGCTGAGTCCGTGGCCGAACTCGTAGAGAGGTTCGCTCTGGATGTCCTTGTAGAGTCCCTGCGTGCCACGGCGTCCGCTGTTGCGCCTGTTATAATAAATAGGTATCTGGCCTGTGCTGTACGGGAATGTGATGGCGAGCTTGGCGGAAGGATTGTACCTGCCGTCGAGTATTCCAGCCACGGCCTGACCGGCCATCGTCCCCGGATGCCATATCTGAAGTATCGCGTCGGAATATGCCTCCACCTGACGAAGGTCCACCGGGCGTCCGCTTGAAACCAGCACGACCACAGGCTTGCCGGCAGCCTTCACCGCCTTCAGGAGGTCGAGCTGCACCTGAGGAATCTCGATAGTGGAACGGGAGCAGTTCTCTCCGCTCCATTTTGCCTTGTGTCCGATGCAGACCACGGCGACATCAGCCCTGCGTGCCGCACGGACTGCCTCCTGGAAACCTTTACGGTCATCCCCCTCGAAGGCGCATCCTTCCGTCACGGAAACCTTGCCTGTGAACTCAGCACGGAGTCCGTCCGCGATGCTTGTCACGTCCTCGGCGCGGGCACGGCCTCTCCAGTTGCCGTTATGCTCCGCCTGTGTACTTGCGAACGGGCCTATGAGTGCGACATCACAATCTGTGGACAAAGGAAGCACACTGCCTTCATTCTTCAGCAGAACCATGGTCTCCGAAGCGGCCTGCTCTGCAAGGCGAAGGCTTTCAGGCAGGAGATAACGCTCCGATTCCGGTCTTTCTTCAATATATGGTTTGTCGAACAGTCCGAGTCTGAACTTGATGCGCAAAACCCTGCGGACTGCCTCGTCCACCTGGGACATCTTCACCTTGCCTTCGTCAAGGAGTTCAGGGATATGTTTCCTGTAAAGGTCATCAACCATGTCCATCTCTATGCCAGCATTGAAGGCAATCTCCGCAGCCTCCTTGTCACTGGCTGCCATACCCTGGTTCCGAAGCTGGCGAACCGCATCCCAATCCGATACCACGAAACCCTCGTGTCCCCATTTTTCCTTGAGAACTTCAGTCAGGATATAATGGTTTCCGGAAGCAGGGGTTCCGCTGATGTTGTGGAAGGCGCTCATGAGAGTCGCGGCTCCGGCCTTGACGCCTGCTTCGAATGGTGGCAGGTATGTATCCCAGAGGGTCTGGTCGGAAATCTCCGTAGGCACATAGTCCCTTCCTGCTTCGGATGCCCCATATCCCACATAATGCTTGAGGCAGGCCGCGATGGTGTTCTCAGCAGAAAGGTCATCGCCCTGATATCCCCTGACAGCCGCCTGACAATATACCGATGCGGCATAAGGGTCCTCGCCATATCCTTCCATCACCCTTCCCCAGCGTGGGTCACGTGCAATGTCCACCATCGGTGAGAATGTCCAGTCAACTCCGCAGGAATATGCCTCCTGGGCAGCCACTGCGCATCCGAGCCTCACAAGCTCCGGGTTCCAGGAGCATGCCTGGGCCAGAGGAACCGGGAAGATGGTACGGTAGCCGTGGATTACATCATGCCCGAACAGAATCGGGATTCCGAGACGGGACTCCTCCATCGCCTTCTTCTGCATCTGGTTCCTGAGTTCGGCATCATCCCCGAAATAGATGAGCGAGCCGATACCGGCAGGAATATCCCTGACCACCTCCCCTATGTTGTTCTCGACGGTGTTGCGGCCTATGGTGTACTGGCTCAGCTGGAGCAGCTTCTCGTCGAGCGTCATCCTGCCGAGCAGGTCTTCGACACGCTTTTCAACAGGGGCGTCAGCGTCCTTGTAAATCATTTTCCCAGAGTCACAGGAGGCCGCAGCCACGATGAGGGGAAGAAAGGCGATGAAGGATTTCAGATGTATATGCATGGCTATTGGTTTTTATTGTCATCAATGCTCCGACGGGCGGAGATTATGCAAATTTAATGATTTTCTATTCTTCCGCAAGATGCCGATACCAATCGTGTATGATGTACCAGGCTTTCTTGCGCTCTCCACGGTCGGAAACAAGGCCCTTGCGGTTCCATCCGTCCTGATTGACAGGATGGAAACGGAACGGGGAGCGGAAATCGAACAGAATCCACGGGGAAACCCCTGCAAGGTTAGGAATATGCCTGAACATTTCGAGGTTGTCGCGATAGAGTCTGGCCTGATAGTCCTCGCTCCAGCTTGATGCTACATTCTCGTCCCCTGACTGTCCATACAGAGCCTCTCCCCCGAACTCGGAGATTAAGACAGGTTTGCCTGGAGCCACATTCCATACGCATAGCGATGGGTCCACAGGCCAAGGGGCGTACCAGCCCATGTATTTGTTGAATGAAATGACATCCAGGTCGTCAACGAGAGGGTCTTCTATCCTGAATTCTCCGTATTCCTCCTTGAAGTACACATTGTCGAAAGCGGCGGTGTAGAGGCGCGTAGGGTCGATGCTGCGGGCGAGGGCAAGTTCGTTCCTGAGGAAGGCGTTCCTCGAAGGGGATGGTCTTGTCTCGTTGGCAATGCCCCAGAAGCCTACGGCGCAACGGTTGCGGTCACGGGAGAGCATCTCGGAGAACATTCCGAGGGCCTTGTCCATAGTGGCGGCATTGTCGAAATCAATGCCCTGCCAAACCGGGATTTCCTGCCAGAGTATGATGCCCTTTTTCTCTGCGAGGCGGACAATGTATTCGTTCTGCGGATAGTGTGCAAGGCGTATCATGTTGACGCCCAGTGCTTCAGCCTCGGAAAGCAGCATCTGTGCATCTGCCTCGGAGAATGCGCGCCCACGACGCTGAGGAATTTCTTCGTGGAAGGAGACGCACCGCATGAAGGTCGGCTTGCCGTTGACGAGAATCTTCGTGCCGTCAACCGACATTGTCCTGAAACCGATTTCCTCCTCGACCACATCTTCTCCGAAGGAGAGGCTTACCTTGTAGAGTTTCGGCTTGCCCGGAGCCCATCTTTCAAGTTTCTTTACCTTGAAGGAAGTCTCCACCTTGCCGGCAGCATCGACAGGGGCCGTACAGTCGATCTTCAGCTCAGGGATGGCGATGCGCACTTCCCCCGAGCAGGCCCCGTCCACCTCGACGGAAGCGAGAATCAGGGACGGGTCATCGGTATCGAGGCGGATGAAATAGTCCCTGACATATGACTTTGGAGTGGTTATGAGCATCACATCCCGAGTGATCCCGCCGTAATTCCACCAGTCGAATGCGAGGGCCGGGATTGCATCGGAAGTCCTGCGGTTGTTGACCTCCACCACAAGGAAATTGTCTCCGTCAAGAACCTTGTCGGTAACCTCAATCTCGAAAGGGGTGAAACCGCCTTCATGGGCCATGAGGAACTCTCCGTTCAGATATACCTTGCATCTGTAACTTACCGCCCCAAAATATAGGAACTGTCTCTGTCCATCGGTTTTATGGGCATCGAAATGCCTTGCGTACCAGACTGTTCCCTCATAGTATTCGAGTTTCGGATGCTGGCTGTTCCAGTCGCCTGGGACATCGAGCCTGAGTCCTCCGTCAAACGTATATTCATAGAAATCGGTATTGCCCGAAGGCTTCATGTTCCGATAGACTTGCATCCTCTCCCCCTGGTCGTAAAGGTCAACGATGGCATCCCATTTCCCGTTGAGAAGCTGGCTGTTCCTCCCTGGGACATTGGTCATGAAAGATGTGCCGGCGAATGACGGCAAGGATATGGCGCAAAGTGCCAGCAACAAATATATCTTCCTCATATGCATCAAGTTTAGCGAATGGAACGGATTATTTTACAAGGCTGTCTATCACAGGTTTCACGATGCCTTCCATCACGGTGTAGCCTGCCTGGTTCGGATGGCATCTGTCAGATGTGTAGGCGGAATTCAGTCCACGGTCCGCATCCACCATAGGCGTGTAGTAGTCCACATAAGGGTAGCCATTGGAAAGGGCCAGGTTGCGGATTTTCTCATTGAGGTCGGCGATGCGATCCTCCGGGTGTACCGATGTCGCCCAATAATAATAGTTGCATGGCAGGAGCGAGCAGAGTATCACCTTGATATGGGCCTGAGTGGCCATCTGGGCCATGGCAGATATGTTGGAGAGGATGTAATCGTTGGTGGTCACGCCGCCGTTTCCGGCTATGTCGTTGGTTCCGCAGCAGATTATGACTGTCTGGGGCGACTCAGCGATTATGTCCTGTTCGAAACGGGCAAGAATCTGGGTGGAGTTCTGTCCGCTTATTCCTTTGTTGAGATAGCCGTTGTCGGAGAAGAATTCAGGATGTCCCGTAGAGGATTTCCTCCAGTTCTCCGTGATGGAATCGCCCATGAAAGCCGCAGGTGGGCCCGGAGGGGTGATTTCCACATAGTGCATGTAGCGGGCGTTGGACTGGACCATGTTAAGGGTGACCGTAGCGGTTCCCTTGTCAGTGGAAATGAACCTGAACGATGCCGCCTTGTCGTCGGAGGCATTGATGTCCGAACTGCCGAGGATACGGATGAACTGATATGTGGACCTGTATGATTCAGGGTCGGAGCCATTCTGGTCGCTGACGGAGCATAGGTAGGAAATCTCCTCAGGATGTTCGGATGCTACCTCGAACCTGTAATATTTGACCTGACCTTCATCCGCATCGAGGGAGATGCCGCCGAAAGTCCAGCTTCCTTTCCCGTTATAGACGCCTTCGACTGTCTGGCGCTCGCCGTACAGGGCACGGAAAGTGACGGATTGAATTGCACAGGCATGCCATCTTCCTGATTTCGTGTCTATTACAAGTCTGTGCAGGCCGTTGAGGGACAGAGTGGAGGATGTTCCGGTAACGGAAGCCGTGCCATCGGATGAGAGTCCCCATTTGCGTCCTCCGTCGTCTTCGAGGATGATTTCTCCCGGGGTGAAGTCAAGGAAAATCTCGAAAAGCCCATCCTGAAGGTCATCGGCAGGGCCATATACTTTCCCAAGTTTGATCCTTGAGGCCTCCGACAGACCTTCCGAGGCTTCTCCGTGGACATACATCGACATCACCTCGTTGTCAGCAGGGGTCTCCCCGTTGCAGGAGACCAATGGGAGGATTAATGATGCCAATGCAAGCAAAGGTTTGATTCTTATTGACATATGATATTGTTTTTCAGATTTCGCAAATGATGGGTGATCCAGGTCTGAGGTCGTTTCGCAAATGCAAGACTCATTTTATCGTATATTCATATACCGCGAATGAATTGGGTTCATTCAGGCTGAATGTCACCGTGCCGTCGGGGCCGGCCTTGGCCGTGAAGGCCTTTCCGGAGCCGCAGAGAGGTCTGAAAGATATCCTGTCCCCGGCAGTGAACCAGGTTCGTACTGAAGATGAGGACGAAGCGTTGTCTTCCCGGAAGATGATTACATATCCCCTTGACGCAGAGCATATCGACTGGAACCCGGTCCATGATGTCCCGGATGGCTGTTCTCCTATCGGGAATATGGAGCCTCTGTGGAAATCCTCGCTGAAGGTTTTATAGACATTTATCAATGAGGATGTCGAATATGCTTCTTCAGGCAGGTTGGAGGCCTCCATCCATGCGAGCGGCTGGGCAGCCATCGTTATGGCGAAAAGGTAGTCGAAACTGTAGTTGGACGGGGCGAAGCGGTCGCCTGAAGGATATTTGGAGGCATTGCGCCATTTGTTCAGGAACTCTATCTGGAGTTTCTCGGCAGGGACATATCTGGAGAGGGTCCACAGATTGCGTAGGGTCCAGTATGGGTAATAGTTGCCCCAGTCGGTGTAGCGGTTCTCGAGGAATATGTTGCCGTAGTCGTTGAAATAATGATATCCCGCGCGACGGCCTGCCGTTGCGTCGAGGTTGAATACGACCTCTCCCCCGCTGCATTGCATCACCTTGTCGAAAAGGTTGCGCAGGTTCGTCTCCGCCTTCTTGGACGGAATCTGGAGGCCGTCTATCTTGAACACCCTTATGCCGTATTTTTCATACAGTCCGAGAATGACGGAGGCATCTTTCTCCCAATCTGCAAAATCGTTCTGGACGCTCGGATTGAACCAGAGTCCTACATCGACTCCAAGTTCGGCTGCCCTTGAGACCACAGGGGCGAGTCCCCGTGGATATTTTTCCGGGTCGGGAGTCCAGTAGTCCGGATTGTCCCAGATATTCTTGAAGGAGCCTTTGGCCACGGCCGAATTCGGGCTTTTCCCGGCCTGCCAGCCATCGTCTATCTGGAACAGGGTTATGCCCAGGCTGGCTGCCTTCCCGATTTCCTCGAGGCAGAACTTTTCGTTCACCTTGGAGTCCTGGCTTCTGTCGCCCCAAGTGTTCATCATCACCATTTCGTCCCTGTCCGGGATATGTCGGCGAATATGCTTCTGATATGAGCGCAGAGCCAAGTTGGCAGAAAGTTCTCCTTTCCCATAAACTCCTATGACACAGGAATATGCCTTGGTCCAGACATCATCCGACAAATCCTTTGGGCTCAATCCCAGACCTGTCACCATCAGATGACCATAGTCCGTTATGAAATCCGAGCCGCCGTAAGACAGCTGGACTGAAGAACAAGGAGCCTCCTTCAGGAAGAAGAATCCGTCTCCCTCCAGGCCGTCAGTTGCAAAAAGCAGGTTGCCTCGCCACGATGTCTTGTGATAGGATATGAATTCCCTTTCCGTCACGAGGTTGTTGTGCCAGTCGGTGACATCGAGGAATTCCACCGCCTTGCAGCGCCAGTGCATCCCTTCGAAATTCAGGCGGTCCAGCAGGGATGCCTCAGGGCGTGTCTTGGTGTCCTCTGCGAATTCTATGTTCTTCCTGTCTGCGGCATTCTCCGCCCTTGATGACGAGACGGGGAGCATCGTTCCGCGCAGATATGTGTCACAGGCGATTGCAGGCACGTCGTCGTATATCCTGTATTCCCTGCGCACATCCAGACCACCAAGGCTGTAGGTTACGATCGCCTTCAGGCAGGAAGGATGAAGATTGTCCTGAGGTACATCCTCGGTGCGGAAAGCGCCTCCCGTAGCCTGGGGCATCCTCTCCATCGGAACGAAGTCGGGAGCAGGCTTGACGCAGGTCCGGACACGGCCGTCCTCCTTGTTGGCGAGACTCAAGGTCTGCAGGTTGCCTCCGTTCCAGTCGAAAGTTCTCTCTATAAGACTGTTGCCTATCCTGAGGACGCCGTCTTCAAGGGTGGCGTAACAGGTTGTGGTCCCGGACTGGGCCGACAAGGAGATGGCTGGCAGGAGAGCGGTTAGCAGGGCCAATGTATATTGTTTTAGATTCATATTACAATAATCGTTTAGATTTCTCGACTTCGCTCGAAATGACAACAGGGTGGTGGGCTCGGAATGACAACGGGTTAGGGGGCTCGAAATGACAGCGGGTGGGTGGGCTCGATATGACAACGGGTTGGTAGGATCGATTGACAACGGGGTGGTGGGATCGATTGACAGAAATCAATGGACCTTCGGGGCGTCAAGCAGGCGGTTGGCACGGTTGAACGTCTGGTCGTTCAAGCCCTCGTGTTTCCCGACACCTTCCTGCATCAGTTCCTTGAGTTCAGGCAGATGCTGCTGGTAAACCTGCCTTGGAAGACAGGAGTTGGCCTTGCACAGGGATGCCGCCATCCCGACGACCTCGCCCATCATTCCAGTGGTGCGCATCACCCTGACGGTACCCAGGGCGACATGGGTTACGCTTATGTTGCGGCCTGCCATGAAAAGATTGTCGATGTTCCTCGAATAGAGGCATCTGTAAGGCACCGTGCAAGGATAGATCCAGTTGTGCACGGTTGCAGCCTTGAACTCCGCCCCAGGGAAGTTGGCTGTGTTCTTCGGGTCAGGGAAATGAAGGTCGATGCTCCAGGATGAGGTGAATGAGCCGTCTTCGTGGAATACATTCTTGTCTATGTCGTCCTGCTTGAGCACATAATCCCCGAGCAAGCGGCGGGACTCCCTTTTTCCTGCCACATATGCCACCCAGTCCAATGCACGGTCGGCATAGTCGGCTTTCTTCGAATAATGGTTCTTGAGGAAGCTCCAGTTGGAATATATGACGAGAAGTCCGTAATCCCTGATTCTCTCGGCATCATAGACCTGGTCGAAATTCATTCCGGTCTCCCATTGCCATTCTCCCATTCTCACCTTCTCGCAATTGTCTTCATTGAAAACGATTCCATATGAGAACTCCGGGAAGGACGAAGGCTTTTCGCCCTTGCGGGAATACCACTGGACGGAAGCACCCATAGTCATCTTGTCTGCTACCTCAGGTGCAAGGCTCTCACCATATTCCGAAGCAGCCTCACGGCCCATCAGATAATCGGCACCGGCCAGGAAACCCAGGGTGCCGTCGCCAGTGCAGTCCGAGAAAAGCGGGGCCTCAAGCCATATTTCCTCGGCTGTCTCAATATGGCGGACAAGCACGGCGGAAATCCTGTTGCCATCCATCCTCACCTCTACTGCATGATAAGGAGCATACAAAGTGATATTTTCCTCTGCATCAATGAATTCCTGTTTGCGTCCATCCTCATAATTGGATGCAGGCTGGGCATTCCCGCTCTTGGTATGTCCGAACTCGCGTATCATCCTTCCAAGACCCTTGTTCGGCCCGAGTTCGATATGTCCGCCCAGATGTACCCTCACCTCGGCGCTGTTGTTGCCTCCGAGGACGGGACGGTCATTCACGAGTGCGACCTTGCAGCCCAGACGGGCGGACGATACTGCGGCACACATTCCGGCGATGCCGCCACCTACCACCACGAAATCATATCCTGCCTGCACCTTTGGCTCTCCAAGTCCGAGAAACTCCCGCCTGAAGGATGCGAGTTCATCTCCGCCTGCAGGCAGTACCGCATCCTTGTCCTTCGTCAGACATATAGCATCGCAGCGTCCGTCGAAACCAGTCAGGTCACAGAGGGCAAGTTCAGTCTCGCCAGCCTTCAGTTTCACGCTTCCGGCGCTCTGCCACATCCAGCCGTCACCCGTTGTACCGAGCCTCGTCTTGAGGGTCTTGCCTGCTATTCTCACCTTGAATGCTCCGGGTCCGGCCTCGGCACTCCAAGGAGATGTCCAGTTGTAGGTCCTCACCCAGACGGTCCAGACCCCGTCAGACGGAATCTGGATTCGCGTCACGGCATCTTCCACTGGCACTCCCATCCCGTGGGCAAGCAGATATGGGGAACCCATCATATCCATGAATTGCTGGTCCACCGACCAACCGCCTTTGGCAGAAAAATTCTCGGCCTCGACGAATACCACTCCGTCCATAGCCCGGACGGTCTGCAGGCCGCAAAGGAGGGCCGCTATGACTAACAATCGTTTCATGATGACAATATGGTTTCTCATTGTGGGAACTTACTGAACTTTTGATATCACTATAGCGCTTACATGGCCTTCGGCAGCCTTTCCGGTATCGATGCCTGTGACCTTGAGGGTCATCTTGCCGTCCGATGTCGGTTTCACGCCCTTGAACGATGCCTGATATGAACCGAAGTCTGTCACGGAATCGAAGGTCTTGAGTCCAGGATTGACAGACTGGACTTCCGAATCAGACGCTCCTGACAGGACATAGCGTGTCTGTCTCGCATCGGCGCTTCCGTTGAAACGCACTGCCAGCACACGGACATCATAGCTGGAAGAAGCCGAGAATCCTGACAGGACTATGGATGCCGGACCGACATCACCGGAGCCTGCAGTCCCGCCCACAACGACGGCATCGCTCCAGGTAGCTTTAGGATAGGATATTCCATCAATCTCTATCGCGCTGTCAGGCTCGCTTCCCACTCCGTTGAATGTGGAGGTGAATCCGGTCATCGACTCGATGAATACCGGAGAGTAACCTCCGGTCTCGTCTTTGATGTAGATCGGGGAAGAAGCCGAGAATGAAGCCACCCTCGACCAAGGAGAAGGCGCGGTGGAGCTGCCTCCGCCGAAGTCCACATAGACAGGGGATGTCATCTCTTCAGACGAGGACACAGGCTTCTTGAACCCGGTCATCTCGGTGACCTGCCAAGGGTTTGCCACAGCCATATGGGCGGCATTCTGTGCTACAGCCTTCTCCGAATCACCTACGGTTGAAGGAGCGTATGTGTTGGATGTCACGTCATTGCCTGAAATGGATTCATACCAGCAGCAGGCGGCCGTATAGCGTCCGTAGGTGGT
The DNA here is from genome assembly GCA_051870255.1 of Candidatus Cryptobacteroides sp. Lineage (GTDB taxonomy): Bacteria > Bacteroidota > Bacteroidia > Bacteroidales > UBA932 > Cryptobacteroides. Next base: position 13,702 of record JBJEBR010000036.1, read on the forward strand.
TTCAAGGTGGTAGCCGTCGCGGTTGAAGGAGTCTCCGAGATAGGAGGTGCGGCCGTTCTGGATGGCCGTGCCGGACGGAATCACGATGGAGATGTCAGGATTGTCATTTACAGCCTGCCTTACTGCGGACATTATTGCGTTGTACATCGTCATCTGGTCGCTGTCGTATTTCGGGAACTCAGAATGGGTGGATGTGGTGGCGTATGCCCAGGTCTGATGGAACATCAGTTTGAGCGAAGGGTTGTCCACGCTTGATTTCACGAATGAAAGCAATTCTGGAAGATATGTATTGTAGGTCTCATACTGGCCGGATTTGCCGCTTGCCTGCTGAAGGCTCACATAATCCCATTTTTCGTCCTTGAGTCCGGTCAGGAGCGGCACTGATGAAGTCTCGGTCTTGACTCCGTCAACTATCTTGCGGTAGTAGTATTTACCTTCTCCGCTCTGCATGTTCTTGTAATGGGTCTCGAGGGTGCAGCCACCGATATAGAGGTTGCCGATTATGACTTTCTGCCCTGCGGCATCGAAAAGTTCATAAAGATATTGCTCCACGGCATCCTGGGAGAAGCTGTTGCCTATTGCAAGTATCCTGATTATTCCGTCGGATGGTGCCGGCGTGTCAGGTACATCCGGCTCATCGCCCGGATTGTCTGACGGGTCGTCCGGGTCCTCAGGATTGTCAGTCGGGTCCTCAGGGTTGTCGGAAGGGTTTTCTGGGTCTTCGGTGTCATCCGTATCGTCAGGATTCTCCGGGTCGTCCACCACATCCTCGAAAGGCGGCTTTTCAGTACATGCGTTTATGGACATCGGGACCATGGTCACCAATGTCACTGACAGGATCAGATGCAATAATCTATTCATTTCCAATTACTTTACTGAAACATTACACAATTTGGTCCAGCCGTCACCCACAAGATACGAATCTTTTACGGAAAGTTCAATTCCGGGACGGTTGCCTTTATCCTTATTCACTATGGCTGTAGCCCATATATATTTGCCGGCAGTCACTCCGGCAAGGTCGATCACGGTCTCGAATGCCTGAGGGGAATCCGGGACGATCTTCGATATGTCCGCATCCGAGTCAGTGAAGACATAAGCTTCGGTGCAATCCTCGTTCAGAAGGGCATAGGCTATGGCATAGCGGCCCTCCCACTGAGGTATGTTGGTCGGGCAATATGCCCTTCCGAGGTTCTGCCATTGCGAGCATACGGTCACGGATGTACCGGAATCGGCTGTCAGAGGCAGGGTAACCGATGATGGACAGAGCCTGTACACGCCTTCCCTGAGGAATTGCTGCATCAGGTCAAATCCTTCGTTGAACCAGGACCAGGTCTCGGAACTCTGGACATTGCTGTTGTACCTCAGGTCCATCATGTTGGCGCAGGCTCCCGCCGCTTCCTCATATTCCCCACGGCGGACCTCGGAATAGTCCGCATAGCCGTCACCCGTGATGGAACTGCCGTGGGAGGCCTTCACCCAGCCTCCTTCCGCAAGGACTGGGACAGTGTATTTCCTGGCTGCGATGAAATCCCTTTCCCAGTCCATGTAATAGTGTTTCATCCCGAAGGCATCGTGACGCATCGAGAATCCCTTGTCTATGGCATTCTGGAGGATGCGCTCGGAATCGGGGTCGTACTTGGTGCCGTCCGCACCTTTGAGGCAGCCCACCCAGCGGTGGTAGTTGGTGAAGACCGGGACATGCCGGAAGGCTTCGGCATATAGCGAGGTCGCCCAGTCGAGGACGTCTTCGCGAGGGGTCACATCTCCTGTGGAGTATTTGAAGGTATGGCATTCTCCCCAGGCACCGAGGCCGAGGCCGCTTATGAATTCGACTTCGTCGGGATTGTCGTATTTTTCCGCAAGGGCTTTCACGAATTTGGCGTAATATTGCTGGAATATCGGGTCGTCAGGATATCCGGACTTGACCGTCACGGAACCTGTAGTGGTCTCGTAGCCTTGTGCTCCTGCGTCGAAGACGAACTGAGGCGTGTAGTTCTCGTGCTTGTCAACGCTGTTGGTGTTGATGGTGAATGCAATGCGCATCCCTCTTTCCTTTGCGCCATCTACAAGGTAGTGCAACCTGCGGGCAGGGTCCGAATACGATGGATCCTGTTCCCAGATATAGACATCGTCCTCAGGGTTCATCGCGGACCAGGCAGCCTTGATGTAGAGGACATCTGACCAGTCGGACACCTTCACCTTGCCGGAGCCGTCAGGGGCGTCCGCACATTCGAAATTGTCGTAAAGGTCCCAGAAATCCTCCTTGAGTCCGCTTCCGATGCCGGAATATGTCACCCAGCCGGAGAGTGGATTGTGCAGGATCCTCTCGGTGTCAGGTTCGGGTTTCACCTTCACCATTCCAGAGGCAGTGACTCCACCGTCGCCATTGTCCCCCGTACGGTTCTCGAACCTGACATAGGAACCTGTGGGTTCATATACTTTGCCCAAGGCATGTTCATCCTCATCAGTCGAGGCGTTCCCGATGTACACTTCTATGTAGTTGGTCCCTTCCGGAATCTGGAACAAGGCATAACGGTTGTCTCCCTGCCCCGCGGAAAGCGGGGTGAATATCTCCGAGAGGGACGGTGTCGCAACCACATTCCTTGTGGAAGCGCATCCGTAAGCATATTCATTGTTCCAATTGTCGCTCACGGAGAACTTCACGTTGTCGGTACTGAGGGTTTCACCCTTAAATACGAACAGACGCGGATTGGCGAGGCTCTGGGTGAGGACATATGGTTCTCCCTTCGGCCTGGAGCCGTTGTAATATACCTTCTCGCCCAGAATCCAGAGTCTGTCCACGGTAAGCGAGCAGTTTTCATCAGCCCCGGCCGCTCCGCCCGTCCGTTTGAAGAGGACGGTCTTGTCCGGGACATCGGTCGCAGGGGAACAGATGGTCAACGTGGATGTCTGCCTGTCGAGGACTATCCTGTATTTCCCGTCGGATGGGATGGAGATTTCCGCAGGGGTATCCTGGGTGTGATATGGCATGGCCTCACCATCGGAGAACGAACCTCCGTCCGGTGCGATGTAAAGGTTCTCATATAGGACTTTCAGGTACAGGTGACCGGCCTGAAGTTCCTCGTGGCAGGCAAATACATTCCCGTTCTCCAAGGTACGAGTCAGGGTGATGAACTTCCCGGACGGTACTGCATCACCGTCGAGCGCGACTTTCCAGGTGCCGTCGTAAAGCTGGCCGATGTTGGCGCTGCGGGAACGGGTGAATGTGAATGTCTTGTCCGTGGTCATCACGGAAGTCTCCCCGGAGCGGGTCATCGTCAGGGTGAAGCCTTTGTCCAGGGTCACCGGCAGGACCGCCATATAATATGTCTCCCCTTCCCTGAAATCACCTTCAAGGACGACTGATGATGAACCTTCCGGGGAATCGGAGGAAGCATCGGAGCATGTTACCGTGACCATTGATGCAAGAGTCTCTCCCCCGTTGGATGAGAGTTCCACGGAGGTCAGGTCGGTCATGCCGTATGGGACCGTGAATTTGAGATATGAACATACATTGCGGAAATACAGGGCGTCAGCGGGTCCGCTTGCAACCGTGATATTGGCGTCAGGGTCGAAACTGGAGGCTGTTGCAGTCTGGATGGCTGGCAAGGTCACAATGACTTTCCCGTCGGCAAAGAGCAGGTCATCCGAATAAGGATAGGCTGCGAGATAGGTCTCTGCCGGGGCGAAAGACAGGTCGGTAGTGGTAAAGTCAGCACTCGCAGACCTGTCCGGCGTAGTTGTAGTGAATTCCGCCATCTCGATTCCGTTGAATACGGCAATCCTGTCCGACGAGTTCCAGAGGACGGTTACTCCGTCGAGCACGGTCTTCGTGTCCGCTCCGGTCTCCGACACGGCCGATATGACGATGTCATTGACCTGGGAGGCTTCGAAAGGCATTTCCTCCTGGCAGCCGGCGAGGGCAAATGCCCCCGCCAGAGCCAATGCATATCCACTTCTCCAATCCATTTTTATTACTCAGATTCCGCAGATGCGAAACTAAATTCTAAATTTATTTTACAGTAACAGGGCAGAGTTTGAGCCAACCGGAAGATGCGAGGTCGGAATCCTTGACGGCAAGTTCGATTCCCGGCTCATTGCCCTTCTCGGTATTGACTATGGCTGTACCCCAGACATATGTGCCGGCTGCCACATCCCCAAGGTCAATCTTGTGGTTGAATGTCGGAGCCGTGCCTTTCACTATGGTCGATATGTCAGCATCCCTGTCCACATATATGTATGCAGGCTTGCCTGTAGAGGTCAGCAGGGCGTAGGCGATGGCGTAACGGCCTTTCCACTGAGGGATGTTGGTCGGACAATATGCCCTTCCAAGGTTCTGCCAGCGGGCGCGGAAGCTCACCGTCTGTCCTGATTGCACCTCCGACGGCATGTAGAGGATGTATGGGGCAATTCTGTAAACGCCTTCACGCAAGTATTCGAGCATCAGGTCGAAGCCCTCGTTGAACCAGGACCAGGTCTCTGAGTTCATCACGTCGCTGTTGTACCTGAGGTCCATCATGTTGGCGCAGGCACCGGCGGCATCTTCATATTCACCCTGACGGACTTCTGCATAGTTCGCATAGCCGTCGCTGCTTATGGAGCTTCCGTGGGAGGTCTTGACCCATCCGCCTTCCGCCAGGACAGGAACCGTATATTTGCGGGCGGCTATGAAACCTTTCTCCCATTCCATATAATAGTGCTTCATACCGAATGCATCGTGACGCATCGAGAATCCCTTGTCTATGGCATTCTGGAGGATGCGCTCGGAGTCAGGGTCGTACTTGGTGCCGTCGGCTCCTGTGGTGCAACCTACCCAGCGATGGTAGTTTGTGAAGACAGGGACATGCTGGAAGGCGTCGGCATATACGGAGGTCGCCCAGTCGAGGACGGCTTCACGTGGGGATGCATCGCCTGTGGAGTATTTGAAAGTATGGCATTCTCCCCAGGCACCGAGGCCGAGTCCGCTTATGAATTCGACTTCGTCGGGATTGTCGTATTTTGCAGCAAGGGCCTTCACGAATTTGGCGTAGTATTGCTGGAAAATCGGGTCATCAGGATAGCCGGACATCACATTGACGGAGCCGGTCGTGGTCTGGTAGCCCTTCGCACCTGCATCGAAGACAAACTGAGGTGTGTAGTTCTCGTGCTTGTCCACGCTGTTGGTGTTTATGGTGAAGGCTATCCTCATTCCCCTTTCCTTCGCTCCGTCAACGAGGAATTTCAGTCTCCTTGCCGGGGCGGAATAGGATGGGTCCTGTTCCCAGATATATACTCCGTCCTCGGGGTTCATCGCTGACCATGCGGCCTTTATGTAGAGTACGTCGGACCATTCTGACACTTTGACTTTGCCGGATCCGTCAAGGGCATCCTTGCAGTCGAAGTTGTCGTAGGTGGTCCAGAAATCATCGCGGAGTCCGCTTCCTATACCGGTGTAGAGGACCCAGCCGGAGAGCGGATTGTGGAGGATTTTCTCTCTGTCGGGAGAAATCTTCACTTCCGTCAGACCGGTATCGGTGTTCTGATCGTCATCCTCCGGACCATTCTTCTCGGTGCATGACACGAGAAGAATGGCTGAAAGGATCATGGTTATTGTTCTGAATTTCATTGTTTTCGAATTATCAATCAATTATGTCATTCCGACAGATTTCTCCACTGCGGCCTGTCGGCCTCCGGTCGAAATGACAGGAAGAGGCGATGGTCTGTCGGCCTCCGGTCGAAATGACAGGAAGAGGCGATGGTCTGTCGGCCTCCGGTCGAGATGACAGAATGTGGCAATCATTTAAGCTGTTTGAAAATCTGGATGGCGTTTACGTGTGCATCACAAGCAGCTCCAGTGTCTATGGCTGTTACATTGAGTGTCAGATTTCCCTCTTCGGTCGGCTGGCAATCGCAGAATCTAGCAACAAAGTCCTCGAATGGTACTGATTCATAATTCAAATATTTGTTTGAATTACCTGACTCGAATGCTATGCCTGACTTAATTTGTTTTGATGATGATGTTTCAAGTCCAACGACATAGAAATCCACTATTCTGGCTGAGATACTGCCACCAAACCTTGTAGATACAATTCTAATTTCATATTTGGCACCAGAATCAAGTCCAGATAATACAATTTGTTTTGGACCAACATTTCCATTTCCTTTTGTTCCTCCAAATGTGATTGCATCAGACCATACCATAAGATTAATTTCATCATCCATATATTTGTAGGTTCCTCTTGAGGTATCGCATGAAGAAGGCGTAAATATAGAGAAAATTCCTTCTCCTAAAGAAATCGATATATCGGTTGAGGTTCCATTATAATCAGTTGGATTAAAAGAACCTGAAACGTCTTGAATATTATACCATGGCTGCGATGTAACATATGTTGTTCCAAAATCCACAAAAACATCCTGGGTATAAATCTTATAATCCTTGGTTTCTGTATCAAGAAGGATATGATACCATCCATCTGAAGGAATTGACACTGTTCCAAGATCGGTATTTTCATACAACACCCTCATCTTCAAGTCACCGGCAGAAAGATTGCCGCGGAATGAACAATAGCCGTTGCCACAGTTTGTCATTACCGCACCATCCGGCACAGCAGTGCCTTCGAGGGCGACCTTCCAGGTGCCGTCGTAGAGGTCGCCGATGCTGGCAGCCCTGGACCTTGTGAAAGTGAATGACTTGCTTGTTTTCATCGTGGATGTTGTTTCGCCGCGTGTCATGGTGAGAGTGAATCCTGATGCCAATGTCTGAGGAAGCACAGCCATATAATATGACTGACCTGCCACGAAAGTACCTTCCAATGACACCGAAGTCGCACCGTCATTAACAGTATAGGAAGCATCGCTGCATGAGACCTCAACCTTTCCTGCAAGATACTCGTTTTCACCATTAGCCGCAAGCACTACCTTAGTTAGGTCGTCCATCCCGGCTGGTACGGTGAACTTGAGATAACCACATACATTCTTGAATGCCAAAGCAGTAGCCGGACCGGTAGCCACGGAGACATTCTCGCCAGTGGCGAAAGTGCCAGCCTTAGCGGTCTGCGTGGCAGGAACCGTGACAGTCGCCTTCCCGTCAGCAAAGCTTGCCACCGCAGAATAAGGATAGACTGCGAGGTAAGATTCCGCCGCTTGGAACTCAGAATTCTCCGTAGTGAAATCAGCTGTTGTCGAGTTAGCCTCGAGTGCAGTGACGAATTCTGCCACGGCAGTTCCGTTGTAAACTGCAATCGCATCACCATTGTTCCAAAGTACATCGACTCCATCGAGGATGGTCTTTGTGGCATCCTGACTGTCGGCGACGGCAGTTATGACAATCTCATTGAATTCAGGTGCAACGGCAGGAACCTCTTTCTGGCAGCCGGCAAGAGCTACGGCACCAGCCATAATCAAAACAACTATATTCTTTTTCATATCAATTCCTCCCATTACCAAATCGAATTACCAAAAGTATCTTCTCCTACCCCCTCATTGCTTGCCCCTCTCATATCGCTTCCGCAAAGCACCTGAGACGCCACCATCTCCGTCACGATGCACTCAGGCATTTCATATTCTTTATTCATATTTTTCATATTGTCAAATTTTTTCATGTTCGGTTTCATAACATCTTTTCCTATCAGTTTCCGGAATGCTACCTTTGGTCGAACAGCACTGTCAGTTTGTCTATGTCCACCTCCACATAGTTGGCACCTTCCGGTATGAGGAACAAGGCATAACGGTTGTCAGACTGGCCTGCTACTGCCGTTGCCTTTTCACCAAGCACGCATTCCACGGCACCTGTCTTTGAATTTCTCTTGGCTTCAGCTGTCGATCCATATGCATATACATTGTTCTGGATGTTGGAAACGAAGAATGTTACTCCTCCGGTATATGCAACATTGTCCCAGGTCTGGAAAACCTTGGTATACCTTGGGAGCGCATCTCCATTGTTGTACCAAACGAAGAGGTATGGATTCGCAAGGCTCTGGGTCAATTGGTATTTGTTCTCGAACTGATAACCCTTATCCTGGACGAATCCGTTGAATGTACCATACATCCAAAGGGCCGTGACATCCTGTTCATAAGGATTGATTTTATCCACGGTGTTGTTGTATGACACCTTCTTGTCAGGAGCATCAGTGGCAGAAGAATAGAAAGTAATCGTTGAAGCAGATTTGTCAAGCACGATACGGTATTTTCCTGCTGTCGGAATAGTAAAATCGCAAGGGGTTGCAGATGTCGTATAAGCCACGGCCTCTCCGTCGGTGAAGTTTCCTCCTGCAGTAGCGACATAGAAATCCTCGTGAAGCGCCTTAAGGTTCAATGTTCCGGCCTCAAGTTCCTCATGGCAGGCGAACAGGTTGGCGTTCTCAAGCGTCTTGGTCATCCAGAGAGTCTTGCCTGAAGGTACGGCGCTTCCTGACAGATTGACCTTCCAATTACCATCGTAAAGCTCGCCGATGTTGGCAGAAACGGAACGGGTAAAGGTGACGGATTTGGAGGATGCCATCTGTGAAGTCTCCCCACCACGGGTCATCGTGATGGTGAATCCTGCTGACAGGGTCTGTGGAAGCACCGCCATATAATATGACTTGCCAGGCTCGAATGTCCCCTCCAAAGCCACCTTGGACACGCCGGATGTCAGCGTATAGGATGCATCGGAAACATTCACGGAAACCGCACCGGCAAGTTTCTCTCCCGAGTTTGCAGCAAGTTCCACCTTCGTGAGGTCGTCCATCCCGGCAGGGACTGTGAACCTGAGGTAGGCACATACATTCTTGAAGGAGAGGGCATCACCCGCACCCTCGGCAACTGCCACATTGACACCGTCATCGAATCCTCCGGCCACCGGAGTCTGGGTTGCAGGTACCTGTGCATTCACCTTCCCGTCAGCGAAGACCGTACCTTCAGCATAAGGATAGAGGGCGCTGTAGCTGTCCGCATATTCGAACGTGTCGGATGAAGTAGTGAACGAAGCAGAAGCGGAGCCGTCAGGATCGGCAGTGGTGAACTCAGCCACTTCCAAACCGTTGCTGACTGCGATGGCATCCCCGTTGTTCCACAGGACTTTGCCGTTCGACACTCCGGTCTTGGTCATCGGGGAATCCTCGACAATTGCCTTCAGGACGAGAGCATCTGTTTCCGGAGCATCAGCCACCGGGGCATATTCCTTTGCGCAGGCCACCATGAGCACTGCCGAAGCAGCCATGAATATTCTATATGTTGCTTTCATTGCTTTTCCTCCTATAACCAAATATCATCATTAATTATATCATCACCGATGAATTCGCTGTTGGCCGCTCCATCGATAAAAGAACTTTGGCACATCACGCCTTCCGGAGATACCTGCATTATGATGCACTCCGGGGTCTCATACTGAGATTTTTTATTATTCCTGATCATAGCTTTATCGTTTGTCAAATATTACATAGGAACCTTCAATCACATATATCTTGCTGAGGGCGTTCTCGTGCTCGTCAGTAGATTCGTCGCCGATATATACCTCGATATAGTTGGTGTCTGCAGGTATGTTGAACCATGCATACCTGTTGTTGCCCTGGCCTGCATAGAGAGGGGTATTCATGCTGCCCAGCGTAGGTGACATCACATAATCCCTCGTATCGCCGCTACCGAATGCATATTCGTTGTTCCAGTTGTCGCTCACGAGGAACTTGATCTTGTCAGTCTTCAATGTCTCACCCTTGTATATGAACAGACGAGGGTTCGCAAGGCTCTGCGTGAGGACATAAGGGTCTCCCTTAGGCTTTGAGCCTGAATAATATACGCTTCCACCGAATATCCAGAGCTGGGTGACTTCCATCGTATAGTTGTCGTTTGCCGTGCCCGCGGTCCTCTTGAAGATGACCGTCTTGTTCTTCACGTCGGTAGCCTCGGAATAGATTGACACCGTCTTGGCATCAGTATCGAGAACGATTCTGTACTTGCCTTCAGCCGGGATGTTCCAATATTTGCCTGCAGATGCTGCAGCCGATGAAGATACAAATGCATCTGCCTGTCCATCGAGGATTTCGACTGAATTGCGTGACGGAACGAAAACATAGTTCCTCTCATTTGCGAACTCGACAGGGAAATAGAGCTGGCCAGCCTTAAGGTCACCGTACCATGCATATATTGCCTCGTTTTCCAAGGTCTTCTGGATCTGGACTTCCTCTGCAATTGCATTTCCGGAGATGAAGATATTGTCAAACTCGAGAATGTCTGCCTGAGGGATGATGGCAACCGTCCTGTTGTCCATGTTCAATGTAACCCTGTAAGGCTCCGCCGAATCCACGGTCCATCCCGGTGAGGTCTCTGACCATGAAGATATCGCTGCATCCATGGCCTCTCCCGTAGCAGCTTCGTCTTTTCCTGATGCCGGAATGATGACATTTTCTTCGTCTCCATATATGGCTGGGAAATTGACCCTTCCTGCCTGGAGGTTTCCGTTCCAGATATATACCGAAGCATTGTTTGCTGACGGAGTCAGTTCAATCCTGCCATCAGGCAATGCGCTGCCTCCGATGTAGAGTGTTTCTGCGGCGAACTGCTTAGCCCCGTATGTCTTCACTTTCACGGTGATGCTTGCCTGGTCAGGAAGAACCACACGGTCTCCGCCGTCATAGTCGGCAGATGCGGTGAACTGCATGGTTCCCCAGGTGCTGGTCTTGTAACCGAAGTCGTCAATCATTATTTTCTGGAGTTCCTCGTTGGTATATTCGCGTACGAATATTCCCATATCCTCGTACTCCGATTTTGCGGTCACCTTGCTCTCGACAAGATTCCACTCATATTTGTATGTCATGATGAAGTCCTCGCCATAATCTTTGGCGGCGGTCCACTCTATCCTGAGGGCAACTTCATCCGGTGCCGACTCATCAAGAACCACATCCGTGGATGAGGCAGTCATCTGCATCACAGACGGGAACCTTGAATAGGCATGGTCGATTTCGCTGCTGCATCCGCTCAGGAGGGCGATGGCAGCTACTGTTGCTGCTGATATTCTAAATATATTCGTTTTCATACTCGGTATCTGTTAATATCCTTCATTCTGGGTAAGGGTCGGGCACTGGAGGCGTTCGTATGTCGGAATCGGCCAGAGAACCTGATGTGCAGGGAAAATCCTTTCCGCACCTCTTGCGCAATAGCCTTTGTCATAGAGGCTTGAGAAGTCGGCAAGTCCATCTTCGTCGATATCCGGAGTTTCAGCCCAGAACCAGAGTCCAGGAGTGACGACCTTGGTCAGACAAGCCTCGGGGTCGAGGTTAATGTAGTTGAAGCGGTTGAAGGCTTTCTCCCACAATCCCCAACGGATGCAGTCCATATAGCGGTGATCCTCCTTTGCGAACTCCATCCTCCTTTCAATCCTGACTGCCTTGCGGAGCACATCCTGGTCTGATCCGCTGACGGCAGGATAGGCTGCAGTGGCTGCCTTGTCCACTCCGTATGCCCTTGCCCTGACTGAGTTGATGGCATCGAGGACGGTCTGGTCGATTTCTCCAAGTTCTATCTTTGCCTCAGCGTATGTGAGAAGGACCTCGGCATAACGCATTATGATGAAATCCGTCTCATTCATGTAGTCGGTCTTCTTTCCGTTCTCGTCGAGCCAAGACTCGTCTATGCCCTTTTTCCAGATAAGACCGTTGTAAGATGCATACTGGGCTACTTTCCTGTTGTCCTGGTTGGACTGCATCTTTCCTGTCCAATAATTCATGATTTCCAGCACATCCATTCTCGGCTGATATTCATAGCCTACGTGGTTGGTACCGAATTCAACGATTGTCTTGGTACAGCGTGGGTCGCGGTTTGCAAACGGATTCAGAGGGTCGAAAAGAGGTGACTCGTCAATCGGAAGTCCGTCAGTGCAGAGGAACGCTGCGAGCAAATCCCAGGAAGGGTTGTCTGATGCATAACCTCCGGCATTTCTCGGAAGTCCGTTGTTCACATACCACTGGTCGAGCAGCACGCTTGATACGACAGAACGAGGAAGGACGAAAATCTTCTCAGGTATCTGCTTGGTGGTCTGGAGGAAAACCGTGCTGAAATCGGATTCCAGTTCATAGATTCCAAGGTCCATACACTCCTTTGCGGCCACTGCTGCCATCTCCCAGTCTGACTGATAGAGGGCGAAACGTGCCTTCATTGCGAGGGCGGCACCCTTGGTGGCATGTACTGCGCTGGAGCCCCAGTCCTCAGGAAGTCCTTCTATGGCCTTGTCGAAATCGGCATAGATCAAAGGCATGAGTTCGGCCTTCGGCATCCTTGTCAAAGTCCTGGATTCATCGATGGTCATGAGTCTGTCAACCCAAGGAACGTCTCCGTAGAAATTCACAAGGTCTGCATATTTGCAGGCACGGCAGAAATAGGCCTCAGCGCGGAAGCGTTCGACCACTTCCTCGGCCACTCCGTTTTCTATTGCCCTGTCGCTATTGATAATCAAGGAGTTGGCTCTTGATATGAGCTTATATGACTGCTCCCAGAGGTGATATACATAGTATTTCTGTCCGTCGAGGTTTCCGTTCAGTGGGGCTCCGCTGTCCGGATGACGGTTGATGTTGCGGTAAGTGAAGTCGTCAGTCCACTGGTCGGAACCGTCGATGGCGTTCCAGTAGCCATGGATATAGAACTCGTTCACGGCCATCTGCAGTTCCTTTTCGGTACTGTACCATGACTCGCTGTTTCCCTGGGCTTTCGGAACCATATCCATTGACATGCAGGACGAAAGCATCAATGCGGATGCAGCTACAATTGCTATATTTGATTTCATTGTCATTCCTAATTAAAATTTGATTGAAAGTCCGAGAATCAGGGATGTCGTGATAGGGTATGAAGTCACGCCCATTTCAGGGTCCCATCCTTTTGGCCAGTTGTCAATCGATAACACATCGTTTGCCGTAGCATATATCCTCAAGCCTTTGATCTTGGCCTTGGACATCCATCTGTCAGGGAAGGTATATCCGAGAGTGACGTTCTTGAGCCTGAAATATGCTCCGTTGAACAGCCAGAATGTGGATGTGGTATAGTTGTTTGAACGGTTGGCGTATGTCAGCTTCGGGTATTTGGCATTCGCATTCTCTTCGGCGGTATTGAATACGCTCCAGTATTTGCCTTCGAGAATGGCTGGGAATGAGCCGTAGTTGTCGCGCAGAGGCTGTACCATTTCAGTCGCCATGTAGGAAATCTGCTTGCCTATTCCCTGGAAAGCGAGGGAGAAGTCGATACCCTTCCATGCGAATGAGAACTGTCCACCGAACTGGAAGCGAGGAAGAGAGTTGCCGAGCGGCACCCTGTCGTATTCCTGGCTGATTTTTCCGTCAGGAACGCCGTCCGGGCCGCTGATGTCCTCATAGATCAGGTCACCGACTCCTACGGATGCGTTGAGCTTGGCAGGATATGCAGCAAGGTCCTCGTCGTTCTGATAGATTCCGAGGCATCTGTAGCCGTACCATTCGTTGAAGTAGCAGCCGGCCCTTTTGATCTTTCCTCCTGATATGATGTCACTTCCGTTGATATCCACGATCTTGGATGTGAAGTCGGAAAGGTTGAAGGAAACATTGTATGAGAAGTCACCTTTGCGGTCGTTCCATCCTATTTCAAGGTCGAAACCCTTGGTGGCCATGGTACCGGCATTGGTGGATGGATTGGAGTAGCCGAGCATATAAGGAATCTGGATGTCAAGGAGCATGTCCTTGGTATCCTTCCAGTACCAGTCGAAATTGACATTGAGTCTGTTGCTGAAGAATCCGAGGTCAAGTCCGATGTCTGTGGACGTGGTGGTCTCCCAGGTGATATCCTCGACTGCGAGGCCTCTCTGTGCGGCAGTCTTGTCAGACACGACCTCTCCGTCCTTGTAGAACAAGGCATCGTTGAAGGTCATCAGGGCCATATACGGGAAGTAGTTGCTTCCGATGCGCTCATTTCCGAGCATACCCCAGGAGGCCCTGATTTTCAGGAAGGAAAGCCAAGGCTGTGCGCCCTGCATCCATTTCTCCTTGGACATGACCCAACCGGCGGAAGCCGAAGGGAATGTTCCCCATCTGTATTTCTTGGCGAACCTCGATGAACCGTCGTGCCTTACGTTGGCCTGGATGAGGTATCTGTCGTCATAGCTGTACATTATACGTCCGAAGAAAGAGTTGGACGTATATTCGGAAGCGGTACCGGAGTTGGTCTGGTAGTCTTCCGGTCCGATGTTCAGATACGGATATTCGGTAAGTTCATAATTTGAACGGCCTGCAGAAAGGGTTTCGCTCTGCATCATGTAGTTCTCGTAACCGGCCATGATGTTGAGGTCGTGCTTGTCGGCGAATGTAGCCATGTAGTTGGCTATGACCTGGGTGGTCATGTGCCAGTTGTCGTTGCGTCCTTCGCTCAGGTCCGTGGTGGAATATCCGTCAAGATATCCGCCGGCAGTTGTGATGTCATCCTTGAGCACCCAGCTTGCAGCCTGCTTGAACTGCTTGCTCTTGGTGTAGTTGATGAAAGGCGACACTATTGCCTCGAAGCTGAGTCCCTTGACAGGAGTGAGTTTGAGGGAAGCCTTACCTCCTATCTGAGTGCTCCATGCCTGATAAGTACCACCGTAGTTGAGGTAACCGTAAGGGTTGGCTCCGGATTTTCCCTCGGCAACTCCACCGTTCTCCCATATTGCGGGATAGATTGCCGGCATCTTGCGCAGATCGCTGAACGGGTCATATACAGGCCTCTGGTTCTTTGCCCTGCGGACATTGATGTCAAGTGAAGCGGAAAGCATGTTCTTGATGATGGTGAAGTCGTTGTTTGCACGGAACATGAACCTCTGGAACTTCCTGCCTTCGTACAAGGCTCCGACCTCGTCGTATGAAAGGGTGGCCTTGCTGCGGACTGCATCGTTTCCTCCGCTCACTGTAACAGTATGGGTGGTGCGCGGTGCGCTTGGATTCAGGATGAGGCTGTTCCAGTCGGTAATAGGATAGCTGTCAGGATCCGTGGCGTTGTAATTCACCCAGTTCTTCACCTGGTCGGCCGTGAACTGCTGGTAGAAGCCTGCACCTGGGTTGTCGTTGTAAGAAAGTTCGTTGTACATCTCGAGGTAGCGGGTAACACCCACCATCTCAGGCTGTTCGGTGGCAATCTCCCATCCGTATTCACCATTGTATGATATGCTCATGTCAGATTTCGATCCCCTCTTGGTGGTGATGAGGATGACTCCGGCTGCGGCCTTCGCTCCATAGATCGAGGCGGCTGCTGCGTCCTTCAGGACGGAGATGCTCTCCACATCGTTCGAGTTGACATAGTCGATATTGTCAGTCTGTACACCGTCCACGATGATCAGAGGGCTGGAATCACCCATCGTAGTGATACCGCGGACACGGATGCTGCTTGCAGATGATCCCGGGGCATTGCCGCTCCTCTGAACGAGCACACCTGAAAGTGCGCCCTGAAGGGCTGTGGAAAGGGTTGTGGTCTTCTTGGCGGCAAGGTCTTCACCCCTTACAGAGGCTACGGAACCGGTGAGGTCCCTTTTCTTGACGGTACCATATCCGATGACCACCACTTCATCGAGTGTCTTGCTGTCCGGTTCGAGGACAATGGTGAGATTGTTCCTCATTCCGACTTGCACTTCTGAAGGGAGAAAGCCTATGTAGGAAGCTGTCAGCACGGACGAAGGTGAAACATTCAATTCGAATTTTCCGTCCATGTCGGTAATGGTTCCGTCGTTCGTACCTTTGACGAAGACAGACGCACCGATCAGAGGCTCTCCCTGCGAGTCGGTGACAATACCTTTGACAATCACTTTGTCGTTCTGTGCCGAAACGGAGGACGATTCCATAGCAGAAGCCTCGGCTCCGATATGGAACGTTCCTGCAATCAGCACTGCGGCCAGAAAGACAGCCAGTCTTCCCGACCTGTGGGATTGATTGATAATCATAATGTCATTATTTGGTGATTTAACAATTATTTGATTCTGATCTGGGATATCGTTGCCCAACCTTCCGGCGATATCACCTCCCGCGGCAAGGCAATCTCGATTGCCGGCCTGTCCGAATCGGAGGTGTCCACTATGGCAAGGGCGAGGCTGTATGTGCCTTTCTCCACCCCGTCGAGGGAAATCTCCGTGGTGTATTCCACCGGTTTGCCGAGAATCCATTCAGATGGTTCGGCCTTGGGGTCCACGACTACCTTCACCGGCTTGAGGGACGAATCAAGAAGGGCGAATGCGACCTTGTAGCGATAGTTCCACTGCGGGATGTTGTTGGGGCAGTAACCCCATCCGAGATTGTTCCATCTGTGGGTGACTGAAATGGAAGAACCTGACCTTGCCTTTTCCGGCATGGTCACCTGGTCCGGATAAAGTCTGTATCCACCTTCGGCGACGAAACGTTTCACAAGGTCGAACGATTGAGTGAACCAGGATCTGGTCTCGTCATTGATGCGGAAATCCATCATGTTCACCCGAGCTTCGCGTGAGGCCTCGAACTCTCCCCTGCGCACATCCTCGGAATGGCCCTCGCGGTACTCCCCGCACGGGTCGTTCCAATAACGGTGGTGCGCCGCGGTGATCCAGCCGCCCTCCATTATGATGGGACGCCTGAAATTCCACCTGGCTGCAAACTCCTTCTCCCATTCCTGATAATAGCCGTTCATACCGAAGGCATCGTGGCGGAGGCTGTAACCCTTGTCGATTGCCATCTGGAGCATTTCTTCGGTATCCGGAGACACCGGGCCCCAGCTGTCCTTGTTCATGTCGGCAAGCAGGCGATGGTAATGGATTACGAGAGGAACCTGAGTGAATGTGGAGGAATAGAGGTCGGTTATCCATCCGAACACTTCCTTCTTGTGGGACGGATCCTTGTAAATCATGGCATGGGACTCTCCCCATTTGCCGAGTCCGAAAGCGTCAATGAAATCCACTTTGCGGTGGTCGTTGAAATCCTCGGCGAACGCCTTGATGAATTTAGAGTACTTCTCCTGGAATACCGGGTCGTCCGGATATGGGGACTTGTGGTTACCACCCCCGTCCGTGTAATATTCCGCACCGGCATCAATCACATACATAGGGGTATTCTGCCCCTGGTCCCGTCCGTCCACGACGATTCTGAAGGCGAGCTTCATCCCCCTGTCAAGACAGGAGTGGAGGAGCTTGTAGATGCGTGAGTCGGGATTACGCCATTCATACACCCCTTCCGAAGGTTCGAGCATGGCCCACTTCGTGCGGATGTAAGCAGTGTTGGCATAGTCGCTCACCCTCACCACCGTTCCTTCCGATGTCGGCATACGGTCATAAGGAGGCTGTGTCACATCCCAGAAATCTCCGTCCCAGGTTCTTCCGAGATACATCACCCAGCCATTGAGAGGATTGCGGAGGACAGTTACCGTATCAGGTTCGAAATTCACCGTCCTGCGACCGCCGGCCGTCACTGTGTTCGTACACAACAACAAGCCGGCAAGTAGTGCTGAAAAAATGGAAAAATGTTTCATTCCTGTTCAGTGTTCTATAATTATATGGGTTTTCGTTTCCGACGGAGATGTCTAGACCACTCCGACGGACAATGCAAAAATGGCATTTATCTCCGAACCTGAAGGGTATCAGAAATACGAAAAGGGTTTCATTTTGTACGGAAGGCTGATTTTTAAAGCTTTTTCTGCTGATTTTCCTCCATCGATTTCTTGTATTCGGTAGGAGTCTTGCCGAAATGGCGCTTGAAGGAAGTGCTGAAATACTTTGGATTGACGAATCCAGTCATATATGAGATTTCCGACACGGTACGGTCAGTCTCGCATAGCAGTTTGGCGGCACGCTTGAGACGGATGTCCAGGATGAACTCCTTCACGGAAAGCCCGGTCAGTTCGTTCAGCTTCTGATACAGGGCGGTCCTTCCCATCGACATGTCCGCGACGAAGTCGTCCACGGAATACTCGGCGTTCTCCATGTTCTGCTCTATGCAGTCCAAGGCTCTCTTGAGGATTTCATCATCCACGGAGGATACGACTATCTCCGAAGGACCTGCCACATATTTCTTGCTGTACAGCTCGACTATCTCGGCATCCTTGCGTCCCAGTTCCTCCCTGAATTTCCTCCGGTGGGCGATGTAGCGCCACAGAAGCACGAGGGCGGAGACGAAAAGGATGACATACAGGATTATGGCAGGGACTGACCTGAACGGGGCAGGACGGACCTTGAAGCGGATGGTGACAGTCTGGTCACCCCAAAGGCCGTCGCCGTTGGCTGCCATCAGCTCGAACTTGTACTTGCCTGCGGGCAGGTCATAGAAAGCCACGCTCCTCTGTCCTACCGGTATGAGGTTCCATTTGTCAGACAAGCCGTTCATCCTATAGGCAAACTGAGACTTGTCGGAATCCAGGTAACAGTCCGATGAAAATACTATCTCCAGGTTGGACTGCGTGGAGGCAAGCCTTATCGGGGTGTCCGATGCCACCACGGATATGTCAGCGGATATCGGGGAATCCTCGTCGGATGGGCGGACGGATGTGCTGTTTATCTTCAGATCCACAAGGAAAGGCTTGGGCCTCTGCATATTGGCGCCTATTTTCCTCGGATCGAACATGATGAAGCCTCCAGTTCCTCCGAAAAGCATCTCTCCCTCCCTCGTCCTGAAGCAGGAGCGCACATAATATGCCCCGCAGAGGTTATGGGAGTCGATGTTGGAACGGCATAGCAGGTCCGCGCCCTTGTTGTAGAAATAAAGGCCGTCGTTTGTGCTCATCCATATGTTCCCTGAGAATGTATCCTCCAATATCCCGAAGACCATCTTTCCCTCAAGTCCGTTCCCCTCGCTGTCGGAGAAGGCCTTGAATTTCCCGTCCGCGGTCAATATGTCCACGCCACCACCCCTCGTGCCGAACCATACGGTGGAATCAGATACAAGGCAGTTGCAGCATAGGTCGTTCTTCGCAAACGGAGCATTCTCGATGAAATGGTGTTCGAGTACCGTACCATCGCGGTCCACGACATACAGTCCTCCGGATGTCACAAGGCAGAGCCTGCCCGACAAGTCCCTGTACATCGTCTCGATGCGGGGCCTGACAGTCACGCCATCCTTGTTCAGCAGGACATCGTCTATCCTGTTGTGCTTCAGGTCGAGATACCTCAGAGGAGCATCCGGATTCGAGAGCCAATATCCTGAATTCCTGTCCTTTATGAAATCATATACGACCATGAACGCAGGTATTTCCCGGCTGCCGGGCAAATCCGCGAAACGGTTGGCCTTGGCGTCGAGATACTGCACGCCGCCGTTGAACGAGGACATCAGAAGCTGCCCGTTCTCATTGTAGCGGAGCTTCTTTATCATATTGGAACGTACTCCGCTGTTGTTCTCCTGGGTATAATATATGAAACGGCTGTTGACCCTGTCCCAATAGTTCACGCCTCCGCCTTCGGTACCTATCCAGATGTTGCCTTCCCTGTCTTCCTCGAATGTGCTGACAATCGGATGGCTGAGTCCCCCTGGGGTGGCCTTGAACCAGTTGTAGCCGCTGTCCGATACAGGCATATATGCAAGCTTGCCTCCATATGTGCCTACCCATACTCCCCCGTCGGGGTCGGGATAAATCGTCCATACGGAATTGTTGGGAAGCGAATACGGATAATGGATGTTCGAGCGTAGAAGATGTGTGGTGCCGGTCGCGGTGTCCACGAGCATCAGGCCGGACTGGGTGGCCGCCCATATCACTCCTGAGGGGTCGAGGTAGAGCTCCTTGGCAACGGATGATTTCTCATATTCTTTCGGGAGCCGGTAGTGATATGAAGGCTTGCCCCCCCCAAGTGGAAAAACATAGATTCCGTGCTTTTCCGTGAGCACATAGCAAAGCCCGCCATATTCCTCCACATCCTTTATCCTGCATCCCTCAGGCTCCACGAGGGCAATCCTGCGATAGCTGCCATCCTGTTTGTCAAGCAGATACAGGGAACCTTCAGAAGATACATAGACATTGCCTCCGGAACAGGATATGGACAGGGATATGGGTCTCATGTCCATTCCTTCCGCAAACGGGCAGGCCATCGAAGATGAGGGGTACAATGGAGACAGGGACTCCACGGAATCATTCCTCAACATCCAGAGCACTCCGTCGGAATCTGCGACAAGCTTGGAAATCTTGCCTTCGAGAACACGCTCGAAGCACATCGTCCCATAATTCAGGCGCATAAGGCCGTTGTTGGTGCCGAGCCAGACCGCCCCGTCGGCGGCACGCACGACCTGGAGATATGTCCAATAGGAATCCGGGGATATGGAATTTATCTGTTCGTTGTAGCGGTGGAATGATATTCCGTCATACATATATACCGCATCCGAGCCGCTGAACCACATCCTCCCGACACTGTCCTTCGCGATGCTGTGGATGCCACCGTAATAGGATGTCTCAGGCATCGGATGGAAACGGTAGTCGCCTATGTTGAAAGCCCGCGACAACGGAATCAGCACGAGCGAGAGCACCACCGACAAAAGGACGCGTCGGAATACGCCCGCACCACCGCCTGGAATGATCTTCCTGAACGATGGTGCAAAACAAAAAGTATGGCACGGCCCAATCATGACCGCTAATTTACAAAAATAATTCAATCCATCAATACCACGGATTTCAACGGGAGAGAAGCTGAAGAAGGCCCGACGCTTATCACGAATCTGCCTGGTTCAACCTTAAATCCTTTGGATTCAACATCATAGAAAGCAAAGGCATCGCGGTCAAGCTCCACATCCACCCGGACGGTATTTCCTTTGGCGACAAACACTTTCTCGAACCCTTTGAGTTCCTTGACAGGCCTCGGGACTGAGGCCTCCTCGTCTGATACATATACCTGGGCTGTCTCCCACGCATCCACAGGACCGGCATTCCTGATGTCGAAGCTGACCTTCACGGTTCCTTTGTCCGTGACCTCCGTGGTGAGTGAGGAATATTCGAACGTCGTATAGCTGAGCCCATATCCGAACGGGTATCTCGGAGCCACGCCGTTCCTGTCATATCCCCTGTATCCCACGAATATGCCTTCCCGGTATTCAACCCTCCTGTAAGGCTGGCCCTGGGTCTTCACAGGTGTATTGTCATAATATGAATCGTGGACAGGATTGTCCTCCCACGCATTCTCAATCGTAATAGGGAGCTTCCCGCTCGGGCTTATCCTGCCTGAAAGGATCTCCGCCACGGCCTGGCCTCCTTCCTGACCGGAATGCCAAGCCATCAGGACAGCCTCCACGTCCTCGCTCCAGCCCCTGAAATCCAATGCTCCGCCCGCGTTCAGCACCACTGTCACATGATTGTGACGGGAAGTAATCGTCTTTATCAGCTCACGCTGCGATGCGGAAAGTTCGAAAGGACGGTCGAAGCCTTCGCCCTCCGTGTCGCTGTCGAAGCCTGCGCAGAAGACCACCCTGTCGGCCTTTGCCAATGCAGCCATCAGCCTGTCATTGTCATAGAAGCCCATCTTGCACCTTGCCACGGCATCTCCAGCGTTGTCGTAGAAGTCGAAGCGGAGACTGTAGCTTTTCCCCGCCTCCACATTCAGGAAGATGGTACGGGACGAAATAGCATGGTTGCCCCAGTCGCCGCCGAGATTCCTGCCGTCCACGAACAGACGGTAGCCGTCATCACCTGAAAGGATGAAACGCACGATACCGTCCTTGTCAGGAGTGAACACGCCCTCCCACCTGCAGGAGAAGCCGTCCGAGACCATACCCTCGGCAGGAGATCCGCCCTTCCAGTCGAAATCTATGGATTCATCGACACGGACCACCTCAGGGTCGCCCTCGAATGTCTTGTTATTGAAATATGATGCATCGAATCCCCTCGCCTGAGGGTCAGAAAGCGGGCATACCATGGCTGAACAGTCAGGATAAAGCTCGGAATCCGGGAGGACGGTCACATTCTTCGTCCCCCTGACGGCTGTCAGTCCGTCGGCAAGGCTCACGGCATGGAAAGGTGTGACGAATCCACTGCCGCCTCCGGTGGTGACCTTCGTGGCGTTAGGCCCGAGCACTAGCACCTTGTCCTTCTTCCCGAAAGGCAGTTCGCCGCCACGGTTCTCGAGCATCACAACCCCTTCGCGGGCAATCCTCAGCGCCACATCGGCATTGTCCGGATTGTCAAGAGGAAGGGTGTCATCCTTTATATTCCTGTCAAGCAGTCCGAACCTGTCCAAAGTATTGAGGATATGGTAAACCTTTGCGTCAATGGTCTTTTCGGAAACGACTCCGGACTCGATGAGCGGAATCAGCCTTTTAGCCGTGAAATACACGCCTTTCGGACATTCGAGGTCAGGTCCTCCGTTGGCGGCACCCGAGGAAGAATATACGGAGGTCCAGTCAGACATCAGAATCCCCTCGAAGCCCCACATTTCACGGAGCACGTCGATGTTCATCCAGGCGTTCTCCGTCGCGTGTACACCGAACACCGGATTGTAGCTGTCCATCACGGCTCCCACATTCGCCTCCTGCACTGCCTTCCTGAAAGCAGGGAAATATATTTCGTGCATTGTCCTCTCGTCAACATCGGATGATGCATGATGGCGGCTCCACTCCTGGTTGTTGGCGGCGAAATGCTTCACCGTGGCGATCACGCCCTCGTCCTGCACTCCTATTATATAATGCTTAGCTACCTCGGAAACAAGGTAAGGATCCTCCCCGAAATATTCGAAATTCCTTCCGCACATAGGGGCACGGTAGATGTTTACTCCAGGCCCGAGCAGGATTGCGACTCCCCTTGCCTTGGCATCGATGCCGAGACCGTGTCCGAGTTCCTCCACAAGAGCGCGGTTCCAGGTCGCCGCAGACATTATTCCGCAAGGATAGAGCGTGCTGACGGTGTTGTTCCTGATGCCCTGAGGGCCGTCCGCCATCCTGACTTCCGGCAGTCCGAGCCTGTCAACTGCGCCGATTATGAACGAACGGGCAGCCCCTATGTAGTTGCATTTTTCCTCAAGGGTCATCTGCGACACTATTTCCGCAACCCTTGCGTTCACACCTGTCCCGTCAGCCGACGGTTTCCTGTCCTGTGCATTCAGACCGGCAGCCGCGATGCATACAGCCGTCAATGCGACAATCATTCCTTTGATTTTCTGTTCCATATGTGTTTCAGTGTTATTTTTCACAAATGTCTATGGAACCTTGGGATGATCCTTATGAAAAGCGGATGGTATATCTTATGACAACCGGATGGAAATTCCGAAGGTCCCGATGCAAATTTCCACAAAAAAATCGAGACGGGCGTATTCCTTCCATTCGGAAATGGTTTCATTTTGTACGGAATGTCCGATCAGCGTGGATCCGGTCTATTCAAGAAAGCATTTGCTGTATTTTACGACGGCTTCAAGAAAATAATAATCGGCGTATGTCAGCGGAACGTCAACTTCGCTCAGTCCCGGGATATTGCCGGCACAATGCTTTATCAGATAGCCTCCCTGCTCGCCTTCCTCGGCAAGGTATTCAGCAGAAGCAAGTGTGCGGATAAGTTTCTCGGCAGTTTCCTTACATTCCGCGGCAAGTTTCCTGTCCGAAGAGAGAGTGGAAAGGGTTACGAAAGCGGAAGCCATGATTGCTCCGGCAGATGCATCACGCTGTATTTTTTCTCCGGGACACCATCTATAATCCTGAGGATGGCCGGGAGCATCGGAAGGCAAAGCCTCAGGAGTGCCTGGAGCATTGAAATCCCAATATGGAACGATGTCTTCATCTTCATACAGGCGCGGAAGGATGTAACGGGCAATTTTTTCCGCCTGTGCCAGATAGCGTACGTCCGATGTCCTTTCATACATCATCGTATAGCCGTACAGTCCCCAGGCCTGTCCTCTGGACCATGCTGACTCGTGTGCAAAACCCTGACAAGTCTGCTTGTGGTCAATTTCCCCGGTGGAAGGATTATAGTCCACAAGGTGGTAAGATGAGTTATCCTCCCTGAAATGGTTCTTCATCGTGACATCGGCATGGCGGCAGGCGATCGTCTTGAGGGAATCACAAGAAAAGAGTTCCGAACAGTTGAGCAGATGTTCCAGGTTCATCATATTGTCAACGATGACCGGATAACTATACCTACCGTGGTCCCAGCTTCTGATACATCCGACAACGGGAGAAAAGCGCCTTGCGAGTTTGGCGGCGGAAGCCTCCATCATCGGCAGATAATCAGGATTGCCGGTCAGACGATAGGCATTGCCATAGCTGCAATTCACCTGAAATCCCAGGTCATGATGCGTATAGACATCCATCAGACGGCTCATCTTTGCAGTATTCTTTTCAGCCAACTGCCTGATAGACTCGTCAGAGGTATATTCATACACATACCAGAGACTCCCCGGGAAAAAGCCGCTGCACCACCACTCCAGATCAGTGTCGGCATATCGGCCGTCCTCGTAGGTGCGCGGATATTCATCCGGCTGCAAATGATTGTCAAGTATCGCAAACTGCACCTTCGCAGTCTGCATGACTCTGTCGGAAAGTTGTTTCATGTCCTCCTGACCTGCGGATCCGTTGCAGGACATAATGGAAATTGCCACCAATGTGCAGAGTGCCGCTCCGAACGGATGCAGCATGGAAACTATTCTTTTCATCGTTCCAATGATTATGTGGTTTGTTTATGCATTCAGGACTCATTCTAAGGTATCTGTCGTACCTGTTCCATCAATATCCCGTCTGTCCGGAAGGCAAACTTACATAAAATCCTGAGATTTTACGAGCGTTGTCATAAAATTCTGTTCCCTCGCCATGCTGACCTACCGCAATAGGTAAACTTCATTTGGAGAAGATAATGCCAACAATCGGGAATATGCGGATAAATAATCGGATGGTATCTGTTTAACTTTGCCTCCGTCAATAAATGATTGAATATGGCAAAGAAAAGGAGTCGCCCTATGGACGACTCCCCGAACCGGAGGCGAAGTACAGCTTACCTTGAAGCTCAAGCCAATTCATTGGCTACATCATCGTCCCTTAATGATTCTGTAGTATGAATGGACCTTCTCAGCCTTACCATTGCGGACACGGGTATAACCCTTGACCTTGATAAGTATTGGCATTCTGACCTCTATGAGCATCATGATGCCAGCATAGAAATGTTCTTTCTTTATTTGCATATGTAGAATTAAACTCGTAAAAGAACTTTCGGGGGCTCCAACATGCTACTCTCCGGCTCTATCCCTTCCGTTCAGGAACAAAAAAAGCACCTCAGTAAGGGCTGAAGTGCCTTATTCTTGAGTTTAATTCAAGATTACATATGCTTTTACAAAAATACAGATTATTTCGTAAACTGCAAACATTTCTTGAAAAAGGTACCATTGGATACTCCATATTACGATGATATGCTGGTTTTAACCGAATTTTAACTTCCAGGTCAGAGGTATTTGGCTATATTTGCGGGAAGTTTGGTCATCAATTGGCATATCATCATGAAAATCAAGAAAATCATCTATTCCATCCTGGCCGTTATAGCGATCGGCCTAGGAATCTTCCTCTATGGAGGATGGAAGATGTTCGGGGATGAACTCAAGGCTATCCGCTCCCTGAAGATGCTGGAGGATGGAGTCTATACCTTTACATTCAAGGGAGATTACGGTTTCAAGGAATTCCTGGAGCAAGGAGGGGCGAAGACGGATGAGGAAATGGGTACCTATATCGCAGGCTTCCTGTCCCACGGCTATATGAAGATGCCTGAAGCGGAGTCTGTCGCCTACGAGGCCGGATGCACATCGATCCAGGGGAAGGGTGTGTTTGCCCGCAATTTCGATTTCGATGAGATGGGCCAGAACATCGTCATTGTTAAAACCGAACCGAAGGACGGATACAAGTCCATATCCACCAGCACATTCGCCTTCCTTGGCTATGGTCCGGAATGGCATCCTGTAGCCGGGATGGACGGTTTTGTCGCATTGGCTTCCACATTTGTCCCTCTCGACGGAATGAACGAGAAAGGGGTCTGCATCGCCGACCTGATCGAGCTGGACGGCGACACGGTTGCCGTGGATACCGAAAAGCCTGACCTGACCATAGTGGGAGCAATCAGGCTTGTCCTGGATTATGCCGCTTCGGTGGATGAGGCCATCGAACTGTTGGGCCGATATGACATCCACCCGTCAATAGGCATGGCACATCATCTTGCGATTGCCGATGCCGACAATTCGGTGGCGGTCGAATGGAAGGGCGGAGAAATGCATGTAACCCCTGCCCCGGTCCTTACCAACCATTGCATCTGGGAAAGCCGCGAGCATCCGATGACAGGCGAATCCCACAGCCGCATGGAACGGATAGGCGGTCTGGAACCGGCCGATGCCGCAAGTGCCCTCGATGCCGCACGTCAGGCCTCATACGATAATTTCACCCTGTGGTCTGTAGTCTATGACAGGGATGCCCGGCGTGGAACCTGGTATTTCCGATGCCGCTGGGACAACCCTGTGGAAATCAATTGATCAGACTTCAGGATTCTTGTGTTCCGCTCCATATTTCGCAATTATTCCCCCAATCGGTACAATTTGCCGGCTTGGAAAGCCCTTGAGACAGTCTCCTCCAAGTATCCGGCAATTCGTCAGGTAATTGCAGGGGAATCGGGACCTTTTTCATGCCTTGATTGTATCTTCCTGACTCTTTTCATGAACCAACAGGTTAAAAGAAGAGCATGGAGATAGTATAGGCCACTATGGTAGAAACCGTTACACTGACCAATCCGGGCATCATGAAGGAGTGATTGAGCAGGTATTTGCCAATTTTTTGTTCAATATCATCAGACTACGACCGTTTCCTGTAGGTCAGGGTGGCGAGAAGATTGAAGATGACGACAAAGACGCCCAAGGCGGCGAAGTTGTACCAGAGTTCGACGAATGTCGTTCCTTTCAGATAGACATTCCTCATGATGTCAATGTAGTAACGCGGAGGAAGGATTATCGTGAATTTCTGTGCCCAGACCGGCATCGAGTTGATGGGAGTGATAAGTCCGCTGAGCAGCATGAAGATGACGATGAAGAAAAACATCACGAACATCGTCTGCTGGATATTGTCGGACAGATTGGCAACAGCCACGCCGAATCCGGAGAAACCGAGGATGAACAGGATGGTCGCAAGATAGATATTCCCCAAAGACCCCACAGGGAAGAGCCCATAAACCAGATAGGCAACCAACATAGCCACCGTGATTACGAAAAGTCCGATGAGCCAGAAAGGGATGAGCTTTGCAAGGACAAAGGTGAATTTGCCCACCGGTGTGACATTGATCTGCTCTATGGTGCCGTTTTCCTTCTCCGAGACGATGTTGATTGCCGGCAGGAAACCGCAGATGAGAATCAGCAGCATGATCATCAGGGCAGGTATCATCAGATAACGATAGTCCAAGGTAGGATTATACCGGTTCTGGACAGTCATCAGGTCTGAGAGCTTCCTCGCTCCCCTCTCCTTCGAATATTTCGAGAGGGTGGAAGCGATGGTCTGTACAAGATACTGGCTTCCAAGAGAGCCCTTGGTGGCATTCACCGCATTGGCGGAAATATCCAGTTTCTGCGGGGAGACACCCGACATATCCCTTTCGAAGTTGTGTGGAATCTGAAGAATGATATCCACCTCACAATCCTCCAACATACTCATCGCTCCGGCCAGGGTGGCAGCCTCATCCTTCACCGTAAAATATTCAGCGGCACGGATATCGGCAGCCATCCGTCTCGACAGGGAAGAACAGTCCTCATCAATGATCGCGACACCCACATTCCTGACGTCCATCGTCGTGACCCATGGCATGACAAGCATGACAATCACAGGAAAGGCGAGAATCAGTTTCGGGAGGAAAGGATTCCGGAAAATCTGTATGAATTCCTTTTGTATCAATATAAACAGCTGGCGCATATTCTTGTGGATTGAAGGGTCTATTCAAGTTTGTCGTTGAATTTCCTGAGGGATATGACGACCAATACGAAAGTCATGAAAATCAGGATGCCAACCTCCTTCACGACAGCCGACAGAGGAAGTCCCATGATCATAAGTTTGCGGACAGCCTCTATGTACCACCTCGCCGGGACGATATAAGGCAGAGGCTTCAGGACGGCAGGGAGGTTCTCAAGAGGGAAAATCATTCCTGAAAGCATCATCATCGGCAACAACATCACCATTGCCGAAATCAGCAGGGCAACCATCTGCGACGAGGACAAAGTCGAAACCAGAAGCCCCAAAGCCAATGACAGCAGAAGATAGATCACAGACACGAATACGATTCCCCCAAGTCCTCCGCTCAGCGGCACATCCAGCAGGTAGCGGGCAATGATCAGAATGGTCGCAAGGTTGATGCAGGAGATTGCAAAATACGGAATCATCTTGGCAAGGATGATCTTTATGGGACGCACCGGGGACACAAGCAGCACCTCCATTGTCCCGACCTCCTTTTCACGGACTATCGACACCGATGTCATCATCGCACATATCAGGATGAATATCAGACCCATGATACCGGGAACGAAGTTGTATGCCGATTTCATCTGGGGATTGTAGAGCAGGTGGAGGTTGAGCATCTGCTGGTCGGACAGGTCGGAGGATATGGCATTCTGAAGATACATGGCCCCTGTCTGGGCTGTATTGGTGTTCGCAGCATCGAATATGAACTGGATGGCAGGAGGGGTATCAATTCCTTCCATACGCCGCTGGAGCACAAGGTCATAGTCATCGGCAAACGCCATGACGACATCAGCCTTCCCGCTGCGGAGCATACGGTCGATCTCATCATTGGAGATATAGCCGGTGACGGTGAAGAACGGATTGCTTGAGAGTCTGTCCACTGCCTGGCGTACAGCCGGAGTGCGGTTGGGAGCAAGCACGGCCACGTTCAGGTTGTTCACCTCCGTAGATATGGCGAAGCCGAACAGAATCATCAGTACGACAGGTATCAGCAGGACAATCATCATAGTCCTCACATCCCTCAGGATGTGAAGAGTCTCCTTTTTGACAAATGACAGAAAATTGTGATTCATGGCTTACTCTCCCCTTTTTGCTCCACGGGCCAGGATGCGGAACACCTCATCCATCGATTCAGCCCCAAATTGTTCCTTCAGCCGGGCCGGTGTGTCAAGTGCACGCACCTGCCCATCAACCATTATGGACACACGCGAACAATATTCCGCCTCATCCATATAATGTGTGGTGACGAACAGTGTCGTTCCGCTGTCGGCTGCCTCATAGATCATTTCCCAGAACTGCCTCCTTGTTATGGGATCCACTCCTCCCGTCGGTTCATCCAGAAAGACGATTTCCGGACTGTGGATTGTCGCCACCGCAAAGGAAAGTTTCTGCTTCCATCCCAACGGCAACGCCTTGACAAGGGTATCTCGTTCTGATGTAAAGTTAAGTCTTTCAAGCAGTTCCACCGACCTGTCATGAGTCTTGGACGTCGAAAGTCCATAAATTCCGGCAAAGAGTCTCATATTCTCCCAGACCGTGAGATCGTTGTACAGGGAGAAGCGCTGGCTCATGTATCCTATATGCCTTTTGATCTGCTCGCCCTCGCGCATGATGTCGAAACCGGCTACGGTTCCGCTGCCGGAGGTCGGATAGCTCAAACCACACAACATCCGCATAGCGGTAGTCTTGCCGGCACCGTTCGCCCCGAGGAATCCGAAAATCTCACCCCTGCTGACATCGAACGAGATGCGGTCAACGGCGGTAAAATCTCCGAACCTCTTGGTCAGGTCCCTGATTGATATGATTATATCTTTCATTGCTTCATTAGTCTGATGAACATATCCTCAATTCCCGGCTTGACCGGCTCTATCAGAAGGTCCCCGAAACCGGAAAGACTGTCCCGGAACTGCCCGACATCGAAACCGGGACCGGCGACCAGATGATGCACATCCCCGAACGGATAGCACTCGACCACCCCTTCACAATCACGCGCGGCAACCAGCAGGCGGTACATATTCCCGGACCGGATGCTGTAAAGCGGAGAATCGAATGAAGCGACGATACCTGAAGGTGTGTCAATGCCGAGGATCCTGCCTTCGTTGCACAATGCAATCCTGTCACAACGGGAGGCCTCATCCATATACGGTGTCGAAACCAG
This sequence comes from Candidatus Cryptobacteroides sp., assembly GCA_051870255.1. Taxonomy (GTDB): domain Bacteria; phylum Bacteroidota; class Bacteroidia; order Bacteroidales; family UBA932; genus Cryptobacteroides. Next base: position 43,675 of record JBJEBR010000036.1, read on the forward strand.
AATGGTTATCCCTCTCTGCCTGAGGCTGAAAAGCATATCCCAGAATTCACTCCTTGACACCGCATCCACTCCGGTAGTCGGCTCGTCCAGGAACAACACGCTCGGACGATGGATCAGGGCACACGACAGGGCAAGTTTCTGCTTCATGCCTCCGGAAAGCTTTCCCGCACGGCGTTTTCTGAAAGGTTCTATCTGCCGATATACAGGAGCGACAAGATCATAGGAATCCTCCACTTTCACCCCGAACAACGCGGCGAAGAAACTCAGGTTTTCCTCAACGGTCAGGTCGGAATAAAGGGAGAAACGCCCCGGCATATACCCCACCCGCTCCCGGATGGACCGGTACTGGCTGACGGTATCAAAGCCGTCCACCTCCGCCCTGCCCCCGTCTGGCTCGAGAAGGGTGACAAGCATACGGAAAAGGGTTGTCTTGCCGGCACCGTCAGGACCTATCAGGCCGAAAATCTCACCTTTTCCGACCTCGAACGATATCCCGTTGACAGCCTTTACCTTTCCGAAGCTTTTAGAGATATTTTCAACTTTTATGACCGGCATAACTACTGTTTTGCTCAAGGTACTCAAATGCAGGCCCTCAAAGTTTCACTTCTCCCGCAAGTCCTATCTTCAGGCGGCCGTCATTCCGGACAGCAATCTTCGCGGCATAGACAAGGTTTGCCCTGGTATCCTTCGTCTGTATGCTCTTCGGGGTGAATTCGTTCTCTGCCGATATCCATACCACACGACCAGGATAACTGTACCTTTCATCAGCACCGAAGTCGGCAATCACGGTGACCTCATCCCCGAGATTGACCTTCGAGAGCTGGTCTGAAGTGAAATAGGCACGCAAGTAAATGTCATCCAGATCAGCGACCTTCATCAGCGGCTTGCCAGAGGTCGTGAACTCCCCGGCCTGGGCATATTTCACCAGGACCGTACCTCCGACGGCAGAAGCGATACGGCATTTGGAAATCCTGTCGTCGAGAGCCGAAATCTGTGCTTCAAGCGCGGCAGCATTTTCATTGATCGACAAGGTGTTGTTGTCAATGTTGGAGAGGGTCGCCGAAAGCTGGCCTTCAAGGATGTCGATCTGGGACTTGAGGTCGTCATGCTGCTTGCGGGTTGCGGCGCCGTCACGAAGCATGTTCTCCACCCTTGTGAGTTCATTCTTCTGGGCAGATATCTGTTTGCGCAGGGCGGCTACCTGTTTCTCCTTGTCAGGGCGGCTGCTCAGCAATGCCTGCTGCTGGGCCTTGAGCTGGTTACGCTGAAGGTGAAGCTGCATGCTGTCAACAGATCCGACCACTTCACCGGCAGCGATCACACTGCCTTCCGTCACGTCAAAGGCGAGAATCCGTCCTGTCGCTTCCGAAGATATTACAATCTCTGTAGCTTCGAATACTCCCTGGGCATCGTAGTCCGCTTCATTTTTGCATGAGACTATGGCAAGGATGGGTAGAATATAAAATATCCGTTTCATGATATGGGTTTCGTTTTATGGGTTCAATGGCTTATGTATCAACTCAATATGTTGTCGTTTGAATTTGATGTCGTCCTCATTGTTGGTTCAATGTCATCTTCAGGCGGTATATGGCCTGGAGCAGTTCGACTTCATGGGTGCTCCGGTTCAACTCCGCAGTCGTCTCATCCGCAATCTTGCGAAGAAGGTCCGTGGCATCGATGACTCCGTTATCCATCCTCGATTCAGCCGCCGTCCGCACCGAATGCCTCAGTTCCACAATGCGGTTATCGTCCTCCAGGGCACTTCTCAGACGGGCAATCTCCCCGTCATCCTGGGTTGTCTGCAACTGTGAATTGAACAGGAATACATCCCTCTGGATATCAATCTGGCGCTGCGTCGCATCCAGTTTGCCCAGCTGGTTTTTCCTCGTGTAAAATGAACTTATATTCCACATCATCCGCACCCCGACCATAGCATTGATTGTCCATTCGGAAGAGACCATGCTCTTGAACATATCCAATCCGGGATATCCATAATACCCTTGGGCAAAAGCGCTGAAACGAGGCATTACGGCAACATTGAGGGATTTGCGTTGAGCATCGATCTTATTTGACTGGGCATCAAGGAGATCAAGTTCGGGACGGGCGGATACCCGGCTCCAGACTTGAGTCATTGCCGGCCGGAGAAGCTTCCCGTCCTTGAGCGGCTGCCCGATGAAAAGTTCAAGCATCGTCCTGTAACTGGTCCTGGATGCCTGTACCTGGCCGAGGTTCTGGCGGGCAGTCAGCAATTCCGCCTCCACGGCATCCACATCGGCCTGCACCGCAACCCCGTTGGAATGATAGGAACGCATCCTGTTCAGATTCCCTTCCAAGACTTCAATCAGGGCTTCGGTCTGTGCGAGGCGCTCATCCAGGAGCAGAATGCCGAAATAGATATTCTGTACCCGTGATTTCAGTTCATGGAGGGAGACATCCACCCGGCTCCGCTGTTCAGCCGCTTCTGCATTGGCTACAGCCTTGTTCGCCTTGGACTGCCCTCCGTCCCAAATGTTCTGGGAAATATCGACCGCCACCTTGTACTGATCTTTCCGGATGCCCGACATCTCCATTCCGTTTGCAAGGAGCAGGGTCTCGAAAGCCTCGGGATATGTCGGAGTAGCCGACTGATAAGTGGCTTGACCCGAGAGGGTTATCTGTGGTAGCCATGCTCTTGCAGCATTGGAGACATCGAACTGCTCCGTCTGCCTTATCAGGTCATATTTCATGATTTCAGGATAGTGCTCACATGCCAGTGCGCAACATTCGTCAAGCGACTGGGCCCGGGAGGCAACGGCAGACAGCACCATCAACGGCAATAGGATAAATCGCTTCATATCATCGTACCTTTTTTATTCTTCTCATTACAAGTTCAACATTTTCCGCTTTACGGGCAGCGAAATATTCATCTTCATCCAGGGCAGCACCAGCAACACCGATCTTCAGAATATTAATCAAAAATGAAGGGAAGAGATTCAGAGACAGAATGGACTGAAAAAGCAGAAACACATCGAATTGCTCGATTTCACCTCTGGATACCGCATCGTCAACCTCCTTCTGCAGCACACTGATGGGGGTGGTGATTTCCCTGACCCTGGATACAAAAATCTTGCACCTGTCGCCATAAGGCAGGACCTCATTTATAAGAAACCTCGGCAAATCAGGATTGGCCTTGACGAAATCAAAGTGTTCGGCAACAGCCAGTTCAAGACGTTTGACTATATTGACCTCATTGTTTTCCACAAGATGGCTGACCAAATGGATTGCCTCATCCATCTTTTTTTTGATGAACCGTTCGAAAAGTTGCTCCTTGGTCCTGAAATAGTAGTTCAACATCGCATGAGTCACTCCTGCCGCCTTGGCTATGGCAGCGGTTCTTGCACCGTCATAACCTTTTGTAAGGAACTCATGTTCAGCAGCTTCAAGAATAAGCTGTTCCTTGTTGGCCGCTACCGGAGTTTCATTTGCTAAATTTGGATTCATATATTTAACAAAATGGTTTAACAAATTCGTTAATGCAAATATACAAATTTTGGGAACAATCATCATATTTATTTCAGGATCTTTGAGTGAGTCCGATACTTCGCAATTATTCCCTACAATTGGTACATTTTGCCGAAAAATTCCCCCATTTCTGGTCTCGGCAGCAAAATTGAGGTATATTTACGGGACGAAAGGATTGCACAATGAAAAATGATTATTTGAAATGGAGGGAGAGAATCGACGAAATCACTCCCTCCGACCACAGGATAGGCTCCGACATCCTGTTGATGGAGTGTGCCTCGGAAGAGCACATCTGGACCGTCAGCGGAGCCTTCAAGTCCGATGTGTCGATGTGCTGCATCTACAGCAAAGGATGGGCGAAGATGAGAATCAACATGCGGGAATATGTTGCCAAGGCTCCCTGCCTGCTTGTCGTGATGAGTGGACAGGTCTTTGAGGCCATCGGACATTCCGAGGACATCGAGGCGAAGGTCATCGTGATGTCCGACAAGTTCACAAAATCCATGTTTCCGAATTTCGGGATTGCCCATCCGTTCTACTCGTCCATATTCAAGAATCCGGTCGTGCCATTGAAGGAAGGATGCAAGGTGTTCGACCAGTTCTTTGACATGATGCTGGACCTGGCCTCCTCCAAGTCGGTGGAGCATAAGATTGAAGCTGCGAGGCATCTGACCCTCACGATGTTCTTCGGTTACGGATTCAAGGCCCACGACATCCCGAAGAATCCTGACAACGGGAACCACCGTCAGGAAATCATCTATTCCAGGTTCATTGAACTGGTTGAGCTGCACCACAAGACGGAAAGGGAGGTGGCATTCTATGCCGACAAGCTATGTATCACCCCGAAATATCTCTCGCAGATTGTAAAGGATGTGACAGGGCGCACGGCCCTGGACTGCATCGAGGACTATGTCGTCTCCGAAGCGAAGGCCATGCTTTCATTGACCGCCAGATCGATCCAGGAAATATCATATGAGCTGCATTTTCCGTCTCAGTCAGTCTTCGGGAAATATTTCAAACGGGTGACCGGACTGTCCCCAAAACAATACCGTATGACCTTCCGATAGGCCCTCAAACCGCCGAGAGGTCTTCCCGCTTAGCCCACATTGCAGCTAATAGAGATCTAACCACCTGATTTTGAGGGAGGGTC
>JBJEBR010000037.1:0-2997 GCA_051870255.1 Candidatus Cryptobacteroides sp.
TTCATCTATCATTGCCCAGGCATAGTCCTCTACGGAGATGAAACTTTCGCCGTTTTCGTCGAAAATCATATCGTCCTTGCCGAGACGGAATTTGCCTGTGCGCTTGCCAGGGCCGTTCTGCCCCATATTCCCGAGGTTGCCGGCAGGGGAGAAGAATACCCAATCGATGTCTTTTTCATTGGTTAGGTAGTTGAGATAGAATTCGCCCAATGACTTTACTCCCGGCAGCCATTCGTCCGGAAGGTTTCCGGTATCGACAAGACGGAGACCTGGTGCCACGAACAGAGTCCCGGCTCCACCGACGATGAGCAGGCGCTTTACTCCGGCCTTCTTCGTCCCTTCCACTATTTTCGGATAGTTCTCCAGTGTCTCTTCATATTGGCGTGGATTGCCCCAGCCGGGATTGTATGCACTTATGACGGCGTCTTTCCCCCGTGCGAGTGCAGCGAGTGTGTCCGGGTCTGTGGCATCGGCCCGTACGACTCTAAGGTTGGGATTGCCTGCCGGAATCTTTTCAATGTTGCGTGAGATGGCTGTCACCTTGTGACCACGGAGCAGTGCTTCATTCAGGATGGCGGAACCGACGAATCCGCTTGCTCCAATCAATACTATGTTCTGCATAATTCGTGATATTTTGTTTGTTGTCCATATGACTATAAAAAATGCACTATCATAATGATAGTGCAAATCTGAAATATATTTAGTTAATATACAAGAAGTTACAATATGGTAACAAACTTACCTCCAACTCACTATTGTTGAAAATCAGGGTTTTACCGTGGCGAAGAATCCAATATGAATTTCTCCACGACATGGGCTACGCCGTCTTCCTGGTTGGACCAGGTTATGTAGTCCGCTTCGTCCTGCACTTCTTTGGAGGCATTGGCCATGGCTACACCCAATCCGGCGTAGCGTATCAAACCCAGGTCATTGTATCCGTCCCCTACGGCAATCACTTCGGTTCTGTCAATGCCCAAGGTGGAAATCAGCTTGTCCAATGAATTGGATTTTTCAATGCCCGGAGGCACACATTCGAGGAAAAAACCACTGGAACGATAAACACTGAGCTTGTCGGGATATTTGCCGGAAAGTGATTTTTCCAGTTCATGCAGCGGCTTGGGATCGCCCACGATAAGGCATTTGTTGACAGGATGCTGAACTTGTGACGGGAAATCATCGAATTCGACCACAGGCATCTTGTTTATGAAGGCTTCGTGGAGGACATATTTGTTTTTCCTGCAGGATGCCGCGATGGCTTCCCCCTGATAGGTCAGGATTTCCATTCCTGCAGCAACGGATTCATCATAAAGGACGGGCACGAGTTCCGGATCCAGCATCTGATTGAATACGGTTTTGCCGCTGCGGCAGGAAATGATGGACCCGCCGTTGTAGGCAAGAATGTAACCGTCGTATTTCTCCAGCTGCAGCTGCCGTGCAAGCGGGACAATGCCATAGGTTGGCCGTCCGGAAGCCAGCACCACTTTCACTCCACGGCTTTGTGCCAACATGAGCGCATCTGATGTCCGAGGCGTAATTTCCTTGTTGTCGTTGGTCAGAGTGCCGTCCAGATCCAGCACGATCATCCTGAAATTCACTTGCGAATCCATATTATCCCCATTTCATAGAATCCCTTTGAACTGTTCATCCGTCATCATTTTGTCCTGCCGGTATAGGCTTCGGATGCGGAATTGTCAATCTCAGCCTCGAAGAAAGCATTCTGAGCCTTCACGAGGTCATCATGCCAAGGCTGTTCACTGTCGGTGACCTGAATCACGAACAGCTTCAGCTGCTTCTTGTGCCAGTTGACCATGCAGTTGGTTCCCCAGGCACCTCCGTGTCCGAACCAAGAGTCCTCGGTGTCCTCAAACGGAGCAAAAAAGCCGAGCGAATAGCCCTCCATATTCTCAGGTCTTGTAGAGCATGCAAGAATTGACTTCACCGTCTCCTCTTTCAGAATCCTGACCCCGTTATCACCCATTCCGAGATTCATGAGCATCTTGTAGAATTTCAATTGGTCATTGGCAGTGGTCCAGAGGCCTGCACCGGCGGATGCGAACACGTGTGAGTCATTGTATGGTCTCTGCTGCCAAGGGTCCTCGATGACATATTCCGCCTTTCCTCCATTCTTGGTCTTGTACATCTCGACCTGGGTCTTGAGCTGCTTGTCAGTAGGCCAGAACCATGTGGATTTCATCCCGAGCGGATCGAGCACGGTCTGCTTGAGGTACTGTTCCCACTTCATTCCCGTGACTTCCTCGATCACTGCAGCAGCGATGTCGATGCCTGTATTGGAGTACAATACCGCGGTCCCCGGCTCGAAACGTATCGGAGAACCAGCAGCGGCTGCGGCCACCTGACGGATAGGAGCCCCGCCCGACCAACCGCCTCCGCGGACATCTTTCCTCTTGACGCTGGCCTCGAAAGGGAAGCCTCCCGTATGATTGAGCGCCATCCTGATTGTCAGAGGATTCCTGGCCTTGCGCAATATCCTCAGGCTGTCGGACTTTTTTTCCTGTACCCATAGGTTCTTGAACTCAGGAAGATATTTCGACACAGGGTCATCGAGGCTGACCTTGCCCTCCTCCACGAGCTTTGCCATCGTCACGCCGCAGAATCCTTTGGTCTGCGAGCATTGCATGAATACATCATCCATAGTGATCTTCCTTCCGGCGGCAATGTCGGAATAGCCGATGCAGGCGACTTCCTCCACCCCGTCATTGTAAAGTACGCTGATGGCCCCCGCGAGCTGTCCGCTTTCAACGTAAGGCATGAGCGCAGTCTCCACGAATCCAGGTGTCTTGTCAGCATTGTCACAGGCCGTAATGCATATTCCTGTCAGAATCAGGGCTGTCAGAAATGATTTTTTCATACGATCAAAGATTTTCATGTTCTGTATCATATTGTTTGTCAGTTTTGTCGGTGGAGCAAATCATATTCCCCAAAAATACGAAAACTTCCTCATTTCCGGAAATCTGGGGCCTTAAAAATATATAATTA
>JBJEBR010000038.1:0-44170 GCA_051870255.1 Candidatus Cryptobacteroides sp.
ATTATGAACGAGTTGGACTTTGAATTCCAGAAAAGGATGGAGCGAAAGGAAGGACGAGAAGAAGGGCTGGAGGAAGGATTGGCGAAGGGACGAGAGGAAGGAATTGTCGCCACGGCAAAGAGGATGCTGGGCAAAGGTATGCCGGCTGATTTGGTTGCCGAAATCTCCGAGTTGCCGATAGAGACAGTCAGAACTTTATAGTTCGGACATTTTCATCAAGATTGACAGCAAGCGCCAAGATCCATATCTGGATTTTGGCGCTTGTTCTGTCGTATAGAAATGTGTGGAAGAAATCTGGCATCCGGGCATAATGCAACGGCAAAAATTCAGAATCTGCAAACAAGTAATCGGGATAATTGGTGGATTAGTTCAAGAATATCCTTAACTTTGTATGTTTGTCTTATTGACAGCAAGCAAAGTATTCAATAGGATATGAACAAACATGAAATGAAACCGAACATGAAAAATTTTGATGGTATGAAAAATAAAGCACTGATTATGGCAATCGCATTCATGGCGGCAGCCTGCAACAACCAGCCGGCACAGGAGAAGGTTCCGGCAATCGACCTCACCAACATCGACACGACAGTGGCCCCGGGCCAGGATTTCTATGCATACGCAACCGCCGGATGGCAGCGGAACCACCCGCTGAAAAAGGAATATTCCCGCTACGGTTCATTCGACATCCTGCGCGAGAACAACGAAATCCGCCTCAACGAACTTTTCAAAGGTCTTGCAGAACTCAAGACAAAGAAAGGTAGCGTTGAGCAGAAAATCGCCGACCTCTATACGATGGGACTTGACTCCGTACGCCTCAACAAAGAGGGCGCAGCCCCTGTAATGCCTTACCTTCAGGAACTTGAAGCAGTCTGCGATGCGGAAAGTTTCGCAACGGCAATCGGCAAGATGGCCCTTTACGGAGAAGAAGGTGCATGGGGCACAGGTGTTGATGCCGACCTTATGGACAGCAACAACAATGCACTCTATCTTGCGGAAAGCGGACTCGGACTCGGCAACCGCGACTATTATCTGAACGATGAAAACGCAGCACTCCGCGAAGGTTACGAGAATTTCCTTACAAAGGTGTTCAGCCTTGCAGGATACCAGGATGCGGCAGAAAGGGCAAGGAACGCCATGAGCTTCGAGATGGCCATCGCAGTACCTTACTGGTCAATGGTACAGCAGAGGAACTATGAGGCAATGTACAACCCTATGTCCTTCAGCGAAATCTTCGCAGCATATCCTGACCTTCACCTCGACCTGTACTTCGCTCAGCTCGGAATCGCCGACCAGGAGAAGGTCATCGTGATGCAGCCATCATATTTCCAGGCCCTTGACAAAATCGTGGCATCGACTGACGGTGCAGTCCTCAGGCATTACCTCCAGGCACAGGTCCTCAGCTCAGCCTGCGGAAGCCTCAGCGACGATTTCACAGAGGCTTCATTTGAATTCTTCTCGAAGCAGATGGCCGGCATCCAGGAGCAGAAACCGCGCTGGAAGAGGGCTATGAGGGCTCCTAACGGCATTCTTGGAGAAGCAGTAGGACAGATGTATGTCAAGAAATATTTCCCGGAGAAAGACAAGAAGAGGATGCTTGAGATGGTAACCAACATCCAGGCCGCCCTCGGACAGAGAGTCGCCGCCCTCGACTGGATGAGCGAAGCAACCAAGGCAATGGCCCAGGAGAAGCTGTCAGCCTTCACCGTGAAAATCGGATATCCTGACAAATGGAAGGACTACACCTCCCTCGAAATCAATCCTGAAAACAGCTACTATGAGAATCTCCGAGCCGCTTCACGCTGGTACACGGAGGACAACCTCGCAAAACTCGGCAAACCTGTTGACAAGGCAGAATGGGGCATGACACCTCAGACTGTGAACGCATACTACAACCCTACCACCAACGAAATCTGCTTCCCTGCAGGCATCCTCCAGCCTCCTTTCTACAACCCGGATGCAGACGATGCCGTTAACTACGGAGCCATCGGAGTTGTCATCAGCCACGAAATGACCCACGGATTCGACGACCAGGGCCGCCTCTTCGACAAGGACGGAAACATGAACAACTGGTGGACAGACGAAGATGCTGAAGCATTCAAATCAAGGGCACAGGGCCTCGTCGAGCAGTTCAACCAGGTGGAAATCCAGCCGGGACTCATGGCAAACGGAGCTGCAACCCTCGGCGAGAACATCGCAGACCAGGGAGGCCTCAGGATTGCATTCACCGCGCTGCAGAACTCTTTCGACGGCAAGCATCCGGAGCCTGTTGACGGCTTCACCGCAGAGCAGCGCTTCTACCTTGCCTACGCAACCCTCTGGGCACAGAACATCACTCCTCAGGAGGAGCAGAGACTGACGCTTCTCGATGTCCACTCACTCGGACGCAACCGTGTGAACGCTACCCTGCGCAACATCGACACATTCTTCGAAGCCTTCGGAATCAAAGAGGGAGACGCAATGTACAGACCTGAAAATGAAAGAGTTGTAATCTGGTAAAAGATTCGAGATGGACAGAAGAAACTTCCTCAGATTGTCAGCAGCCGGCCTTATTGGACTTGGTATCTCTCCGGCGGCCGATGCGGCTGAATCCCTGGCAGGCAGGAAAGGCAGACGCAGAGGCAAAGGCGGCAGCTATTCCATCGTAATTCTCGGTGACACTCACTATGACACTGAGCCTGACACCTATTATCACGATGGATATACCCTCAAGAACAAGACAAGGGAAGCCAACCACCGAAAGGAGTTCGTCAGGAACGCCGAGATGTGGAAGGACAGATGCCCGAGGCTTGTCAAGAGGGCGGCTTGCCTCGTGGATGATGACACCCGGCTCGTGTTTCAGACCGGAGACCTCATCCAGGGCGATACGGCAGGGGTAGAGGCTCACTGCAAAATGCTCGGGGATGCTTTCGAATACCTGAAGGAGGCAATGGGACCGGCCCCATTTGTAACCGTGGCCGGAAACCATGACGTCAGGGGAAACAAGGATTCCGAGGCCCGTGAGGCTTATCTGAAATATATGCCGGAAAGGCTCACGAAAGAACTCGGGACCGAGGTCAAAGGTATGGATTTCGCCTTCTGGATCGGGGAGGACGCCTTCATAGTCATAGATTTCAACAAGCCGGACGACGAGACCGTGAAAAGGTTGCTTGAGCAGACCTCAAAGGCAAGATATACTTTCATTCTTTGCCATGCCCCGGTCTTTCCTTTCGACGGGAACAAATACAGCGACTGGTATTACCATGGCAAGGACAAGGAGAATACTGCGAGGGATACGATGCGCGGACTGTTTGCTAGACGCAATGCCATAGTGCTTTGCGGGCACACCCACTCCACCGAGTTCCTCGACTGGTACGGTGACGGAGGGCGCATCACGCAGATGACGATGAACAGCGTGTGGAAGGATGAAGAGACCGGAATATACAATGTTTTAGCCGAGGGAATCGAGGGATATGGAAAACTCAGCGGGAATGAGATCTTCGATGAGTTCCGTCCCGGTGTCAAGGGATATTCCTTCTCCAAGGCAGCAGGATCGTACAAGATGAATGTCAGCGATGACGGCATCACAATTGATTTCTATGCCGGTGACTCCACCCGCCCATCAGACCATTTCGTCCTGAGATAGGGATGACCTGTGTCGGGCAATGGGTATTACGATTTTTTGCTACCTTTGCGGGCTGGAAGATTTCTCCACTCGCTTAGTATCCGACTGACATCGGCTGCTCGCTGCAAAAGCCCACCGGGCTGTTTGCTGACCGCTTACGAGGGCGGAATGACAAAAACATGTCATGTCGAGCGAAGCCGAGACATCTGAATTGATAATGAAGAATATAAAATATTGATAATGAAAAATTTCGTAGAAGAATTAAGATGGAGGGGCATGATTCAGGATATCATGCCAGGCACTGAGGAGAAACTCCTCGAAGGCCCTACAGCCGCTTATGTCGGAATTGACCCGACAGCGGATTCCCTCCACATCGGCCACATGGTCAGCATAATGATACTCAAGCACTTCCAGAACTGCGGCCATAAGCCGCTCGCACTTGTGGGAGGTGCAACCGGAATGATCGGCGACCCATCCATGAAGTCACAGGAGAGGAACCTTCTCGACGAGCAGACCCTCAGCCACAATGTGGCCTGCATCAAGGCTCAGCTCTCCAGATTCCTCGATTTCGATTCAGACGCCCCGAACAAGGCCGAACTCGTGAACAACTACGACTGGATGAAAGGATATTCATTCCTCGATTTCACAAGGGACATCGGAAAGCACATCACCGTCAATTACATGATGGCCAAGGACTCAGTGAAGAAACGCCTCTCCTCAGAGTCACGCGAGGGCATGTCGTTCACCGAATTCACATACCAGCTCCTTCAGGGATACGACTTCCTCTATCTCTATGAGCACAAGGGCTGTACCCTCCAGATGGGAGGCGCCGACCAGTGGGGCAACATCACCACAGGCTCCGAGCTCATCCGCCGCATCCTCGGCAAGGAAGCATTCGCCCTCACCTGCCCTCTGATCACCAAGGCTGACGGAGGCAAGTTCGGCAAGACCGAGAAAGGCAACATCTGGCTCGACCCGGAAAGGACTTCCCCATACCAGTTCTACCAGTTCTGGCTCAATGTTTCAGATGCAGACGCCGAGAAATACATCAAGATCTTCACAATGCTCGGCAAGGAGGAAATCGAGGGAGCCATTGCAAGGCACGCAGAGGCCCCTGAGCGCAGGGAACTCCAGAAACTCCTCGCAAAAGAAGTCACCACCATGGTTCACGGCGCGGAGGAATATGAGAAGGCAGTCGCTGCTTCGGGAATGCTTTTCGGCAACTCCACACGCGAGGCCCTCAAGTCATTGGACGAGAAGACCTTCCTTGCTGTATTCGACGGAGTTCCTACATTCGAGGTTCCGGCAGACAGGTTCCCGATAGGAGTGATTGACCTCCTCGCCACGGAAACGGGTGTCTTCCCATCCAAGGGAGAATGCCGCAAGATGATCCAGGCCGGCGGAGTAAGCATCGACAAGGAGAAGGTGACCGACATCAACGCCAAGATTGACTCCGAATCGTTCATAGACGGCAAGTATGTCCTCGCCCAGAGAGGCAAGAAGAACTATTACCTCATCAAGGTTGTGGAATAACATGGAGAAAGCTACAGAAAGCACAAGGCAGCTGAAGGTTGCCAGGGAAATCCAGAAGGATATGGCGGAAATCATCCGCAGCAAAGGCATGGCGGCCTTCGACGGGGCCCTCGTGTCCGTAAGCGGCGTGAAGATAAGCCCTGACCTTTCCATCGCGAAGATATATGTCAGCGTCTTCCCTTCCCAGAAGGCTGAAGGTGTGATGGCCTTGCTCCAGGAAAATTGCAGGGCATTGCGCGGTGAACTTGGCTCAAGGGTCGGGAAGCAGCTCAGGATTGTCCCGGAGATTGAATTCTTCCTGGACAGCTCACTCGACTATGTGGAACATATCGAGGAACTTCTGAAAAAATAGGGATTCCGGCAAGATATGAATCTCCCCCTGTTCATAGCCGGACGATACCTTGTCGCCAAGAAGTCACACAATGTGATAAACATAATCTCGGCGATAAGCGCAATCGGCATGGCTGTGGGAACGGCAGCCCTCATAATAATAATGTCCATCTACAACGGCTTCGACTCCCTCATCACATCGATGATGGGGAATGTCGAGGCCGATCTGGCAATTATGCCGTCCACCGGAAAGACATTCGTACCTGAGGGGGAGGTATATGACTGGATATACGGACAGGCTGAGGTCAAAAATATGAGCTGTGTGCTCCAGGAGCAGGTCTTCATCAGTTACGACGGACGTCAGTCCCTCGCCTTGGCAAAGGGTGTGGACTGGATCTATGAGGAGGAGACGCCACTTCGGGAGCATATCCGTGACGGAGAATTCAAGCTGCACAAGGGGGACATCCCGCTTGCTTGCGTGGGGGCGCAGCTTGCATACGATATGGGCATCAACCCGCGCTTCCTCTCCCCGATACAGATATATTTCCCGTCACGGACAAGACGGATATCCCTGTCCAACCCTGCCTCGTCAATCGAGAGCGTGAAAGTCTGGCCATCAGGGGTTTTCAGCATCAGCAACGACGTAGATGCCTCATTGATGATAGTCCCTATCGGGACAATGCGCGAACTTCTCGAATATGATGACGAGGTGTCAGCCGTGGAAATCCGTTTCGTGGAAGGTACGGGCAAGGATGAGCAGAAGAAAATCCAGGAGGAAATATCCAGAAGGCTCGGTCCGGATTTCAAGGTCAAGGACCGCTTCCAGCAGAACGAATCCCTGTACAAGATGATGAAATATGAGAAGGCGGCAATCTACATGATATTGATATTCATTATCATAATTATTGCTTTCAACATATTCGGAAGCCTTTCCATGCTCATCATAGACAAGAAATCGGACATAGGGACACTCCGGGGACTCGGTGCCGATGAAAAGCTCATAAGGAGGATATTCGTGCTTGAAGGATGGCTGATATCGCTTTCCGGACTCGCTGCCGGTCTTGTCATTGGAATCGGATTCGCCCTCGCGCAGCAGCATTTCGGGTTCATAAAGATGCCAGGAAGCTTCATCGTCCAGTCATATCCGATCATACTGTCGCTGCCGGACATCCTGTTCACTGTCGTCGGAGTTGCCGTGATAGGATATCTGATAGCATTGCTGCCCGTTGCGACATATCTCAGACAATCATCTCAGCCTGAAAGAAAATAGCCCTATTGTTCCTCCAGCGTCAGCAATACGTCACGGTTTGCAAAGGAACCCTCGGACTGATGTGCATTTGCAGGAGGCTCGGCATCGAATGTGAGCGACACCTGGAACACGGTGGAGCCATAATCCCCTTCCATCGTCTGGTCAAGGTCGGTAACCCGTATGAACTTCAATTCATTGACGCCACGGTATGAACGGCCGGAGAGGTCGAATGTGCCGTCCTGGGACACTTCTATACTGTCAATCTTCGAACCGACCTCGACATTCCCGCCGACACCGCTCATGGCTTCGAGCAGAGTCACGGCCACACCTGTCACAGGGTCGCCCGTCGTGGCATCCACGACCTTTCCGAGGATTTCATATTCGGAATATGGGATGGAAGAATCATCCTTGGCGAAAAATGCGCTGCATGAAGACGATATTGCAGCTATGAATAATATCGGGGATAAAACTCTGATCATATTGAAAAGGGATAACCGACATATAAGATGCCGATTATCCCCAATTCGTTGCATGGAGTCTGATTGTCAGAGCGATTTGATATAGCTGTCAATCGCTGCAGCGGCCTTGCGTCCTGCCCCCATGGCAAGGATCACGGTCGCGGCTCCTGTCACGGCATCACCCCCGGCGAACACTCCTGCCCTGGTGGTGACTCCTGCCTCATCGGCCACAAGACATCCCCTGCGAGTGGTTTCCAAACCAGCTGTAGTCCTCGCAATCAATGGGTTAGGCGATGTGCCAAGCGACATTATCACCGTATCTGTCTCGATCTCGAACTCGGAACCAGGCACAGGCACAGGGCTGCGGCGGCCACTTTCGTCCGGCTCTCCAAGTTCCATCCTTATGCATTTCACGGCACGCACCCAGCCTTTCTCGTCGCCAAGCACCTCGACAGGATTGGTGAGCATCGCGAACTTCACTCCTTCCTCCTTGGCATGGTGGACTTCCTCGCGGCGTGCCGGAAGCTCGTTCTCGGTGCGCCTGTAAACTATAGTAGTCTCTGCTCCAAGCCTGAGCGCCGTCCTGGCTGCATCCATCGCCACATTTCCTCCACCGACTACCACCACCCTGTCACCGGCATGGATAGGTGTCATATAGTCATCCCTGTATGCCTTCATGAGGTTGTTCCTCGTAAGGAACTCATTGGCTGAGAACACGCCGTTCAGATTCTCTCCCGGAATGCCCATGAACTTAGGCAGTCCGGCACCGGAACCGATGAATACGGCATCAAAGCCTTCGTCATCCATCAGGGAATCCACGGTGACAGTCTTTCCGACCACCACATTGGTCTCAATCCTGACCCCAAGCCTGCGCACGTCCTCGATCTCGGCGGCTACAACCTTGTCCTTAGGCAGACGGAACTCCGGGATGCCATATTCCAGCACTCCGCCCGGACGATGCAATGCCTCGAAGATGGTCACATCGTACCCGGCCTTTGCCAGATCGCAGGCACAGGCGAGACCTGCCGGACCGCTTCCGACTATCGCCACCTTGTGACCGTTGGCAGGAGCCTTCTCCACGGCAATCCCCCCGTTCTCGCGGTTATGGTCAGCCACGAAACGCTCCAGTTTGCCGATTGCCACAGGCTCGCCCTTCACACCAAGGATACAGCTGCCTTCACACTGGGTCTCCTGAGGGCAAACCCTTCCGCAGATTGCCGGAAGTGATGAATCCTCGGCAATCTTCAACGCTGCACCGGTGAAATCCCCAGCAGCCAGCAAGGCTATGAAATCAGGAATCTTCACGCCCACCGGACAAGCCGACACGCAGCGAGGATTCTTGCAATGGAGGCAACGGGAAGCCTCAAGGACAGCCTCGGAAGCATCATAACCGTAACATACTTCCTCGAAATTGGTCGCACGGACCTTTGCATCCTGTTCCCTGACAGGAACTCTCGGTATCTTTACAGCCATTATTTTCCCCTCCCTATCTTACATTTGTGACCGGCCTCCAGTTCCTCGCTCCTGTACATGCCCTGACGCCTCATGGCCTCGTCGAAATCAACATCATATCCATTGAACTCAGGACCTTCCACGCAAGCGAAACGGGTCTTGCCCGCAACCGTCACGCGGCACGCCCCGCACATACCGGTGCCATCCACCATCAAGGTATTGAGGCTGACCGTTATAGGCAGGCCCAACTTCTTTGCGGTGAGGGTGGTGAACTTCATCATTATCATAGGACCTATCGCCACGGCCTGGGTATATTTCCTGCCATCATCCACAACGAGTTTCTCAAGCAGGGCGGTAACCATGCCCTTGAAGCCCTCTGAACCGTCATCAGTACAAATGAACAGATTGTCACACACTTTCTCCATCTCGTCCTTGTAGATGACAAGACCGGAATTCTTCGCTCCGACAATCACATCGACCGCCACTCCCCTTTCATGGAGCCATTTGGCCTGGGGATATACGGGAGCCGTTCCCACACCTCCTGCGATGAAGATGAACCTTTCGCCTGCAAGCTGTTCTGCGCTCATACCGGTGAATTCTGAAGGAACTCCAAGAGGACCGACAACATCGGCAAATGCCTCTCCGGCCTCCATGGCGCAAATCTCGGTAGTGGATGCACCGATTTGCTGTGTCACGATGGTCACAGACCCTTCTTCATTGTCGTAGTCACTGATTGTAAGCGGAATGCGCTCGCCGTGCTCTGTAGCGCGTACAATCAGGAACTGCCCCGGCATTGCCGAAGAGGCAATACGCGGGGCATTCACTTTCATCCGACATATTGTCGGAGTAAGCATTTCCTTTGATATGATTTCGTACATATTATATATGAATTCTAATGCTGATGCCCGTCATGGTGCTCGTGGGCAGGCTCCGAAGAACCTTTCACAGGGTAGCCAAGGGACTCGACAGCAGCCTTCAGGGTTGCCTCGTCGGTCTTGGCGGCATCATACTTTATATCCACGGTCTGTTTTTCGAGGGACACTTCCAGTCCCTTGACACCTTTCTCGAAGGATATGTTCTCCCTGATTTTCTTGACACAGTTGTCGCAATGCAGATGCACATTGAAGACTACTTCCTTGATTTCCGTTTTCTTCTTGTTCTTCTGCTGCTGACTTACCGTCGCAGTTTCCTTTGAATCAGAGGAATAGGCTGCCATTTCGGCTTCCGTGGCCGTAAAGGCCACACCTGTCAGCACAATGGCTGAGAGAATTGATGTCAGTTTCATATTCTTGCAAATTTAATAAGTTATTATTTCTTTTCAAATAGATTCCTCGACTGCGCTCGGAATGACAAAGTCGCTCGGAATGACTGGGTCGCTTGAGCGACTGTGAAAAAAGCCGTCAGGCTTTTTTCCATAGGGTGAAGCGGAAACCGACATTCGCCCTGATACCCATCAACGGCCCCCATATGCAGCTCGCATCGAATGAAGGCTGGCGTGGACTCACCACCCCGTGCTCATCCTTGACGGACCCGACAATGACATCCTTCTGATGGAAATTGGTGAGGTTCTCCGCCCCCACATATACGTCCCATCCTTTGAAACGGCGCGTAACCTGCGCATACAGAAGAGGATAGACAGGAGAATAATAATTCCCTCCCCTATGCTTGATTCCCTGCATGTCCTTCATGAAGTCGTAAACCCTGCATGGCCCGTTCACGGATGCCGTGAAATCGAATATCCATTTGTTCAGATTCGTCGCATACTGGAGGTTCAGCACTCCCTTGTAGCGGCTGGTCATCGGTTTCTCCACAAGTCCCCTGTCGGCAAGTTCCACCCTCGCATCGGTATATCTGAAAGTGAGGGTGACGTTGAACCTCTCGACAGGATCCACGGAGAAGTCCACCTGATAGTTGTTCGTGTATGAGCGCTTCCCGTCAAGGGCATAGAAATCAATCATGTTGGCATAATGCTCATAGTCCACTACCATCTGCTGCACGAACTGCGTCCTGAAATAATCGAAGCTGAGGTATGTGTTGGACGATGCCCCGAAAGGCATGTAATAGGTGATGTTGCCTCCGTAAGTCCAGGCGTCCTCGAGAAGGTGCTCGTCGTAGGCACCGTTGAAAAGCTTCCCGGTGGAGAAAACCCCGATGTTGTCTATCAGAGGGGTGGAATACCTGAGTCCCCTGCCTCCGTTGGCCCTGATGACGATTTCGTCTATCGGAGCGTATTTCAGGGTGAGCCTCGGAGAGAACCGGAAGCCGGCCTTGTTGTACCAGTCGCCGCGGACTCCAGCGATGGCGGAGAACTTGTCCCCTGCGTGGAAGGTATATTCGCCGAAGATTCCCAGGTCGGCAAGGTTGGTCCTGCCGTCCTTCTCGGTGACATTCTCACGGGCATCGAAGAAGATGGTCCTGTTGAAATGCTCATTGTAGGCGTCAAATGTCCCGCCAAGTCCGAGGGTGAACTTGTGGGATTCGTTTATCTCATTCTGGTACAGGAGGTTGCCGAATACGGAGTGCTGCCCGGCGAGATATTTCGTGGAGCCGAAATAGGAATCCATATCCTGGTAGCTGTAGTCGGCCACGAAGGCGATGTTCTGCGAATTGTCTTCCGCGAGAGGTATCCCTATCTTGAAATATCCGTTTATGGACCTGTTCAGGATGTCGGAGCCCCACGGGTCAATCCTGTCGGAGGCATATAATGAATATGAGTCCTTGTCGTAATATTTTTTCCTGCCGTCCTCCCCGTCGAGGGCCTGTCCTCCGATACGGGCATCGCGCAGGGCACGGACTCCGAAACGGACCTGCACCCCGTTGTCAGCCTGGTAGAGCCAGCGGTTGGCAAGGTTGAACTGGAGCATCTTCGGGTCGTCCATGAAACTGTCATGGTTCATGTCGAATGTGACGATGTTGCCCGATACATGGCCGAGGATGACGGTGCTCCATTTGTAGCCCATCTGCAGGGATGAGGCTATGTTCAGATCCATCTTGGTGTCGTTCATCACGACTCCGTTGATGAAGAGGGGCTTTTCATCCGTAGGCTTGCGGTGTTCGACATTTATCTGGCCTGTCATGGACTCGACTCCGTTGATCACGGAAGAGGATCCCTTGGCTATCTGGATGCTTTCGAGCCATTGGCCCGGTATGTATGAGAGTCCGAAAGGTGCTGAAAGTCCGCGCATCACGGGGCGATTCTCGTCAAGCATCTGGGTATATGTACCGGAAAGGCCGAGAAGGCGTATCTGGCGTGCTCCGGTAACGGCATCGGAATAGCCGACCGTCACGCTTGCCGAGTTCTCGAAACTCTCCGCGAGGTTGCAGCAGGCCATCTTGCAGAGGCCGGCGGCGGAGATGACCTCGGTTCTGATTTCTTTTCCTTTTGAAAGATAATTGCCCGCCTGGCGGGATACGAAAACGGCTGCATCAAGGCTGTCCTGACGCTCTCCGTATATTCCTGTGGTGTCAATGTCCTGCGCAAATATGGTGGTCGCGGAAGACAGGACACCCAATAATATCAATGTATATCTGGATTTCATGTTATCTGGTTTCTGGTTAATGGTTTTCAGGGCGGAACCACCCTGAGATTCCTCGTCGGTTTCCGGCTGTCGCCGGCTGCAAAAAGCCCACAAGGCAGTTTGCCTGTCGAATGCGACTATCGAAATGACAACAAGAAGAATCTAAACCCTCCAGACTCCAGAGACGGAAAGAACGTCCCGCGTAGGCACGATACGCCCTGCAGGACCGTTTGAAGAAAATGAAGACTGCGGCAGGACAGCAGGCTCAACCAAGGACAAGGTAGCCTCGATGCAAGGACAGTGGCCACAATGGCATTCGTCATAATGGCGATGTTCATCATCGGCCCGGCTGCCTGTTATCCAAAGCAGATAATATTGGTTGGAACAGCAATCATTCTCAGAGAACAAGCCATCGGAATGGTTGCCGGGATGACCGTGGCCGCAATCCGTGCAGGAGGCATCGTGATGGTGGCTGCAATGCTCACAATCGTGACCGGGATGTATGTCCTCGCATCCGAACCCCTCGATGAAGGTGGATACGAACTGGCTGTCGGACAAGGAGCAGGTATGCACATCGAAGCCCATGACACTGAAACAGTACCACAGGACAAGCAAGAATGCCGATACCTTTATGAGTCCTTTCCTGAACATCCGCAGAGCAGTTTTCAATAATTCAAAATATCATCGACCTGCAAAAATACTAATTTCCGTCAAAAAACAAAATCCGGCACCATCAAAAATCACATAACCCGTTTGAACATCGGGTTTAAATATTTACTTTTGCGCATTATCGAACATCATGAATCACAGATTACTGACACTTCTATGCTGCGCTGCGGCATCATTTGCCGCCTGTGAGCCGCCATATGTCCGTCCATATTACCCGGACAATACCGAAAACGAGGCCCAGCCAGAACCGGAGCCTGAACCAGAACCAGAACCGACGCCAGGCCCGGGAGCAATCTCGGACGAGGGACTCGAATATGTGTGGGACGAAAGCGTGATCCCGGAAATCAGGATAGACATCAGCCTCGACCAGTGGAACGCACTGCTGAAAAGATTCGACGAGAACCCGGACAACGCAGACTATTTCCACTGTGACATAACCTATACCAAAGGGAACGAGGTCACGGCCATCGAGGATGCCGGCATCAGGCTCAGGGGCAACACTTCCAGGAGACGGCCGGAGGGTACGAACGGCCAGGATCACATCACTGACGGGGCGGACTGGCACCATTGCCACTTCGGCATCAATTTCCGCAAATACAACAAGGACAAGGCTCACACAGTCAAGGGAATACGCAAAGTGAACCTGAAATGGTTCAAGGATGACCCGTGCTATGTCCGCGAACTGTACTGCTACGACCTTTTCAGACGATACGGCATCTGGACCGCAGCATTCGATGTCTATTGCAGGGTATGGGTCCATGTGGAGGGAGACTCTCAGCCGGCCTATTTCGGTGTATATGAAATGATCGAGCCGGTGGATGACAAATTCGTGGAGAAGCGCCTCGAGGGTATGTTCGAAAGCGAGGATGGAAATCTGTGGAAATGCGGCTGGTCGTGGGCCGGGGCTTATCTCGACAGTCAGAACGCCCATTTCGGGCTGGACGAGGACACGGGAGAGAGCATGACATACGAATACAAGGGAGAGGCGGAGAACTACGAGACCGCCAAGGCCCAGCTCCAGGATTTCATTGCAAAGCTGTCCGGGAAAAGCGACGAGAGCTTCACAAAATGGATAAAGGAGGTCT
This sequence comes from Candidatus Cryptobacteroides sp., assembly GCA_051870255.1. GTDB lineage: Bacteria > Bacteroidota > Bacteroidia > Bacteroidales > UBA932 > Cryptobacteroides. The sequence goes on from JBJEBR010000038.1 coordinate 13,896, forward strand.
GCGATGTGGAGTTCCTGCTCAAGACATATGCCGTGAATGTCGCCGTGGGGATGTGGGATGACCATTGGAACAACGGCAACAATTTCTACCTGTATTTCAACAGCATGGACAAATATGCCTACAAGGTGTTCCTGATTCCATACGACTACGACAACACCTTAGGCACAAGTGCCAATTGTGGGATAATCCGCGATTCCGGCAGGCAGGACCCGTACAACTGGGGCGACGGCGGACTGCTGATGGAGAGGCTGATGAGAATAGATGAGTTCAGGGCCATATACAGGGATGCTTTGAAAGAGATTGTCGCTAAAGAGAATAACCTGTTCCACAAGGAGGCGAGCATGGCAAGGATCAGGGCATGGCAGGACAGGATTGCGCCATACATCCCGAATGACACGGGTGAGGACATGATGATCGAAGACAAGCCGGCTTCATGGGGCAACCACGGCGAATACAGGATAATGACGGACGGTGCCGACAATTTCTTCGAGGTCAAGACTGCCGTGATAAACAATATGTAACTCTCCTGCACGCCGAAAGTTCCGGAGGTGGATTATATATTACAGGAGGGGTTCTCTCCCGAGAATCCCTCCTGAAACACGATTCAATATTTATTTATGTCTGAGCCTACATATCGGCATCAAGACCCGTGTATCTGAAACCGTAAATACGATACACGAAACCGTCAGGGTCATCGGAAAAAGCGACCTTGAAGTCAATTCCGTCAGTAGCGACTCCACTCGGAGTGACCGCACCGCCTTTGAGAATCTTTCCATCGGTGATTGTAACATCACAATCTTCATAGGTAAGATTGCTCTCAGCGCCGTCCGTGGCGAATGTCATAGCCGTCGGGTCTGCTTTCACAGGAACCTGGAACTGCCAGAAATTGCCACAATCCGAAACGAACATTTCCGTCTCGACATCGGCTGCAGTGTTGAATGTGGCGATTACAAATGAACCACCCATACAGTCTTCATATATAAGAGTTCCATCCGTATCCAGGATGTCAGCGCGGACATACCATTCTCCGGCCATCTCCACTGTTGCAGTATTCCCGATCTCATCCTTCTGGCAAGAAACTGACAGAGCAGCTGCCAGGACTATCATTGCATATACTAAACGTTTCATACTCATTTTGTTATTGGGGTTAATACAACGGTAAGAAGTGCTCCGGCAAAGTCTGCAGTATAGCTTACGACGCCTGTTGCAGGGTCAAAAGTACCGTCAAAATCGGTGATATCATCGCCGAAATACCAGTATCCGACTTCTCCGACCTTTGTGATGGTGTTGTCAGCATTCAGGACGAATGTGGCCTCGGCATGGAAGTCATAGTACGGTTCATATCCCGGATATCTTCCCCAGAAATAATAACCGGCAAGAATGTCATCTATCTCGTATGTGCCGTCTCCATTGTCAGTGATCAGCACAGGTGCTCCGACATAATGTCTGGTACCCCACTTGGTATCCCCGCTGTAAACCGTATCGAAATGCCCTTCATTCACTACGACCACGGTTCTTGAAACGGTTGCCGTGAAGCCGAGTTCGTTTTCGGCAGAATAAACTACGGAATATGTTCCAATCCTGGTATTGTCAACATTGACTGAGACGGTGGCGTCACTTGTGCAGTCCACGCCGTTCAGAGTCACGGAAAATCCAGGCTCGACATAATCCTCTCCGAGGCCGATAACCACAGTATCGCCACCTTCAAGGCTGATTACCGGATAGTAGGTGATGCCGGTCAGACCCGAGGTCTCTGTGCAACCAGCAAGAGCAAGGATTGCAAGTGTCGACGCCATCATTGAAAATATTTTAGTCTTCATAATATAATCCGTTTGAAATTAACTATTTTGCCCAAAAAACAGGTACACTCTCAGCCTTGGTTGCAGGAGCATTGTTGTTGCGGCTTGTGGAACTGTTGGCGTAAGGGAATCTCTGGAGGACCTGACGGGCATTCAACTTGTCGTTGACAGTAATCGGCTCGTAGATGTAACCTGGAACATATCCGGACACATCGTAGGATCCGCTCTGGATATTGTAGAAAGTCTCGCCCTTCTGAGTGCCGTACTCCGGATAGCCGAGGCGGCGGAGTTCGCACCAGGCTTCGAAGTTGTTGACTCCTGAAAGTGCAATCCATTTCTGGATTCCGACTACCTTCTTCCACTGACTGTCACTCCAGCAGTAAGGAGAAGTCGCGGCATAGACATCCTCCGAGCCGCTGACTCCGGCAGAAGCGAATGATGCATCCACGGCAGCCTCATACCAGGATTTTGCAAGAGCCATCGAAGATTTCTTTGCATAATACTCAGCAAGGAAGAAGTCAACTTCAGCAACAGTCAGAAGATATACAGGAGAATTGTATTTCACTGAAGGACGGCACCAATAAGTGACCTTGTGCGTACTTGCACTGGCAGAAAAATTGGTTCCTGAAATGGCACCTGTATAGACTCCGGACTCGTTAGGATCGAAGAACGCCTGGAGTCTGTTGTCTCCATAATCCGCCATTGTCGCCTGAAGGGTAAGATTCAGACAAACATTTTTCTGTGGAGCGAAATATGAACCGAATTCCTCTGCATAGTATGGGTTTGACTTGGCAGCCTCATCAGACCAGCAGTCTGCCCATGCCACATCCCCGGCAGGGAAATTACCTTCAGCCACCAGGGCATCCAGTTCTGCAGATGACGAGCCCATCCTCATATACATCTTGAGTTTCAATGCATTGGCAAATTTTACCCACTCAGATGCCTTTGCTGAAGGGAACAGGAAGTTGGTACATACATTCTCTGGACCAGCCACCTTGGAGAGTGCCTCGTCAAGCTCTGCGATCACGCCCTTGTACACATCCTCCCCCTCATCGTATTTCGGAGACGGGATGCTTGTGTCAAAGGCTTCAGAATATGGAGTCTCACCATAACAGTCAACGAGGACCTGCATGGTGAATCCCTTCAGGACGGTAGCGGCGAGATAGGAACCCCAGTCTTCCTTTGAGACAGCATCCTTCCTTACGAATTCAAGGTTTCCGAGAACCCTCGTATAGAGCTGGGTGTAAGTTCCGCTGGAACGGGTCGCAGACATTATGAACTGGCTGTAGTCAACGTAGTTGCTGGTACCGGTCAGCTGAGAATAATGCTGGGAGTAATAGCCGCCGACGATGCGGAGGAAGTCTCCATAGCTGGTTGCAAGATTCATTTCAGCAGCGGGGAACACGATATCCGCATTCATGTTTTCAACTGACGGAGAATTAGGATCGGTATTGATGTCCAGATAATCCGCGCAAGAGGTGAATGCAAGGGCCGCCGCAATAAATATAGGTGATAATATCTTTCTCATAACTTCCTGATTTAGAATTTGATGTTGACATTGAAACCGTAAATACGGCAGGACGGGTTGGTGTAAAGCTCACCAAATGAACCTGAAAGGTCAGTACCAGTTGTCGTAGATTCAGGATCGACATAGTAGTTGTCCGAAGCTGTCCAGGTGAATGCATTGTTGACGAACACCGAGAGTCCGAGTTCAGACAGATGCATAGGCTTCAGCCATTTCTTAGGAAGGCTCCAGGTGAGGCTCACGTTGCGGAGTTTTGCAAATGTCCTGTCCACGAGGTAGGCTTCTCCGCCGGCTCCCCAACCATAGTCGTTGAAGAAGGACTGATAGCTGTCGTCCGTCATCATGATAGGAGTCGTATTCGGTGCATAGCCGTCTTCGGTCTCAACTACGGAATTCGGGATGATGAACGGCCTTCTCTGGTTGTAGGTGGTCACTATGCTGTTTCCGGTGAACTGCATGAGGTTCTTTGTACGGGAGAAGAAATGGCCTCCGTAACGGACATCGAGAGTCGCGCTCAAGGTAACGCCGTAAGCGGAAAGCGAAGTCGTGATACCTCCTGTCCACTTGTGGTTCATATCCTTGCCTGTGTACTGGACATCCTTGGTCAAGAGCGGCTGACCGTTGGATGTGACTATAGGGCTTCCGTAATATGGGCTGCTCTCGTCCGTCACATATTCAGGAAGGTAGGTGTAATATACTCCCAGAGGCATGCCTTCCTCTGCATACATATATACTGCATCATTACCTGCCGAGAACGAATAGATGTTGACCTTGCCGCCTTCGAGGCTTTCAGGCATGCTGAGCACCTTGTTGCGGTTCAGGGCGAAGTTGATGTCCAGATCCCAACGGAAATTCCTGGTGTGGATCGGAGTGGAGTTGAAGAGGAGTTCGAAACCACGGTTGCGGACCTTTCCGAAGTTGGTCACCATATATGAATATCCTGATGCCGGATCCACCGGAAGGGTGAAGATCTGGTCGCTGGTGACCCTGTTGTAGAATGCAGCGTCGATTCCGAATCTTCCGTTGAAGAACTGGAGGTTGAGACCGGCTTCAAGCTCGGTGGTCATCTCAGGCTTGAGGGTGGTGCTGCCGATGGTTGAAGAAGCCTGGAATGCATTGGTTCCGAGAATAGGGAACTTGATGATGCTGGACTGGTAGTAGCCGTTGGCCCAACCCTGGTCGTATGAGGCACTTGTCATATATGCAGAAGCATCATTACCTGTCTTACCGTAGGCGAATCTCACCTTACCGAAGGTCAGCGCACGGTTAGGGCAAAGTTCCGTGAAGATCCAGCTGAGCGTGGCTCCAGGATAGAAGAAATGATTGTTTCCGACAGGAAGTGTCGAAGACCAGTCATTCCTGGCTGTCACGTTGAGGAAGAGCATCTTGTTCCATCCGAAGGTGATGTCTCCGAACAGACCGATAAGGCGACGTTTCATCTGGCCCTCTGAAAGGGTTGATTTGGTCGCACCGTTGCTCAGATCCCAGAATCCTGTTTCAAAGGTCAGGTCATCGGTCTGACCGTCCATATAGGTGTAGCCTCTCTCCCATACATTCATACCGAGGAGGACATCCAGGTCGAATTTGTCGGCAAATGTATGGTTATAGGAAGCCATCACGTCGTGATTGATGTCATATGACCTGTAATAACGGGAGAATACGAATCCTGAACCATTCATGTTTGAAGGGGCATAACCGTAGTCTTCGTCAATCAGAGCATCATCGAGGTCGATCTGAGGGTAACCGACTTTCCTGTCATAGTCGGAATAATCCATACCGAAACGGTAGGTCAGGGTCACATCCTTGTATGGTTTGATGTCTGCCTGGATCTTGCCGAAGATCTGTTTTGAGTCGGTGTGGTTGTAGTTGTTGGCGATTGCCCAATAAGGGTTGGTGATTCCGTAAGGTGTGAAATATGCCTCAGGAGTGAAGAACGGATTGGAGAGGTCCTTCATGTCCACGATGCAGACATCACGCGGCAATTCAAGGATACCGTCGATCACGGAAGTTCCCTGGAATGATCCGACCACATCTGTCTTTGACTTTGCAAAGTTGATTGAAGAGCTGATTTTCAACCATTTGGCAGCATCATAAGACTGACGCATCGCAATTGTGTGCCTCTTGTAAGTGTCAGCATCTGTCGGAATGATACCATTATCGGAAGTATAGGAATATGACAGGTAATATGTCATTTTCCTGTCGGATGATGATCCGCTGAAAGCGACGTCGTGGTTGTGTGATATGCCGAGGTCAAAGAAATCCCTCACGTTGTTTTCAACTGCGCTGTATTCATGAATGAGCTGTGAGTGATTCCAGATAGGTCCGTAAACCTGAAGCGAGCCGTCCAATGCAGGACCCCACGAACCGTTCTCGATGAAGGTCTGGTTTCCGTCCCAGCCCTGTCCGAACTGGTTCTGCATCAATGGAAGGTTTGCCACCTGACGAATCTGCATACCACCATTGTATGTCACGGAGAAATTGCGGTTCTCTCCCTTTGTCCCTGATTTCGTGGTGATTACGATGACACCGTTTGATGCACGGCTACCATAGAGTGCAGTTGCAGCGGCACCCTTGAGCACTGTCATCGATTCGATGTCGTCAGAAGCCACGCTTGAGATACCGCCTCCGGTAATTGCATGTCCCTGTGTCGTAAAGGTGATGTTCTGAAGCGGAACTCCATCAATTACATACAGAGGCTGGTTGCTACCGTTGATGGAACTGAAACCACGGATTGTAACGGAATTCGCCGCACCCGGGTCGCTTGAGGTTGCCTGGACCTGGAGTCCGGCTACCTTTCCTGACAACGCGCTCATGGCGTTGGTGCTACGGCTCGTGGAGATTTCATCGCTGCCGACCTTTGTGGCGGAATAGCCGAGGGCTTTCTCCGAACGGGAGATACCGAGGGCCGTCACGATGGTACCCTCAAGTTTGGTTACATCCGGTTGCAGGATGATTTTCATTGGTGAAGCTGTGATGACAACTTCTTCAGAACTCATTCCCAGGAGCGACACGATGAGCTTTTCTGCTCCGTCTGGCACCTTGGCAAAAGAAAAGTAACCATTTGCATCGGTTATTTCGCCAATTGTAGTACCACTAATGACGACATAAGCTCCGGGGAGTGGCTCACCTTCATCTGAATAGACGTTTCCAGACACTTTCGCAGATTGAGCCAGAGCAATTACCATACTCGGCAAAAGCATGGCAATCAACAACATAGTCCTTTTCATAGTGTTGAATTTTAATTAAACATTCTGAAACTATCAACTGCGAATTTATAAATCATTTTTAAAAATGCAATAACACTTTATAAGCACAAATTTACCGGATATATAGCATTAAACCGCGATTTTAAGAGAAAAATGAATTACTGGAGTTCTAAATGCTTACACATTGTAACAACAACTCCCACAAATCATGAAATTGATAAAAAATGCACTTTGTTGATTTTTATGACACAGTCTGTTGTCAGTCCAGGTGTCAGGTTGTCATGCAAAGTTGGATTTTTTACTTGATTTTTGTCCTAAAAGTCATTTTTTGGAAGAAAGCAAACGTCAAGACATTATCTGGAAAGGATTTTGTGCATATATTTGCACTTCATCGCAGCACAATTTATTGCGACAACTGGAACAGTGTACTGAAATGAATAAGACTAACCGAAACCGAAGATCTGAGGTGGGGATTTGCTATGCGTTGTTCAAGAAATACCTCAGATTCCTGCACGACAAGGTATATTACAGACATACCTGGCGTATTGACAAAGAGAACATTCCGGCGGATGGGACACCGCTCCTGATAGTGGGAAACCACCAGAACTGCCTGAACGATGTGTTCGGCGTTCTGTTCAGCATAAACGACCGCAAAGTGAGGTTTCTCACCAGAGCGGATGTATTCGCTCTCTCACCGTTGGCAGCCAAGTTCTTGTATTCAATAGGACTTATGCCGACATTCAGATTGAATTTTGAAGGGGCGGACAGCCTTGAAAAGAACAAAGGAACCTTCGACGTAACGGAGAAGGCTCTGCTTGACGGCTGCACCATCGGCCTGTATCCGGAAGCCGGACATCAGGACAAGAGGTGGCTCGGGACATTCTCGTACGGCTACACCCGTCTGGCGTTCGAGGCGGCCGAGAGGGGCGGTTTCGAGAAGGATGTGGTGATACTCCCTGCCGGCAACCATTATTCGGACTATTTCGGCATCAGGAATGATTATATGGTCCGCTTCGGCACACCGATATCATTGAAGCCGTATTATGAGCTGTACAAGACAAAACCGAGGACGGCACAGCGTATGGTAAGTGCGCTCGTGAGGGAGCAAATCCACGACATGATGCTGGATATCAGGGATCTGGAGCATTATGACCAGATTGATTTCCTGCGCGGGACATATGGTATTGACTATGCCCTGCGATGCGGATTCAATCCCGCGATTCTCCCGGAAAAGCTCGAAGCCGACCAGAAATTCGTCCAGGCCCTCGCCGATGCGGACGCTGAAGCAACCGAAAGGATTTTCAGCGACACCCGCGAGCTGATGGACGGAATAAGGAGTCTCGGAATATCCGACAGGCATCTGAGGAAAAGCCCGGGCCTGTGGACCGTGATCCTCAAAGGTATCGGTCTGACAGCCTTGCTGCCGTTATGGATTGTCTCACTCTGGCCTTCACTTCCTATGTACGCCATTGCCAAGGCCTTGGCGAAGAGAACTCACGACGAGATGTTCGAAGGGACATTCCTGTTCGCCATCAGCGCATTGTTCACGATTCCGATTTTCGGGATTGCGACGGTGGTCACGCTGTGGTGTCTTGTCGGATGGTGGGCCGGTCTGCTGTGGCTTGCAGCCTTCCCTCTGCTGGTCATCTTCGCATGGGACTATGCACAATGGCTGAAGAGGCTGTCCAAGGACATCCGCTTCCTTGCTCGCCGCAAGGCTGCCGGGAAACTGAAGGATCTGAGGCAGGGCATCCACTCAGCCCTCGACAATATCCTTTCAGGCGGGAAATGACGGCAGGGAAGAATCTCCGGAACGGCATACGAAAGATAATAACAATATTATATATTGAATATGAGAAGAGTAGTGATAACAGGAATGGGTATCTATTCCTGCTTGGGCAAGACGCTGGACGAAGTAAGGGACTCGCTTTATGAAGGCAGGTCCGGCATCATCTTCGATCCGGCAAGAAAAGAAATGGGATTCCGTTCGGCACTCACCGGCAAGGTGGAGGTTCCGGACCTGAAGAAAGAATTGAGCCGCTCACAAAGGGTATATATGCCTGAGCAGGCCAAATACGCTTACTGCGCGACCCGTGACGCTCTCGCAAGCGCCGGAATCGATGAAGAATTCCTGCATACGCACGAGGTCGGCCTTCTTTACGGAAATGACAGTTCCACCGTACCGGTGGTGGAGGCCGTGGACAAGATAAGGGAAAAGAAGGACACCACCCTCTGCGGGTCCGGGGCCATCTTCCAGTCCATGAACTCGACTGTCACGATGAACCTTTGCTGCATATTCAAGCTCAAAGGCATAAGCCTCACGGTTTCAGGAGCTTGCGCAAGCGGTTCACATGCCATAGGACTTGGTGCCCTGCTCATCCAGAACGGGCTTCAGGACACTGTGGTCTGTGGAGGAGCGCAGGAGGTCAATCCGTTTGCCGTAGGTTCGTTCGACGGCATCTCGGCATTCTCCACAAGGGAGAGCGAGCCTACCAAGGCAAGCCGTCCTTTCGACCGTGACCGTGACGGACTCGTGCCGGGAGGCGGTGCAGCTACGGTGATTCTCGAAAGCTATGAATCTGCCGTGAAACGCGGAGCGCCTATCATCGCGGAAGTATTGGGATACGGATTCTCCTCCAACGGAGACCATATCTCATCCCCGAATGTGGATGGCCCAGCGAGGTCGCTGATGATGGCTATCAACCGCGCTGGCATATCCATCGACGAGATCGGATATATCAATGCACACGCGACATCCACACATATTGGTGACACCAACGAGGCCAAGGCTATCTACAGGGTCATCGGTGACAGGAGAATCGAGGTGACCAGCACCAAGTCACAGACCGGACACGAGATGTGGATGGCAGGTGCGAGCGAGGTCATCTATTCAATCTTGATGATGAAGAACGGGTTCATCGCCCCGAACCTCAATTTCGAGAATCCTGACGAGGATTCGGCGAAGCTGCTCATCCCGGCAGTGAGGGTGGAGAAGCATTTCGACACATTCCTTTCCAATTCGTTCGGGTTCGGAGGGACCAATTCTACACTGATAATAAGGAATTTATAGATTTCTCCATTCCGGTGCTTCGCACCTCCAGTCGAAATGACAAAAGTGTCATGTCGAGCGAAGCCGAGACATCTTACAATAAATAGTATAATTATATAAATATTAATAAATTAAAGAAAATGGAAAAACAGCAACTCATCGACCAGATCAACGAAAAGCTGGCAGAAGAATTTGAAATCGAAGTATCTGACATCCAGCCGGATGCAGACATCAAGAGCACACTCGAGCTGGACAGCCTCAGCCTGGTGGACATGGTAGCCCTCATCGACTCCGAGTTCGGGGTCAAGATAGGTGGAGGTGAAATCTCCCAGGTCAAGACTTTCGGAGCACTCTACGACTTCGTCTATAACAAGATGAACGCCTGAGGGGCGCCCGATGACACTGAGTGAGACAATCAAGGTAAGGGTACGGTTCTCGGAGGTGGACTCCATCAGGATGGTCTGGCACGGGAACTATGTACAATACCTCGAAGATGCAAGGGAAGCTTTCGGAAGAAAGTATTCCCTTGAATATTTATGCTTCTACGACAACGGCTACCTCATCCCGATGTACGACCTGCACATGAGATATGTCAGGAGCGCATCGGTCGATGACATCCTGTCTGTCACGATAACCTGGAAGGATGTCCCAGGGGCCAAGATAGTATATGAATACGAAATTCGCCGTGACAGCGACTCTGAACTGATTCTGTCGGCCGAATCCGTCCAGCTATTCACTGACCTGGACGGGAACCTTGAACTTGTCTGCCCGCCTTTCTACGAAGAATGGAAGGCCAGATGGGTTAAATAATTTGGATAGAATATGAATTAAGTTTGGTAAATTTGTGGGATTTGTTTTTTAGATTCCGTACTTACAAAACTTGAGTGACGACATGACAAAAGCAATAATTGCCATATACGATTTCCTTAAAGACAGGAAATGGCTGATGTACCTCCTGCTTGTAGCAAGCACGGCGGTATTTGCGTTTTTTGGACTGCAGGTCCATTATGAAGAGAACATCGCAAAGCTCCTGCCTCCTTCCGAGAACTCCGGAGCAGGTGCCACGGCTTTCGAGAACATCCAGGTCAAGAACAAGATATTCATCCAGGTGGTCAGGAAAGACGGCAAGGCCGACCCTGACGCCCTGAGTGAGCTATGCACCGAATTCACGGATTCCCTCCTGGCAAGGGACGAGGGCAAGGGATATATCGACAACATCCTCACCAGCATAGATGCCGATGTCATGACCAATGGCCTGTATTATCTTCTCGACCACCTGCCTTCCTTCATCGACACCACCTGCTACAAGGCATTCGACGCCCTCCTTGCGGAAGACGCCCTGATGGAACAGATGGCAAGGAACAGGGATATCGTATATGACGACATGACGGGCAGCGCCACCATGATGGTATCCACGGACCCGGCAGCCCTCCGCAAGGCCGCCCTCTCCTCACTCGGAAGCGTCGAGACAGCTGCAGGAGGCTATGCCATCGTTGACGGGCAGCTTTTCTGCCCTGACACCACGGCAGCCCTCGCCTTCCTGTCCCCGAACTTCAATTTCATGGACTCCCAGGCCGGGAACAAGCTTGTCAAGATGATAGAGAAGGAAGCTGACAGCTTCGGCAAAAGGCATCCTGATGCAAAAGTCCTGTTCCACGGTTCACCTGTCCAGAGCGTATTCAACGCACGCCGGATCAAAATGGACCTTCTGATGACCGTCGGCCTGTCGCTGATTGTCATCTGCATCCTGCTCGGAATATGTTTCCGCAACAAATCGTCGGTGTTCCTGCTCCTGGCTCCGGTGGCATACGGCGCCCTGTTCTCCCTTGCATGCATCTGGTGGATCAAGGGCAGCATGTCCGTGATGGCTCTCGGAATAGGTGCGATCGTTCTCGGAGTCGCCCTGAGCTATTGCCTGCACATCGTCACACAATACAAATATGTAAGCGACCCCGTACAGGTGCTCAAGGATGAGACCGTGCCGGTGATACTCGGAGTCCTCACCACGGTGGGGGCATTCGTGGGACTTCTCTTTACGGACAGCGACCTTCTGAAGGATTTCGGTATGTTCGCATCGCTGGCCATGGCGGGAACCCTCGTGTTCATACTCATTTTCCTGCCGCATTTCTTCAATCCGGACAACAACAAAAGGTCCGAGTCGGCCTTCAAGGTTCTCGACCGGATCAATTCATACCCTCTCGACAGGGTCGGTTGGCTTAAATGGACAATCGTGGCAATCTGCGCGGTCAGCTGCATATTCTCCGGGAAGGTCAAGTTCGACAGCGACCTGAAGAACATCGGATGGGACGAGCCGAAGATCACCGAATCGAGGGAACTCTACGACCTGAAGAACAATTCAGGCCTTTCATCGATGTACTATGCTGCAAGTGCGGACGACTATGACACAGCCCTCAACATCAACAAACAGGTGCTCAGCGTCATGGACTCGCTCAGTCGAGCCGGAGTCATAGAGCAATACACCGATGTCTCCCCTATCCTTGTCAGCGAGGACGAGCAGGTGGAACGGATCGGGAAATGGAAGGAATACTGGAACGAGGGGCGCATGGCAGATGTCAGACGGAAAGTGGAGCGCAGCGCCAGGGCAAACGGGCTTGACCCGGATATGTTCGCGCCGTTCTTCGCCATGATGGAGGCTGACTATGAGCCTTGTGACATCTATGCCGACGAAGTCCTCCCTGAAGGCCTTGTATGTAATTTCGTGGAAAAGACGGCCGGCAAATGGCTCGTCTTCACTTCCGCAAAGATGCCTGCCGGGAAGAAGTCACAAGTAAACGAGGCGGTTGACAAGGTCAAGGGAGCCGTCATCATAGACCCGTTCTGGTACACCAAGGACATGGCCCAGACCCTCAACGACGACTTCCAGACAGTGGTATGGGTGTCATCCCTGTTCGTGCTCATCGTGCTCCTCATATCGTTCAGGAGCATACTCATAGCACTCGTGGCTTTCATGCCGATGGCACTCAGCTGGTTCACCGTCAATGGAATCATGGCAATGACAGGACTTGAATTCAACCTGATAAACATCGTCATCGCGACATTCATATTCGGAATCGGTGTCGATTACAGCATCTTCGTCACCAACGGACTCATCGACAAGGCCAAAGGCCGTGGGGACAGCCTGCTCAACTGCCACAAGACAGCCATATTCCTGTCTGCCGTGGTCCTGATTGTCGTGACTGGTTCTCTGATATTCGCACGGCATCCTGCCATAAGCTCTATCGGAACGAGCACCCTGATAGGAATGAGTGCGACCATCCTGATAACTTACGCCCTCCAGCCGGCGGTCTTCCGCGCTCTCCTGAAATCAAAGAGATTCAGGGAAAGGAACGGATTCACCCATATTGACTGAAGATGAGAGGCAGGCGGGCAATAATCATAGGCTCCGGTTTGGGAGGACTCGAATGCGGCTACATCCTTGCGAAGAAAGGGATGGAGGTGACCGTGCTTGAACGCCAGAGGCATATAGGCGGCTGCCTGCAGAGCTTTCACAGACGTTCAGGGGTCTTCGACACCGGAATGCACTATGTAGGTTCGCTCGGGGAGGGGGAATCGCTCGGATGTCTTTTCAGGTATTTCGGGCTGATGGACCTGCCTTGGAAGGAACTCGACAGGGACTGTTTCGATGAAGTCATCATCGGGGACGAGAGCTTTGCCTTCGCCAACGGCCACGCTGAGTTTGCCGCACGCCTTGCCGAGCGTTTCCCTCGTGAGAAGGAGGGCATCGGCAGATATGTGGAACTGCTGAAGGAGACCGGGGACAACATATTCGGTTTCCTGTATCCCGACAGGTGGACTTCCCTCTCGGAATCCCTTTTCGGCAGGCAGGCCTACGGTTTCCTTTGCGAGTGCATTCAGGACCCTCTGCTCAGGAAGGTGCTCTCGGGCACGTCCCTGAAGATGGAGCTGAATTCCGGGACTCTCCCGCTTTATACCTTCGCACAGATCAACGACTCGTTCATCCGGAGCGCATGGAGGTTGGGGGGAAGCGGAAGCATGATTGCGGACACCCTTGCAGACAACATCCGGAAGATGGGAGGCAGGGTGCTTCCACTCAAAGAGGTTACGGAAATCCGTGAAGACGACTCAGGGGTGACCGGAGTCAGGACATCCTCTGGAGAATTCTTCGAGGCGGACTGGGTCATTTCAGACGCACATCCGGCAGTCACGGTGTCCCTCACATCGCCGGAAGGCAAAATGCGCAAGAGTTTCCGTAACAGGTTCACTTCAGCCCCCAACACATCGGGGATGTTCACCGCCTGCTTCAGCCTCAAGAAGGATACGATTCCGTACCTGAACCGCAACCAGTTCATATTCAACGAGGATGCGGAGCCTTGGAGCCCTCAGGAAGGTCCGGTTTCAAGGCTGATGGTAAGCTATCCGGTCCCCGAAACAGCCCTCTGCGCCGAGGATTGTGTTGCATCAGGAAAATCAGTTATATTTGCTGACAAGCTCGACATCCTGACTCCTTGTCCATGGGACGAGGTCAGGGAATGGGAAGGCACGCAGGTGGGCCGGCGCGGAGACGACTATGTCAGGTTCAAGCAGAAGAAGATCAGGAATTGCCTGAAACTTGCTGAAAGACACATCCCTGGCATCGCCGATGCGGTGAACGAAGTCTATACCAGCACCCCGCTTACCTATTGGAGCTACAATCTCAGTCCAGAGGGCAGCGCCTACGGACTCCGCAAGGATTTCCATTCGCCACTGTTGTCAAGGTTGTCGCCCCAGACCCCTGTGGAGGGCCTGCTGATGACAGGACAGAGCCTCAACCTGCACGGAGTCCTCGGAGTGTCGATGACCTCCCTTCTGACCTGCGGAGCCATACTCGGTATGGATGCCGTCAGGGAAGAACTGAGACCTTATATTTTAGGATAACAAAACAAATGAATACAATATGGCAAAATATGCTCTCGTAACAGGAGGCAGCCGCGGAATCGGCCGCGCAATCTGCCTCAAACTCGCAAAGATGGGCTACGACATACTCATCAACTATGTTTCCAACGATGCACAGGCAGAGGAGACGCTCGCACTCGTGAAGGCTGAAGGCGTCGGGGCCGAGCTTCTGAAATTCGATGTCAGCGATGCCCAGGCCTGCAGCGAAGTCATCAAGGGATGGCAGGAACGGCATCCTGAGGAATATGTCGAGGTGCTCGTGAACAACGCCGGCATCCGCAAGGACAACCTGCTGATCTGGATGGAGAAGGCTGACTGGGACAAGGTGCTCGGCATAGGGCTTGACGGGTTCTACAATGTCACCCGCGAACTCATCCAGCCGATGCTCATCCACAAGAAGGGCCGCATCATCAACATGGCCTCCCTTTCAGGGCTCAAAGGTCTTCCGGGACAGTGCAATTACTCGGCAGCCAAGGGCGGTCTGATTGCAGCCACCAAGGCTCTCGCCCAGGAAGTTGGACGCAAAGGCGTGACAGTGAACGCGATAGCCCCAGGTTTCATCAAGACTGACATGGTAGAGGGACTTGATGAGAAGGAGTTGAAGAAGACCATTCCGATGAACCGCTTCGGGGAGCCGGAGGAAGTCGCCGCCCTCGCCGGGTTCCTCGCATCCGACGCTGCTGGCTACATCACCGGGGAATGCATATCCATCAACGGCGGACTTTATTCATAATCCCTCCGTCATATAGAGCGTTGCACCAAGTCGAGATATCCATATAAATACAGAGATATGAAAATGAAACTGGCGGCCGTGGCCGCATCCCTTTTCCTGATAGGCACGATGGCATCAGGAGCTGACAATGACAAGGCTCTCAAGGCCTTGGAGCAGAAGAACGCATCCCTGTCCGGATTCCAGGGAGATTTCCGGCAGACAAAGACCCTCGTGAACAGACACGAGATAAAGTCCTGCGGCACGTTATATTTCGCAGGTGGGGACAAGATGTCCATGATCTACAGCGAGCCATCGGGCGAAACTTTCGTCATCAACGGCGACAAGATGTCCGTGAACCGTGAGGGCAAGGCAAACACCTTCGACCTGACAAAGAACAAGCTCATGAACAGCCTCGCCGTAACCCTGCTCTACAGCCTGCAGGGACGCATAGCCGACCTGTCCGAAATCAGCGATGCCGACATAGAGGCAACCCAGGACGCCTCCGGCTGGCACATCACGCTCACAGCCCGCAAGAAGGCAGCCAAAGGCTACTCCAGGATAGATCTGCGTTACAAGAGCGACGGCAGCATAACCTATATGAAGATGACCGAATTCAGCGGCATCTCCACCACCTACGAGATGCCGACCCTGACCCGCACCCTTCCTTCCGACCCGGAGATTTTCTCAATCAGGTAACCATTCCTGAAAGGAACTTCCCCAGCCACAATCTCTCGCCTTATTGTTGGCTGTATTCATAATTTCGCCTTGGATCCGGCATAGTCAATAAATATTTTTGACTATGCCCATTTGTTTGACTATATTTGCAGTTTGTGTCCCGAGTATTGGACGGGTCGGATTACAAGATTAGACGAAATATATGAACGAACTTGAAACTTTTCAGGCGCGCGGTCTCTACTCCCCAGAATATGAGCACGATGCCTGCGGCGTAGGTCTGGTCGTGAACATCAACGGCAGCAAATATCACGATATCATCGAAAAAGGTCTCACCGTACTTGAGAACATGGCCCACAGGGGCGCTGAAGGCGGGGACCGGAAAACCGGAGACGGGGCCGGCATAATGGTCCAGATTCCCCACGAATTCATCCTCCTGCACGGGATACCTGTCCCGGAAAAAGGGCGTTACGGCGTCGGCATGGTCTTCTTCCCGAAAGAGAGGAGGGACAATCAACGATTCACGGAAATAATCAACGAATGTGTAGAGGCAAACGGACTGTCCGTGATGCACAGCCGTCAGGTCCCTGTAAACAGCGACATCCTCGGCGAGATGGCAAGGGCTACCGAGCCTGAAATCCGTCAGCTTTTCATCGTGGGCTGCGATGACCAGAAAATCCTCGAAGACAAACTGTACTTAGTGAGGAAAGCCGTCGAACACAAGGTCACGGCATCATCCATCAGCGACAAGGGCAGCTGCTATTTCGCCAGCCTCTCTACGAGGACAATGGTGTACAAGGGCATGCTGACCTCCCTCCAGCTGCGCGATTATTTCCCCGACCTGACAGACAGATATTTCACGAGCGCCATCGCCCTCGTCCATTCAAGGTTCTCCACCAACACATTCCCCACTTGGAGCCTCGCCCAGCCGTTCAGGATGATAGGACACAACGGAGAGATCAACACAATCAGGGGCAACAGGCTCTGGGTAAAGTCGAGGGAGGCCCTTCTGAGCACGGACAACCTCGGAAAAATCACCGACAACATCAGCCCGATCCTCGAACCGGGAATGAGCGACAGCGCCTCTTTCGACAACATCCTTGAATTCTTCACAAGGACGGGGCAGTCCATTCCGCACACCCTCTCGATGCTCATACCAGAGAGTTACAAGGAGGGTAATCCGTTGAACCACAAGCTGAAATGCTTCTATGAATACCATTCCATATTCAACGAGCCGTGGGACGGGCCGGCAACCATAATGTTCTCCGACGGACGGTATGCAGGAGGTATGCTCGACAGGAACGGCCTGCGTCCGTGCCGATACTTCATCACCAAGAGCGGAATGCTGGTGATGGCGTCCGAAACAGGAGTCTGCGGGGTTGACCCGAAGGACATAGCCTCCAAAGGAAGGCTCTATCCAGGCAAGATCCTGATGGTGGACACGCACAAGGGCAAGATCATCAGGAACGATGAAATCAAGGCCACCCTTGCTGACGCACACCCGTATTCCGAATGGCTCCACGCCAACAGGATAGTCCTCAAGGACATCCGCAGCGGCAGGAAGGAAGAACACGCCGTGCCGGAATACGAGAAGCTGCTGAAGGCATTCAGGTACAGCAAGGAGGACATCGACAGGATAATCGTGCCGATGGCAGTGAACAGCTCCGAGCCTCTGTACGCCATGGGTGACGACACACCTCTCGCAGTCCTTTCCAACAAGCCGCAGCGTTTCTTCAACTACTTCAAGCAGAAATTCGCCCAGGTGACCAACCCGCCGATTGACCCGATGAGGGAGACCTCGGTGATGTCGCTCACAAGCTACATCGGGGCAGTCAAGGGGAACATCCTCAACCCTTCTCCGGAACTTTGCAAAGTCGTGAAACTCAGTTCGCCGATTCTCTCGAACGGAGAACTGGAAACGCTCAGGAACCTGAGGTACAAGGGATTCCGCACCATCACCCTGCCTATGCTCTTTGAGGCGGAAGGCGGGGAGAAAGCCATGGAGGCGGCAGTAGCCAATCTCTGCAAAAGTGCGGCAAAGGCCGTAGATGCGGGCTACAACTACATCATAATCAGCGACAGGAATGTGGATGAAAAGCATGCACCAATTCCGTCCCTGCTTGCAATGGCTGCGGTACATCATCACCTCATCCATTGCATGAAAAGGGCTCAGACCGCCGTAGTCGTGGAGTCCGCGGAAGTGTGCGAGGTGATGCACGTCGCCTTGCTGATCGGATACGGGGCAAGCGCCGTGAACCCGTACATGGCCTTCGCCATCCTCGGCAAGCTCGTGGACGACAAGGCCATCCAGCTCGACTATCCGGCAGCGCAGGAGCATTATGTCGATGCCATCAACAAAGGAATGCTGAAGATTCTCTCCAAGATGGGAATCTCCACGATACGAAGCTACCGAGGTGCCGCTCTCTTCGAGAACCTCGGCGTAAGTTCCTCAGTCCTTGACAAATATATGGGAGGCGGAATCTCCCAGATAGAAGGCATCACGATGGAGGACATCGCGGGCGATGTCCTCGCGGCGCACCGCGCCGCCTTCGGCTCCGCCGAAGGCCGTGATGCCGCCCCTGAGGACCTTGGGCTGTACGCGTACCGGAAGGACGGAGAGCTGCACGGCTGGGACCCTCGCAGGGTGAAACTGCTTCAGAAAGCCGTCAGGGAAAACGACTGGGGCACCTTCAAGGAGTTCTGCGTCGCGGCGGAGAACAGGGAGACGCCGATGTATCTGCGCGATCTGATGGAGATTGAAAGCGACAG
Source organism: Candidatus Cryptobacteroides sp. (assembly GCA_051870255.1). Taxonomy (GTDB): domain Bacteria; phylum Bacteroidota; class Bacteroidia; order Bacteroidales; family UBA932; genus Cryptobacteroides. Next base: position 32,542 of record JBJEBR010000038.1, read on the forward strand.
GGAAAGCATCTCCATAGATGAAGTCGAGAGCGAGGAAAGCATAATGAAGCGCTTCGTGACAGAGGCGATCTCATTCGGTGCGATCAGCAAGGAGGCCCACGAGACCATCGCCATCGCGATGAACAGCTTCGGAGGCCAGAGCAATACCGGAGAAGGCGGAGAAGACCCTGACAGATATGCCCCCCGGCCTGACGGGACATCGACCAGAAGCGCCGTCAAGCAGGTGGCCTCAGGCCGTTTCGGAGTAGATACCTGGTATCTTGTCAATGCTGACGAAATTCAGATAAAGGTGGCGCAGGGAGCAAAGCCGGGCGAAGGCGGACAACTCCCGGGATTCAAGGTCAATGAGCTGATAGCCAAGACCAGGCATTCGATTCCAGGCATCACCCTCATCTCGCCTCCGCCTCATCACGACATCTATTCCATCGAGGACCTCGCCCAGCTCATCTATGACCTGAAGAATGTAAACAGCAAGGCCCGCATAAGCGTGAAGCTCGTTTCCGAAGCCGGCGTAGGTACCATCGCGGCGGGTGTAACCAAGGCCAAGGCCGATGTTATCCTCATAAGCGGCGGAGACGGAGGCACCGGGGCAAGCCCTGCAAGTTCTGTCAAGCATGCGGGAAGCCCTGCCGAGACCGGGCTCGCCCAGATCCAGCAGACCCTCGTCGTGAACAATCTGCGAGGCAAGGTCAGGCTCCAGGTGGACGGCGGCCTGAAATCCGCACGCGATGTGCTTTTCATGGCCCTGCTCGGAGCGGAGGAATTCGGTTTCGGTACCGCCCCGATGATTGCGATGGGATGCGTGATGTGCCGCAAATGCACCACCAACACCTGCCCTGTCGGCATAGCCACACAGAATCCGGACCTGCGTGCCAAGTTCGCCGGAAAGCCGGAACACATTGTCAACTATTTCAGGTTCCTTGCACGCCATATCCGCGAATACCTGGCCCTTATGGGTTACAGGACGCTTCAGGAAGTCATAGGAAGGGCCGACCTGCTCCACAAGAGAAACTATTCGGAGGGCGCAAAGGCCAATAAGGTGTCACTCGACAGGGTACTCTACATCCCGGAAGAGGCAAAGGGCAACGACAGAGTCTTCACCACGGCCCAGGAGCACAAAATCGACGAAATCAAGGACAGGGAACTGATGTCAATGATAGAGCCTGCCATAAAGGCTGGCCGCAAGGTGAGCATCGGAGTGCCGATCCTCAACACGGACAGGAGCGTAGGCGCGATGATAAGCGGACACATAACCCAACTGTACGGCGGCAAGGGACTTCCGGAAGACTGCATCAATGTCCGTTTCAGCGGTTCCGCAGGCCAGAGTTTCGGGGCATTCCTGTGCAATGGCATGACATTCAGGCTCGAAGGAGATGCCAACGACTATATGGGCAAAGGCCTCTCTGGCGGAAAGATCATCGTCACCCCTGACCCGGAATCCGATTTCAACGCCGAAGACAACATAATAGCCGGAAACACCATAGGCTATGGTGCGACTTCGGGACAGATGTACATCAACGGCCAGGTCGGAGAGAGATTCTGCGTCCGCAACAGCGGAGCCTCCGCGGTAGTGGAAGGCGTGGGAGACCATTGCTGCGAATACATGACCGGAGGAAGGGTCGTGGTCCTCGGAAAGACGGGCAGGAACTTCGCAGCCGGTATGAGCGGAGGCATTGCCTATATATGGAATCCTGACGGCAACTTCGATTTCTATTGCAACATGGACATGGTGGAGCTTTCCCTGCTCGAAGACAGGAGCGACCGGGACGAGGTATTCAACATGATCCAGGCTCATTACAAATATACCGGAAGTTCCCTCGCCGCAAGGATGATAGCCGACTGGGACCTCTATGCCCGCCAATTCATCAAAGTCCTCCCTGTGGAATACAAGAAGATTTTATAACCTTTCGAAACTGAAGTTTTCTGGAAGGATGGATGCAATTTGTCGATTTTTTGATAAATTGCATCTGTTTTGTATTGGTTTTATATGCAGAAAAATATATTGTACAGGTTGTTCGGATTCGAGAAGGGAAGGCATGAGGCCAGGACTGAAATATTGGCAGGAATAACATCGTTCCTGACCATGTCATACATACTTGCCGTCAATCCAGGGATGTTCTCGGTGATAGATGGGATGCCTCGGGGGGCCGTGTTCACGGCGACTGCGATTGTTGCGCTTATAAGCACCTTGCTGGTGGCATTTTTAGCCAAGATGCCGTTCGGGATTGCCCCGGGAATGGGCCCCAACGCATTCTTCGTCTTCACCGTATGCCTCGGCATGGGGCACAGCTGGCAGTTCGCACTCACGGCTGTCCTGCTCGAAGGCTTCATTCTGCTCACCCTCACCCTTACGAATCTCAGGGAAGCCTTGGTAAACTCCATACCGGATACAATCAAGAAATCCATAAGCATAGGCATAGGACTTTTCATAGCATTTGTAGGGCTGCAGAATGCCGGTATTATTGTCCATGACAGCTCCACTCTGGTACGTTTGGGAGATCTGTCACACAATAATGCCCTGCTGACAATGCTTGGACTGATAGTCACAGCCACTCTTGTGATACTCAATGTGAAAGGAGGTATGCTACTGGGGATTCTGGTCACCACCACTATCGGCATTCCTATGGGTATAACCCAATTCCAGGGAGTTATTTCCACACCGGAGAGCCTCTCTCCGATTTTCTGCAAGTTTGAATTCGACAGTATTCTGTCAACCGACATGCTTGTAACCGTGCTCTCATTCCTCTGCATCGACCTTTTCTGTCTGACAGGCTCAGCCTTGGGAGTGTGTCTGAAGACCGGCATTACTGACGGCAACGGGAAAGTACCGGGCATAAAGCGACTATTCATCGCAGACTCCATAGGCACAATCACCTCCGGTCTTTGCGGGACCTCTGCCGCCTGTACATTCATCGAAAGCACCTCTGGGGCACTCCAGGGCGGCAAGACTGGACTTACATCCCTTACAATTGCCATCTGTTTCGCTGCCTCGCTTTTCTTCTCGCCCGTATTCCTCGCAATACCTTCCGCAGCTACCGCTCCGATACTCATCATAGTAGGTACGATGATGTTCAGCGGAGTCAAGGAACTCCCCGTCGATGACCTTTCGGAAGCGATACCGGCCTTCATTACAATTGCCATCATGCCTCTTGCATACTCTATTGCTGACGGAATCTTGCTTGGAGTCATCAGCTACGTGGTCCTCAACCTGATTGTCGGGAAATCCCGGAAACTTACTCCGGGCATGTATGTATTGGCCGTCATTTTCATTCTCAAATATGTTTTCATGTAACCATCATGTCACATATACGAAACCTGACCATATGATACGAATTATCAGCGATATTTCATATCTTTGTAAAGTTAACCGAAACCGTAAAACAAACACATAATGGCACTTATTGACAACATCATCGCGCGGGCCAAGTCAAACAGGCAGCGCATCGTGCTCCCGGAGTCTTTCGAGGAGCGCACCATCACAGCAGCGGACCAGGCTCTCAGGGACGGCCTCGCAGACATCATCCTCATCGGAAACCGTGAGAAAATCCTTGCATATGCTGCAGAACTCGGCCTCCAGCACATCGACAAGGCGACAATCATCGACCCAGAGACAAGCGAAAAGACCGAGGAATATGCACAGCTCCTCTTTCAGCTCCGCCAGAAAAAAGGCATGACAATCGAAGTCGCACGCGAGACGGTGCTGAAGAACCCTCTCTACTTCGGATGCCTCATCATCAAGAGCGGAGACGCCGACGGCCAGATAAGCGGCGCCCTCTCCACCACGGGAGACACCCTCCGTCCAGCCCTTCAGATCATCAAATGCGCTCCGGGCATCAGCTGCGTCAGCGGCGCCATGCTCCTGATAACCAAGACTCCGCAGTACGGTGAAGAAGGAGTCCTCGTGATGGGTGACATCGCTGTCACACCGATGCCAGACGCAGCACAGCTCGCACAGATTGCTGTCTGCACGGCAAGGACGGCAAAGAGCGTGGCAGGATTCGAAGACCCTCGCGTGGCAATGCTTTCATTCTCTACGAAAGGTTCCGCAAAACATGAAGTTGTGGACAAGGTGGTCGAGGCGACCAAACTCGCAAAGGAGATGGAACCTGACCTGAAGATTGACGGCGAACTCCAGGCAGACGCTGCCCTCGTTCCGTCCGTAGGCCAGAAGAAAGCCCCGGGCTCTGAGATTGCAGGAAAGGCCAATGTGCTCATCGCACCGAACCTCGAAGTGGGCAACATCGGCTACAAGCTCGTACAGAGACTCGGCAACGCAGACGCAATCGGTCCTATCCTCCAGGGTATCGCCCGTCCGGTGAACGACCTCAGCCGCGGCTGCTCCGTTGACGACATCTACAAGATGGTCGCCATCACTGCCTGCCAGGCAATGGATGCAAAATAAAAGGGATTATTCCTGAAACGACAAAGGTCACGGATGTGACCTTTTGTTTTTAAAACAGACGATTGAGGATGACTGGAAGCCAGGTTTTCAGTCATCCTCAATTCATCGAGCCTCCTATCAAATCGAGGATTTCCGCCGTGATTTCGCTCTGGCGGCCTTTGTTGTATGCCAAGGTGAGGTCCGAAATGAGGTCCTTGGCATTGTCCGAGGCGACCTGCATGGCCACGGTCCTCGCTGCATGTTCCGAGGCGTTCGCATCGAGGAGGACCGTGTAGATTTTCATCATCAGCACCTGCGGAAGGAGAGCCTTCACCAAAGACATAGGGTCCGGCTCCAGGATATAGTCAACCGGCTCGGCGTCATCCTCTTCCTCCTGCAGGGACAGAGGCAGATAGTTCTCCCTCACCGGGACCTGGGAAGCGGCAGAATTGAAATGGCTGTAAACAAGGATCACTTGCCCGACTTCGCCCGAAGCAAAGCTGTCCACAAGCATCGAGGCAAGGTCCACGGCATCGTCATAGGAAGGTTTGTCGGCAATAGTCTGATAATCACCAGCCAAAGACAAGCCTGCCTTTTTAACGGACTCCGCCATCTTGCGGCCAACCGCATATACATCGATGTCATCATCCGAGAACCCCCGGGCCCTCAACAGGGACAATGTTTCCTGGAACTTCCTTATGACATTGGCATTGAAGGCTCCGCAAAGGGAGGAATTGGAAGAAAACGCCACAATGGCAACACGACCAACAGTATCCTTATCCGGCAAGGCGTCAGGAGTCAGATCCTGGAGGACAGGAGCAGAATCCGAGGAATTTCCGAAGCCGAGCTCCTCGTGAAGCGCCTTGTTCAGGTCATCGTCACGGAGCATCCCCGCAAGGATATGGTGGAGCTGTCGTTCATACGGCAGCTTGCCGCTTATGGCGGCCTGGGCCTTGCGCAACTTTGCTGAAGCCACCATCTTCATTGCGGAAGTGATCTTCAGCGTATTCTTTACGGAAGCGAGCCGTGTTTTTATTTCCTTCAATGACGACATCGGAAATCCACTTTAGCAACCTCTCAAACCATTCACTATCGACGCAGCCTCCTTCTCTATGATTCCGAATATGGCCGGATCCGTGCTGCCTTGGGACAGAGGTTCGATCACATCCTTCTGACGGAAAGCCCTGAGCTTGCTCAGGAAAGCCGTCTGGAAATCATCCACCAGCTCTATAGGCAGGTCCTTCAGAAGCCCCCTTGTGCCGCAATAAAGCACGGCGACCTGCTCTCCTACCGGCATCGGAGAATACTGAGGCTGGACAAGGAGCTTGTTGTTCTTCCTTCCCTTGTCAAGGGCGAGGGCGGTCACAGGGTCGAGATCGCTGCTGAACTTGGAGAACGCCTCCAGTTCGCGGTACTGAGCCTGGTCGATTTTCAGCGTACCGGCTACCTTCTTCATGCTCTTCTTCTGGGCGCTTCCTCCGACGCGGGATACTGATATACCCACATTCACCGCAGGGCGGAATCCCTGGTTGAACAGGTCGGATTCAAGGAAAATCTGTCCGTCAGTAATTGAAATGACATTTGTCGGGATATATGCGGACACATCTGAGGCCTGAGTCTCGATTATTGGCAGCGCCGTCAGCGAACCTCCGGCCTTCACCTTGCCCTTCAGCGACTCCGGAAGGTCGTTCATCCTCTCTGCGACCTCCTGCTGGCTGATAATCTTGGCAGCCCTTTCTAGCAATCTGGAATGAAGGTAGAAGATATCGCCAGGATATGCCTCCCTTCCAGAAGGACGGCGAAGTATCAGGGAAACCTCACGATATGCCACAGCCTGCTTGGAAAGGTCGTCATACACGACAAGGGCATGACGGCCCGTATCCCTGAAATACTCCCCGATGGCAGCTCCTGCGAACGGGGCATAATACTGGAGTGCAGCCGGATCGGCGGCAGTTGCAGCCACCACGATGGTATAGTCCATCGCACCCTTTTCGGAAAGGGTGTTGACTATGTTCGCGACGGTAGAACCTTTCTGACCGATTGCCACATAAATGCAATATACCGGATCTCCCTTGAGATATGAATCCCTCTGGTTGATGATGGTGTCTATCGCTATGGCTGTCTTTCCTGTCTGACGGTCACCGATGATAAGCTCCCTCTGGCCCCTTCCGATAGGAATCATCGCATCTATGGACTTTATGCCCGTCTGAAGAGGTTCAGTCACAGGCTGACGGAAAATCACTCCCGGAGCCTTCCTTTCAAGAGGCATCTGCACAAGTTCGCCACCTATCCTGCCTTTGCCGTCAAGTGGCTCGCCGAGTGGATTCACCACCCTGCCGACCATGCTTTCACCCACATTGATAGATGCGATACGGCCTGTCCTGCGCACCAGCATCCCTTCCTTGACCATATCGGTAGGGCCGAGAAGCACGGCACCGACATTGTCCTCTTCAAGGTTCATCACGACAGCCATCACGCCGTTGTCAAATTCAAGCAACTCATTGGCCTCTGCATTCAGCAGACCGTAGATCCTCACGACTCCGTCGCTTACCTGAAGCACATTCCCGACCTCCTCATACCTGAGGTCGGTATCCATCCCCTTCAGCTGGTTCAACAGAACTTCCGATATTTCACTTGGACGAATCTGATCCATAGACATTCAAATTGTTCATTGCTCAAGCCGTGAGGCCTGAATCCGTTAATTCAATTTACACGGACGGACATCAGATTATACGTTTGTCCGTCTCAATCAATTCCTTGCGCAACAGCATCAGGCGGGAGCGGACGCTCGCGTCCATCATCCTTCCGTCCATGTCGAAGATGAAGCCGCCTATGATGTCGGGGTCCTGACGCGCCTCAATGCGCACATCCGCCCCCGTCCTCGCGGCAAACTCCTTCTCCATCCTCTCCTTCAGGTCCGAAGCATCGAAGGCGGTGACCAGATGTCCCACCTTGATATTGTTCGCCTTGCGGTACTGAAGGATGAAGGACCATAGCATACGGTCGAAAAACTCCATCCGGGAATTGGTCTCCAACAGGGACACGAAGCGGTCAAGAGCCGGCACCGGAGTGCAGCCGAGAGCCGTGGCAAGCACCTCCCTGCGCCTTTGCGGGGCAAGGTCCTTGCGCCTTGTGAGGACATCCCGCAGAAGAGGCACATCCTCCATCGCCCGCAAGAGGACACAGGCCTGGGAATATACTTCCTCCCCTACGCCTTCCTGCTTGGCGAACTCCAGAAGAGCCTTGGCATATCTTGACGCTATCGTTCCTTCGTTCATGGCTATGACTTCACTGACTGGTTCCTGGCCTGGTCGAAGAGTTCGTCAGCGAGACGACGCTGGGCGGCATCGGAGGAAAGTTCCTTCCTTACGATGGACTCCGCAATCGTGAGGGAGACGGAAGCGACTTCCTTGCGGATTTCCTTCATGGCTGCCTCTTTCTCCGACTCTATCCTGACACGGGCCTCGGCCACGATTCTGTCGGCCTCCTCCTTTGCCTGCTGTCTTGCCTGCTCCACCATCCTGTCCCTCTCCTGAGCCGCATCCTGAAGCAGACGGGCACATTCCGCATTGGTGCGGGTTATCATCTCCTCATGCTCCCTGGTGAGCGAGGCGAGCTTTTCATCCGCCTGCCTTGCAGCTTCGAGGGCGTCATCGATTTTCTTCGTCCGCTTGTCCACCATCCCCGTGATGACAGGGAATCCGAACTTCGCCAGGATGAAGAAGACGATGGCAAAGATGACGGTCATCCAGAAAAGGAGACCGGTATCGGGCAACAACAAGTTCATAGATTACCTGTTTAGAGTACGATTGCCATCAGGCAGGCGATGATTGCGAACAGGCAGGCTCCCTCCACGAGAGCTCCGATGATAATCATCGCAGTACGGATATTGCCTGCGGATTCCGGCTGACGGGCGATTGCCTCCATTGCGGAAGAACCGATTTTTCCGATACCAAATGCAGCGGCTATCGCAGCTATTGCAGCACCGATTGCTCCGGCGGCCTTGCCGATGACTGCGGCTGCCGCAGTTTGAAGAATAACAGTTGAGAGTAACATAATCCTTATTGTTTTAAGTTTATAATCATCTTGTCAATGAGCCTCCTCCCTCGACATGCCGATGAACACGGCCGAAAGCATCGTGAACACATAGGCCTGGATGAAGGCCACCAGAAGTTCGAGACAGTCCATGAAGACACCGAACAGCATTGTCACCGCCGTCATCGAGCCACATATCACCGGACCCATCTTGGCCGTCACGAATATGACGCTGACCAGTCCGAGAATCATCGCGTGTCCTGCGAGGATATTGGCAAAAAGCCTGACCATCAATGAGAAAGGCTTGGTAAACATTCCGAATATCTCTATGATCTGCATCAGAGGTATAGGGAATTTCAGGAAAATAGGGACATCCGGCCACAATATGTCCTTCCAATAATGCCTGTTGCCGAACAGATTGACTGCCACGAATGTACACAGGGCGAGGACAAGGGTGACCGCTATGTTTCCCGTCACATTGGCCCCACCTGGGAAGAACGGCACTATTCCCAGCAGGTTGTTCAGCAGGATGAAGAAGAATGCAGTCAGGAGATATGGTGAATATTTCCGATAGTCCTTGCCCACATTGGCCTTCACAAGCGAATCGTTGATTTCCACGATCAGCGGCTCCATCAACTTTGCAATACCTGAAGGGGCTTCATTCTCCGCATCATGCCTCCTGTACCATCTCGCGCTGCACAGCACGAGTGTCAGCAATATTATTGCACTGATAATCAGCGAACAGACATTCTTTGTTATCGATATGTCGAAAGGACGGACATATGAACCGTCTTCCCCTATCTCTACGATCTTGTCCTTGTATCTTCCCTCCTCGGCCACGAACATACCTTCATATTCATGCCCGTGCCCTATGCGTGAGGAACTGAACACATGCCAGCCGGTGCTGCTACGGACAATGCAAGGAAGCGGTATCGATATGTGCCTGCCGTTCCAATCCGTGACATGCCATCCGTATGAATCCCCGATATGGCCGAAAAGAATCGACGCCACATCGACCTTCCCGTCTTCAGACGACTCTGCAGCGGAGTCTGCATGAAGAGTTGCCTCTTCCTGCTGCACCGTCTCCGATGCAAGGCAGGCCAGAGAAGGGATGACCGCAAGCAAGAATATCAGCATATACCTTTTCATCTGCCCACCTCCGCACAAACCGTCACGACATTGTCATTTATCTCCACGAAACCCGACAAGATGTCCACTGACGCCATCACACCTTCCGACACATAGGCCACCTTCCCTTCCGCAAGGGAGGAAATCAGGGGCGCATGATTCCTGAGCACGGTGAAACGGCCCTTCACCCCTGGCAGCTCCACCTGCGAGACGGTGGTCTCCAGGACGGTTCTCTCCGGAGAGAGGATGGTAAGCGATATGATGTCGGGACGACCCATCTACCTGGTCTGGGCGCCTCCTGCCGCCGCGATTATCTCCTCGCCTTTCCTGATGGCATCCTCGATGGTGCCGACATTCAGGAAGGCCTGCTCCGGGATGTCATCCACCTCGCCGTCCAGAATCATCTTGAAGCCGCGAACGGTATCCTCGATGGAAACCATCACGCCCGGCACTCCGGTGAACTGCTCGGCCACGGCGAAAGGCTGGGACAGGAAACGCTGCACCTTGCGCGCCCTGTTCACAGTGAGCCTGTCCTCGTCGGAGAGTTCATCCATGCCGAGGATGGATATTATGTCCTGAAGTTCCTTGTTGCGCTGGAGTATCTGCTTGACTCTCTGCGCAGTGTTGTAGTGGTCCTCACCCACGATGTTCGGGTCGAGGATCCGAGAGGTGGATTCGAGAGGGTCCACCGCCGGATATATTCCAAGTTCGGTGATTTTCCTGCTGAGCACCGTCGTGGCATCGAGATGGCTGAACGTGGTGGCTGGAGCCGGGTCAGTAAGGTCGTCCGCAGGCACATATACTGCCTGGACGGATGTGATGGAACCATTCTTGGTGGATGTGATCCTCTCCTGCATCTGGCCCATCTCAGTCGCGAGGGTAGGCTGATAGCCCACCGCCGACGGCATCCTGCCAAGAAGTGCGGAAACCTCGGAACCCGCCTGGGTGAACCTGAAAATGTTGTCTATGAAGAAAAGTATGTCCTTCGGGCCGTCAGAGGACGTGTTGTCCCTGAAAGACTCCGCAAGCGTAAGTCCGGAAAGGGCGACGCTGGAACGTGCTCCAGGAGGTTCGTTCATCTGTCCGAACACCATTGCGACCTGCGACTTGGGCACTTCGTCGTAATCCACCTTGGACAGGTCCCACTGTCCCTGTTCCATGCTTTTCTGGAATTCCTCGCCATAGCGGATTACTCCTGACTCGATCATCTCCCTTAGAAGGTCGTTGCCCTCACGGGTGCGCTCTCCGACACCGGCGAACACGGAAAAACCGTTGTGTTTCTTGGCGATATTGTTTATCAGTTCCTTGATGAGCACGGTCTTACCTACTCCGGCACCTCCGAAAAGGCCGATTTTTCCGCCTTTCAGATACGGTTCGAGAAGGTCTATCACCTTTATGCCCGTATAGAGGACTTCCTGCGAGGTGGCAAGGTCCTCGAATTTAGGAGGTTCCCTGTGAATCGGGAATGCCCCCTCCATGTCGAGGGTCCTCATGCCGTCTATGGCCTCTCCTACGACATTCATCACACGGCCCCTGATCTGCTCACCTACCGGCATCGAAACCGGTCCTCCGGTACATATGGCTTCCAGGCCTCTCTGGAGACCGTCGGTGGAGTCCATCGCCACGGTGCGCACGGTATCCTCGCCTATGTGCTGCTGCACCTCGAGGACAAGGATGCGTCCGTCTCGCCTGGTTACCGTCAATGCTTCATGGATGGAGGGCAGAAGGTCGTGGGAACCGTCCGTCAAATCAAAATGGACATCGACCACAGGGCCGATGATCTGGGAAATATGTCCTGACAAACCTGCCATTGGTTTTTCGTTTTTACAATCTTGCGAATTTAACAAAAATTGTGAGAAAACATACTTCGTTCAATGAAATCTTATTCCTCCCAATCCGTGAAGGCATCCATTATCACTGTAGGATGTCCGTCCTCGGTGAAGGCTCCGAGCTTGTACTGGGACGGCTTGCACTCAGGCTCCCAGTAGAATACGCCTTTACAATGGCCGTCCGTTTCGTTCCTGCACTCGCGGATCACCCTTGCAAGCTGCCTCCTGCCCTCTTCCAGGACTGCAGGATTGGATT